>JAIUMA010000001.1 GCA_022565795.1 Balneolia bacterium
ATTAAGGCATTCTTTTCGGCAGATATTTCTTCTTTTGGCAGACCAAAAGTCTCGGGGTTATCCATGTGAATGGCAGCATAAAAAGCGCCTCCGCCGCCAGCGCAGCTGAATCCTGGTACACGCCTAACCATTTCACGTACTTTGGTCATTTTCTCCGAAAGTTCACCCTGAATCTTGTATCTCCACGGGAGGTAGTCCTCATGCGTCATGATTTCCGGGATTACCAGCTGAGGCAGGGTAGTGCTACAAACTTCAGTCATTTTTCCATGGTCTATAGTCACGCACAAAGAATCGAAAGAGCTGCAAGCGTCACGGTTGTGGTACTCGAGCCATCCGCACCGGCTTCCAGGCCACGGGAACTCTTTAGAGATGCCTTTCATCACAATAGCAGGCACTTTACAACCAATCACTTCAGCAAGGCGGGTCATTTCACATTCATAGAGGATATTCTCATAGATTTCGTCACAAATAATAAATAAGCCGTGTTTCTGCGCAATTTCGACCATTCCTTCAAGCAGTGGCTTTGGCCATACAGCGCCGGTCGGATTATCAGGATTTATGATTAGCAAGGCGCAGACATTTGGATTTTCTTCGGCTATGCGGCTAACTTCTGCAAGATCAGGAAGCCAACCGTTTTCTGGTCGGCAGGTGTAGGTGAGCGCTGCACGTCCAGTTCTTGATGCTTCAGCACCTGAATGAGCAGGATAAGTTGGGGAGGGCATAAGTACACGGGCCTCAGTGGGTAAAAGTCCATAGACCCTTGCAATCGCGTCACCAAGCCCGTTGAAAAAGGTGATGTCTTTAGGTTCAATTCTGTTGCCGCCCAGTCTGTTGGTACGATCAGACAGAAAAGTTCTCGTTACAGGAATGCCTTTTGAATCGCAATAGCCATAGCTTGAGTCGAGCATCGTAGCGCGGGAAACGATGCCTTTCATCCAATCCGGAACTTGAAGTCCTTTCTGGACAGGGTCACCGATATTTTCCCAAAAAACCGGCATGCCGGCAGACTGGATAGAAAATGCTTTTTCGACTATACCTCTGATTTCATAGTTTTGAACGGGGCGATTGCCTGCGAATCGTTGAAGTCTCATGTAAAATCTTAATTGGTAAATGAAGGTTTCGAAAATATCCTAACAAATTTAGGCAAAAGCAATAAAATGACTAAATAATTATCAACAATATTTCCACAAGCATTATTTTTAGTTTATTGTTCGATTGATTTGCATTAAATCAGTACAGAAAAGGGGAAGTCGAATTCAGGGGTTTATCCTAAGATTGAAAGTGATATTTTCATTACACAAAAATAAGGCGAATTAAAATCAGAAAAACGGTACGAATGAAAATTCTAGTTACAGGCGGTCTTGGTTATATCGGTTCACATACGGTTGTTGAACTCTTTAAAGCCGGACATACAGTTGTCATTATCGATAACCTCTCAAACAGTGAACGAAACGTACTTGATACTCTAGAGAATCTTGCCGGAACAATCATTCCGTTTTATGAGGCTGATATAACAGACTCCGCAGAACTTATGAAGGTTTTTGAGGCTGAAGAGGGCATTGAGGGCATCATTCATTTTGCGGCTAAAAAGTCAGTAACGGAATCGCTTCAGATTCCTGTCGTTTACTACGAAAACAACATTTCCGGCCTTATAAACGTGATGAAAGCGGTTGAACGCTTTCAGATTCCGTATTTTGTTTTTTCATCTTCCTGCACGGTTTATGGTGAGCCCGAGAGTGTACCTGTTACCGAGTCGACTCCTACCACGAAGTCCATCACGCCTTACGGAAACTCTAAGCTTTGGGCTGAGGGCATGATTGAGGAATTCACACGCTTAACCGACGGCTTGAAGTCCGTACTGCTTCGTTATTTCAATCCGGTTGGCGCCCATGAGTCGGCAGCAATTGGAGAGCTCCCGAGAGGCGTGCCCGGCAATCTCATGCCATTCATTACTCAGACTGCGGCAGGCTGGCGCGATGAGCTGCTAATCTTCGGAAACGATTACGATACGCCCGACGGAACATGTATCCGAGACTTCATTCATGTTTCGGATTTGGCGCGTGCTCACGTGGATTCACTGAACTACGCTAAAGAAAACGACTTCAAGACGGAGGTTTTTAATGTCGGAACGGGAAACGGGGTATCGGTTGATCAGGTGGTGCAGTCTTTTGAGAAAACATCAGGCGTGAAGCTGAACTATCGGTATGCGGATCGACGCCCCGGTGATGTGGTGAAAATCTGGGCCGATACCACAAAAGTAAATACCGTGCTCGGATGGAAAGCAGCGTATAGTCTTGACGATATGACTCAAACCGCATGGGAGTGGCAGAAAAGACTGGGAAGCAAACCCTGAGTTTTCTAATTCCGTTTGAGGATAAAAATACCTGCAAGCCCGTATACAGCGAGCAGGAGCATAATAAAATTAAACCAGTCGCCATAGCGTACATAAAATGTGAGACGCTCATATACAGGCACCTCCAGCTCGAAGGCTGTGCGGGTCCAGTATTCCGTTCTGGTGTGCGGGCGCCCGTCGGCGGTTATCATGCCAGAGATGCCGTTATTGGCACTTCTCACTACCGCTCTTCTGGTTTCAATAGCTCGCAGTCTGGCAAACTCATAATGCTGTATGTGTCCGCTTGTGTTGCCCCACCAGCCGTCGTTGGTGATTACCGTGATGAAGCCTGCGCCTTTTACAACGCTTCTTCTTACCACGTCTGGAAATACCGAATCGTAGCAAACTACAGCGGGAGATAAAGTGCCGCCTCTGCTTTCGAAAAGGCGCATTTCCGTGCCTCTTCCGTAGCCGGTGACAGCGCCCCAGTCAACAGGCAGAGGAAGCCTGCTAAGGGTGTGTGCAAACGGCATGCGTTCAACAATGGGCACAAGCCTGATTTTATTATAGAAATCCATGCCACCATCCGGATAATAGGCAACGGCGCTGTTGAAATAGTTGAATGGCCGGCCTTGACGATCCAAGCGATGAACCCTGGGCGGCTTCTCATCCAGGTAGTACATGAAATAGGGTGCTCCGGTTACAATAGGCACATTCCATTCAGCAGCTTTCATGAGCAGATGGCGGTCGTTATACGACTGGATAAGCTGATCCACGCCTCCCATCAGGGCGTTTTCAGGCCAGAACATAATTTGGGTATTCTCGGTCACAACGCTATCAATCATGGCGGTGAGCTCAAGTAGTGGCGTTGATGTGTCCGGATATCCGGCCAAAGGCAGATAGGAGTCGTAGTTGGGCTGGGCAATTACAACATGCACGGACTCATCAGTTTCCAAATCCAGATTCCACAGCATCACCAAAGAAAGCAGGGCAGAGACCAGCCAAACTGTAACACCAGAAATAAAGCTTTTGGCTTTATAAAAGGGTGATGAATTTTGTGACTCAAATGAAGTCCGGATGCCATCATATAGCAGAAAAGAAACCAGCAGAACCAGAAATGAAACCCCAAGTGAGCCTGTGAATTCAATAAACTGCACGGCCCAGGTGTGCGTAGACCATGCATTGGCAAGGATTAGCCAGGGCCATGCCAAATCCCATTTAAGGTGAAGCCATTCATATGTTACCCAAACTGAGGCGCTTAATGCTGCTGCCATCCAGGCTGACTTAAAGCGTTTCACAACGAGGTGCATCAGTGCGAAAACGACTGCCATAATGGCGCTGTTGGCTAGAATAGCGGCAACTCCGCCCACCACTGTTGCCATTGTTAGCCAATAGGTTGCAATTATGTTCCATGCAAGGAAAGCCGGATAGCTGTGATAGGCCGCATCACGGAAGCTACCGCACAAGTCGGATAGACGATACAGCAATATGAAGGCTGCAAAGATTAAAAACGGAAACGGAAATGGAGAAAAACTGAAACCAAGTAAAACGCCTGCTGAAACCGACAACAGCCATTTGTTATGTTGATTCATTATGAAATTGGTCAATGATCTTCCTCTTCAGAATATGATTTACCGGCTAAGACAAACACAAACTCACCTTTTTGCTTGGGGCGTGATGAGAATTCATCATACAATTCGCGAAGCGTGCCGCGACGGATTTCCTCAAACATCTTGGTTAGTTCTCGACCAACAGCACAGAGTCTGTTTTCGTCGGTATGCTCCAACAGTTCTTTCATTAGCTTAACGATCCTGTGCGGACTTTCATACAAAACAACCGTGCGATCTTCTTCTATCAAAGCTTTGATGCGCGTTTGACGTCCTTTCTTGGCGGGGAGAAAACCTTCAAATATGAATCGGTCCGAAGGCAAACCGCTGGCTGCCAAAGCAGTAACTGCTGCTACAGGACCCGGAACGGGAACAACCGAAATACCCGCCTGATGAGCAGCACGAGCCAGAAGGAATCCCGGATCAGAGATGGCCGGCATGCCTGCATCGCTAATTAACGCGATGGATTCACCGGCTTTTAGTCTGTTAATTAATTCCGGGGTTTTGCCGTGCTCATTATGCTGATGATAGGAAAGCAGTGGAGTGCGGATAGCCATATTCCGTAAAAAGCCGCCGCTGGTTCGGGTATCTTCACATGCGATTACAGAAACGCTGTCCAGTATATCGCGTGCACGGGCAGAGAAGTCGCCCTGATTGCCAATTGGTGTTCCCACAAGGTACAGCTTTCCGCCTTCAGCCTGCTGAGTGTTGCGGTTAGCGGTATTGGTTTCCATAGTTGAGTAGAAGTTGCTTCGAAAAGTTGATGGTTTCCCGAATTAAATAACCGAGAGTTTTTGTCCGTTCGAAGGTAGCAATAAAAACGAAATTATTAGAACATCTCTGCTGTTATTCCTCACTGTAATTGCATGGGGTAGCGGTTGTTTTGAATTTCTAAAGATGAGCCCGTATTTGTAAATTAGTACCCTGCCAGTTAGAAGCAGTCATACCAGCAAAATCCATTTTTTTTTATTAACGGAACGGAAAAATTTATGAGCATGAAAAACTTTAAGCCATCAGGACTAAACCACATCACACTGCGGGTTAACAATATTGACCAGGCAGAGAAGTTTTATGGCGAGTTGTTGGGTTTTGAGCTGGAGAAAAAAATGGGCCGCAGCATGGCCGTGTACCGGATTGGTACAGACTCAATTGTACTGGTTGAGGCAGAAACGAGCTACAATCGCGATTCCAAGGACTACAGAGTAGACCATTTCGGCTTTACCGTACCACGCTCTGAGATTGTAGACGAAGTAGCTGCATTTATGAGAGAACATGAGGTGACAATTCTCAGTGGTCCTGCAAATCGTAAGAAAGGACGCTTTCTTTTTATATCAGACCCTGATGGTAATATGATTGAAATCTTTAGCGAAGAATAAGCGCTTAAGTGGGAATCAAGACTTCAGACTCTCTGGCATAACGCTTCTGCATAATGGCATAGTTGTGCACTTATGTCCTTAGGGTCGGAAATACCCGCCTTTGGTATGATATTTGCAGAATTTGAACCAAATATAATATCCTTCTGCGCAATCGCTTATTGGCGTTTATGTGCAGAAACAGATTCAACGAGTTTTTGAAGTACCGAAAATTATTTAACCAATTTATGAGCAACAAAAAAGCAAAAGACTTTGATTCTGAGGAGCTGGATGCTACTCAAGAATCCGAATTGAACGGCGAAGAGAAAACTGAGGCCGAAACCGGAATGAGTGCCGATGAGCTTTTAGAAGAGAATGAAAAGCTTCGTGATGAGCTCAATCAAAAAAATGACCAGATTCTTCGCAAAGTCGCAGAGTTTGAAAACCTGCGCAAGCGTACCCAAAGAGAGCGGGTTCAGCTTTTCGATGACGCCAAAATCAATGCTATAAAAGATCTCCTTCCGGTTTATGACGATCTTGACAGAAGTATCAGCAATCTCCCGGAAAATGCGGATGATTCATTCGCTAAAGGCGTTCGGATGGTGTACAGCAAGTTTTCCAACGTGCTTGAGCAAATGGGTATAGAATCAATCAACGAGTCTGGCGTTCCGTTTGACGTTGACCTGCATGATGCGCTACTTCGTCAGCCTTCACCCGACAAAAAAACGGAAAGCAACACTGTGCTTCAGGTTCTTGAGCCGGGCTACCGACTGGGTGAGAAGGTAATACGCCATGCTAAAGTGATTGTGAGCGAATAAAAAATCAGCTATGAGTAAACGAGATTATTACGAAGTTTTAGGAGTATCCAAAGACGCCAACCCGGATGAGATAAAGCGTGCTTATCGCAAGAAGGCTATGCAATACCATCCTGATCGAAACGCAGACGACCCTTCCGCTGAAACAAAATTTAAAGAAGCAGCAGAGGCCTTCGATGTACTGAAAGATGACAATAAAAGAGCTCGTTACGATCAGTTTGGCCATGCCGGTATGAACGGCGGCGGATTCGGCGGTGGTGCAAACTATCAGGATATCGATTTTGAAGATATCTTCTCCCGCTTTGGTGACATTTTTGGCGGTGCAGCCGGTGGACAACAACGCAGCAGCAGACGTCGCTCTGCGGGCGTGCCGGGCAACGACATGAAAATGACCATCAAACTCACGATGGAAGAAGTGGCTTTCGGTGTTGAGAAAAAGCTGAAGGTTAAAAAGTATTCGAAGTGTGATTCATGTCGCGGAACAGGAGCTGAAACCGACGAAGATTTCATGACATGTTCATCCTGTAATGGAACAGGAGAATATCGCCAGGTTTCCCGCACCATGTTCGGCTCATTTGTGAACGTGCAGCCATGCCCGTCCTGTAACGGTGAAGGGCGCACGATTAAGAGAAAATGTTCTTCCTGCGGAGGCGATGGCCGTACCAGAAATGAAGAAACTATTTCCGTTAAGATTCCGGCCGGAGTTTCGACGAACAACTACATTACCCTGCGTGGTCAGGGAAATGCGGGCCTTCGTGGCGGTCCGGCTGGCGACCTGATTGTTGTTATTGAAGAAAAAGAGCATGAATACTTCGAACGTGACGGTGATCATATCTTTTATGATCTGCAAATCAGTATTCCTGATGCTATTCTTGGAACTGAAGTTGAAGTTCCGACGCTAAAAGGAAAAGCTAAGCTCAGGGTAGAGCCTGGAACTCAGTCCGGCAAACTTCTGCGTATGAAAGAGAAGGGAATTCAGCGACTGAACTCAAGCCTTAGAGGCGATCAGTTTGTTCGTGTGAACGTTTTTATTCCTAAGAAAATCAGTGATTCCGAGCGTAAACTGGTTGAAGACCTCAGACAGGCCGATCATTTCGATCCGCTCAAACAGACCGAATCTGAAAACGGGTTTTTTTCCAGGCTGAAAAATATTTTCAGCTAAGGCATTTTCCGGGGCTAAACTGCGTTAATCTACACGTAATCAACCGGCTAACACTATTAACTTAACCAGACTAACCATGTCTTTTCGTATAACTGCTTTATTCTCCGTTTTGCTGCTTTCATTTTCGGTAGCCAATGTCTTTGCACAGGAGTCGCTCACCGATGAGCAGATTGCGGCAGTTGAAGCCGCTGTATTTACCGACTGGGACGGAAATGAGGTAAGCGTTTCTGACTTCGAAGGCAAAACCATCATGATAGACTTCTGGGAAACATGGTGCAGCCCGTGTATAGCGGTAATGCCTACGCTTGATCGCCTGATGGAAGAGTACAGCGATGACTTTGTTGTAGTAGCTGTTTCTCCGGGATGGTCCGATACGGAAGATGTTGTTCGCCGTTTCATGGACGAGCACGATTACCGTTTTGTGTTTGTGCACGGTGATGAACTGGCAACGGCACTTGAGATCAGAGGCTTGCCCTACAAGGTTTTCGTTAACCCGGACGGCACATTCAATAAAGCGGAAACCGGTTCAAGAGGACCTGAACGCGAGTACAACTCCATCAGCGAGCTCATTGAAGCCAACCGCTGATAAATAATCGATTTGCATAAAAAAAGCCCTGCTGAATAACGTATTCTGCAGGGCTTTTTTTGTTATAAGTCAGGTTAGCTAAAGATGTATTATTGCCTGAATAACATTTTCGCAATTTATGCCTTAAACGGTTCAATTTCAAGCGAATAGAAAAAATAAATACGTTGATTCTGGGCACTGAAATTAGTAGAATACAGAAGCTTCTTAACTAAAATAACGACCCTGTAAAACGGAGTATGACTATGGGGAATAATAAATTTCTTGATGCCGTTGAAAGTGGAAACCTGGACGAAGTGAGCGCGATGTTGGGGGCTGGTACCGACCCCAACTCTATGGATGAACATAATCGCACGGCTGCGTACAAAGCGGCAAAAAAAGGACACCTCGATATATTGAAAAAACTCGCCGACAGCGGAGCCGATTTAAATATAATTGATAACAGAGGTACCAACGCCCTGTATTGGGCAGCATTAAACGGCCATAAAGATGTAGCCACTTTTCTTCTTGAAAACGGAGCACGGGCAGACGTAATTGACGACCGAGGATGGACCATTATGGATCATGTGGACAGTTCGGGAAATAAAGAGATGCACGCCTTGCTCGAATCTTTTCACGCATCTGAGCATGCTTAGCTAAACATCATCTGCTAAATCGTTTAAATACATTTACTGAACCAAATTCTCAATCCGGGCAGCGTTGCTGTCCGGATTTTTTTTGCTTGTGAGAATCGTGAATGACTAAAAGCTAATCCTCCACCTTATTGAGATTCGGATGCTTTTGCCGTAATTTACCGTCCTGTAATATTCACATCCTTTTTTAATTCACACAGCCTCTGAAAGGCTATATTTTATGTCTCAGATTGTCAAGCTTGGCTTAATACAAACCAGCTCTGAAGCCACTCATAAAGAAAATGTTGATAAAACGTTTTCGCTCATTCGCGGAGCTGCTGAGCAGGGGGCACAGATTATCTGCACGCAGGAGCTTTACACATCCGACTACTTTTGCCAGAATCACGATGAGGAGCATTTCGATAAAGCAGTTGAGCTTCCCGGGCCGTTAACCGTGCAGACTGGTAAGCTTGCAAAAGAGCTGGGCGTTGTAATTATTTCTTCACTGTTCGAAAAGCGTGATGCCGGGCTTTATCACAATTCTGCTACAGTGCACGATGCAGACGGTAGTCTGCTTGGCATCTACCGCAAAATGCATATTCCTGAAGATCCCGGTTTCCACGAAAAGTTCTACTTCACGCCAGGTGATACGGGCTTCAAGGCTTTCGATACCCGCTTCGGCAGAATCGGCGTGCTCATCTGCTGGGATCAATGGTTCCCCGAAGGAGCCCGACTTACGGCTATGGAGGGGGCGAAAATTTTGTTTTACCCAACGGCGATTGGTGTACTCCCGAACGAAGATCAGCAAACAAAACGGGAGTTTATGGACGCATGGGAAATCATGCACCGCAGTCATGCCGTGGCTAACGGCTGCTTTGTTGCCGCGATCAACCGGGTCGGGCAGGAAGAAGATATCCGCTTCTGGGGTGACAGCTTTGTCTCCGGACCTTTTGGTAAAATTATAGCGCAGGCCGGTGAAGAGGAAGAAATCCTCCTTACTGATGTCGATCTTGATCTCATCGAGACGCAACGCCGTACCTGGCCGTTTTTACGCGACCGCCGTATCGACGCCTATGACGGCCTCACAAAACGTATGGGTCGATAAGTTCTTCGCCCGGGCTTTACTATTTACATTTCCGCATTTTAAACACTCTCATCAATTGAACACCAAAAAAACTCCTTCTGAACTGGGTTATCGCATGCCCGCTGAGTGGACTAGCCACTATGGAACACTACTTTCATGGCCCGTCAACAGAGAAACATGGCCTGATGAACTCCTGGAGCGAGTTGAAAAAGTCTACTGCGAAATAATTGGTCATGTTGTGGAGGCCGAGCAGCTTCACCTGATAGTAAATGATGAAAAGGTGAAAAACCGGGTGGTAGCTAAACTAATGTCGTTTGGTGTGGACACGGAGCGCATCATCTTTCACCTTCACACGAGTAATGATGTCTGGGCGAGAGATTTCGGCCCGATTTTCGTCCGAAACGAAGCAACAGGAGAAGTTGCAATTACAAACTGGGGTTACAACGCCTGGGGCGGGAAATATCCTCCGTTTGATTCTGATGATGCGGTTCCTGCTCTCATCGCCGGTGAGCTAAGTATCGACATGTTTACTCCGGGGATGATTCTCGAAGGTGGCTCAATTGAGACCAACGGAAAAGGGGTGATGCTCACCACCGAATCGGTTCTGCTCAATCCGAACCGAAACCCGGATATGAGTAAAGATGAAATCGAAGAGCGGATGATGATTTATTTGGGTCAGGAAAAAATCATCTGGCTTAAGAATGGCCTGGCCGGTGACGATACCGACGGGCATATTGACGACCTCAGCCGATTTCTGGATGAGCGAACCATTATGACGATGGTGACGGATGATGAAAATGATGTCAACTATAAAACGCTTCAGGAGAATCTTGAAATTCTTAAGAATGCGACCGACGCGGAAGGTAACCCATTCAATATCGTAACGCTTCCTATGCCCGAGACTAAAATTGAAGGCACAACGGTTGATGGCTCTGAGCACGTGCCTGCAAGCTATGCTAATTTTTATTTCATAAACGGCGCAGTATTGCTGCCTGTGTATGATGAGAGATATGATCAGCAGGCGATAGATCTGTTCAGCAAGCATTTACCCTTTCACAAAATCATCCCGGTGCCTTGTGCCGATTTGGTTTGGGGGCAGGGGAGTATCCACTGTATTTCGCAGCAGCTATACAAGTAGGAAAAGCACAATCACCGCTGCCTGCTTCGGTGGCTGAATTTGAGCAATAACCCGATAAAGTGGGTGATTTATCGGGTTATCTTTTGTAAATTGGTTAGCTGTAGCAAACAGTAAACCGCAACCATATCAGCTTCTTTTGAGTACAGGAACTCAGCCTGAAATCAATCAGGATACCGTTTTCGAAACGGTTATCGGTCTCGAGGTACACGCACAGCTTCTTACGCGCACAAAAGCTTTTGCCCCGGTAAAAGCAGAGTATGGCGCAAAACCGAATACGCAGATATCACCGCTCTGCCTTGGTCATCCCGGAACACTGCCCGTATTAAATGAAAATTTGGTGAAATACATCATCAAAATGGGCCTGGCGACCAACTGTGAAATTGCCCGAAAATCCATCTTTGCGCGCAAAAATTATTTCTATCCGGATCTTCCCAAAGGCTATCAGATTTCACAGTTCGATACGCCCATTTGTTATGATGGCCATATCGATGTAACGCTGGAAGACGGAACCGAAAAGAGAATTGGCATCAACCGGATTCATATGGAAGAGGATGCGGGAAAATCAATTCATGATCAGGATCCGTACAACACTTTGGTTGACCTGAACCGAGCCGGGACTCCGCTGATTGAAATCGTTACTGAGCCGGATATCCACTCGCCGCAGGAAGCTTATGCCTACCTCACCAGAATTAAACAAATCGTTCAGTATCTGGAAGTGTGTGATGGCAACATGGAGGAGGGAAGCCTACGCTGTGATGCCAACGTTTCTATTCGACCTGCAGGCCAAAAGGAGCTTGGCACAAGAACGGAAATCAAAAACCTCAACTCTTTCCGAAACGTGGAGAGAGCGCTTTCTTATGAAGTTGAGCGACAGAAGCAGCTTCTGCTTAACGGCGGTGAAGTAGTTCAGCAAACCCTTTTGTGGGATGCCAACCGTCTTGAAACCCGGCAGCTGCGCTCAAAAGAAGAAGCGCACGACTACCGGTATTTTCCCGATCCTGATCTGCCGCCGGTGATTGTTACCAATGAAATGCTCGATGAAATCAGGAGCGAACTCCCGGAGTTACCTCATGTTCGCATGCAGAGACTCATAGATGATTTAAGTCTCCCTGAAAAAGATGCAGCGCTAATAACAGAAGAGCGAGATCTTGCCGACTTTTTTGAAGAGCTTCACAAACAAAGCGGAAATGCGAAGCAGTCCGCAAACCTGATTTTGAGTGAAGTAAAGCGCGTGCTTAACGAAAGAAGCCTTGAAATACGGGAGTTCCCTATCAAGCCTGCTCGACTTGCCGGCCTGATAAAACTTCGTGCAGCCGACAAGATCAACTCGTCGGCTCTTCAAACCATATTTAATGAAATGCTCGACGGGGATCAGAGCGCTGAAGAAATCGCTAATGCTAAAAACCTCATTCAGGTTTCTGATACGGGATTTCTTGAGCCGATAATTGAGCAGGTGATGGCAGACAATCCGGACGAGGTTTCACGTTATCGTGAGGGTGCTAAAAAACTTATGGGTTTCTTTGTCGGCCAGATTATGAAGCAGACCAAAGGAAAAGCCAACCCCAAAATGGTGACCGAAATGGTCCAAAAGAAACTCGACAACTAACTATTAAATCTATACATGAAGTCTATTTCTACTCTTATCAGTTTCTGTGTGCTCCTTTTAGGGGTTTCATTTTTAACTAACGGTGAGGCTCAGGCCCAAAGTAGCTCAGCAGAAATATCCGGGATGATTACTGTTGATCACACTCTTGACAGCACCGGAGATTACTCCGGTATTGGCGTTGCGATTGTACATTTCGATCAGTTTAATTCGCAGCTGGATACCTTGTTCTATGCTGTGACGGACGTGAACGGTATGTTTTCGGGGACCGCCAGTTTTCGTGAACGCAACGAGTACGTTATTTCAATTACCAGAAATCAGCGTCTGATTTCGACTTCAACCGTTGTGCTGGCCGATGGAGATGCCGTAGAGATGCGTGGTGAGATTCCGGGCTTCAGTGAGACCTTTCGCGCCGAGTCAGTTGAAAATTCTGCAGTAAACGATTTTCGTCGTGTGGAGCGTAACTTCGGCCGCGTGGTTGATTTCATAAATGCGGGCTATACGGAAGTCTCTCAGGATACGATTCCAATTTTGATGCGCACCTGGAGCGATCTGTTTTGGTCAATTCAGGACACGCATCCTAACACTTTAGCAGCCGAAACCGGCACGCTTCGTTCTATTGAGGTCATTCAGGGCTGGGATGATGAGCTTGTGCTTCAAAGAGCCAGACAAGGTCTGAGAGAGATGTCTGAGTTCAAAGCTGACCGTGCAACCATCGCAGCGGACGCTATCACCAGATTAAATGGTGTGGATAGAGGCATTGCGTTCATAGATTCAATTCGAACGCTTGATATTTCGGAAGATGATCATATCCTGCTCGAAATGCGCAAGATTGAGCTTCTAACTGAGCATGATGATAATGAGCGTGCATTACGTTACCTGAACGATTTCCGCCTTAAGTACGCCGATGACCGAACCCTGAATCAGTGGTCGGAAATTTATCTGTATGATATTCAGAATCTAGCTAAAGGCATGCCAATGCCCGAATTTGAGCTGCTCCTCCAGGATGAAAGAAGAGTAACAAATTCCGATTTTGAGGGCAAATATCTGCTGCTTGAAGTGGCAAACCTTGCCTCAGGACGATATATTACCGAACACACGCTGCTTAGTTTTCTGTATGAAGACATAAACGACGAAGTGCAGTTTCTAACCGTGCCAACTACAGAAAGCCCGGTTACCATACAGGCGTTTTACGAAGAACGGCCAACACCATGGCCTGTAGCAAAATCCCGTCAGGTTCACTCTGCCGGGTTGATGGACTTACTTAACGTAGTGGTTCAGCCCACTCGCGTGCTTGTGGCGCCGGACGGCACCATTATAAGAAAGTATTCAGGCACAGATCTGTCCGTCATAGAAAATGACATAAGAACATTATTAAACGAGGATCCTTCATGAGAACATTTTTAATTGCCGGCAACTGGAAAATGCACCAGAACGTAGCCGAGACCAAAGCCTATTTCAATGAGTTTACCAAATTGGTAAGCAAAGCACCGGAAGGCGTAAGCATACTGCTTTGCCCTGTTTATACATCGCTACATGCGGCCGCTGATGCAGCTTCATCAGTAGACGGGCTCCACATCGGGGCGCAGAATCTTCATTTCGAGGATAAAGGCGCATTCACCGGTGAAATCACTGCTGCGATGATTAAAGAAACCGGCGCAGATCACGTAATTATCGGACACTCCGAGCGCAGACAGTATTACAACGAAACAGACGAGACCGTAAACAAGAAAACCAAGAAAGCAATCGAAGCGGGACTTACTCCGGTTGTTTGCGTTGGTGAGCTGCTGGAAGAGCGCAAAGAAGACCGCCACTTCGATGTGGTCCGCTCGCAGGTTGTTAAAGGTCTGGAAGGCATCAGTAAAAATGATGCGCTCAAAACCGTGATTGCCTACGAACCCGTCTGGGCGATCGGAACAGGTGAAACGGCCTCACCAGAGCAGGCTCAGGAAATCCATGCCTTCATCCGCAAGGAACTGGCTGGTCTGTATGATGAAGCCACGGCTGCTGAGATAAGAATTCTGTACGGTGGAAGCATGAACGCCAAAAACGCCGACGAGCTTCTTTCTCAGGAAGATGTTGATGGCGGCCTCATTGGCGGCGCAAGCCTTAAACCCGATAGTTTTAGCGAAATTGTTCATTTTGCCGGTAAAATATACTCCAGCTAATGGAATCCATTAACGTACTTCTAATTGGTAGCGGAGGGCGTGAACATGCTTTGGCATGGGCCCTCCGTAACTCTCCGTCAATAGGCAAACTGTTCATTACTCCGGGAAATCCGGGCACCGAGTTTTGCGGTGAAAATGTGGAACTCGATATTCGTGACCATGAGGCCGTTCTTGCTTTTATAGAAGCAAATGAAATTGGTCTCACCGTAGTTGGCCCCGAGCAGCCGCTGGTCGATGGCATTGTTGATTTTCTTGAAACACACGGAAAAGCAGCCTTCGGACCAACATCAGGGGCCGCCAGGCTGGAAGGCAGCAAGTCGTTTGCCAAGGAAATTATGCAGAAGTACAATGTTCCTACGGGAAATTTCCGGCTGTTCGAGCGCAATGAGTGGGCTGCAGCTGAGGCATTTGTCGAGGATAACGAAACCTGGCCAATGGTGCTCAAAGCCGATGGTCTGGCCGCCGGAAAAGGCGTATTTATTTCAAAAAATAAGGCAGAAGCCAAAGAAGCACTTGAGTATATGCAGAACGATCCTGCTTTGAGCGCAGCTTCTTACCGTCTTGTTATTGAAGAGTATCTGGAAGGTGAGGAAGTATCCGTCTTTGCCGTTTGTGATGGTGATACGGCTACCATTTTAATGGATGCACAGGATCATAAGCGTATCGGCGAGGGGGATACCGGACTAAATACAGGTGGAATGGGAGCATATGCTCCAACTCCTGTTTTGGACCAGGATGCACTCGAGGACATTCGTCAGCGAATTGTATTGCCGATGGTCGACGCCATGGCTGCAGAGGGTATACCCTATAAAGGCATTCTCTACTGCGGACTAATGATGACTACAAAAGGGCCGCAGGTAATCGAGTTCAACTGCAGATTCGGCGATCCGGAGTGTCAGGTTATTCTTCCGGCGCTCGAAACCGACCTGATAGAGATAATGATGGCATCTGTCTACGGAAAGCTGGACTACATCGATATTAAAATAGATACCGAATCGTACTACACCTGCGTGGTCCTTGCCTCTGAAGGCTATCCGCGTAAATACGAAAAAGGTAAAGCTATTACGGGTATCCCTGCTGATTCCGATAATCTGCACGTATTCCATTCCGGTACGAAAAAGGATGATGATGGTCGTTTGGTTACCAATGGCGGTCGGGTGCTTAACGTAGTCTCTAAAGCGGACACGCTCAGCGACTCGATTCATAAGGCGTATGATGCCGTTTCAAATATCTCGTTCGATGGCATGTATTATCGAAAAGATATTGGAGCCAAAGGGCTTAAGAGGTTCTGATGAGAATTGTTCTTCAGCTTTTGATGATGGCTTTTGGGGCTTTGGCCTGCTCGGGTCAGGCAGAGACATCACATATTGCTGAAGATGAAAATGTTAGCTCACAAGTTGTTGAAAGAACCGATGCTGAGCTTCAGTTCAGAACAATAAACAGCGGATTTCGCAGCGCTGTTGCCATCGATTACGTAAGTACAGATAACAGCCTTTTTGTTGTTGAGCAGGGAAGAAACCGTATTCTCAGAATTGATGATCGGGGAGTCCGTACTGATTCGGTAGGGTCAAGAGGGTTAGGTGACTACCGTTTCGATGCCCCTTCTTCGATTGATGCTACTAACGGACTGCAGATATTTGTGGCTGACCGGAATAATGCGCGCGTTCAGGTTTTTGAGCGGAGATTGTCCTATCTGAGCACCATCACACCACCGTCTGACAGACAAGGTATCAATCCGGTTTTTTTTAGACCTGAAGCGGTTACTGTAAATAACTTCGGTGATATTTTTGTGTATGATGCCGAGTCAGAACATCTGCTTAAATACGACCGCAACGGTCGCTTTCAATTGTCAGTCTCTCTTTCTGTGTTCGATCTTGAGCTTCCGCTTAGAAGCATAGCCTCATTTGAAGACAGGCTTTTCCTGTTGGAAATGGGCCGTGGACTGTTCCATGAAATTACCGCTCAGGGCGGATATCGGGGATTTGCCGCGGCGTCGTCCGGAGTTCGAGCTTTTTATGTTCGAGGTGAAAAAATCTGGGGTGCAACTGATACTGACCTCATCGTTTTTAATCTTAACGGTCGCCCGCTTCACAGGTTCACGCACAACATTACGGCTGACATACAGGGAATTGCTGTAAGCCGGAATCAGGTTTATATAATAACATCCGGTGCGCTTAAAGCTATCGAAAAGCCCGTAAACTGATGTTTTTCAGCCTTCGGTAATTTGCACTCAGGGAAATATCTCTGACTCAAATTAGTTATATTCTCATATCCAATTCGAATAAAAAACAGCTCAGCCATGTTAGGACCTATTATTGGAAAAAGGAAACGGCACAAGCGTTTTGATTATAAGCCAAAGTATTACGACGAAAAGAAAGACCGTGCAAAAAAAATCAGGAAGCAAATACAGTTTGAGAGTAAATCAAGCAGGGGGCAGGTTCGGTCTGTTATACTTTATGCAGCGATACTGTTCGGCCTATTCTGGGTTTTTCTTCAGCTCTGACTCTTCCGTTTTACAGCAAAACTACCCCGGCCCCGCTACTAACAATCCTTCGATATTATCACAGATACAACTTTGAGTACGAGTACATCACCGGAAAACGTAATACATGTTCTTTCGAACGAGCTGGCCAATAAAATTGCGGCCGGTGAAGTCGTGGAAAGACCTGCCTCGGTTGTAAAAGAGCTGCTGGATAACTCGATTGATTCCGGTGCAGACTTTATTCGTTTGCTTATTATAAATGCAGGTCGCACGATGATTCAGGTAACCGATAACGGTTGCGGCCTTTCCAAAGCTGATATTCCGCTCTGTTTCCAAAGGCACGCCACATCGAAAATCAGCACCGTCGAAGATTTGTATAACATACATACGCTCGGCTTTCGGGGCGAGGCTATGGCGTCGATCTCATCGGTTGCGCACGTTAACCTGAAGACCAAGCGTATAGGTGATGATTCCGGCTGGGAGTACGACATCAGGGGCGGAACACCATCTGATATTATTCCAGCAGCTACCGAGCCGGGTACAACGGTAAGCGTCAAAAACCTTTTTTTCAACGTTCCTGCACGACGTGCTTTTCTGAAAACTGATGCAACTGAGCTTCGTCATATCATCATTACCGTACAGCAGGCGGCTCTGGCCCATCCTGAGATCAGCTTTGAGCTAATTGACGACAAGGAGAACATCTATAAACTTCCGGCCTCGTCTCTGGCTGATCGAATTGCCGGAATTTTTGGCAAGTCGTACAAAGCAAGTCTCATTCCCGTTCAGGAGTCAACCAGCGTAGTTTCAATTAAAGGCTATCTGATCGACCCTAAAATGGCGAAGAAAAACAGGGGAGAACAGTTCCTGTTTGTGAACGGCCGGCCATTTATGCACCGCCATCTTAATTACATTATCCAGTCTATTTACAGCACGTGGATTGGTAAAGAGCAGTATCCGTTTTATGCCTTGTTTTTTGATGTTGACCCGCAGAAAGTGGACGTAAACGTTCATCCTACAAAACTTGAGGTAAAATTCGACGATGAGCGCAGCGTTTCCACATTCACCCGTTCTATTATAAAGCGGGCGCTCAATGAACGTTTTCAGGTACCCGATGTGAGTGGTGGTGTTTTTGGTGATGAGCTTCAGGGCGGAGGCTCATCCGGATCATTTTCTTTTGAAAGTGGCTTCTCTGCTCCTCGGGATTCGTTTTCGAATCGCTATCAGCGTGGATCCGATCGCACTGGATTTCAGCAGAGCGGTATTTCGGGAACTGAAATTATGGAAAAGCTCTATCCATCTGTTGGTACAAAAGGCGAAAGCAGTCAGACAGATTTGAACCCCGAGGGTGAGACTGGAAATCCGCTACTGTCCAGACACCGTAAGCCCCAGGAGAAGCACTACGACCGTGGTCGCGGATTCTGGCAGCTTCACGACCAGTATGTTATTTCTCAGACGCGCTCAGGCATGTTTATCGTAGATCAGTATTACGCCCATATGCGCATCATCTATGAAAAAGCTCTCAGTAGCACTGAGACTGGTCTTCCAAGCACACAGCAGCTGCTATTTGCTCAGTCGATAGACTTTTCGGCATCAGACTTCACCCTTTTAAAAGAGGTGCTGCCCACGCTCAAGAAAATTGGTTTTAATATTCAGCTTCTCAGCGGCAACTCAGCGCTTGTATCGGGCGTACCGGCCGATTTGAATATGGGGGATGAAAAGCCAATTATCGAAACCATTCTTCAGGAGTATCAGTCGTATTCAGGTCCGGTGAAATTATCCCACAGGGAAAAACTGGTGATGTCTTTTGCATCGAAAGCCGCTATTCCACGAGGAAAAAAGCTATCCCAGGTTGAGATGGAAGCTCTTATTGATCAGCTTTTTGCCTGTGATAATCCTTTCCTTGATCCGCTCAACAGGCCGACCACCGTCTTTATCCCATTGGAAGACATACACAAACGCTTTAAATAATTCGAAGCTTAAGAAGCGAATGTATCGCGGCTAATCGCGGTTAAATACAGTAGAATCGTAACATTTACGCCCCTGTATTTATGTATGAAGTAGCCATTATCGAATTCGGTTTTTTGATTATCGCCCTCGCGCTCAGCTATGCGCACGTACGCTGGTTGAGATCCCGAAAAGAAACGCTTTCGCTCGAGCAGGAGCTCAAACAGCAGTTCAACAGTGAATGGAACGGCACAGATTCGGATGAAATGTATGCCTGGTATCGGGTCAGGTTTCAGCTGAACCATCTCGAAGCAGAGTCTAAAAGCTTAGTTAGAAAACTCGAGCTCGTCGATTTGTACATCAAAAGGCTGAGTTCCCATCCAATGCACAGCAGAACCGTGATTGGAGAAGATGGCCAGCTCGACATAGAGACGCTCCAAAAAGGTGACCGAAACCGGGATTTATTCGGCTATTAATCACGACCTCTGATTTTATCCCAAAGCTGGCCAATGGAGCCACTTTCCCGCTCCCGGTCGATTTGAAGCTCAACGCGATGTACATCAAAGTCACGTTGTCCTTCAACCCGGTTTAGCATGTAGGAAAATGCATATGGCGTGGAATCATCACCGGAGAATTCAGCTACTCGCCCGAATCGCAGATCATTAAACAGATACCCGAATTCTGTTACCTCTATGCTGTAAAAACCCTGACTAACCCATTTCAGTCGCTGGACGGAGCGCTTGTCTGAATATGGTAGTAGTAAATGATGATTACCCTCACTAAGCTCAAAATCGATATTCGGATTGCCGTCTGCTATTGAATAGTAGCCAACAAGATACTGATCGGTACCTTCGACCTTTGCTATCCCGCGCCAGAGCAGATTATTTAGCAGGGTAGGCTTCACGTCAATATGAGACGCCTCAACACCTCTGTTTTCCAGCGCCGACTGAAATCGGGTATCTACGTGCACTTTATTGAAAACCGTAAAGGCAAGATACAGGCAGGCAATGCAAATTGATATAAAAGCTGTTCGTTGTCTGTTGAATGAGCTTTTTCGTGGAATAAGCAAGATTATGACACCAACAAGCAGTGGAAGCGTAAAAATCGGATCCAGAACAGAAATAGTGCTTAGACTGATGGCTTCATTGGTGAACGGCAGAAAAACCTGAGTTCCGTAGGAGGTAAAGCTGTCAAGCAGGGTATGGGTGAACTGGGCAAGAAATACCAGTAGCGTCCACTGTTTCCAGTTTACGGGTTCACGTGCGTGCACCTTAGAAATAAACCACCCGTAAAGCGGACTGATGAGCAGAATAAAGAAAATTGAATGCGTGATACCTCGATGGAATATGATTTTGTCCACATCATTCATTAAAACGCCAACAAGAACATCCAGATCAGGCGCAGTTGCAGCCAATGCTCCCCAAAGCATAGCTTTTTTTCCCGCTTGTTTGCCAAGCGTGGCTTCTCCGATTGCGGCTCCAAGAAGTACGTGTGTTAGTGAATCCATTCACTCTTTTATCTAAATTTAGCTATTTTAGCGACTCTAATTAATTGAATAAAACTAACAGTAAACCCAACTCAGGCATTTCATCATGGCTTCATTCGACGTTGTAAACGAGATTGATCTTCAGGAAGTAGATAACGCAATTAATAATACTCAGAAGGAAATCAGCACAAGGTATGATTTTCGGGATTCAAAAACCGAGGTAGAGTTTAATAGAAAGTCGAAAACTATTTCGGTTACCTGCGAAGACAGTATGAAGCTAAAAGCCGTGCGTGAAATGCTTGTGAGCAATTTCATTAAGCGCAAGCTGGATCCCAAAAGTATAGAGTTTAAAGAGGCTGAAGGCACCTCTCATGGCGGACTAAAGCAAGCTGTTGTACTTCGTGAAGGCATCGACCGGGATAACGCGAAAAAGATTGTGAAGAAAATAAAGGACAGCAAAATTAAAGTTCAGGGTGCCATCCACGATGACAAGGTGCGCGTAACGGGCAAGAAAATCGATGATCTCCAGGAAGTGATGGCCTTGTTAAAAGGAGCTGATATCGACTTGCCGCTTCAGTTCAATAATATGAAAAGCTGATTGAGCCCGGTTATTACCAGTGAATCAGAATCGAACGCCTACAGAGTAGTAAATCATAATCGGGTTGCGCTTACTTCCCATGAAGGATACACGGAAAGGCGCAATCCGGCTATCCCATCCCGCACCTATACTCCATCCAATGCGGAGCGGGGTATTTGCAAAATCAATTTCATCAAGTGCTTCCGTACTGGCTATGTTCCCACGCGTGCTTAGATAATAATCCGAAAAAATGCGGTATTGAAATCCAAGTTGTGCAACTCTCACATTGCTTGAACCGAGTTCATAAAGTTGATATCCAACAAAGTCGGGATAACCTCCGAGGTGAAACTGCCGGTGAAGCGGAAGGTCGCTGGTTGCATAACCGATCTTACTCCCCAGTAGCATCACAAGCGGGTCCGATAGTTGAATATGACCATTCCAGAGAAAACGCGCCTGAAAGTAGTTAATTGAAGTATCGAATACATCCACTGATTGTGAAGCCTCAAGATCTATTTTATGACCGCGCTGAGTGAAGTTGAGCCGGTCGAGGTTATCATAATTCATTCGGGCAATAAGCTGACTAATGCTCGTCGAGCCAAAAGGGAAGTCCAGTTCACCAACCCTGGTGGTGATATCAAAGAACTCCTGCCTGACACCCATTGAAAATTGGATTTTATTATTTACGAAGGGAACAGCCATCGCTTCCAGAAATACTGAATTTGTATTAAAACTCGAGATCCGGTCGCCAGCAGTGTTGAAGGTGTCGATGCGATAGAGCGAATAATTAAGGCGCATGCTTAGTGCAAAATTCGACTCGTTGGTGAGATAGTTAAAAAAGCGGGCGTCCACATAAGGTTCCTCACCAAGCTTTACATTAAGCCGGGTTACCGAATTGGGATAGAGTAAATTTCTGAAAGTTGTATTCAAAAGAATGGAAGCCCGCCGCAGATTATCATAATTGAAGCCAAATCGGAAAAGGTCAAGCTGTCTTTCTAAAACTTCTACCTGCAAAATATAGGCCCCTTCAAAATCTTCATCATTGAGAAGTTTATAACTAACGCTGTTGTAGAATTGAAGCCCGTAGATATTTTCAATCCCGAGCGTGATATCCTCAAGGGTGATATAGGTGCCCGGCTCAAGCATAAGCTTGGATTTAACCTGATTCTCAGATCCATCATCTACGCCAAGAATCTCAATTTGAGACATGTAAATCATGTTTTCCCGTTCGGCTATGGCAGGATAGGTAGGAAGCGTCCCTCTGGCTTCATTCAGCTGGTCAGCTAATTCTTTGAGTTCGTCATAATACATTCTGGCAAGCTCTTCACCTTTGTCAACTATATCTTTAGCTTTATCAAAATCCAGAATATTGAAATCAAATATATCATGATCTACCATCATGATGTCGGTTAACTCCATCGAACGATGTATATTCTTACTGATCTGGAATGAAACGGTTTGATCCATAATATCCAGAATGTTGAATATTTCGTCTGCGCCCATGAGAGGCGAGCTGACATTAACCCCGATTACGATGTCAGAACCGAGCTCCAGGGCTTCTTCAACGGGAAGGTTACGAACTACGCCACCATCAATCAAAATTCGGCCGTCGACCCGTTTGGGCATAAATACGCTCGGGATCGAAATACTGGCTCTGATGGCCTCAGCCGGAAATCCTTCAGTAAACACGACGGCTTCACCGGTTTCCAGGTCGGTAGCGACGCAGGCAAATGGTATGGGAAAATCCATGAAGTCCTGATGCCCCGGATAGGGCCAGGTAAGTTGGTTTAAAAGCATTTCAATACGCTGGCCGGCAACTACTCCTGAAGGCAGCCCTATGGACTTTTCGATAATGGGCAGGGTTACAAGGTAAACGCTGTCCCAGTCTTTCTCCTCCATAGGTATGTGACGACGACGAATTTCATCTGAAAAAAGGTCATCCCAGTCGAGACTGAATGCAAGGTTTTCAATAAACTCGATGCTGTACCCCATAGCATACAAACCACCAACAAGTGCGCCCATGCTGGTGCCGGTAATGTAGTCTATTGGCATGCCTACTTCTTCCAATACTTTGAGTATACCAAGATGCGCAAAGCCTTTGGCTCCGCCACCACTGAGCGTAAGCCCGAGTTTTGTTTCGGAAGTAATTTCGGGAAAGTTGCTTTCCAGGCTGTCGTACGTGACGGCATTGCTTGCAATCAGGTCGGAAGGGTTGAAAGCAGCAAGCGATAATGCAAATAGTGCGATAGTTACAGCCTTGGTTAAAATAGGCGGCAGATGATTTTTCATGTCCTTATACATTAAAGAATACCGGCACAATATTTAATGCCGTATAGTATATGCTGAAGCAGTTAGCTTATCTATACGTATTTTTTGAGGATCTCGGAAAGCGTATGGTCAAATTCTGGAGTTATTACCGGCGTGAATTCTTCACCTGTAAGAACACGATAAAGCTGCGCATACTTTTCGAAAACTTCAATACGAAAAGAGTCGGGCAACATCGGAAGCGTTTGCCCCGGTTTACCTGTAAAGTTATGGGCTTTAAGCCATTCGCGCACAAACTCTTTTGAAAGCTGTTCAGGCTCTTCACCCGTATTGGCAAAAGTTTCGAACGACTCTTTGTAGAAGTAGCGAGATGAGTCTGGTGTGTGAACCTCGTCGATAAGCATCAATTTTCCGTCGAGAAGACCAAACTCGTATTTGGTATCGGCGAGTATAAGTCCCTGACTGGCAGCTACTTCAGTGCCTCTTTTAAAAAGTTTAAAGGCAACATCTGTAACCTCATCCCAAAGTTTCTTCGAGATCAGCTTACGGTCGACGATTTCTTTATGGGTGATGTCTTCGTCGTGGCCTTCGTTGGCTTTTGTTGTAGGCGTGAGAATCGGATCGGGAAAAGCATCAAACTGCTTCATATCGTCGGGCATAGACTCGCCGCACAAAATTCGAAGCCCGGAGGAATATTCGCGCCACGCATGGCCGGTAAGATAGCCGCGAACTACGACTTCAACAGGAAGAGGTTCACACTTGTGGGCTATTGTAATATTCGGATGCGGAATGTCGATTATGTGCGTATCGATAATATCTGTAACCTTTTCCATCGAAAAGGCTGCAATCCGGTTTAGAATCTGGCCTTTGCAGGGGATAGCTTCACCCAAAATATGGTCGAAAGATGAAATGCGGTCGGTAGCTACAATGGCAAGCGTTTTGTCATTGAGTTCGTAAATATCACGTACTTTACCGCGTTTGGGTTCAGGAAATCCTTCTGCTGAGGTAAGGTTTATGCAGAATTGCAGCAGATTGTTAGTACTCAAGACGGGCGCCGTGTGGATTTACGTTCGATGAGCTCAGGCTCAATGATTGTTTGCTTGAGCTTGATGTTCTTGTCTTTGTAACGCTCAGAAAGACGCTGAATAGCACGGGTGCCTACATCATACATTGCCTGATCAATTGTGGTAAGATCCATAAACTTCGAAATCTTTATGTTATCGTAGCCAACCACACCTACATCTTCAGGAACGGAGAGACCCAATTCACGTAGCGCATGAATCGCGCCAATAGCCTGTGCATCATTCGAGCAGAAGAGAGCCTCCGGAATAGAATTACGCTCCTTGAGAATCTTAACTGCTTCATACCCGGCCTCTTCGCTAAACCCGGCATGCTTTCGGGTAATACCGGTTACCAGCATATCTTCGTTCAGGGTGATGTTTGCTTCTTTTAGCGCATCACGAAATCCTTTTTCTCTTTCATCCGATACGCTGGATTTTGTATGCGAACGAATAAGGCCGATTTTCTTGTAGCCTTTTTTTACGAGATGCTCACCGGCTTTGTATCCGCCTTTGTAATTGTTCCAGTAAAAGTAGTCATAGGAAGGGTGATTGGAGCCTACCAGAATAACAGGAATATCGTAATCGGTAAGACGCTTGTGTACCGGATCGGTTATGTCTATCGAAAAAATAACAAGACCGTCCGGAATGCCGCGATCAACAAATCGTTTGAAATTCTCTTCAGGGTCTTCAGAGCCCGTGTTATAAATAATAAAGTCGAGATCCAGTTTGCTAATTTCATCCTTCACGCCTTTAAGTACTTCATTAAAGAAGGGTGTGGTGAAGGTTGGAACGGCAACGGCAATAATCTGTGGCTGGCGTTTGGCCAGCATGCGTGCGTTTACCTGAGGATAAAAGTCCAGTTTATCGATTGCTGCCTGGACCTTGGTTTTGGTTTCATCAGATACATACGGAGACTCGTTCAGAACTCTTGATACCGTAGATATGGCAACACCTGCCTCTTTAGCCACATCGTAAATTGTAATCTTTTTCGCCATTGGGTTATGCCACGCAGTATTGTTAGGAGAAATATGTATGGTTAAAACAACTCTTTAAACCGTTTAGAATACACCAATTTGAAACGCGTAATCCATTCCGAGCCAATTTAAGCAATATCATTTTCAATTCAAGATGTTATTTGCGCTCTATTGATTTATTCAGTGCAAAAATTTGCATTCACATCTGATTTATTTTTCATGGTTTATGACGCAAAATAATAGAGTTCGAAAACTTGTTATTTGGCCTTCATGTGTTAACTTACATATGATGTTTGCATCACGCCAATGATCTGAAAAGCACGAATTGTTCCTCACCATACCTAAAAAATCCTGTTAACCCATTCAAATAAGGAACTTTCAAAAGCGTTTCCACATTGTAGCGTGAAACCACTCCGACAGATCAGATCATGAATTACATACTCAAGCTTCCATATCACATTATCCGTCCGGTATATGAGCGTTCCAGCTTTCATACGTCGGTTATAGATGAAGTTCAGGCATCAGAGCTTAGAGATGCATACCGCCACTGCAGACAAATCACGCGGGAGTATGCCAAAACGTTCTACATGGCAACACGTTTTTTGCCCAACAAAAAGCAGCGTTCTATTTTTGCTGTATACGCATTGTGCAGATACATAGATGATTTGGTTGATGAAGCAGAAGACCTTGTAGCTCAGCAAAAACTTACGGAGACCCAAATTGTTGAAATGCTTGACGAGTGGAAAGATCAGCTTACCAGAACTTACAACGGTGAGAAGTTTGATCACCCCATTTTATTAGCGCTCTCTGATGTGTTGAAGGAGTACCATATCCCTATTGAGCTGCCTTTTGAGCTCATGGAAGGGGTGTGTATGGACCTCACAAAGAGCCGATATAACAATTTTGATGAGCTTTATACCTACAGTTACAAAGTAGCGTCTGTTGTAGGCCTGATGGTCAGTGAGATTTTTGGCTATTCAGATAAAAAAGCCCTTGAGCACGCCGAAAGCCTTGGCATTGCTATGCAGCTTACTAATATTCTGCGCGATATCGGTGAAGATCTCAACAGAGGTCGAATTTATCTGCCACAAGACGAGCTCAAGCAGTTCGGAATTACAGAGCAGGACCTGTTTGACCACAGGCTCGACCAAAAGTTCAGGGACTTTATGGAGTTTCAGATACAGCGAGCTGAGCGTTATTACGAGCATGCTGATGCCGGCATTCCAATGCTTTCACGGGACAGCCACTATCCGGTAGCTATGGCAAGGCTAAACTACAGCAAGATTCTAACACGTATCCGCGAGAACGATTATCAGGTTTTCACACAGCGTGCTTTTCTGTCTACAACCGAAAAGCTCTCCATATTGCCACGCGTCTGGTGGAGAAACAGGTAGAAAAAACGCCTTCCACACGTGATTTCTAATTATAAATAAAAGCGCTTTTTTGTTGCGTATTCTACATCTTTGTGCTTATGTTTGAGAACCAGTGCAAATCATCTTTCAAATACAAACTCATTTCACAGAGGTACGGCAATGAAGGTAAGCGTCAAACAATGGAGAAGCCCTAGTTTGGGTGAGCAGGCGAAAGTTCACGTATACGGAACTTCTGGTACTCCGGTGCTTTTTTTCAATGCTGCATGCGACGAGACCGGTGCTGACAAGGAATTCCTGAAGTCACTCGAGTACCAGATTGATAATGGCCTGAATATGGTCTACACGCTTCAGCAGCCGGAGTATAAAACAATTTTTGATGCAACCGTTGCTCCCAAAAGCAGGCTTATTCATTATCTGCATATCGAAGGTTTCGTGATTGATGAACTCATTCCAAAAATGCAAAAAGACAGTTCTAACGATTACATTATGGTGGCCGGTGTGAGGGATGGTGCGTTTTTAGCCACAAATATGATGCTCAAACACCCTTCTTTATTCAAAAAGTGTATTTCTGTTTGTGGTGTGTATGATATGCGGCCAGATTTCGATGGTTCCGTGCTCGAGGATTTCTATTATAACAACCCTATCGAATACCTTCCGAATCTGACCGATGAATATTATTTGAATGACATCAGAAGTACTGATATTCGCCTCGTGTCACATAATGATGACGAAAATCTTTCTCAGGCTGAGCTCTTCTCTGAGTTTTTGCACCATAAAGATATACCGCACTCCCTTGACCTTTGGGGTGATGATGAGCCTATTGGACAGGCTGTTTTCCAGAAAATGATTGCCAAGCACATTCCTTAGCCTTCCTTTCATGTTTTTCATCAGAATTCGGTATTATAGAAGCACTGAAAAGCGATATTTCAAATTCTGAAATCACCAAAACTGAAAAGGTTTAACAGGTTTTTATGGCTAAAATTAACAAGGTACTAATTGCCAACAGAGGAGAGATAGCCGTTCGTGTGATACGCTCGTGCCGTCATCTCGGAATCAAAACTGTAGCGGTCTACTCAAAGGTCGATGCATCTATGCCGCATGTGCTTCTGGCTGATGAGGGCGTTTGTATAGGTGAAGCTGCTTCATCTGAAAGCTACCTTGTTATTGACAAAATCCTCGACGCCGCGAAAAAGACGGGGGCCGATGCTATTCATCCCGGTTATGGGTTCTTAAGTGAAAACGCAGCTTTTGCTCAGCGATGCAACGAAGAAAATATAATATTTATAGGTCCACGTCCTAACGCCATTGAGGCTATGGGTGATAAAACCAAGGCCCGTGAGCTAATGGAAGCCAACGGCGTTCCTTTGCCGCCTGGTACAGCAACTGCCCTCAAAGATATCGAAGAAGCTGAGTCTGTAGCCAATAAAATAGGTTATCCCGTTATGATTAAAGCTGCAGCCGGCGGCGGCGGCAAGGGCATGCGTATCGTTTATAAGAAAGAAGATTTCGCCGCTAGTATCCGCACAGCGCGCTCAGAGGCTAAAAGTGCGTTTGGTGATGACCGCGTATATGTCGAAAAATACCTGGAAAACCCGCGGCATATCGAGTTTCAGATAATCGCTGATAATCACGGAAACGTCGTTCACCTTTTCGACAGAGAATGCTCTGTGCAGCGCCGTCATCAAAAGGTGATAGAGGAAGCGCCAAGTCCGTTTTTGGATGATGACCTCCGAGCCAGAATGGCTGAAGTAGCAGTCAAAGCCGCTGAAAGCTGTAATTACACAGGTGCTGGTACAGTAGAGTTCCTCGCAGATAAGCATCGCAATTTTTACTTCCTTGAGATGAACACCCGCCTTCAGGTGGAGCATCCGGTTACTGAGTATATAACGGGGCTCGATCTGGTAGCACTGCAACTGCTCGTGGCCGAAGGCAAAAAGCTTCCTTTTGAGCAGAATGACATAAAAAAGCGTGGGCACGCAATCGAATGCAGAATTTGTGCAGAAGATCCGGAAGAGAATTTTTTGCCGAGTACAGGGCTTCTGAAAAGATTCAATATTCCTTCTGGAATTGGAGTTCGGGTAGATGCTGGTATTGATGCGGGTCAGACAGTGACCATCAACTACGATCCTCTGCTTGCGAAACTAATCACGTATGGAAGCGACAGAGATGAAGCCATCCGCAGAATGAAAATCGCGCTGGAGGAGTATGGAATCGACGGATGCAAAACAACGATTCCGTTTTGCCATTTCGCAATGGAACACCCTGTATTCCAGTCAGGCCAGTACGACACCCACTTTATTGGCCAGTATTACAAGCCAGCGGAAAACAAGAAAAGTGATAATAAGACAGCTCATCTGGCCACGGCAGTGCTTTTCGATGCCATACGCGGCAATGGAAACGGTACAGTAAACGGGGCAGAACCTGAGATGATTCAGGACGGTATGGGCACTGATGCCGGATGGTGGAGAAACCGCAGATAGAAAATCTGCGCGACATCTTCGTTCATCAATAATTATTGCTGCTTGTGAATTCTGATAAATCTCTTTTTGATAAACTTGGCTCGCTGGATACGGAGCAAAATAATCCTGTCTCAGCAGGCATCGATACGGCATCTCCGCTTGATATTGCCCGTATTATGAACGCTGAAGATGCCGGCGTGGCGGTTGCTGTATCCAAAAAGCTGAATAAGGTCGCGGAAGGCATCACCCTTATTACAGAGGCATTCAAAAATGGTGGCCGGCTGATATATGCAGGGTCAGGCACCAGCGGAAGAATTGGTGTAGTGGATGCATCTGAGTGCCCGCCGACTTTCGGTACGCCTTTCGATATGGTCAAAGGCTTAATCGCCGGCGGACCTGAAGCGATGTTCCGGGCGCAGGAGGGAGCTGAGGACAAGCCTGAACTTGGTGCAAAAGATATTGTCTCCGAAAAAGCCGGAGCTAACGACGTGGTCTGTGGACTGGCTGCCAGCGGACGGACGCCTTATGTAGCCGGAGCGCTAAGCAAAGCAAAAGAGCTTGGAGCTAAAACAATCTTCATCTGCTGTGTTGATGAATCGCAGCTCGATACTAATCTGCATCCGGATGTGCTTATTTCTGTACCTGTAGGCCCTGAGGTGATATCGGGCAGTACGAGGCTCAAAAGTGGTACGGCTCAAAAGATGGTGTGCAACATGCTTACAACCGGAGCTATGATTCAGCTCGGCAAGGTATATCAAAACGTGATGGTTGATCTACAGCTAACAAATCAAAAGCTGCACGAGCGGGCCAGAAGAATCGTGATGCAGCTTGCTGATGTTAACTATGATGAGGCTTCGGAAGCACTCGATAAAGCCGGAAACCACGTGAAGTCAGCACTTGTTATGACTATTGGAAAAGTTGATTATGATGAAGCTCAACTCATTCTGCAGCAACACCATGGCTTTGTTCAAAAAGCGTTAACTTCAATAGAAAAAAAGAATGAATAAACTCTTCAGCGGACTTGTCTGGCTGCTATACGGGCTCAGTTATTTTCCGTCTTTTTTGATCGCTCTGCTGGTTAGGATCTTTACCTTTCCGTTTGATCCCTATAACCGGTATCCCAATGCAATAATGATATTTTTCGGACAGCTGATTATAACGCTTAATCCTTTTTGGAAGAGGCACTATTTCGGCTTGGAAAAGATTACTGAAGAGAAGCCCGCCTTTATTCGTGTGGCAAACCATCAAAGTTTTTTAGACATGCCTTTGGTGGCCACCATGCCAATGAATATGAAGTGGATTTCAAAAAAGGAGCTGTTTAAAATTCCTGTTGTAGGCTGGCTGATGCACCTCGCAGGTCATATTTCGGTAGATCGTGGTAGTAAAGGTGCGGCGAAATCACTGCTTGAGATGATCGATCCCATTAATGACGGCATGAGCGTGATGGTTTTTCCGGAGGGTACACGATCCAGAGAAGGCAAGCTTAAGCCATTCAAGAAAGGAGCGTTTCATGCTTCAATGGACAACGGCTTCCGGATTCAGCCAATCGTAATTGAAGGTACGTATAAGTGCATGAAACCGGACACATGGGTGATGAACTTCAAAGGTGATTTATATGTCTCGGTGCTGGATCCTATCTCGCCCGATGGTTTCGAAGATGTGAATGCGCTGCGCGACTATGTGCATGAAGTGGTTAAAACAGAGTCGGATCGTCTGAAAACTGTAGCAGCTGAAAACAAACGATAAGGGCTCACACAATCGTTAATTCTGGTCTATGAAACAGGCAAATCCCCGATTTGAAGACCAGCTACTGAACTATAGCAACCGCATCTACTTTAGTGTGGCTGTGGTTCTTGTATTGCTTCATTTGGTTTTTCGGTTTATTGACTGGCAGACCGAAGTCAACCCGGTTGTTACCCGTGAATGGGAAGAGGTGCTGATTGAAGAAATCGCAGTTACAGTTCAGCAGGATGCCGTTCCGCCTCCGCCCAGACCCCGTATTGCGCCACCGGTTATTTCAGATGAAGTGATTCAGGAAGATCCGGAATGGGAAGAGTTTGCCCTCGATACGGGAAGGGAAGAGTCAGAGGGAACTACAAGCGGAAGTAATGGCGAGGTTGGTATTGTAGAGAATCCGGATCAGCCTGCCAGAGTTAGAAGGATTGTTGAGGCCGTTACGCCGTCAGCTGCCCGTGACCTTGGTTACAGAGTAGTCGTAACCGTCACACTTCTTGTGCTTCCTGATGGCCGCGTTGATGAAGTGTTCATTTCACAGATTGAGACAATTGATGATGAGGGCCGGAAAGAAACCGTAAATAATATCGGATATGGCATAATCGAAGAAACGATTAGGGCGGCAAGCGGCTGGTTGTTTATTCCTGCAAGAGAAGGCGGGGAACCTGTAGCGACCTACTCCATGCATCGATTCACGTTTTAGTCTCTCTACTATATAAGTACCCGATCAATACTGTAATATTTCAAAGACAGGGTTGATGTGAGAGGCAAATGGTCTTATATTGTAAATCTGTCATTTATTTGATTCGACTCTTAGGAGAGGTGCCAGAGCGGTCGAACGGGCTCGCCTGGAAAGCGAGTGTGCCCTAACCGGGTACCGAGGGTTCGAATCCCTCCCTCTCCGCAAAAGCCGGCTTTCTGTATTCAGGAAGCCGGCTTTTTTATTTGTGGCTGATTTTAACCATAAATGGCGGCATAAGAATCTTTCGCTGTTATCAACTTTTATCATTTTGATGTAGTCCAATGATTTATTTTTGATTTCGATTGATTGCAGCTGCCGGATTCGATGCCTGAACTGCAAACAATCAGGTTGCTTTTGAAAGCAAAGCACATCAACATATACAAACACACTAATCTGATATGATCACAAAGAAACTGATGCTTATCGGGCGGGCCGCATTAACCGCCTGCCTTCTTCTTGGAATAAATAACGCTCTATTTGCACAGTCTGTAGACAATCCAACCGTTGACCTCGAAATGGTTGAACGGATGATTGAGGAGGGCAAAGAGAACTCTCAAATCATGGATATGGCCAGCTATCTCACCGATGTGATTGGCCCGCGTCTTACCAACTCACCTCAGATGTATCGCGCCAACGAATGGGCGGCACAAATGATGGAAGAGTTCGGGCTTGATAATGTATACCAGCAGGAGTGGGGACCGTTCGGAAGAGGATGGGAGCTCACCCGCTTTGCCATGCACGTGCACGGAGAGAATACCTACTTTCCCGCTATTGGCTATCCAAAAGCATGGTCACCGGGCTACGACGGACCAGTTCGCGGTGAAGTCGTTTACCTCGAGATTACCGATGAAAAAGATTTTGACTACTGGCGAGGCAGGCTTGAAGGAAAGTTTGTGATTACCGACACTCCCGCTGAAGCACAGCTTCTTTTAGATCCGATTGCGCGGCGACACGATGATTCAACGCTGCTTCGCCTTGCCAACGCAACGCAGCAAATTTCAACTCAGGGGGGCGGTCAAACTCCCGGTGCGGCCTGGCTGGCCAGACAGCAGGCTGCTTACGAAAAAGCTCAGTTTTTGATGGACGAGCGTCCGCTTGCAATTATTGATGAAAGCTACCGGGGCTGGAGCGGGCAGGTTGCTATCTCCGGCGCCACGCTTCCTGCTGAGCCGGGAACACCATGGGGACAGCGTCCGAGACCTCATCAGGTAGATGCACCGACTCCGGTACCACAAATATCTTTAGCCCGTGAGCATTACGGACGTATCTACCGAATGCTGAAGCACGGCGAGAGAGTGGAAATCGAGCTTGATATGCAGGTGGAGTTTCAGGATGATAATCTATACGCCTGGAATACGCTGGGCCAGATTACAGGTACTGATCCAGATATAGGTGATGAAGTTGTCGTAATCGGAGCTCACCTGGACTCTTGGCATACCGGAACGGGAGCAACAGACAACGCCGCCGGTTCTGTTGTTATGCTCGAAGCGATGCGTATTCTGAAGGCATTGGATGTGCAGCCCCGTCGTACGATACAAATTGCGCTCTGGAGCGGTGAGGAGCAGGGGCTTCACGGATCACGTGAATTCGTAAGTGAATACTTCGCACAAATGTCGGGCAACTCATTCGACCCTGAGACTGCTGACATCAAAGATATGTACGAGAAGTTCTCTGCCTATTTCAATGTGGATAATGGTGCCGGACAAATTCGCGGTATTTATCTGCAGCAGAACGATGCCGTTCGAAACCTGTTCCGCACATGGATGCTTCCGTTCAGCGACTGGGGAACCGAAACGGTAACATGGGCAAATACAGGTTCTACCGATCACGTGTCATTCGACCGCGTTGGGCTGCCCGGGTTTCAGTTCATACAGGATCCTCTTGAGTATTTTACGCTCAGCCATCACTCCAACATGGATACTTACGAAAGACTGGTCCCTCAGGACCTTATGCGAAATGCAATTATCGTAGCGGCTTTTGCATACCACACGGCTATGCTGGATGAAAGACTCCCGCGAAAGTAGACTGACTTAATACAGGGTTACACTACCTGATGACCTTTCCTGAAAGCGCCCGAATTTAAATTCGGGCGCTTTTTTGTGCTGTCATATTTAGCTTGGCTCTTCGTCAATTTGAAAAAGTGGCAGCCGGAGCCCTTTGAAGATAGCCGCAAGCCGAAGACTGGCTACGCAGAGAATGCCTATTCCTGTAGCCAGATCATCATCAATGCCAAAGTACTTGAGAACCAGATAAACAAGAATTCCTGTGATGGCTGCCGTAGCGTAAAAATCTCTTCTTAGAATCAATGGGATTTCATTTGTAAGCACATCACGGAGTATACCACCAGCGACGCCGGTCATAGTTCCCAGAATAACAACGATTATCCATTCAACCCCGGCGCTTTCGGCAATTCCTGCTCCTAAAATGGCAAACAGCGCGAGACCGAAAGCATCAGCAATAAGCAGAAATCGTTGCGGAAGTTTTCGGTAGCGGGAAAAGAAAAGGGTGATGAATGTTGCTGTGAAAATGACGTACAGATAGGCCGGGTCCTCAATCCAGAAAACTGGCTGGCGCCCCAGCAGCATGTCGCGGATGGTTCCGCCTCCAATGGCCGTTACAACGGAAATTACCAGAACGCCCAGCCAGTCGAGGCTCTTGCGGCCTGCAGCTAATGCACCTGATATAGCGAAGACAGCGACCCCGGCAAGGTCAGCAAAGTAGAGTATTCGGGTAAGTTCAGTTTCCAATTCGAATAATCAAGTGTCGGTTTTCTTTATGGTGAGTGTGCGCGTTCGGATGAAGTCATCCCAAATCATTTCATCATCAAGACGAACTTCATGCAGCCATCCGTTTATTGCCTGTATGCTGTAGGACTGCGTCTCTTTAAGGCTGATTCCGCTTTCGGCAATATCTGCTTCATCCATAGTTACTTCATTCCTGACCAGCAAGAGCATATTTTCTTCATCATAATCTTCTACAAAAAGCCGGCCCTGAGAGGTGAGCGGTTCACCCCAGGGATTTTCCTGCCAGGTGTCGTACACAAAGACATCATCGGGGAGTACTTCTACACCGTGCAGACCAAACATAAACTTCATATCCCGAAGTAGGAGAGACTCAAAAAGAGAGACGTCGGTATAGTAAGCTTCAAGCTGTTGACGCAGTTCTGAGCTTTGCTCCCAGTAGCCCTGCCGATCAAGTTCGCGCACCGCACTTTGGAAGTGACCGTGGAGTTCATCCATATTCGAACTGTAGTTGAAACCGCCGAAACGGTCGGTGTGAATCACGATGCCATCATTCAAAAAGCCATACATGTGTCGGTCAAGCTCGGCATCATTAAAGAGGGGAGCGTTCGTTTCGAGCACCTGCCATAACAGGATGTAGCTGTCGCCTGGTCTTCGTGCGGCTACATCTATATGAACAAGCGTGCTTTGGGTGCGCTCTTCCAGCAGCTCGCCGTCTCTGTAGATATGGATGACTTCATCGAGCTCATAGCGAACCATCTCTCCGGAGCGCCAAAGGCCGGCGATTACCACGCTTTCCGGCAGCTCTTGCGCGAGCTGCTGAGACTGAGCAAAGGGGACAAGGACGGTAAATAGAGGCAGCACTATTGTGCTAAATAATATGGCGCGCATAGCGTTTGGAAAAATGTTTCTGCAAATAAGCAGAAATGCATCGGTCTTGTTCATATACAGCATTTGAAGCAAAATATCCTTATTTTGCGTAATTACACAAAATTCAGAACAGTTAACATCAGATATGCCTCGCTGGAAACTAAATACGGAATTCAAATTTGACTCTGCCCACTTTATTGAGGGCTATGACGGAAAGTGCGGGAGAATGCACGGACATACTTACAAAGTGAAGATGACCGCAATTTCGAGCAAACTCAATCCATCGGCTTATCTGAAGACTCCCGATATGGTATGTGATTTTAAAGAACTGAAGTGGGCCGCAGCTGATTCCACTAAGGGCGGGCTGGACCACGCTGTTTTGAATGATATTTTGCCCTGTTCAACAACGGCTGAGCGAATCGCTGAGTATATCCACAATGAAACGAAGAAAAGGCTCCCGGAAGGAATTGAGCTTATCGTTACCGTTTGGGAAACTGATACAAGCTGGGTAGAATACACCGACGATTGATAGATAAACTGATGTTTAAGGTAGATACCGAAAATAGCGTTCTAAGAAAAACTGATGCCGTTGAGTATCCTGTTATGGAGCATTTTTACACCATTCAGGGTGAAGGCGCGCATTCTGGTCTCCCGTCTTATTTCATTCGTACCGCGGGCTGCGACGTGCAGTGCTGGTGGTGTGATGTAAAGGACAGCTGGGACGAAAGCAAGCATCCACGCATGAAAACCGGCATATTGGCCGATCTGGCTCAAAAAAGCGGTGCTCCGTTTGCAGTGATTACCGGTGGTGAACCTTTGCTTCACGATCTTGGGCCGCTGTCCTTCAGCCTGAAACAAAGAGGCCTTAAAGTGCATATTGAAACAAGCGGATCATCGCCGCTAAGCGGACATCTTGACTGGATTACGCTATCACCCAAGCGTTTCAAAAAGCCTTTGGATGAAAACTTTCCGTACGTAGATGAACTCAAAGTTGTGGTGCTGACCAACAAAGACCTTCAGTGGGCAGAAGAAAATGCTGCAAAGTGTCCTCCGGGCACGAGACTGCTGCTTCAGCCGGAATGGGACACCCCAAAGTCAATTCCGTTAATTGTGGATTATGTGAAGAAAAACCCGAAATGGGGTATCAGCCTTCAAACGCATAAGTTCATTAACGTACCCTGATAAGTCGGCATGGCTATTTCACCGGAATCATCTATTGTAATTACGGGAGCCAGCCGGGGGATAGGCCGTTCCATAGCGGGTGTTCTGGCATCATTGCTGCCCAATCCACTAATTCTTATTTCAAGGGATGAAAAAGGTCTCAATGAAACAAAGAAGTATTGTAATCAGAAGGGTAACAACAGGATTAGTATCTTTTCCTGTGATCTTTCCAAGGACTCTGAAGTCAGGGAAATAGTTAAAAATGAAGCGTTTCGAAATGTTTCAGTGCTGATAAATAACGCCGGCTTCTATCTGCAAAAAACAGTTTTGGAATCTGGTCCGGAGGATTATCTAAGCCAGTTTGAAGCCAATACGCTTACGGCCGTTCAGCTCACCAATGCCTTGCTGCCTGACCTGGACTCTCAGGCTGAGTCAAGATTAATCTTCACCTGTTCGGTTACCGCCCAAAAAGGGCAGGCCAGATGCGGCGCTTATAGTGCCTCGAAGTCTGCGCTGAACGGATATATCCAAAGCATGAGGGAGGCGTTGCTCGACAGCAGTATTGCCGTAACCTCAATTATACTTGGGCAAACATTTTCAACGTCTTGGGACGGATCCGGAATTGACCCCAACAGGCTGGCAGACCCGGATGATGTAGGCAGGGTTATCGAGAGTTTGTGCAGGCTGTCTTCACGCACTTGCGTGGAAGAGCTCGTTATAAGGCCGCAGCAAGGCGACCTGTAAAATAAGCACTAAAGAGCTGAATGATAATCTAAACTTTGAAGAAACCAGAATTTGTTCTATTATACTATAATCATAGTATTAATATCTTAGTTTTTAAAATATGTTTCTAATTCTTACTCTGGTTTCACTCATGCAGGGCGTAAACAGCGACCTGGAACAAGTTTATCGCTGGATTTATCAGGGAGACAGAGCAGAGGCCAGAGTATGGCTAGAAGAAAGTGTGAGTCAGCCGGATGGCGTTGATGCGTCACATGTAGAGCTACTTATGACTCTAAATCATCAGGATATGAACTATGGTGCCGTAACCTCGCTGTATGGAAGGTTTGAAAAAGAAACAGAATCCAGCTCAGAGAAAAGCTTTCTCGTTGGAAATGCACTGTTAATGCAGGGGCAAAGGTCAAAGGGGATAGATTTACTTCAGCTATCGCGCTCAATCGATGAAAATAGTACCAGGCCCAGAATTGTACTTTACAGGCAGTATACTGATGAACGAAATTTCGAAATCGCGCTTGAAATTGCTGAAGAACTAGCTTCAATTCAGCCTGACAACTCATTTTTCAGAGTACAGCTGGCTCGTTCAGCATTTGAAACAAGAGATACTGAAAGGGCAATACATATTCTTAAAGATGTGGTAGCATCTGATAGCATGTATGTCTTGGCTCATAAAGAATTAATAAGAAACTTGATGTCTGAAGACAGAAAACTTGAGGCAAGAGAGAGAATAGATGCTGCGAAAGTGCTTTTTGAACAAGATTTTAGAATCAGAAATCTAAGTGCCAGGCTGTATTACAGGACCAATAATTTTGCGCAGGCTGCCCGCGAATGGGAAATGGTCATTTATATGGGGCAGCAAACATTGCAAACCCATATAAATCTTGGGCTATGTTACTATCAGCTGAATAGCGGTTCAAAAGCGCTGCAACATTTCGAGCACGTACTTGAGCAGGAGCCCGAAGAGCTTACATCGCTTATGTATGCAGCAGTCCTTTATCGTGAAAAGAATGATCTGACCAGGGCGTCAGAGCTTCTGAATGTTTTATATGATGCTCAGCTATCGGAATTTTTCATAGATACGCTCATCCAGCGGGCAGTAGTAAATGAGGCAAAAGATCAGGCTCGCTTATCAGAGAAAGATTACCTGCTGGCATTAAAACTAGACTCATCTAAGGATGTGCTCCATTACTATCTTGGATTCCTGTATGATTCAAAGCTGTCAGACAGGGAACAAGCAAAGTATCATTACAGCAGATTTGTCGAGAGTAAAAATGGTGACCCTGGTCTGGTAGCCTATGCAAACTCAAGGATAAGAGTAATCAGGGAAGAGATATTCTTCAGAGGAGAGTAAACAGAGGCTGCTGTTTATGTATGGTGCTTACGATTACTTAACATAATATATATTATAGAACAATTAATATGGTGCAAATAACCATCCTCAAATTTCGCTTCTAAGCGACGATCTTTTCTTATTTGCAACATGTACTGCCTTTAATAGTGACTATTCGTTTGGTCAGCGGATTCTTTTTCTGCTGATAGTCAGCCCATCTCTTATATCCAGCATCACCGTCTCCATATCCGGGTCGTTCACAAGCATTTCGTTCAGCTCATGCACGGCTCTGCTCTTACGGTCATTCAGCTCAATCACTCCGCCATACCAAAAAACATTATCGACAACGAACAGTCCTCCGGGCTTGAGCTTTGGCTTCAGGTCTGCGTAATACTGCGGGTAATTTTGCTTGTCGGCATCCAGAAAGATTAGGTCGTATTCATCCGTTAATTCCCGGCAGGTTTTACGGGCGTTACCGTGAATAACGTTTATTCTTCTTTTTAAGCCCGACATATCAAATCCTCTCTCTGCTATACTCATGTACAGCGTATTCATCTCCAGCGCGGTTATTTTGCCACCTTCAGGCAAAACCTCAGCCATTGACAGCGTTGCGTAGCCTGTAAACATGCCCACCTCCAGAATATTGGACGCATTGCTTGTTTGAACAAGTAATCGCAGCATTGTTCCAATCTGTCTTCCTGAAAGCATATCATCATATTGTAATTCTTCGGCTGTTGCTTTGGTGATAAACTGAAGCGCTTCACTTTCCCGGCTGGTATGCTGTTTTGCGTATTCCTGAAGTTCTTCCTTCATACTGTTTCTATTAATCCTTTAAAACTGAATGTTGTGAGGGTTTTCTGCCTTATATTGCCTAATAATAGTCGTCCATAATAAGCTTTAAACCTATTCTATGCCCGCTGAAGACTTATCTGATAAAACTGTAGACAGGCCTTTTATCGATGCCAAAGATAACCGTTTTGTCGTGTCATTTTTTACTGTATTCACAAAGTTTCTGGCAAAGAGGACCTTCCGGAAAGTCTATTTAAATAACGGTTACGGAAGAAAGGTGAAAAACCGAAGCACGCTCTATTTCGGGAATCATAATGCCTGGTGGGATGCCCTAACTCCCCTGCTTCTCAATCAGTATGTTTTGAAACAGCACCCGCGGGCGGTTATGGAATGGGAACAGGTTCACCGCTACCCATTTTTCCGGAGAATCGGTTGCTTTTCGATTGACAGAAAAGATTACCGGTCAGCTCTTAAATCACTGCGATATGGCATTGAATGGCTTAACAATGCTCCGGGACGATCGCTTTTTCTATATCCCGAGGGCAAGATTACCAATCCTCAGCTCCCCGACTCACAATTTGAAACCGGAATCGGCTGGATGGCTTCACAACTTGAGGAGCACGTAGATCTTGTACCCTTTATTCAGCATTCGCATTTGATGCATCATTCAAAGCCTGAGCTCTACCTTCAGCTGGGCTCCCCGGTTGACAGGTCGGGTTTCAAAGCATCCAGCAAAAAAGATATTACAGCTTCTCTCGAAGCTCAGATCAAAACTCAGCAGCTTCTATTTGTTGAAAAAGCCAGTGCAAAAGAGCATGATATTCCCGTTTTGTTTTGACCATTTATCCAATGAATCATGAGTGATAACAATCATTTAGTTCCGCTGAATTTCACCTATTTATCTCAGGAAGAGATGGTAATCAACTCAGAGCATTTCTATCGTAAAATGCATGAACGCAGGAGCGTACGACATTTCTCTGATACTCCAATTGATGAGCAAATTGTGCTGAATGCGCTTAAAACAGCAGGAACCGCCCCTTCAGGAGCGAATAAGCAGCCATGGCATTTTTGCCTGATCAAGGATGATGACGTTAAAAGGCATATTCGCAGCCTTGTAGAACAAGAAGAAAAGGAGAACTACGAACGACGCTTTTCGAAAGAAATGAAGGATGATATTGCTTCATTACAAACAGATTTCTCTAAGCCGCATCTAACCGACGCCCCCTACCTTATAGTTGTATTTAAGGAGAATTTTAGAGTAGTTGATGGAGTGAGAAGAAAAAATTACTATGTGAATGAATCAGTGGGAATAGCTTGCGGTATGCTTATTACGGCTTTACATCAGTCGGGGCTGGCAACATTAACACACACTCCGAATCCTATGAAATATCTGAATTCATTTCTTGGAAGACCGGACAATGAATCGCCGGTTTTGGTGATGCCGGTCGGGCTTCCCGCTGAGGATGCGCAGGTACCGGACAACAGGCGAAAGCCATTGAACGAAATAGTAACAATCATCTAATTAACAAAGATATGGCACAATCAGCGCTGGTTTTAGGCGGCACAGGTCTCATCGGTTCACACTTGCTCAAACATCTTTTGGAATCTGATGCCTACAGCTCCGTCATTTGTATTGGAAGGCGAAGCACAGGAATAACTCACCCCAAGCTTGTAGAGCACATTTTTGACCTAATAGAGATGGATAGACATGCTGAACTTTTCAAGGCTGATGTACTTTTCTGCTGTTTGGGTACTACCATAAAAAAAGCGGGCTCGAAAGAACAGTTCAGGCTGGTCGACTACACGCTCCCGCTCAAAGCTGCGATTCTGATGAAGCAAAACGGATCGAAATCAGCATGTCTGGTGACCTCCATGGGCGCTGATTCTGCTTCCCGGTTTTTCTACCTGCAGGTTAAGGGCGATATCGAACGGGCTTTTACTGAGGTCGGATTTGAGCGGACGCTCATTTTCAGACCAGGCGGTCTAATGGGCAAACGAAATGAATTCAGGCTGGGTGAAAAACTTGGAATCGGAGCAATGAATCTATTGTCTCCCTTGATGATAGGGCCGTTGCGCAAGAATCGTCCGATCTATGCTGAGCACGTTGCTTACGTGATGTCTCATCTGCCCTTTGAGCGCATCAGCGGGGTCCGGGCCTATGAGTCTCATGAGATTCAGTCGCTCTACAACAGCATGAGTTAGGGCCTACCAGGTCCAGCGGTACAGTCGCGGAGACTTCTGAACCCAGTGCGGACTGTCTGCATAACGATACCTCATATGAACAAGAGGCCAAAACAGGCGGGCGTGAATTCTCGACGGGCGAATGTATTCGGTGATGCCGCTTCCCTGCTCCAGCTGATCTGTTCCAGGCAGGTGAAGAATAGCATCGCTTCGAAAACGAAAGTAAAACGGCCCGGAATCCAGAATTCGTGACTGCTGGATCATCACCTTATCCTGTTGTTTATTGCCGAGGTTGATGGTGCGTGCGGCTGTGAGCAGGAACATATTGCTCATAAATGTGCTGAGGCTTCCCTCATCGAACTCGCTTTGCAGCTCACCCTTTCGGTTTAGCAACCAGGCCTTGTAGTCTGTCGTCTTACCCGTATTCATCAGGTAATAGACGAGCGTGTGCTCCGGAAAATGAAATCTTCCCCAATACCAGTCGGAAAACTCATTCTTCATAGGCTCGGCACCAAGGTTGTGGTCGTGATAGCCTGTTCCCTTCCAGGTGATGAACTTCTCGCCCCTTACTGCAGATTTTAGCGCCATGTCGAAACTGACATCGGCGCGGGGTTGTGTGAGGTTCCATCCGTGACCGCTTTCCTGAGCACTTTGGTTTCCGAAAAGAGTTTCGGAAACAGTCTCTGATGTGAAAACCATAGTTCCGTTGAGCTCGTCCCCACTTGGCAGAGTTTCATTAAGCTCAAGGGTGTGCTGCAGCTGATTTCCCGCTCGCCTAAGCGTTAGGATGTTCTTCCCCACTTGTACTTTAATTTCATGATCTGAGATCATGTTAAACTCAGCCTGTGAAGGAGGATACTCACTCATGCTGTAGAAAACAGGCTCGCCTTTGAAGTAAAGCGAGATGCTTATTGCCGGGTGTTCTTTGGCGCTGGAGATTTTAGATTCTGAGGCCCAGTTGGTGTTATACTTTGTAGAGAACGGGCACCCATCATAAAAAATAACAACTACATGCCACTCATTTTTTTCATCTGCCGCATCGAAGTACCACCATTCATAGCTTCCTGATTCCGGTTTTTCGGCAGGTTTATCAAATTTAAAATCGGATGTTATTTTCATAGGCCTTAATTTAGCATTTGTGAACCAACGATACCAAGCTTACGTTCACAAAAACGATCTCCGGCTACGTGCTTACGTTTCTGAAGAGCGTTCTTTTTTTCACCAATTAATTTTACATGGTACTGCTTGAGAGCCTCCTGCTGGCGGGCTTCCTGTTTTTAGCAGGCATTACATTTGTTTTCTTACGAAACAGGTTTCAATTCAGAGGGGTAGCGGGAGAGGAAAGAGCTGCGGACACCGACCTTAGCGTTGCTGTTTGTATTCCGGCTCGCAATGAGGAAGCAACTATTCGCATGTGTCTCGATCATGCATTAAGCCAGAATTACGCCAATACCCGTGTCTATGTGCTCAACGATCGCTCTACCGACGATACGACCTCCATTCTGGAGCAGTACCGCAAAGTGCACTCAGATAAGCTTGTAATTGCGCAGGGTACGGATCGTCCTGAAGGCTGGCTGGGCAAGCCTTATGCCTGCCATCAGCTGAGTAAAATGGTAAAGGAAGACATTATCATTTTTATTGATGCCGATACCTGGATGCACCCCGATGTGGTAAATAAAATCGTGGGCTCCTTTAATCGTAACAATATCGACTTTATAACCATCTGGCCGGAACAGAAGCTGGTGTCATTCTGGGAGAAAACGGTGGTGCCGCTGGTCTACTATGCCCTGCTCGGACTGCTTCCTGCAGCCTATACCGAACGAAAACCCCGCTGGATGCCATCATTCTTTCATTCGCGATTCAAGACGCTTTTTGCGGCTGCCTGCGGACAATTCATGGCTTTCCGTTCCGAAACTTACAAACAGATTGACGGCCACACCTCCGTAAAAAACGAGATTGTGGAAGATGTGATGCTGGCACGTAAAGTTATCGAGCATGGGTTCAGAATGAGAATGTACCACGGAGTTGATTCATTCTTTTGCCGCATGTACGATTCGGAGGAAAGTATGGAGCAGGGTTTCCGCAAGAATTTTTTGGCTGGCTTCGATTACAATATCCCGCTATTTGTTTTCATGGCTATCATGCACTTTCTGGCTTTCATACTTCCGTTTCTGGTTCTCTTGGCGGCAATTGTTTTACCTGTTTCGGATCAAGCAGTCTGGCTTTCTATCTACTCAATTGGCCTGTTCACCGTTCACAGAATCATCCTTGCTTTTTGGATGAAGTGGGATCTTTCCAAATCATTTCTGCATGTGGTTGGTGTGGGCTGGTTTCAGCGGCTGGGATTTATTACACTGGCAGATTATCTGAAAGGTCGCGCCGTTCGCTGGAAGGATGATGAAATCAGCCACAAGAAAAAGTCCTGATTAGATCTCTGCGCGCATCATCCTGAAATAATAAACGGGATTTCCGCTTTAATATGTACTCCGAAAATCACATATTAGTAGCAGATGCAAAGACTAACCGACAAATACATCAGCTACCTGAGGGTTGAGCGAAACGCCTCCCCTCACACCCTTACTTCATATCGAAGGGATTTGGATGATTTTGCTGAGTTCCTTCAGGTTTATGATGAAGGCAGCCTTGAGGAGCCGTCGCGCATCAATCGCTACACCATCCGGGCCTGGATGGGACACCTGAGCGATAACGGCCTGAGCAACCGTACCATCGGCCGTAAAGTCTCCTGTCTGAAATCCTTTTTCAAATATGCCTTTGCGCGCGGCCATGTAGAGCAAAATCCTGCGCTGCTGGTATCCGTGCCTAAATCAGAAAAGCGACTGCCTGATACCATCCAACAGATTGATTTAGCTGAGCTTTTTGAAGAAATGCCCGATGAAACCGGATGGGATGTGCAGACACGTGCAATTATAGAGCTGCTGTATGCTACGGGAATCCGTCTCGCAGAGCTTATAGCTATCAACGTAGAAGATATTGAGCATAGCTCCGATTTGATTCGTGTGATGGGTAAAGGATCGAAAGAGCGCTATGTTCCGTTTGGATTAAAAGCACGGCAAGCTATTGAAGAATGGATTTCGCACCGAAATAGCTACGTCGATGTACGATCTTCAGAGTCCGACCGCAAAGCACTGTTTCTTTCGAAATCCGGAAAAAGGATTTACCCGGTGGCGGTTCAGCGTTTGGTCAAAAAACAGATTGCGCGTGTAAGCGAGGTGAGAAAAAAAAGTCCGCATGTACTCAGGCACAGTTTTGCTACCCATATGCTTAACATGGGCGCAGACATTCGGGTAATAAAGGAACTCCTTGGGCATGCGGCGCTGACATCCACACAAGTATACACACATACCAGCGTTGAACATTTAAAAAAAGTCTACGAAGATGCCCATCCGAGAGGCTCATAAATGTTATATTACTGCTAAATACTAAGACATTGGCTGCAGGCACGAATGCCGCAGCGTTTTCACAAGAAACCCATAACTACAAAGGGAAAACGTATGAATACCTCATTCACCGCAAGACATTTCGAAGCGAGCAAGCGCTTGCATAACCACTCCGTTGAGTCTGTTCAGAAGCTAACTAAATTTTATGATGCGATACTCGACTGTGATATCATCATGCAGCCAACCAAGGATCACGATGAGCCACAAGGCGCTGAACTTACTGTTAAAGTGAAAGGTGATTTACTTCAGGCCAGTGAAAAAGCTCCTACCTATGAGCAGGCTCTAAACAAAGCAATAGATAACATGTCGCGCCAGCTTAAGAAGTATAAAGACAAAAAAAGCCGTTAAATCGGCCGGGTAAAAAAGCCCGATTCTGAAAATGTTTATTTATTTTCGAAAGGCAGCCAACAAACGGCTGCCTTTCTTTTTTCAAAAATAAAATGCCCGAGCCATGCCATTTGGAAGTAACCCGGTTGTCCCAAAGAAAAAGAGAATTTCAGTTGAGTTTCTTGTAACCCAGCTGAGGGAAAAAGTGAGAATGCAAGTACAGGCTTGTGCAGCTCCGGGCGCCTGTATGCAGCGATATCTTACTGAAGCTGATTTGCACAGGCCGGGTCTTGCGCTTACGGGCTATACGCATCTCTACGCCTGGGAAAGAGTTCAAATTCTGGGGAACACAGAGTGCGAGTACCTCTCCAATCTTTCAGCAGATGAACAGAAAAAGGCGTTTGGCAACATAACCGCTTTCGATATCCCGGTTATGTTTGTAACCCATGGGAACAACCTTCCGCCCGCGCTGCTGCAAATGGCTGAGGAATCCAGCATTCCGGTTTTCACTACCCACATGGAGACGGTGAAGTTTATGTATATGCTTCGGGATTTCCTGGAGGATCAGTTTGCGCTTCAGACTATTGTTCACGGTGCCATGGTTGATGTTTACGGGATCGGTGTACTGATTACCGGTAAAGCGGGAATTGGAAAGAGCGAGATTGCCCTCGACCTTGTTGAACGCGGTCACCGGCTTGTGGCCGATGATGTGGTGACGCTTACCAAGAAAAACAGTGTGCTGATGGCCGCAGCTACAGACATGAATAAGCATTTCATGGAAATACGCGGTTTGGGTATCGTTGATATAATGAGCATGTTCGGAATCCGTGCAGTTCGCTATCAAAAGCGTTTGGAAGTGCTCCTCGAGCTCTATCTGTGGGATGAGCTCACAGAGGTTGACCGAACCGGGTTGGATAAAAAGCGTGAGTCTATTCTGGATGTATCGGTTCCTATTATTCGTCTGCCGATAACACCTGGAAAGAACATCACGGTAATCGCAGAAGTAATTGCCATGAACTATCTACTCAATAATTATGGCTATGATCCGGCTAAGGCGTTTCAGGAGCGGGTTAAAACACGCATTGCGCAAAAGAAAAAAACAGGCAATTCAGATCCCAGACGGGCAGTCGACTATTTTGAAGGTGATGTAGAATAAAAAAATATAATCCAGCTATCTCCTTTTACCCCTTCATTTTGTTGTTATATTTATCATTACCGATAATAAAATATAGGCCTTGATTTCTTTAGAACACACGGTTTTAGTATATTAAATAAGAGCATAAATGCATCATTTGGGCTTAATTCACTGTTTTGGTTAAGTATATCAGATAATCATTTTTCTGCCCGCATTTCACGAGAGCTGTAATGCATCTTAGAGGTCATCATACTTTATCGGGCAGCGTTTAGCCGGCGCCAACAACCAAAGCCGGCCACTATTTCGTGCAGGGTGCTGCGGACTCTGTCCCGTACATTCTGTGGCTGTTATTCATACTTAAAGAAAGGAAACAACCTTGGACGTTAATTATTCGACTACAAGTGGAAACGGGCTCACTGAGCAGGTTCCGCAAAGCTATAAGTACAAAAGTTATAGCCTCAGAAACTTTAAGAAGCTGCCTCAGATTCAGGCGCTTGGTGATGAGCATATTTTCGAAATGGAAGTTGTGGGAAACGTGCTTCCCTTCAAAGCAAATAATTATGTTGTTGATGAGCTGATTAACTGGGATGATGTTCCCAATGACCCGATTTTCCGCCTCACCTTTCCGCAACGGGATATGCTAAAGCCGCACCATTTTGATGAAATGGCCGAAGTTATTCGCTCCGGTGCAGATAAGCAGGAGATTAAGCGCACTGCAGATAAAATCAGGCTTCAGCTTAATCCTCACCCTGCTGGTCAGGTTGAGCTGAATAAACCCGCACTGAGCTGTGGTGACTCACTAGACGGAATGCAGCATAAATACAGAGAAACCGTTCTCTTCTTCCCTTCTCAGGGACAGACCTGCCATGCATACTGTACGTTCTGCTTTCGCTGGCCACAGTTTGTTGGCCTGGACGAGCTTAAATTCGCGATGCGCGAGGCAGATCAACTTGTTGAATATTTAAAAGAGCATCCTGAGGTTACTGATGTGCTTTTTACCGGTGGTGATCCGCTCATCATGAAGCCTAAAATTCTGGCCGGATACATCGAGCCGCTGCTTGAGGCTGATTTGCCGAATCTGAAAACCATCAGAATCGGATCCAAGTCGCTCAGCTACTGGCCGTACAAATTTACGACTGACAAAGACGCTCCCGAAACGCTCGCACTGTTTCAGAAAGTGGTGGATTCAGGTATACACCTCGCTTTAATGGGGCATTTTTCACACGGCGTTGAGCTTCGCACACCCGCCGTTAAAGAGGCTATTCACAACATTCGCGCCACAGGATGCGAAATCCGTACGCAGTCACCTCTTCTCGCAGGTATCAATGACGATGCTGAAATATGGAGAGATATGTGGCAGGAGCAGGTATCACAGGGTTTGATTCCCTACTACATGTTTGTGGTTCGTGACACAGGTGCGCGACATTATTTCGACATCCCTCTGGAAAAAGCGCATGAAATATTTACTGAGGCGTATCAGAACGTGAGCGGTATTGGCCGGACCGTAAGAGGACCATCGATGTCGTGCAAACCCGGAAAAGTTCACATTCTTGGAATCACTGAAATAAAGGGGCAAAAATACTTTGTGCTCAACATGATTCAGGGCCGTAATCCGGAATGGGCGAATCGTCCGTTTTTTGCCAAGTATGATCCCGATGCCGTTTGGCTGGACGATCTCGAGCCTGCTTTAGGTGAAACGGAGTTCTTTTTCGAAAAAGAACTTCGCGAAATGGAGCAAAAATCCGTCGAGAACGTTATTTCCCTGAATTAACTCTCTGTTGATCTGATCTTTACATAAGCCCTGGTTTACCATTGTGAATCAGGGCTTTTTGTTTCGGTTTTGAAATACACTAAAGACTGGCTAATTCTTTGTACTGGAACAGGACGAACGCATCAGATACGTTAGCTATGTGAGAGGAAGCGTGACTCCGCGCGACTAAAAATGCTTTAGCTGAAATCCGGTTAATTCGTCTCGGCAATATCCTGAAGCTTTCTCAGGTTATCTTCCATTTGAAGCGCCTGGATGATTTCATCGATGTCGCCCTTCATAATATCATCAAGATTGTACAGCGTGAGATTTATCCGGTGATCGGTCATCCTTCCCTGAGGATAGTTGTAGGTACGGATTTTGGCACTTCTGTCACCTGTTGAAACCTGATTCTTGCGGTTGGCAGCCCTCTCGGAGCGCTTGGCTTCAAGCTCCATATCATAAAGCTTTGTTCTGAGCATAGTCATCGCTTTGTCACGGTTTTTATGCTGTGACCGCTCCTCCTGAGACCCCACAACCACTCCCGACGGGATGTGTCTGATACGCACCGCTGAGTCTGTGGTGTTTACGTGCTGCCCTCCCGCTCCGGAAGCCCGAAAAGCTTCAAATTCAAGGTCAGCAGGATTGATTTGTATATCTACCTCTTCCGCTTCAGGAAGTACGGCTACCGTCGCTGCTGATGTGTGAACGCGTCCCTGGGATTCCGTTTCGGGAACGCGCTGAACACGATGGACACCGCTTTCCCACTTCATTCGTGCAAAAATGTCGGTTCCTCTAAGCATGAATATAATTTCTTTGAAACCGCCCTTCGGGGCGTCTGAAAAGTCCATCACTTCCATACTCCAGCCCATGGAGTCGGCATAGCGTCTGTACATGTTGTAAAGGTCTCCGGCAAAAATCGCAGCTTCGTCGCCCCCTGTACCGGCCCTGATTTCTACAATTGCGTTTCGGGCGTCTTCTTCATCCTTTGGGATGAGCATCATCTTAATCGATTGCTCCAGTTCTTCAAGCTCTTTCTTAAGGCCGCCAAGCTCCTCTTTGGCCATTTCTAAAAGCTCCGGATCAGACTCCGTATCGATAAGCTCCTCATTACCCTGCAGGTCTTCACGTACTTTAAGCCACCTATCGTACGAATCGATAATTTCCTTCAGATCGCTGTGTTCCTTGCTCATGGATGCAAACTGCTTCTGATCGCTGTACACATCCGGATCGCTGAGCGCGGTGGTGAGTTCGTTGTAGCGTGATTTTAACTGCTCGAGTTTATTTTCTATGTTCATTCGTATGTATTTGTTCGCTGAAGCCGGTTGATTTCCGCACAGATATAATATCATCTATGCGTGTTGTCCGGCATGTTCAGGCATAGCTTATGGGAGCTAAAAATCCGGGTAAATATCGAAGCATTCTCTCTTAGAATGCGTATTTTACAAAGATACAAAAAAACACACTCCTTAATGAACCGGGAAACAGATAATCTATGAGCAGCGCTTTTGAGGTAAAGGCATCGTTTAAACTAGGTATTATCGGCGGCGGGCAACTGGCACGCATGAGTTCTTATCAGGCTTTCAGAATGGGCATGCAGGTTGGTGCTGTTTGCTCCCCTTCCGGTACCGATCCCATGGAGCAGGTAACACCTCATATTTTTCGTGGTGATGTATCCGGTTATGAAACGCTCATGGAGCTTGCAAAATGGGCAGATGTCATCACCCTTGAAAACGAATTTCTTGATGCGGATGTGCTTGCCCGGGTTCAGAAAGATTCCGGAACGCCGGTTTATCCTTCACCGGAGACCTTCAGGCTTATTGAGAATAAGCGAATCGAAAAAGAGACGTTCAGCGATGCCGGCATCCCCGTGGCGCGCTTCATGGTAGTTTCGGGCGATGATGACCTCAAAAAAGCCGGAGCTAAACTGGGCTGGCCGTATGTGCTTAAATCCTCGAAAGGCGGATATGATGGCTACGGTAATGCTATGGTTGCCAATCAGGATGAAGCCCGTCGTGGCTTCGATAAGCTCGGTGGTAATGCAGGGCGTGAAGTCATTGCAGAAGAAACAATCAGTTTTGTGAAGGAACTGGCCGTAATGGTAGCGCGCAATGAACATGGCGCTGTAGCCTATCCCTGCGTGGAAACGATTCAGGAAAACCATATTTGCACAAGGGTAATTACACCTGCAAGAGTCGATCGTGACCTTCGCGAGCAGTGCGAAAGGCTTGCAATAAAAGCCGCCGAGGCAATCGATGGTAAAGGGATGTTCGGCTTTGAGTTCTTCCTTACCGAAGAGGGTGAACTTTTACTGAACGAGTCTGCCCCGCGCCCGCACAACTCCGGCCATTACTCTATCGAAGCCTGTACAGCTTCACAGTTTGAAAATCACGTTCGTGCTGTATGCGGACTTCCGTTGGCAGAGCCCAATATGCGCAGTAATGCTGCCGTAATGATAAATATGCTTGGAATTGGATCGGGTGATGCCGTCCTGAGCTGCAGCGAACGTCCGGATACAGATAATGAAGAGGTGCATATTCACAGCTACGGAAAGCTGCAATGCCGTGATGGCCGCAAAATGGGACACTTCACCGTAATGGGCGAAAATCCCGATGCTGCTCTGGAGCGGGCGCTAAAGCTGGAAAGCATTATTCAGATAAAAGGTCGGTAAGAAACCTGATAAGCAGTGAAGAAGCCCCCCGAAAATCAACTAATCGAAATTAATCCATCAGGATATTATGAAAGTCGCAATTATAATGGGCAGTGACTCAGACTGGCCGGTAATGAAAGCAGCGCGTGATATTTGCAATGAGTTTAACGTAGGCTGTGAAACGCAGGTTGTATCCGCACACCGAACGCCAGACCTGATGGCAGACTATGCAAAAAACGCGAGGTCACGCGGTTTCGAAGTTATTATAGCCGGAGCAGGCGGTGCGGCTCATCTTCCTGGTATGGTAGCTTCTTTTACTACGCTTCCGGTAGTTGGCGTTCCGGTAGAGTCGAAAAGCCTCAAAGGAATAGACAGCCTGCTTTCAATCGTACAGATGCCGAAGGGAATTCCGGTTGCAACGGTCGCCATCAATAATGCCGCGAATGCTGCTCTTCTGGCTATTCGTATACTTGGTACCACCGATCATAAACTTGCAGAAAAGCTCGAAGCGTATCACAAGCAAATGCGTGAAGAAAGTATTCGGAAATCTGAAAATCTGATTTAGGCGTTTTTTGATTTGATTGTCAGCCTCGGAGTTAGGTTAGCTCACCATTTTTTCGGCTTCCGGTAAACTAATGGCCAGTGCAATTCCAATTCCTATTAGAGCACCAAAGAGGCCTATAAGCCAGCTCACTCCGAATAAGTCTGCGGAAAAGCCGAGAATAGCTGAAAGAACGGTAATTACTCCGATAAGTGTATTGCTAACCGCCACATAAAGCGGACGCTCCTTCTCGGGGGCCGCATCAACCAGATAGGTTTTTCTTCCCAGACGAATCCCTGCCTGAGAAAAGCCCGCCACAAAGAAAACCGATGAGAAGGCATAGGGGTTTTGCCATTCTTCGGGTAGAATCAAAAAGCTGAGTGCCAGAATGCAACTCAGCATGCCTACGAAACCAGCTGATGCAAGAACACGCCGGCTGGATTTGTCTGCAAAGCGTCCCCAGAAATAGCTGCTCAGTACTGTTGCCAGACTATTGGCAATAACAAATAGCCCGAGTCCGCTGATTTGAGTACCAGTTATTTCTCTGGCAAATATGGCATAAAACGGCACGACAAGCATCACGCCGAGCAGAAAAGCGCGCGCCATAATGAAACGCACAAATGCCCGCTGATTCTTGAGCAAGTCCCATCCTGCGCGGGCTTCATCAAGGGCGTTACGTCCGCCATCTGTTGCACCAGGGAACTCACGAATGAGAGAGAATAATATTGAGGCTAAAAACCACAGACCAGCTGCTGTTAAGAGCAAAATTACGTAAAGCGAAACATTTTCCCCCTCGCCTACATACGTATGGAGAAGCCAGCCGGCACCAAGCGCCAGAATGCCCCCGGCCGCAGCTCTAACCGAAAGTAATGTTCCACGCTTACCCTTAGGGATGGTTTTTGCCAGCACGTCTTTAAAACTTACCGAACCAACCCCGCTGGCCATGCTGAAAATTGCAAGAAGCACAAGTATCGCAATACCGGCAATAAATCCGTCCAGCGTCCAGGCAACAAGGGCCATAAAAAGAAGCGCTGCCGCCTGAGTGAAACCGGCAGCTGCCCAAAACCACTTCCTTATTTCAAATGTACGAATTCTGCCTGAAATAGATAGTTGAGGAATGAGTGAGCCGCCCTTATGTATAGGTACCAGAAAACCGCTGAAACTTGCAGGAGCACCAAGGGCCGACAGCAGCCATGGCAACACCAGGCTGGGGCTTGCAATCTGTTCTGCCAGCTTCGTAGAGGTGCCATTTAGCGCATTAAGCATGAAGTTTCCAGGTGACTGCCTGCATGCGCTATCCGGAATTGCTTCACATGCATTATCATCATCCTGGGTGATGAACTCATAAATGTTACGTGTGGCTTTGTGGTCGTGAAGTCCTCCCTCTTTTATTTCCTTGTCCAAGTAATGCCTTTTTAGTGAGATGTGCTTCTGAGAGTAATTGGCTAACGTGAAATTAACTAATGACCAGGCTCAGTAAATCATTCAAAGCTGTATGATTAATTGAGCCCGGTTTCTTCATCATTCTTGTTTAGCCGCTATCCGCTTGTTGAACAACAGCAGGAGTCCCAGTACCAATCCTGTCTGGAAAATGAATGTTGCTATGGAATACAGGTCGAACGGGTTGAACCATGTATCCGGAGAAAATACGAACACCGACTGATAGAGCCACCAGCCGAGCAGAATTAATGCTTCTGCGGGTACCACATATTTGATGAGGAATGTCCAAAGGTGATGAATACCACGCTGCTGCTCTTCTCCTGCCAGTATATCTTTCGAGAAGCGTTCAGCTCCGAACGTTATAACAGCCAGGGCTACCAGGAATCCTGAAACCATCAGCCCTACGCCCCAAACAAAATCCTGATTGGCAAAAACATCCAGAGAAAGAGCTGAAGGCAGACCGAAAATGAAGCCTGCACCACAAACAAAGCCCGTTGCACGGTAGCGGAGCCAGCCGCTGTCTACCATCACTTTTGTGGCAAGCTCAATCATTGCAATAAGACTGCTGAATGCGGCAAAGGTGAGCGCAAGGAAAAAGAGTATAGCAAATACGCGTCCGCCGGGAATCTCCAGAAACAGCTGCGGCATCCAGATAAATGTTAACCCTGTTGATGCCGGCCCCGATGTTTGCATTACCTCAACGATTTCCGACTGAGAGAGACTTGCTCCAAGAATAGCAAATACCGTTGCAAAAATGGTGATGGCGGCCCACAGGGAAACAAGGTTGTTTCCGATACCTGTCTGGAAAGCACTTGTAATGATTCGGTCGGTTTTGCGCATATAGGCCCCGTAGGTCAGAATAAGGCCCCAGCCGGCTCCGGTATCCCATGCGTTTTGCGTGAGGGCCTCAAGCCATATTTGGCCGTTTGTGAGCATGCTCCAGTCAGGAGTGAACAGAAAGCGTAATCCGGCACCGCTTCCGTCGAGGGTGAGCGCGCGGATACCGGCTACAATTAGAATCACAAGCAGCGTCGGGACAAGAATGAGGTTCACACGCTCAATCATCTTCACCCCTTTCAGAACCACCAGGCCAGCTCCGATAATGGCGACAGCATGAAATAAAGATGGCAGAAACCCATCCTGAAAAGTATCCCAAACCAAATTGGCTTCATCCATACTTCCGGGCAAGGGCAGAAAGATCGACTGAAGCAGATAATACATCGTCCATCCGGTTACCACGCTGTAGTAAAACATGATGGCTGTTGCCACAAAACCGATGAATGCACCAAGCCAGGCAAATTTTGAACCGAGCAGTTTAACGAAGGAGCCTACGACGCCTCGTCTGCCGTTCCGGCCTATGGCATATTCGGCAATAATCAGCGGAATAGACCAAAGCAAAAGCGAAAGTACCCAGGCTAAAATGAAAACGCCGGCACCTTCATCTCCTGAATTTTGCGCCGCAATTCTTGGAAAGCGCCAGATGTTTCCTGTGCCGACCGCAATGCCAAGCACGCTTATTATCAGACCCCATTTACTGGTAAACCGTTGAAGTGCCTGCCTTGCTTCGCCCATATAGAAATAGAATTCGTTATTGCGCGATATCTCTAATCCGCGCCAAAAGTTATGTTTGGTCAGTTAATCCGGAATCCCCTCCGGTGCTCAGTTCGTAATGTGCTCAGGTGATATTAAGGCAAAAGCTCCAATTCATCAAAAAAAGCTGCTTCGGCTTCCGTTCTTGTCTGCTCTTGGTACTCATTAAGCAGTATGATGGCGTCTTCTGTGTTTAGAGAAGCCAGGCCGCGTAATGCGTTTATGCGGTTGTTTTCATACGGATCCTGCAGCAGCTCAGCGTATAGCTTAAAGGCATCCTCTTTCAGTTCTGAAGATAGATCAGCGGCCTGCAAAAACTGTAGCGCCTTCGTTTTGTAGCGAACTTCACCGGGATGACCTGCCATTTCAATCAGCAGCTTGTGGGAAGATTTATCATTGATCAAAATCATGGCATCAACCACGGCTTCTCTGGTCACATTATTCCATGAATAGGCATCTGCATATTTCGAAATAACATTATATGAATCATCGTAACCGTTTGCAGCATAGAGCCTTTTAGCGTGTGCGCTGACGAAATAGCTGGTGTCCGAGATTGCATCTTTCAGTCGCGTTCTTATGTTCTCCTCATCAGCTGAGAAATTACGCAAAGCGCTTAGTGCAGCCATTCGGGTCCTGAATAGCGGCTGGTTCTCATAAATTGATTCTTCGAGAGCAAATTCAAGTATCTCTTCGCTCTCCACTGTGCTGAGTATTTCCATAGCGTTCGCTCGCAGCTCATGGTGATTATCCTGTCTGATGAATGTGATTAGCTCGCTTGTGAGCTCTACGGCCAGACCCTGCTCATCGATATACCGAAGCGCGTAGAATCGAACCGCGGGCTCATCATGCTCCAGCCTTAGCCTTAGCTGCTCTTTGCTTAGCTCATAAACCGACTCAACCAGCTGTATGCCCTTAGGGTCGAAAATGAGGTCAACTATCGGGCTATCGGCTTCAAATGTGAAGGAGGACTCAATGTGATCGATTTTAACCGGGCGTCGTTCTGATCCGGTTTCTGTGACCACGTCCACATGGGTGTGCATCCTGAATACGGGCTGAAGCTCCGTATTTTGTGTCTGAGTTATGTTTAGGGTGATGCTACCCAAATCCTCATCTGTCTCTGTGACTAAAAGCAGCTCCGGATGTCCGGGTTCATAAAACCACTGATCAAAAAACCAGTGCAGAGACTCGCCTGTCTCCTGCTCAAAAATATGCTGAACATCGCGCATATCGACCGCCTGATATTCGAAGGTCCGAAGCAGATTCTGCATGGCCGACCACCACAAATCATCACCATACATATCATGAAGCATCCCAAGAACCTGACCTGATTTTGCATAAGTATGCCGGTCGTACATATCCTCAGACTCGGTATATTGATTGAAAATAATAGGCCTGCGGTACCTTGCAGCTTCAGCGAAATAATCGTGTTTATGTCCCAGGCTGTGCCATACGCCGGAGTCGTAGCTGACCATGTCTTTCTTGTACAGAATTTCGAAATAGTTGGCAAACCCTTCATTAAACGGAAGGTTAGCCCAGTCTTTGGTTGTTACCAGGTTTCCAAACCACTGATGCACCAATTCATGTACAATCAATGCCAGATTTGATAGGTCCTGACTCCCCCTTTCATCAAACTGGACCAAGTTATACAGAATTGTAGCTGTAGTATTTTCCATGCCCCTTGCGATGAAATCATGAACCGGAACCTGCGCATAGGAACCCCATGGATACGGATAGTCAAATTTTTCGTTAAAATATCGCATGATATCTTCGGTCTGATCATAAATCAGCTCTTTGTACGGGGCATACATTGATTCGGTGTAGTAAGCATAGTAGACATCATCCACCCAGCGATCGGTCACCTCAAAGACACCCACAGCAAGGGCAAACAGATAAGGCGTGTGAGGCAAGTCAAGCTTCCAATAATCGGTTCGCTCACCGGTTTCAGGGTGTTCTTGTGATGAAATCAGGAAACCGTTAGCCAGCGTGCTCATCGAATCGGGAACAGTTATCCAGAACTCCTGAGTTGTTCGTTCGGCAGGGTGATCAATAGTCGGAAGCCAAAAGCTGTTATCCTCGGGCTGACCAAGCGTCCATATTTGAGTTGGCTTGGTCGGGTCCTGATTACGCGGATCTACGAAATAAAGACCACGTGACGGAGGAAACGATACGAAATCGATGGTGAGATTAAGCGTATCATTTCGGGCAAAGTTACGATTGAGGTTGATAGTAACAATCGCTGAGTCCTGAGCAAAGGTTAACTCTTCATCACTACCTGAAATGCGGATTGACTCAAACTCTGTGGTCTTGCTGTCCAGTATGAGTTCTCGTGATGTACCCCGAAGATTCGTGAACATCAGTTCCGTGGTACCCATCACAGCTTCTCTTTCAAAGTCAAACGCCAGCTTAGCCGCCTGATGATGCAGATTCCACGTTCGCGGACGCAAAAAGCGGGGTTCGCCTGTCAGCAAAGTCCATGATTCATCTTCGGGAATCATGGTCTCAGATGCCGGTGCTTCAATTGTGGCTGATGGCAGTTCTGCCGGTGCCTGAGATGAGCTTCCGCAACCTGCAATTCCGATTGCTAAAATCGGATAAAAAAGGGCTGATATCAGGCGGGATATGGAAAGTTTGTCCGTAATCGAACTCATTTTATATACTAAGTAAAGTGTTGTGCGTTTTCTTGTAAGTGCAGTAAGCTATTCCTATTATTACAAGCGTGCAAACCTGTTTCTGTACGGGACCATAAATTTCTATATCTACCTAAAACATAATTAGATGCCAACGGATCATAAGACGCTGAACAAATACTTTGCATTTGCCAGTTTCCTATTTGCCTTCATTCTTTACATGCTTACCCTCGCTCCCACGGCCAGTTTTTGGGATCCGGCCGAGCGTATAGCAACGGCCTACGGGCTCATGATTCCGCATCCTCCGGGGGCACCTATGTATTTACTGCTCGGCAGACTCTTCTCGATGTTCATGCCGGCAGAATATGTTGCATACAGTATCAATATGATGAGCGCCATCTCGTCTGGTATAACCATCATGCTGCTCTATCTGATTGTGGTGAGGCTGGTTCGGATCATGAATGAAGGGCATCCGGACACATGGAATCCTCTGATGCGTATTGGTATGTACGGAGGCGCATTGATTGGCGCTTTAACTTTCGCGGCCACCGACAGTCTCTGGTTTATCTCTGTTGAAGCTGAAACCTATGCGATGTCGCTCACTTTTACAGCACTTGTTTTCTGGCTTGCTTTAAAATGGGCTTCTAAAGCCGACGAACCAGGAAATGAGCGCTGGCTCGTGCTTATAGCCTATCTGGTAGGCCTGGCATTTGGTATTCACCTGCTGAACCTGCTCGCCATCTTTGCGGTTGCGCTTATAATCTACTTCAGAAAGTTTGAGTTTACCATCACGGGTTTTGCCGCAACAACAGTGCTCTCCATTGTAGCTTTTCTCGTTATTTTCCCGGGCACCATTATTTGGCTGCCAACGCTTGCTAACGGGATTAGCAATGCTACCGTTGGCCTAATTGGTCCGGGAATTTTCATGATGCTGATTCTCGGTATGCTTTCTGCCGGGATCTATTACACGCACAACAAAAAGCTGAAAGTAGCCAACTACATTATTGTAGCATATACGGCTATTATGATTGGTTATTCGAGCTATGCGGTGATTTTTATCCGTTCGATGTCAGACCCTGCCATTGATCAGAACAACCCGGATAATATCGAACGCTTCACAAGCTACATAAAGCGTGAGCAGTATGGCTCGGCTCCGCTATTGTCCGGGCGAAGCTTCGATAACACAATCATGGATATCAATCGGGACGGCGACATTCTCTTCCCAAGACGTCACTCCTCACAGCCTTCGCATATGGCTGTATATGGACAGTACAATAGCAATCTGGATTTTTTCATCAGATATCAGCTTGGGCACATGTACTTCCGTTATTTCAACTGGAATTTTATCGGTAGACAGGCCGACATACAGGACACGCCTTCCTATTTTGGTGTATTTACGGCCGATGAGCGGTATGCAGACAATCCCGCTAATAATTTCTACTGGTATCTGCCCTTCCTTCTTGGATTGTTCGGACTCATTTATCACTCTGTTCGAGACTGGAAACGGGCTTTATCGGTACTTGTTCTCTTTGTAATGACGGGGATTGCCATTGTGGTGTTCCTCAACCAAACGCCGATGCAGCCACGGGAGAGGGATTATTCATATGCGGGCTCATTCTTTGCATTCTCGATCTGGATTGGTATCGGAGCTGTTGGTTTGCTCGATATGCTTCGAACGGTTATCAAAAATAAGTTTGCTCTGCTCGGAGCCTTGTTTGTGATGTATCTGCTCGTGCCCCTGCGGGTGTTAACTGAAAACTATAACGACCACGACCGAAGCAGACAGTTTGTAGCACCTGATTACGCATATAACCTGCTAAACTCAGTCGAGCCCTACAGTATTCTCTTCACGAACGGAGATAACGATACGTTTCCGCTTTGGTTCTTACAGGAAGTCTACGGCATTCGAACCGATGTGCGGATAGTCTGCCTCAGTCTTTTGAACACACCGTGGTATATAGATCAGGTGAAGAACCGCTGGAACTACGACTCTCCACCGGTCAAGCTGTCTTATACCGATCGCGAAATTCGTGATATTGAGCAGAAGTTTAGGTTCGAGCGGGAAAGTGATTTTCACAGGCCCGGTACCGTGCGAATTCCGTTCGACAGAGAACGTTTTGCCCGCATTATAGCTGATGAGCGACAGCCCGGGCAAATCAGCATGCAGGAGCATATAGAATCGGGGAGCCTCGAATGGCCATCAGATCTGCACAAGCCTGAGTTTACTTTCCACACGCCACTTGAAGAATTTGAAGATGAGATTGCATTCCGACATGAGGGGCAGGTTTTATTCTCAGACGGGCAGCAGACTTTTCACTACACCCGCGTTCAGGATGATATCGTGCTCGACATCGTAAGAGAAAACCTCAACGAGCGGCCGATATACTTTGCCATCACGGTTGCCTCTGATGCCAAGCTTGGCATGGAAAACTATCTTCGTCTTGAAGGTAAGGCGTTCCGTGTCATTCCAAAGTTTCATGAGGAGGCTTTCGGTCATTTGGATACAGAAATTCATGCATCCAGGCTCAATCAGTTCAGGCTGCGCTATGTGAATGAGGAAGGCAATTATTTCGATCAGAACATTCGTCGGATGCTGGATAATTATCGTACGATTATAACGCGTCAGGCAAATGCGTACATCGGTCGTGGAGATAACGAAGAGGCAAACCGCTGGCTTGTTTGGGGTGAGGATCTCATTCCGTTTACAACCGTAACTCCCGATCTTACATCGGTTCTTACCTATGCCCTTCGCTATGCCCAGGCTGGTAATGCAGAAGATGGCAAACGCCTGGCTGATGAATTCCTGCCTCGTTTTATGGACGAATTAGGTCGGGCACTTCGAAATATGGATAGAACCGAAGATGAAATCGCACGGCTCGAGCAGCAGCTTCGTGATCCGTCTACCCGAACCAACACCCAACGACGGGCAAGGCTACAGGGCCAAATGCAGCAGCTGGATAATGATCTTCGCGGACATCACAGGACATACTCAAGTAATCTTTCCAGACTTGTGGTAATGCAGCATATTTACTTCATTACAGGTAACAGCGCAGAAGCTGAGGCCATTGCTACGGAAATTAATAGAATGGTGGGCACTGAAACCAACTTCCCGCGCACTGAGTCTGAAAATGCCGAAGCGTTCAGCCGTATATTTATATGATGAGGGGTGGATGTGGTAATCCTGCATCCACTTGCTTATATTTCACCTACGTAATTCAGCAGTCTTTACACAACCGAGAGTCCTATGATTCATACCTTCACCGCAGAAAACATTGAGGAAATTACCCGTGTTTTGAGCACGCAGCCTAAAAAAACGGGTGATGTGTACCGTTTTGCCATTGAGCCCTCCGAAGGCGATTACAAGACCGTAATTGAGATTCATCTCGGGCTTGAGGTCGAAGGAAAGAACACGAACATCGTTTCAGTTTACGCCCACAATGTATTTCTTCAGCTGCATAATTGTACGGCTTTTGTATCCAGCGAAACGCTTCAGCAGGTTACTTTTTTTGGCAAAATAGGCGGACAAACCACAGGTCTCATCATAGAAAAAAGCGGCGGTGTGAGTTTATATGCTAATGTTGATGATTCCCTACTTAATGGTGACTTCACCAAACTACCCCCTGAAATTATGATGTGCAGCGTAGCTCTTTCTCTAACAGAATCGGTAGATTTTGAGGGATTCACTTTCGACGAGGACAATTGAAGCCAAACGCAATTGAAATTATAGTTGAGAACACCACAGAACTCGACGTATCTGTCGATGAAGACGTGGTCGCTGAAGTAGCTGAACTCATGCAGCAAAACGAGAACGTTCGTTTCTCACTTCTCGAGGTTGTATTTGTAGATGAAGGGGAAATTTTAGACATCAACAGAGAACACCTTCAGCACGACTACGTTACAGATATTATTACCTTCCATTATCACGAGGATGATGAGCCAATCGAAGGCACGCTTTTTTGTTGTGCGCCGCGTATAGCCGAACAGGCTGTAGAGTTCGAAAGCGCTCCGGAGACGGAGTTCACCCGAATTATTATTCACGGCATGCTTCACCTCTGTGGTTATGAAGACAGCAGTACGGAAGACAAGGCCCGCATGACAGAACTTGAAAATGAGTATTTAAAGCAGTTAGACTATTTATGAGAACAAACGTAATCGATCTTATTATTCAGATGGTGCGTCAGATTCGTGGCGGACAGTCAATCAAAGAAATCGATTTGGGTTCTTTCCCTAATGCCGATAAATCTGAAGCATCGGCTGCCTATTCATGGATTTTACAAAAATCTGAGTCCGGCCAGCTGAACGCTGCCAGTCCAAGCGATTCCTCAAAAAACCTGCGGATTCTCCACGCAGCTGAGCGTACTATTATTTCTACTGAAGCCTATGGGTATCTCATTGAGCTCTTCAATATCGGCATCATTACACATACGGATATGGAAAGCATTATTGAGAGCGCTATGATGACCAACTTCGAAAAAGTCGGGCTCGACAGAATGAAAGAACTTGTGGCCAAGCTGGTTTTCGGTGCAGGTGAAAAATCTCATCCCGGCAGCATATATCTCAGCGGCAGCGAAAAAATCAATTAAGATTTCACTCCTCCTCAAGGACTGATTCGTCTGCCTTAAGCGCGTACATCTCATGAAGCTCAGCTCCTACACCCTGCTCATTGTTGAATCCGGGGTGATTGCTCGCGCGATTCGGGCTTTGGAGATACCCGGTCTCGAAGTGATGGCTACTTCAGGTTATGCATGGTTTCCGCAGATTCATCCGGAAACCGGAAGGCTCGTTGCCAAAGCGAATCCTTCACAGCTTGATTTCAGGAAAGAGCTTAAGAACAAAGCTCAGTATGCCATCCGTATCATCATTGCAGCTGATTCCGATCCGAGCGGTAAGTTTATCCAAAATGCCATTTTCCGTTTTCTGAAAAAGGATGACCGCGTATTCACCGCCAATTTAACGGCCGTAGGAACCGACTCTGTAAACCGAATGATAGAGTCGGCATCTCGGATTTCAGAATCCCAAACCACAGCGCTTGAACGATATTTTAGATGCCGGGGTGTGCTTTCAGACGTCGTTCGTAAAAAAGTCGGTTCTAAATATACTCTCGCAGAAATCTTAGCCGTGAGCGTATTGATGTCCGAAAATCATTTTACTACTTTTTCAGGAGTTAATTCGGGGAAACTGTACTCATCTCTCGCGCCTGTTTGCTGTGAAGCTAATGAAGACATCAAAGCTTCAGCATTAGTCGGAAACACGCATCAACTTAAAGATCAAAGGTTTTGGCTTCCAATTCGGAAACCGGCTTCTACGGCTTTTCTGATGCCTTCAGCTGCAGGAAGCTATGCGGACTCTCAGGATATTTTGAACCGGTTGTTTGGCTACTTTGATCCTGAACTTGGTTTCGGACTTATCAGCTATCCCCGAACATCAGCCAATGGATATTATCATGAAACGTGGGAGAAACTATCTGGTCAGGTTCAAAAGACTGAAGGAGCGGATGCCGTTTTAACTCCTGCGTTGCGCAGCATCCATCCTGCTGCTCAGGGGCACGAATCACTGCACGTTACGGATACGAATCTTGAGCCAAATCAGCTCCGTCCTTTTCTCAGGCGAGATCTTTTCGATATGTATCGCACGCTGTACAGAATCACAATGTCATCAATCAGGCCCCCCTCTGAAACCTCTGCTGAGTACATGCTTAAGTCAGATTCAGGCGCAACGTTTTTCAGTCCGGAGCAGTCAGAACCTCTTGAAGATAGCGTTTTGAAGCCGATATTGACCACTGAGCAATTCATGGAGGCACTGCTAGATACATTTTGGGTGAAAGCTTCATCAATCGGAAAGACAATGGATCGTATTGCCGGTTCTCATCTGTTCTGCCTTTCAAATGATCCCGTTCCTAATATTTCCCTGAATACGTGTAATGAGCTAAACTTGCTCCGTGAATTCTCGTTTAAAACAGGACAAGTAGCCGAAAGGCTGAGGGAATCACTAGAATTATCAAAGAATGAGTTCGGTAGCACTTTCCGCGAATGCAGCCGTGAATTAAACGCTTTATCATTTTGATGAATAAATCACCCCGAAATAGCAGCGATGAAAAGGAAGAGGTTAGCATTCATAACCTCTTTTCTAAGCATATCGAGCGACGGTTTGAAAATTCAATAAATGAAGAAGTTTTAAGTCTCAAGCCAGAAGATAAACAACAGGCCGGTTTAGGTTTACGGCTGCTTAAAATCTATCCCTGGCTACTTGGACTGTTTTTTTTGTTTTCATTTTGGTGGGATTTTGATGGTCGTTTGATTACGATCGGAGAATATGCTCTTCCGCTGGAAGGACTTCTTCGGATTTTGGCCGTCAGCGGACTGATTGGCTTCTTTACCAACTGGGTTGCAATAATCATGCTTTTCTATCCGAGAAAGAGGCGCCCTGTTCTGGGGCAGGGACTTATTCCTGCTCAAAAGAACAGAATTGCCCTGCGTCTTGCGGCCGCTGTCGAAAGAGAGCTGATTAACCCTGAACTCATCAAACAAGAGTTTATCGATAACGGACTGCTTCAAAAATACACAGACATCCTAATCTGGGATATCAAAGCGCTGACATCCGATAAAGACTTCAGAAATGATATAACTATTCTGTTTGAACAGTATATACGGCAGGGACTTCAGGATCCAAGAGTAAAATCCAATCTCGTTCAGCAGGCTGAGGAAGTTATTATGCAGAGCGTAAAGGACAGCAAAGTAGAGCGATCAGCGCTTAAACTTTATTTGGTAATGAAGGGCAAAACGCTGAAAGATTTGCTTGATGAAGCCATAGCTAACCTCCCCGACAGGATATCAAATGCAGCTGAGCCCATAAACGCCCTGATTGATACCATACCGGCACGAATGAGAAAAGACAGGTTTCGGCTCGAACAAATCTTTGTAACCGTTCTGAGCCGGATTATCGATCAGATTGATATCCGGAAGATTATTGAGGAGAACATCAATCGATATGATGAAGAAAAGCTGGAGCGCATCATAAAAGGCTCCACAGACACGCATTTGAACTACATAAAATATTTGGGCGCGGTAATCGGTTCAGTCGGTGGGCTTGTAATTTGGAATCCACTGGCTAGCCTAAGCTTATTGGCTGCAATCGGGTCTTTGGTTTGGATTACGGACCGGCTGCTGCATCAGGAGAATTAAACCGGCTAAAGATTCGCAGTTATTCCCACGTGTACCTTTCCGTTCGAAAAATCATCTTCTCTTGAAAGCGCATAGGTAAACTGCATAATACCCAGCGGCGTAGCGTAGGAAAATCCAAAGCCGTACGAATAGAGCCACTCAGACTGCACTCCGATATTGAGTTCTCGTTCAAAAATGAGTTCAGGACGCTCATAGTAGCCCAATGCTCCAAACACAAAGGCGTAGGACAGCCTGTCGAGAAGGTAACGGTACTCGGTGTCTCCCCAGAGCATTCTCGCCGATTGAAACTGATCTTCCCGGTATCCCCTCAGGCTTCTGGCTCCACCAAAACGATTAAAATCACTTTCGGTGTATTCCGGTGAAATCATCAGGTAGCCGTTTACCGAGGGTGAAATCACCTGCCTGCGAAACGGACTTATAAACGCTCTTGCGGTAAGCTCTATCTCCTGCTGACTCCACCGGGTTTGTTCTGTAAACTGTGCAACAGCCGGATCATCTATACGCTTGAATCCCGTTTCGGCAAGCATTCGAAAGCGAACACCGCGCGTCGGATTTATAAGTTGATCCGTTTCTCTATACTCGATTCCCAGACCAGTGAAAAAACTTCTGGCATCAAATACCCGCTGAAACTCAGCCGGAACTGTTCCGGAAGCTGATATTTCCTGCCTGAGGCTTCCGAGAATACTTGTGCTGCTGCTCAGCCTGTAACGTCCATTGAAGCGAATATTTCGAATCTGATACAGTGTATCCTGCTGCTCAAAACTGAAACGCATTCCAGCTCCGAATGGCGTGGAGCCGATGTAAACAGATTCATAACCGGCATCAAGTTTGGTCACAAACTGCTGCAGGCGCTCAAACGAAACGTCAAGACGACTCCCCTGAAAGAATACGTTGCGAATTATAAGGTCACCAGAACCGATGAAGTTGCTGCCACCTGTTGGTTCCGGTACATAACCGAAAAGCAGGTCGAACGAATTTGTGCGTCGCTCTTCGATGTCGTACAAAAGACTGAACTCATCTCCGGATTTGATAATTGCAATGTCATTAACTGCCTGGAAAAGCTCCGTGTTTTCAAGATTAAGCCGAGCGTTTCTGAGTTTCTGCGGATTGATGACATCTCCCTGGCGCACTCCGCTTATGCGGCTGAGGAAAGCCGGATCATTACGCTCCAGTCCGGGAAATAGCTGATTTGATGCTATCACGCGTTCACCGGGACTAATTTCTATGGCTAAGTCTGCTGTGCAGGATTCCGGGGCGATTTGAAGAGACGGTGTGGCTTTTGCAAAAAGATATCCTTCAAGCTCCCAAAACCGAATGAGTTCCCGAATTTCGCGTTCGGTATTACGCTGTGAGTAAAAGTCTCCCGTGCGGATAAATCGTCTGCTTTCGACTTTAAATTCCGTGACTAGACGTTCACTTAAAGTATCTGAAGCGGTGAGATGAATGTTTAAATCGCTGATACTGAATCTGCATCCCCGGTTTGCATGAAAAGTGACGCGCTGCCGCTCCTCATTAACACTAACTGAGTCAAGAGCTGCAGAAAGGTAGCCATCAGCCCCTATAATGACCGGTATAGCGCGAACGTGCTTCGGGTATGATTGTAGCTGATTCGGTTCTGATGGCAGTCGGACGGAGCGCAGTGAATCAGGCAGGGATTCGGTTCTTCCATCGGCAATCAGCATTACGGTAAATTCACGGGTTGAGGAATCATCCTGCTCAGCAGCGGCCGATTTGTGTTTTGTTAAGCTCTCTGGTGAAGCAAACGCCACAGATGGCATCACCCAAAACAAAAACAACAAAAGCCCCGGCTTGAGAAACCGGAGCTTTTGTATAAGCAAAGAAAATCCGGACGTGATTAGCCGAAAATTTGGCGTACAAAGCCCGGAAGTGCGAAAGCACCCTGGTGTACGTCTTTGTTGTAATATTTGAGCGTGTCTGCGAATCCTGATGTTCGTTTTTCAATTTCGGATACCACTTCTTCTGAAAGCGGATCGCGTTGTTTGCTGGCAATCGACATTGACCACATCCCGGTCGGATAGAGCGGAATATAAGTCAAAAATAGCTTCGCAACCGGAAACAGGCTGGAAATCGCGTTCTGAACGCTTCGAATGCTGTCGTGGTAAGATTCAACGAACGGGCTTTCAGTTTGTGATACCAGAACGCCGTCATCTTTCAGGCAGGTATGGCATTTTTCATAGAAATCCTTTTTGAAGAGATCAACTGCAGGTCCGACGGGATCGGAGCCATCAATTATGATGACATCGTATTCCTTTACCGGGCCGTTTACAAACTCCAGACCATTTTCGTACACAACGTTCAGCTTGGGGTTAGCGAAATCCCCAACTTCCGGCATGTGAAGCTTACTCGCGCGAACTACGGCTTCATCGATTTCGACCATATCTACATGATTCACGCCCGGATGCTTTAATACCTCGCGGGCTGTACCTCCGTCCCCACCTCCGATAATCAGAACTTTTTCCGGATTCGGGTGCGTGAGCAGCGGTACGTGAGCCATCATTTCATGGTAAACAAACTCATCCTTTTCGGAGAGCATTACCATTCCGTCGATGGTCATGAGGTTGCCCCAGGTGTCAGTTTCAAAAACTTCAACCGTTTGGAAGGGAGTCTGCTCATGGAAAAGCTGTTTCTTTATACCAATGGTAAGACCTGTTTGTTCGTTATAGAACTCGTTGTACTGAAAAGGCATGGCAATCAACAATTTTAGAATTCATAAAAAATGCCGGTCCGCCTGAGGCAAACCGGCATCGAAAAAAAATCACATGGAGCTTACTTGTACCAAAGAACGGCAGCAGCGTAAACGGCACCTTTTTTCACTACGGTATGCTCAATACCAAGAGTAAGTATTTCACGGTACTTGCGGTTGCGGTACTCATAACCATCAACCACCATCTGGCGAACAACGGCTTCCACTTCGGTAAGCGGCGCGGTGTCTTCGAACTCCATAATCAGGCCTGGCTCGCCTTCGTTCTCAGGAAGGCCAACGCCGATTGCGGCAGAAATAACTTCACCCGGATTATCGGACTGAATGGCTGCATAGGCCACAGGAATGAGAGCGCCTTTAGGAAGAATAATTTCGTCTACAAGTTCACAGTTCGGCGGGATGATGCTGCTCATACGAACAAGGTTGGTATCACCAACACCTGCATTCAGAAGCGCCTGATCGAAAGCGTTTAATACGGTGTTGCCTTCGCCTGCACCTTTAACGAGAGAAAAAATATTAGGATTTTGAACCATCATAAGGCTAAATAAATAATGTTGACTGAGAAAAGGTTAGTTAACGCTGTTGAATTTGGCCGCGTCTTTTGGTTTGAATAGTAGTTCTTCACCTTCTGCCACTTTAAACATGCCACGCTTCATTTCCATACTGGAGACGTTTTGAGACTCGAAAGACTCTTTGATGAACTCCTGAATAATCCACGGATCAATGGTTTCGCCACAGGTGAAAATATCTACCGCTGCATAACCATATTCCGGCCACGTATGTATTGCCACGTGTGATTCTGCAATTACCACGGTACCGCTAACGCCGTGAGGGCTGAACTTATGGAAGTTATGCGAAATGATACTCGCCTGAGACCTGCGCGTCGCCTCGAGTAGAATAGACTCGATTTTAGCCACATCGTTAATGATGTCGCTGTTACAATTATAGTATTCGACTAAAATTTGTCTTCCTAAAGCTTGCATAACTTTAACCTCTGCGAATTAAAGTGAACGGATGTGAATGAGCCGGGATCGAAATTCCGGTAACGTAGCTGGTATTTTGAGCCTGGGCTTCACGCGGAAGGGCTTCGCGCTCGGTGGAAGCTGATAGCAGTAGCAGGTCGCTGAAAAGATGAGTGCAGCCGCAGCGGGCTGCTAAGGTTTTGAGTTTAAAGCTGAAAGAAGCACTTAATTGCTTCAAACTGTAACCTGTAAAAAGGCATTTAGAAACTTGATAGGTCAATTCGACTTTGTTTCCTTTGTTTTGAAAGTTATAATAAATGGTATTATGAAGTATCTTCCATAAAAAGATTTGAGGTTCAGGTGCCCTATGGGAACCTTGATCTGTACATCTAAATAAACATAAAATGTGCAGAACATCAAAAATACTAAAATTTCTGTCTAATTAGAATGCCGTCAAATAAATTATTTTTAACCCAAACAGATGCTCCGGTCCTCTATCGCCGGCTTATACAACCAAGGCGTATTGAAGAAAAAATGCTTAAGCTTCTGCGCCAGAACCGCATATCAAAATGGTTTTCCGGGATCGGTCAGGAAGCAATTGCCGTAGGAACCGCCCTATCGCTTAAGCCCGAAGACACCATTATGACAATGCACCGGAATCTGGGAATCTTCACGACGCGTGAAGTACCTTTATATCCCCTGTTTTGTCAGCTTCTGGGTAAAAAAGACGGCTTCAGTAAAGGGCGAGAACGTTCTTTCCACTTCGGAATTCCGGCGTACAATATCGTTGGGATGATATCTCATCTGGCTGCTATGCTTCCGGTAGGTACGGGCTTTGCGCTCGCCTCAAAACTTGACAAGACCGATAAAATTGCTCTTGCATTTTGTGGTGAAGGCTCAACCAGTGAAGGCGATTTTCACGAGGCGCTGAATTTGGCTGCTGTTTGGGACCTACCGGTTATTTTTATGATTGAAAATAATGGCTATGCTCTTTCAACACCTACCCATGAACAGTATCGGTGTAAATCTATTGTTGACAAAGCGTCCGGGTACGGAATAAAAGGTATTCAGGTAGACGGGAATTCTTTAACTGACGTTATGGAAGCGGTTTCAGGTGCCCGTGATTACGCTGTAAGGGAACAAAAGCCAATTCTAATTGAAGCCATGACTTTTCGCATGCGTGGTCACGAAGAAGCCTCGGGCACGGCTTATGTACCAAAAGAGCTACTTGAGGAGTGGGCACAGAAAGATCCGATTCTGCAGTTTGAAGAACTTGTGCTTCGGGAAAACATGCTTGACAAACACGAGATGGAAATCATTCGCGCAGAAGCCGATGACTACTTCAAAGATGATTTAGAGCGAGCTCTCAGGGCTGATGAACCCGTATTTGATGAAGAAACTGAGACGAGTGCCATATTCGCTACTGCTCCGGACACTGCCCTGTTGAAGCAGCGCAATGGCAACGGCATCGGTCTCTCCTCTGCTGAAACGCAACCCCTTCGTTTTGTTGATGCCATACAGTCGTCACTTGACTACGCAATGTCGGAAAATGATAAAACCCTGATTATTGGTCAGGATATCGCAGAGTATGGCGGGGTGTTTAAAATTACGGAGGGATTTCTTGAGAAATATGGCCGTGAACGGGTAAGGAATACACCCATTATTGAGTCCGGTGTGGTAGGCGCAGCGATTGGCCTTGCGATGTCAGGCTACCGACCTGTGGTGGAAATGCAGTTCGCAGATTTCATAACATGTGCCTTCAATCAAATTGTGAATAATGTGGCCAAATCTCACTACAGATGGTCGCCACCGCTCAATATCACCATCAGGGCGCCACACGGAGCCGGCGTTGGCGCCGGACCGTTTCACTCGCAGAGCCCGGAGTCGTGGTTCATGCAGCATCCAGGTATTAAGGTGGTTGTTCCCTCAACGGTTGAAGATGCATTCAATTTGCTCTATTCATCTATACATGACCCGAATCCGGTACTGTTTCTGGAACACAAAATGCTCTACCGCAGCTTGAAAGGCGAAGTTTCTCAAACTCCGGTTTACGAAAAACTGGGGAAAGCAAGTGTGGTAAAAGAAGGAAAAAACCTGTCTGTTATAACGTATGGAATGGGCGTACACTGGGCTCTGGAGGCTGCTGAAGCTTTTAAAGTATCACACAATGTTGATATTGAAGTCGTTGACCTGCGTACTCTTATGCCTCTTGATATGGAAACTGTTGAGGCCAGTATTCACAAAACGAACATGGCTGTACTTCTTGAAGAAGCATCATCTGTTCTGGGGCCAATGGCTGAGGTTTCTGCGCAAATTACAGAGCGATGTTTCTACGCACTGGATGCTCCCCTGCTTCGATGCTCATCACTCTTTACGCCAGTACCGGTAAATAAAACGCTCGAGAAAGGATATCTGGCGAGCAACCGGCTTTACGCGACTATTGAAAAACTCCTGAATTACTAAATAAAAACCCCGCACAATGTTCAGTTGTGCGGGGTGGATATGTGTTGAGGGGAAATAAAACTCGTACGATCAGGCGGCGTAGTACACCGATTCCTTATCGATAATGCCGCTAAGCATGCTTTGAAGCCTGTTTCTGCCGCGATTGATTCTGGACTTTACGGTTCCCATGGGAAGATTTACAGCTTCGGAAATCTCTTCATAGCTAAGATCCTTGTACTCACGCAGATTAAGCAGTTCGCTGTATTCTTCAGGAAGTTCATTCAGCGCTTTTCGAATCATAGACATGGTAAGCGAACTGTTAACATGCTCTTCAGGCGTAAGATGTGTATCGGGAATCTCAAGGCTGTAGGTCCCGGGATCGTCGTCCTGAGCCGAGGCCGAAATAGAGGAAGTTTGCATGCGTTGCCGTTTTTTAAACTGAGTGCGCATCAGGTTTCCGGCTATGGTGTACAGCCATGTGGAAAAGCGGGCAACTTCTTCGTAAGCGTTGCGGCTGTTGTAGACACGCATAAAGGTTTCCTGTATGATGTCTTCGGTATCTTCATGGTTACGGGTGTAACGGATAAGATAGTGGTACAAACGCTGCTGATAGCGCTGTACGAGCATAGTGAATGCGCCCTCATTGCCGGCCTGAAATTGCCGCATTAGCTGTTCATCTGTCGACACAGCTGCTGGTATCTCGGTTGATGACATCATAATAATTCGCCTTTTGCTTACGGTTGTAGTTAGGTAACAAGCGTACTACGAAGCAGACTCAGGCGATTATTCTCTTCAGCATCATCACAAATATGGCTTTTGAATCAAGCTTGCTGTAGCCCTTTATGGCACGGTCTGCATCAAGCAATGTTTCAAAAATCAGCGGGATTTCTTCGTTTTTGAAGTTTGCTGCGTCCCTTGAGATAAACCGCAGCCGATAAGGATTTACCGACATCAGCTTGGCAATCTGATCATTGCTCAGATTGCGGCTCACGAGACGCTTGTACTGCCACATATTTATAAACGAGTTATGCAACAGCGCAATGGTTCGAATAATCTCACCTGCGTCTGAAGAACTGTTTTGCAACATCTGTTCCGCTATGAACATCGTTTTTTTGCTGTCACGCTGAAACAGGGCCTCCTGCAGCTCAAAGGCCGAATACTCTCTTGAAAAACCTACAACTGCGCGTACATCTTTGGCACTGATGCTCTCAGCTGTCTTATTAAATGTACATATCTTATCCAGTTCAGTGGACAGTTTATGCAAATTGGTGCCCGAAATCTGGTACAGAATCTCTGCACCACGCGGATCTATCTGCTTATTATGCTTGGTTTGGGTCCATTGCGTAATCCACTGAACAATCTGATGCTCGGCGGGAGAATCAAATTCATAATAGGCACTCTTTGGTGAGGCAGCCAGAGCTTTATAAAAACGGCTGTTCTTGTTTGGTTTTTTGAAGTCGTGAATTACCAGCACGGTGAATTCAGCAGGATTCTCAAAGTATGGGATGAAGGCATCCAGCCCTGCTCTACCAGCCGCCGCTTCATCGTCTTCTCCTTCCGGAGTGATGGTTTTATCGAGCGACTGAAAAAACTCACGAACAAAAAGATACCTTTTCTCGCCCATCATGGGGTAACTTCGGGCGATATCAAGAATTTTTGATGGATCAACATCCTGACCATAAAGAAGGTCGAAGTTGAAATCCTTACTTTCAGGCGGAACCAGACTCAGGATTTTCTCCTGAATCTGGTCCGTGAAAAACTGCTCATCACCGCACAAAAAGTAGACAGGCCTCAGCTTTCCTGAGTCCAGCTCATTCATAAGCTCTATGAATATCTGCTGACTATCCTGTTTCCCCTTTTTGGCCATTTAGAAAGCTATAAAGAATTACCGGTGATGATTGTTAATGAAACGTATTAAGGCGTAAGTCTGCCCAGCATGCGTGGAAACGGTATGGTTTCGCGTACGTGAGACAGACCACATAACCATGCTACGGTTCGCTCAAGTCCAAGCCCAAAGCCGCTGTGAGGCACGGTACCGAATCGTCTGAGATCCAGATACCATTTGAAGGTCTCTTCATCCAGATTATGTTCTTTAATTCGCTCAAGCAGGAGATCCAGATTATCTTCACGCTGTGCGCCGCCAATCATCTCGCCATATCCTTCAGGAGCCAGCATATCCACACCGAGTGCTACTTTGTCGTCGTTTGGATCACGCTTCATGTAGAACGCTTTAATAGCAGCCGGATAACCGTGTACCAGCACCGGACGGTCGAAGTGCATGGTTAGCAGCGTTTCATCGCTTCCACCGAAATCATCGCCCCACTCTTTTTCCATGGCTGACTTTCTCCAAACAGGGATGTTGCGCAGGTTTTCTTCAACCTCTTCTCTTCGGGCACGAAGTTCACGAAGGCGCTTGTCGATTTGGAATTTACGGCCTTTCTTAGCCTGACCATGCTCTGACTCAAGCTCGGGAATCTCTTTTTGGATGGATTCAAGTTCATCCATATTGCCGCGCTCCATATTATCCAGAAGCGCTGCGGTTTTTCCGCCGGTGAGAAGCTCAACAGCTTCAGTATAGGTAATACGTGGAAACGGCTTTTTGACATTTTCAAGCTTCGATATATCACGACCGAGAATTTCAAGTTCATGGCGGCAGTTTTCGAGCACTTTTTCCACTATGAATACGACCATATCTTCTGCCAGGTCCATATTCATTTCAAGGTCGAAAAACGCCATCTCAGGCTCAATCATCCAGAACTCAGTCAGGTGACGGCGGGTCTTACTCTTTTCCGCTCTGAAAGTCGGGCCAAATGTATAAACTTTACCGTGTGCTAAAGCCATGGCCTCACCATACAGCTGGCCTGATTGACTCAGGTATGCCTTTTCATCGAAATAGTCGGTTTCAAACAGCGTGGTGGTTCCCTCAGCCGCATTTCCGGTAAAAATCGGTGAATCCATCTGGATGAAACCTTCTTTTTGAAAGAACTGGTGTATAGCAAAAATAATCTGATTCCTTACGCGCATCGCGGCCCATTGACGCTGGCTTCTCAGCCAAAGGTGGCGGTTTTCCATCAGGAATTCAACGCCGTGCTCTTTTGGCGTAATCGGGTAATCCTGAGCAATCTGAATTACCTCAATATCCTGAACGTGCAGCTCATATCCGCCTACGCTGCGGTCATCCTTTTTCACTTCACCTTTCAGGCGAAGTGATGACTCTTGAGTGAGCGAATTGGCTTTATCCCAAATCTCTTCGCTAACGTCGTCTTTCGCTACAATACACTGGTTGAGGCCTGTACCATCCCTCATAATAATAAATACCAGCGCCTTGCTGCTTCTGATGTTTTGTACCCACCCCTGAAGCGTTGCGGTTTTGCCTTCAAACTGATGGATATCCCTAATTGTGCTCAGATTTTCTTTGGTCATTGTTCAGGTGTTAAAATAGTTTCTGTGAAAAATTCCTGTCTGAAAAAATCCTGCGAGAAGTTACGAATCTCACCGGAAGTTACCGCATCAATCTGATCAACAAGTTCATCCAAAGTGATGTAGCGGTCGAAGTAGAGCTCGCTTTTTGCGAGCCGGGTCATGCGGTTGCTCATGCTTTCCTGAGCGAGAAGTAATTTACCCTTAAGCTGTGATTTAGCTTCCGCAAGTTCCTTGTCTCCTACTGTTTCATCAGCCATTCTGCTTAATTCCTGATACACCAGTTCCTGAACATGATCTACGTATTCCTGATCGGTACCTACATAGACGCCAAACAGGCCAGTGTCTTTATAGGTTTGGTTAAAGGCGTGTATGGAATAGCAGTAGCCATATTTTTCGCGAATATTCTGGTGAAGCCTGGAGCTCATACCACCGCTTAGCAGCGTATTTGCCAGCAACAGCTTGTAACGCTCAGGGTCGTTCGTGCTAAGGGATCGTCGTCCCATCACAAGGTGTGTCTGCTCAATGGCTTTCGTTACTTTCTTGCGCTGCTTCTCATAAGGGCTTAGGGCCAGCGTTTCAATTTCCTCGAACGGACTACTGTCTGATGTGAAGTATTTTGAAGCCAGTTCAACCACCTTCTCATGGGAAGCGTTACCCGCAACGGACAGCACAATATTTGCCGGGTTATATCTCTTCCGGAGGTAATTGTTTAGATCATCCTGCGTAAAGCTGTTTACGGTATGTTCAAACCCAATTATAGGCCTGCCAAGCGGATGATTCTTAAATATCATTCCGTTGAAGATTTCAAAGACATAATCATCCGGGCTGTCTCGGTACATCTTCATTTCCTCAACTACGACCTTCTTTTCCTTCTCAATTTCTTCTTCCGGAAAGGTCGAGTTTTGTACCATATCCGATAAAACGTCAATGGCGCGTTCCAGAGCCGTATCGAGGCAGCGGGTATAGTAGCAGGTGTGCTCAAGTGAGGTGAAGGCGTTCAGGTAGCCGCCTACAGACTCCATCGTTTGGGCAATATCGAACGGAGAACGGTTGTTCGTGCCTTTAAAAAGCATGTGTTCCAGAAAGTGTGTGATGCCGGCTTCCCGGTCTGTTTCGTCCCTGCTGCCGGTCTTAACCCACACGCCTACTGAAAGGCTTCGTACCGATTCGATTTGCTCCGTTACTACCCGCAGGCCACCGGGTAGTGTACTTTTCTTTACGTTAGGCTGATGCTGTTCAGACATGTTTGATTGTTCTTGACACTTAAAAGTAAAAATAAAAGCGCCAATTGAACTGGTCAATGGCGCTTTTATCGTAATTATGAAATTACTGAATCCTGCCGGAGAGAATTACTCCTTTTCAAGCAGGGCTCTTCTGGACAGACGCAGTTTTCCGCCACTCTCAACTTTAATGAGCTTGACCTGAATCTTATCGCCTTCCTTGAGCACATCTTCAACATTGTTGATGCGCTCGTGTGCAATTTCAGAGATGTGAAGCAGACCGTCTTTACCCGGCATAATCTCCACAAATGCACCGTACTCTTTTACAGAACGTACGGTACCTTCATAAACTTCGCCTTCTTCCGGCTTACCGGCAATCGCTTTGATGCGGGCAAGAGCAGCATTTGCTTTCTCTTGGTCATCAGCTGCAATGGTAACTACACCTTTGTTATCAATCTCTTCGATGATAATCTCAGTGCCGGTCTCCTTCTGGATAGCCTGAATTACTTTACCACCAGGACCGATGATTGCGCCAATCATGTCGGAATCAACCTCAATCTTGGTGAAGCTCGGCGCGTACTTGGAAATATCCTGGCGAGGCGCAGAAATGGTTTCAGCCATTTTCTCAAGAATGTGCAGACGGCCTTCGCGCGCCTGATTCATGGCTTCCTTCATTAGGCTTGGATTAAGACCCTGGATTTTAATATCCATCTGGCAGGCGGTAATACCATCGGCGGTACCGGTGATTTTGAAATCCATATCGCCGAAGTGATCTTCAGAGCCTGAGATATCAGACATAATCATGTACTTGCCGTCAGTGTCCATGGCGAGTCCCATTGCAATACCCGCAACAGGCTTCTTCATAGGAACACCTGCGTCCATCAGAGCCATAGAGCCGCCACAGACGGAAGCCATAGATGATGAGCCATTGGATTCGAGTACATCGGATACTACACGAATGGTGTAGGCAAACTCTTCAGATGAAGGCAGCATTTGTTTGAGCGAACGCTCAGCAAGGTTTCCGTGTCCGATTTCACGACGGCTAACGCCACGCATCATACGCGCTTCGCCAACGCAGTAAGGCGGGAAGTTGTAGTCGAGCATAAAGCGCTTGGACTCCGTATCGAAAAGCGTGTCAACAGACTGCTCATCGCGTTTTGTGCCCAGCGTTACTGAAACGAGCGTTTGGGTTTCGCCGCGGGTGAAGATAGCTGACCCGTGTGTACGGGGCAAGTAGCCAACTTCGCTCCAAATAGGACGGATTTCAGTTGACTTACGGCCATCCATACGAACGCCCTCGTTGAGCATCATTGAGCGGATATCAGCATTTCTGAACTCACCGCAGAACTCTTTGATCTCATCTTCAAGTCCTTCTTCATCCGGATATTTTTCAACAAGTTTTTCGGTTACAGCCGTAACGATTTCCTTGTAGGCTTCACTGTGTGCTTTTTTGTCGAGCTGCTTTCTGTGCAGTTCAGTAAACTGTGTTCCAACAAGTTCTTTAACTTCAGCCTTCAGGCTTTCATTAACTTCCGGCGCTTCCCACTCGCGCTTCTCTTTGCCATATTCGGCACGGAGTTCTTCCTGAAATGCACAAAGTTTTTTAATGGATTCGTGAGCCAGATTGATAGCATCAAGCATATCATCTTCACTGGTCTCTTTCATCTCGCCTTCAACCATTACGATGGTATCGGCCTTTCCGCCAACCGTTAGATTAAGATCGGATTGAGCGAGTTCATCTACCGTTGGGTTAATGACAAACTGCCCGTCAATTCGGCCTACACGAACCTGAGCCATTGGGCCGTCGTAAGGCGCTTCGGTTAGGTGAAGAGCGGCCGATGCGGCAACAGCACCAAGAACGTCAGCGTCGTTCTGTCCGTCTGAGGATATTACATTTACAATAATTTGTACTTCATTTAAGTACCCGTCAGGGAAAAGTGGCCTGATGGTACGATCAATAAGGCGTGCTGATAAAATTTCTTTTTCGGAAGGGCGTCCTTCGCGTTTAATAAATCCACCCGGGAATTTACCACCGGCGGCATACGTCTCACGGAATTCCACGCTAAGCGGGAAAAAGGATTGACCTGGTCTTGGTTCTGAGTTTGCCACTGCTGTTGCAAGCACCATGGTATCGCCCAGACGGGCAACAACCGAACCGTGTGCAAGTTTAGCCAGGCGACCGGTTTCCAGGTAAATAGTTTTTCCCGGAGCGAATTCTACTGATTTAAAATCTGGTTTCATTTCTATCTTTTATTTGTCTGCTTTAGCTGCTTGGATTATCAATAGGTAAGAATACTTTTTCTTAATTCAATAATCCTGTTTAATAGGTGGATACAAAAAAAGGCACGGGAGTCCCGTGCCTTTTGAAAGTCACTGAAATTATTTACGAATTCCAAGTTCCTTAATAAGTACCCGGTAGGCCTCAATGTCTTTAGCCATGAAATAGTTGAGCAAGCGACGACGCTTACCAACGAGTTTCAGGAGACCGAGACGGGTTGAATGGTCTTTCTTGTGTGATTTCAGGTGGTCTGTAAGACGGTTAATCCGCTCAGTAAAGAGTGCGATTTGTGCCTCGGTAGAACCAGTGTCCTCACCGTTTTTGCCATACTTTTCAAATATGGCCTTTTTTTCTTCAGAAGTGATATTCATTGAATATGTCCTTTCCGCTTTAGATTAATACCATGCTAAAGTAGAAAACTTTAACTTATAAGCTTGCTAATATAGCGTTTTAAGAACTTTTATGCAATCCTCTTTGTCCTGTGCAAGCTGAGATTTAAGCTCGTCCAGACCGTTAAACTTCTTCTCGTCCCGAATGCGGTCGTGGAAGCGTAAACGAAGCTTTTTGCCGTATAAATCATCGCTGAAATCAAATAAGTTAACCTCGATTCGAAGCTCGTTTGAATTGGTGACAGTAGGCCGGATCCCGATATTCAGCATTCCGCCGTACCTCTGCCCTTCGTAATCCACTTCAACGGCATAAACACCATGTGCGGGAATTACTTTACGATGGTTCTCTATGCGAAGATTGGCAGTTGGATATCCAAGCTGGCGGCCTTTTTTATCGCCATGCACTACAACTCCCGTGAGCGGATAAGGACGTCCGAGAAATGCTTTTGCCAGGGCAGCATCACCTTCGTTAACCAGCGCTTTACGTATACTGGTTGAACTTACAGTTAGATGCTCAACTTCATGTGCCTGAATGAGATGAACATTATAATCCAGAAGATTTGAAAGCTCTTCAACGGTTTGGATGGTGCCTTCTCGGTTTTTTCCAAACTGGTGATCGTATCCGATGATAAACTCCCGAACTCCAATTTCCTGAAAAATGATTTTTTGTATGAAGTCTTGAGAACTAAGCAGAGAAAAATCACGATCAAATGGAATTACCACCATAGCGTCTACCCCAAGCTCGTGAAGTATTTCAGCTCTTTCTTCAATGGTAGTTAACAAACCGACCGTATTGTGCCCTCCGTGAAGTACCTCACGTGGGTGTGGGTTAAACGTAACAAGCACGCTTCTGCCGTTAATCCTTTTTGCTTCGGCTACAAGCTTTTTGATGAGGGTTCGGTGACCCAGGTGGACACCATCAAAAGTTCCAACCGTAACCGCTGTGTTAGGGTCGTGAGTTACGTCTTTAAGAAAGGTCAATGTCGTCATCGGCGTTGAACAGTGATACAAGGTTTGGCACCGTTAGTGCTTTTTCAACAGAGTAGGGGCCGCTTTTAGTTCGCCTGAGGCTGAAGAGATGTGCGTGTGTACCCAGTAGTTTACCCAAATCGTGTGCTATTGAGCGGATATAGGTTCCTTTACCGCAGAGTATACGAATCTCTGCACGCCCAGTCTTAATATCAAAATTGAGAAGCTCCGTTTCATAAATGATTACCTCACGGGGTTTTCTTTCAATCTCTTCTCCTCTCCGCGCCAGCTTGTAGAGGCGTTCACCCTTCACTTTGAGCGCAGAATACATGGGAGGCAACTGGCTGATTTCACCGGAGAACGACCGGCTCAATTCATCGGTAATCAAATCAGCTGACAGCTGTGAGAAATCCGATCTTTCGTCGACTTCAGTTTCAGCATCGTAGCTTAGCGTAGAACTTCCAAACTGAATGCCTGCCACATATTCTTTTTTTGAATCCTGCAGCAGCGATATTGATTTGGTGGCTTTTCCGGTACAAAGTATTAAAAGTCCGGTAGCCATGGGGTCGAGTGTACCGGCATGTCCCACCTTTTTAATAGAAACGAGCTTACGGAGCAGTCCGACCGGCCGAAAGCTTGACCAGTCTTTGGGTTTATCAATTAAAAATACGGCTCCTGTGCTGAAATCCTGATTCAGAATGTCCGTTTCGCTGCTCTCAGATGTGAACAGCGGGAAGGTTGATACAGGCAGAGGTGTCTTTTTTGAGGAATTCAATCCTCTCCTTCCTCCTTGCGCTGATCCTTAACTTTACGGAAAAGGTTTTCCATCTTGCTGGCATACTGAGCCGTTTCATCTTTATAGAAATGAAGCTCAGGTACTTTTCTCAGCTGATGACGCACAAGGGCAGCAAGCTCCGTACGAATACTCACCGTATTGTTTTGAATAAGCTCGTAGACGGAATCTTCGCTGCCAACCGGATCGATAACGCTAAGGTAAATCTTAGCAATCGACAGGTCGGGCGTCATTTTCACATCTGTGATGGTAATCATGTTGTTGTTCTGATACTGCTGCAGGATCCTGCCAAGATCCTGCTTTATAACAGAAGCAACTCGTTCAGTTCGAATACTCATTTCCTTGAAACTTAAAAATATATCTGGTTAGGTAGATGAATCAAGCGTACGCTTGGTCTCAACCACTTCGAACCCTTCAATCACGTCGCCAACTTTAATATCGTTAAAGTTCTTAATACCGATACCACACTCATAGCCAGCGGCTACTTCACGGGCATCATCCTTAAAGCGTTTCAGAGATGAAAGCTCACCGGTAAAGATTACGATACCATCGCGAATAAGGCGGATTTTCGTATTTCTGGTGATTTTACCTTCAGTAACGTACGATCCGGCAATGGTCCCGATTCCCGGTACTTTGAAGGTGTCACGAACATCAACGCTGGCAACAATTTTCTCAGAAAGTTCAGGTGAAAGCATCCCTTCGAGAGCGTCATGAACAAGATCAACAGCTTCGTAAATAATGCTGAAGAGTCTGATATCGATTTCCTCTTTCTCAGCAAGCTTACGTGCATTTGCAGTCGGACGAACCTGGAAACCTATTATAATAGCGTTTGATGCAGTTGCAAGAAGCACATCCGATTCGCTGATGGCACCTACACCCGTGTGAATAATATTTACTTTCACCTCCGTGGTGCTCAGTTTCTGCAGCGAACCTGAAAGGGCTTCAATCGAACCATCCACATCACCTTTAATAATGATGTTAAGCTCGGAAACATCTCCGGCTGACATACGGCGGCTGAATTCATCAAGGCTCATATGTTTCACCTTGCGCAGATCCTGCTCACGCTTAATCTGCTGACGTTTCAGCGCAATGTCTTTGGCAGTTTTGTCGTCGCTGGTTACATTAAATTTGTCACCAGCCTGAGGCTGACCATCAAAACCGGTCATCTGAATAGGCGTTGACGGTCCGGCTATTTCAATACGCTTGCCGAGCTCATTTTCCATGGCTCTCACGCGTCCGTAATGATTACCCGCTACAAATGTATCACCAATTTTTAGCGTACCTCGCTGTACAAGAACGTTTGCAACTACACCCTTACCTTTATCCAGCTTGGTTTCAAGCACGATACCGGCGGCGTTGCGATCCGGGTTAGCTTTAAGCTCCTGAAGCTCTGCTTCAATAAGTACTTTTTCGAGCAACTCATCAATGCCGGTTCCTTTTTTGGCAGAAACTTTTGCACACTGAACGCTTCCGCCCCAGTCTTCAACAAGAACATTATGTTCAGAAAGCTGCTGCATGATGCGTTCAGCATTGGCTTCCTCCTTATCAACTTTGTTGATAGCAACAATGATGGATACACCGGCAGCCTGGGCGTGATTAATAGCCTCAATGGTTTGAGGCATCACCGAGTCATCAGCTGCTACTACCAGAATAACGATATCGGTTACCTGAGCTCCACGGGCACGCATCGCTGTAAACGCCTCGTGACCCGGAGTATCGAGGAATGTGATTTTTTTGCCATCTTCAAGATCTACGGCATACGCACCAATGTGCTGTGTAATCCCACCGGCCTCGCCTTCTGCTACTTTTGATTCTTTTATGTAGTCAAGGAGTGATGTTTTACCGTGATCTACGTGACCCATTACCGTTACGATTGGCGCACGCGGTTTGAGGTCTTCTTCACTGTCTTCTTCTTCTTCGAAAATTTCCTCTGCTACGGTGTCAGCATCAACAAAACGAATGTCTTTTTCGTATTCATCGGCGATAAGCTCGATGGTTTCTGCTTCAAGCCTTTGATTGATGGAAACCATTAGTCCCATGTTCATACAGCTTGTGATAACCTGTGTCGGGGTAAGGTCGAAAAGCTCTGCTACATCGCTCACGGTAATGAACTCCGTAACTTCTATAATTGAACTCTCCTCTTCCAGCTGTAACGCTTCCAGCTCGCGCTTTTCGGCCATCTCGTCACGTTTCTGGCGACGGCGCTTCTGGCGCTGCTTCCCTTTGTTGCCAGACTGCAGAGACGACATCGTCTCTTTTACTTTTTTCTCAATGTCTTTATCGGAAACTTCTGCCTTCTTGCCTTTCTTGATGCGCTTTTTCTTTTTGCGAGATGCGCTTTCGTCTGCCGGCTCTTCTTTCTTAGGCTTGCCCTTTACAGGTTTAGCCTCTTCAGCAACTTCGGTGTCACGATCTTTTTTGCGCTTACGTTTTTTACGTTTCTTCGAAGTGTCCGATTCGTCGCCATTCTTCACATCTATAGTACCAAGTACCTTGGTGCCTTGAAGCCTGTTTTTTGAGCGTGCCCGAATTGTATCAGGTTCTTTATCATCTTCGACATCTGCTGTTTTTTCTTCTGCTTCATTTTCAGCGACAGTCTCGGATTCTTCTATCGGAGCTTTTGCCACCTTTTCAGGGGCTTCTTCCTTCTTTTTGGGTTTATCTACAGATTTAGGCTCGGCAGGTTTTTCTGCTTTCTTTTCTTCTTCCTTTTTAGGAGCTGGCTTTTCTTCAGCAACCTTTTCCGTTTCTTTCGGTTTCTCAACCTTAGGTTCGGGCTTCTTTTCTTCAACCGGTTCAAGAGATGGTTCTAAAGTTGGCTCCTGTACTGGCTTTTTGTCGGCAGGTTTATCTTCCTGAGGCGTAAGCGAGTCTTCCGGGGAAGCCGGAGCCTGAGGAGTGTCTTCTTCAGGCTCCAAAAGGGTATCGATGGTTACAGACTTAGAGCCTGAAGCACGAATACTGTCTCTTTTTTCACGATAGGCATCGCGGGACTGATCGTGCTCTTCGTAACGGGCTTTATCTTCACCGTAAATGGTTTCCAGCACCGAATACATTTCCGGCGTGATTTTCGTTAACGGCTTGTTATCGACTTTGTAATCCTTCTCGCCAAGTGCATCTACAATAGATTGGGTAGATACGTTGAACTCCTGGGCTACTTTAAATAATCGTTTTGGTTTTGCACCTTGCGACATAGAAATATTTCTTCCTACCGGTTAATTACGTTAGTTTAATTCATCTTCTTCGAACTCTTCGCGAATGGTTTTGAAGATCAGATCGGCCTTTTCGGCATCAATTCGTCCTTCTGTTCTGCGTACAAGTTCACCTGCACTCAGGTTTAATACAGCGCGTGCCGTATCACAACCAATTTCGTACAGGATCTCAATTGTTTCGTTTCCAAACTCATCGCTGAATTCTGAAATTTCAATATCATCTTCGTAGTCCGGCTCGCGATATACGTCGATTTCACATTCGGTTAGCATAGAAGCCAGCCTGATGTTTACCCCGCCTTTACCAATAGCTTTTGAAACCTGCTCGGCCGGTACATACACACGTGCATGCTTACCTGTAGGGTCCAGATCTACAGAAAGAACTCTTGCAGGCTGAAGCGCACGTTTGATAAACTCTATCTTGTCGTTGGTGTAGTTGATAACATCGATGTTTTCATTACACAATTCACGCACTATCGAGTGAATCCGAATTCCCTTCATACCAACACAGGCACCAACGGCATCTACGCGTTCATCATTGGAAATAACAGCTACCTTAGAACGATCACCCGGCTCACGTACGGTTTTGATGATTTCGATGATGCCATCATAAACTTCCGGAATCTCATTCTCAAAAAGACGCTCTAAGAAAACAGGCGATGTTCTCGAAACAATAATTGAGAGGTTGCCATTATCACGGCGTACTTCTTCAATTACACAGCGAATGGTGTCGCCCTTGCGGTAGCGGTCTTTGTAAATCTGGTGCTTCTGGGGCATAACGAGTTCGGTACCGTTATGGTTAATAAGCACGTCTTTGGAACGGATTTGATAAATGTCGCCGAGCACGATTTCACCAACACGCTCCGAATATTCTTCGAAAACGTTGTCTTTCTCAATCTCGCGAATGCGCTGAGCCAAAGTCTGACGCGCCATCATCACCGAGCGTCTGCCGAAATCCTGAATAAAGATTTCCTGAGCAAATTCGTCGAAAAGCTCTAGATCGGGATCCTGCTTTTTGGCTTCAGTAATAGTAATTTCAGTTACTGGGTTGGTGAGCTCATCATCAGGTACAACTTCACGAATGTGAAGCATCTGGATGTCTCCCCTGTCCGGATTCAAAATAACAGAGAACGATTCGTCTGATCCGTATTTTTTACGAATCATAGAACGAAAAACGTCTTCCAGTATCGACAGGAGCATGTCCCGGTCGATGCCTTTATCTTTTGCAATCTCAGCGAAAGACTGAATAATTAATTTTGAAACATCATTTGCCATGCAATTCTCCGAACTTGTCGCCGCTAAACGGACGGTACAATTTTAGTTTCAATGATTTTGTCAAACTCTATGTAGGTTGTGCCACTCTTAGATTCGAGCTCAATACCGTTGTCTTCAGTGTTTATAAGCTTGCCTTCGACCATGCTTACTTTATCATCTTCTCCAAGACGTGCTTTAACCCGTGCTGTACGACCTTTGTTGAGCAGGTATTGCCTTTTGAGTATGAGCGGACGATCCAGTCCTGGAGATGAGACATTGAGCGTGAAGGTTTTGCCTAACAGCTCGTTTGCTTCAATTACAGTTTGAAGATTACGGCTGATATCAGCGCAATCATCCAGCTTGATACCTCCTTTGTCGGATTCGATATAAACTGACAAAACCGGGTTTTTGCCTCCGGTTTTCAGTTCAATATCAACTATAAACAAATCGTCCCTTGAGATATTTCTCTCAACGATTTCAGTAAGTTCCGATAAAAGTGAGTCTTTCAGCTGCATGGTAAAAAAATATAAATACAAAAAAAGTGAGACCCTTGTGAGCTCTCACTTCAATTACAGTTCCATAATATAACGTTTTATGAAGCTGTTTACAAACACTCAGCCAACATAAGATTGTACATCTGCGGTTCTGGCTGAAGCTGCTTTTTTGTTATGACTGCAGCTTGGTCCACTGAACTTATATCTCGGCACCGGTACTATTTTTAACGAACTTCCCTCCTTTTATTTACAATGCGGATTGTTAACTTATGCTCCAAATTCATTCATAACTAATCTTTCTGCTATGTTTCGCCCCGCATTATTGCTGCTGATATCCATTGCGTTTCTGTTTTCCTGTAACAGCGATTCTGAAGAAAGTCCGCGCGACACACCCAGTGCTTCCGCCCGAACATTAGATTATACTGCCGTAGTACATTTTAAGACTTCACCCGATGCCATGGAGTTCATCAGCTCGGTAGATGTTGCCGTAGCCGAGTCTCAGATTGCGCGTCAGGAAGGCTTAATGAACGTGTACGACCTGCCACCGAATAACGGTATGATATTCATTTTTGAGCAGCAGCAGGAGCTCAGCTTCTGGATGGCCAATACCCCTCTGTCTCTGGACATCATTTTTGTGAATGAAGACATGGAGATCGTTCGCATCCACAGCAACACCCCACCTCACTCCCAGCAACAGTTTCGCTCCGGTGCTCCTGCACTTTATGCCGTTGAAGTAAATGCCGGCTATGCCGCCAGGCACGATATTCAGGAAGGGCATTTCATCGAAATTGTACGGTAAATAACCTAAGTCTTCAATTTAATAAATACACTGCCATGTCTGTTGTTGACATTAAAAACCTAAAAAAAGGATATCGTGACCCCTCCGGAGTGGGTATGGTTCCGGTGCTGGACATCGATACCCTTCAGCTCGAAGCCGGTAAACATACGGCCCTCAAAGGGACATCCGGATCAGGAAAAACTACGCTGCTGCACTGCATCTCCGGGATGATTCTTCCCGATTCCGGAAGCATCAATCTGCTTGGGACTGATATCACCACATTATCTGAATCCGTAAGAGATCGTTTCAGAGCTAATCATATTGGCTATATATTTCAATCATTCAATCTTCTTGATGGTTTTACTGCCCTTGAGAATGTGAAGCTGGGAATGCAGTTTGCAGACAAAAAGCTGCCGGCATCACGTGCTGAAGAGTTGCTGGTAAAAGTGGGACTTAAGGATCGTCTCAACAACAGGCCTGCACAGCTTTCGGTTGGTCAGCAGCAGCGCGTCTGTATTGCCAGAGCGCTGGCAAATGACCCGGAAATCATTTTGGCTGATGAACCCACCGGTTCACTTGATCCCAAAACATCCGCTGAGGTACTAAACCTCATACGTGAAGTAGCAGAAGGCAAAACGCTCATGCTTGTAAGCCATGAGGAACAAGTACTCAATCAGTTTGATGTGCAGCTGAATCTGGAAACCCTAAACAAGGCTGTAACAGTATGAATCCGGTAGTAATTGTTTTCAAAAATATGAAGCTGCGACTTTTAAGCACGTTGCTTACAGTTGCTTCAGTAGCCCTGGCTGCCGCGCTTGTAATAGCTGTGCAGACGCTTGAGCGTGAAACCGAGCAGAATTATACGCAGACCTCGGTCGGATATGATTTGATTCTGGCCGCTCCCGGAAGCAGGATGCAAACAACCCTGAATACCATTTATCACCTGGAAACGTCGACCGGAGTTATTCCAAATGATGTCTATCTGGCCGCACTAAATGACCAGCGTATTGAGCGCGCATTCCCATTTTTTGTAGGCGACAACTATCGGGGTGTTCGCATAATCGGTACATCTGCCGCCTTTATTAGTGATAGCGAGCCGAGAGTTGGGCAACAGTTTGATCTAGCTGAAGGTCGTAATTTCGAAGCTCCCTTTGAAGCCGTAATCGGTAGCCGCGCCGCTGAACGACTGGGTATTGGCATTGGTCACCGCTTTAATATGACACACGGTGTTTCAGAAATTGATAGTGAAGACGCTGAGCCCCATGTGCATGATGAATATGAACTCGAAATAGTCGGGATACTCGAACCAAGTCGTACTGCCAATGATAATGTGATATTTACAAGCACCTACACAACTTATGTCGTTCATTATCATGACCATGACCATGACGAGCACGGCCACTCCGATCATCATGCTCATGATCATGATGAGCACAATCATGCACACGACCATGACCATAACGAGCACAGTCACTCCGATGATCACGCTCATGACCATAACGAGCACAATCATGCGCACGACGATGAAGAGAGCATTGACCATGATCATCATCATCAGTCAACGTCACTCGCAGAATATGAAGAGCGTGTTCAAAAGCTTGATGCCGTTCTTTTGAAGTTTAACAATCAGGCGGCTGCTATTCAGCTGGCCGGAATGCTGAATATGCCAACCCCGGAAAACCCTCTTCTACTTAGGAACATGCAGCGCGATCCTTTCTTTGCCTATAAGGACGATTTGATGGCTGTAATTCCGGCAGTTCAAATTCAGGAATTAATGTCAATCGTAGGTAACGCCGAACAAGTTCTGCGCGCCATCGGCTGGCTGGTTTTCATAGTTGCACTTTTTGGAATATTGGCTGCCATGTACAATACAATGGAAGATCGTCGTCGTGATATTGCCATTATGCGATCGCTTGGCGCAAGACGCTCTACCGTGTTTTCTTTAATATTGATGGAGGCCGCCTTCATAACAACTTTGGGTTGCCTTATTGGCCTTGCGATTGGTATGGGCATAGTTAGCTCAGTTGCACCTTTCATAGCTGACTCTGCCGGAATAATTGTATCAGCTTATGCAATAGAAGCACAACAATTCGTTACATTAGCATTATTCGTGCTTTTAGGCGTTGGAGCGGGTATAATCCCGGCGCTGAAAGCGTACCGTACCGATGTAGTAACAAACCTTGCTCCGTAATACTAACACTACTTCTCTATTTGAAAGATGAAAACATCCATTCTTTTACCTGTTTTACTAATCGGGCTTTTTATGACGCCCGATTATTCCGCAGCAGAAACCAATACGAAGGCTGAAATCAACGCCGAAAATGAGACTGTTCAAAGGGTCTATTTCCGAGACTTTCGCTCCTACCCGATTCACCGTCGTAATGCAGAGGTTCCTGCAGAGCTTGCCGCACTGGATGGCAAGCAAATCGAAGTAGTCGGATATATGGTCCCATTCGACCGTATAGAAAATATCACGCAGTTTATTCTGCTCCAGGCACCGTTTATGGGCTGCATGCACGTGCCACCACCTGGTGCAAACGAAACGCTCATGATCCAGACTGAGCGTCCTTTGTCGTCTTACACCTACGATCCGCTTCGCATAACTGGCACGCTTAATATTGATGAAGTCTTCGTTGATGGCTATCTGATTAGTGTCTATACCATAAGCGAGGCGCGTGTATCATCCAGTTCATCATCTGATGCCGAAACCGACGGACTGCCGGATAATTTCCACTTTTACGGCGATATGTAAACGGATAGTTGTATTTTTAAATAAAAAAGGTGGCTGAATTTCCTTTCAGCCACCTTTTTTTGTGCCCGTTTACTGATAATTAAACCACTGCAGTTTCAAATTTTTTAGATCCGGAAGTGACGGTCTTTTTGTATTTCTTCATGAAGTCTGCGCACATTTGAACATTATCCCGGCTTCCCATGTAGATTTCGCTGCGCTCGTGTATATCACTTACCTCTCGTTCCATCAGTCGATCGCCGTTTTTGTCCACAGCCATTCCTCCTGCCTGCTCAACTAAAAAGGCCATGGGATTACACTCATACATTAAACGAAGTTTCCCGTTTGGCTTGGATACGCTCTCAGGGTATATGAAAATACCTCCCTTTAGCAGCGTACGCTGCACGTCGGCAACCATTGAGCCGATGTAGCGGGATGTGTAGGGCCGATTGGTTGACTCATCGTTTTCTTTGCAGTACTCAATAAACTTTTTCAGGCCTGGTGACCACCCGTTGTAGTTGCCTTCATTCACGCTGTAAAAGCTCCCAAACTCAGGAATTTTGACATCCGGATGTGACAGGAAAAACTCCCCTATGCTGGGATCCAGCGTGAAGCCGTTTACCCCGATTCCGGTAGTGTACATCATAATTGTGCTTGAACCGTACAGCACGTATCCGGCAGCAACCTGGTTGATTCCTGGCTGAAGCGCATCTTCGTCAACCGGATAATCTTCGGAGTCGGACTTACGCATGAAAACTGAAAAAATAGTGCCAATAGCCACGTTTACGTCGATGTTCGAAGAACCGTCGAGCGGATCCATAAAGACCACATACTTACCGGATGATGACTGCATCCGTATGATATCCTCATTCTCTTCCGAAATTACCATGCTGACTATACCGGAACGCGCAAAAGCATGAAGCATCTGATCATTTGAAAATATATCCAGCTTTTTAACTGTCTCGCCCTGCACGTTCTCAGATCCTGCTAAACCGAGAATATTTGTGATTCCCGCTTTGTTTACTTCCCTTGAGATGATCTTAGATGCAAGGCCGATATCACGCAGCAGTTGAGACAGTTCACCGGTTGCTCCGCGAAACTTATTCTGACCCTGAATGATGAACTCTTCGAGCGTGATGAGGCGTCTTGAGGATGAGGGCGACATGTAGAAAAAGCGTTAATGTGAAAGATTGGATACCACATACTGATTGCCCAAAATTACATGAAAAAGCGCTTTTATAAAACTTCAAATTGGAAGCTGTGCAAAATATTTCACAATCTGAGCTACCTAATTCGCTACAGCCTGATTAGTAAACCTCAAGGAACATCCGCTCCCCTGTCTTCACAGCTCTCTTCATTTCATCAGCATCCCAGCTAAACGGATCTCCGGTGAGTTCTTTCTTGAAAGTGAGATACTCTTCCAGTCCCTGAGAAGCCAGCCCCTGAATAATGCCCGTCTCCATTCCCTTAAGTCCGCAAATATAGATGAGCGTATTTTCCTGCTTGAGGATTGGATAGAGCAGCTTCTGACGGTCGAACAGCTGAGTTTGAACATAAGGACGGGATCCGTCCGCACGCGGCTCTTCTCTGGAAATAGTCGGTATGTAGTGGAAGTTTTTGTTTGTCCCCTCAACTTCACGGAAATACGACTCATAAAGTAAATCAGTCCGGTAAGGAGCTCCGAAAATGAGCGCGATTTCTCCTCTGTGCTTCTTCTTCATCAGGTCTTTAATCATGCCTCTGAACGGCGCTACTCCTGTACCTGTAGCAAAGAAGACGTAGTTAAAATCTTCCGCATTTTCCGGAAGCAAGAACCGTTTACCGCTCGGTCCGGTCACCTTCACGATGTCTCCTGCTCTCAGGCTGCTCAGATAGTTTGAGCATGTACCCGTGAATAGCTTTTGGGTTTCCCAATGCTCACCGATCAGTCTTTTAACGGTTGTAGAGTGATGCTTTCCGTTACCGTCTTCACCGTCTGAGGGTGAACTGATTGAATAGAGTCGCAATGGCTCTGGTTTTCCTTTATCCGTAATGCCGGGAGGAAGTACGCCTATACTCTGACCCGCATGGAATTTACCTTCTAGCTCGGTTCCGCTCAGATCAAATGTGATATGACGAATAATGTTCGGACTTGCCGCCGAAGTGGCAACCTCTGAGCTGAGGATAGGCACCTCTACAGGGTTATTTTTATTGTAAATGTTCAGTTCCACCTGTGGGAATTGAATTCTCATAGCTTATTTATTTCATTGCACTTTATTGATAGCAGCACTTAATATACACGCTTTACGATATCATCAAAACGGGTTTTGAGGTCCTTAGAAAGAAAACGTTAGAGTAAGGCCTTGAACGAGCTCTGCGGTACCATTTGGTAACATTGCCTGAAAAGATGACGGCAGAACAGCCAGTTCACGCAGGCGGCTGTTCGACGATGTTAGCAACCAGAGATCAAATGCCATCAGAAAAGCACCTTGTGCCATTACCGCTGTTCCAAACTGTCGTGTTCTCGAAGAATTACCCAAATAGTTCATCGTAAAACCCACGCCCATATAACCCGCATTCAGTCCTGTGTTAATAGCCAGAATTCGGTTGAAGAGCTGCTCATCCCTTAGAACAGTTTCAAAGCTGGTTGATGTGGTATACACATCACTTCCGAAAAGCGCGAATGTGGCAATCCCAGCATTCACTGCTCCCCAGCCCGCCGTCATGATACCAAAGTCTCTGTACTCTTCACCAAGCGCAAGCGCTGAGCCGGCCAAAACGTTGAGCGCGCCCCAACCCAGAAGAATAATCATAGCCTGACGCTCTTGTGCTAGACGGTCAAACCCTGTTTCCAGGTATGCAGAACTACCTTCTGAAATGGGCTCAGAACTGAAATAACTATCTGACAAGATTTGAGCTTCACTTTTTTGATAAGTCAAAATACAAGCCAGGAGCCCTGCCAGCGTTATAAAGGTCGCGAACTTTACGGTTGCCATTGGATATAGTTAAAAAATGTTTGTAGCAGGATAATTACTCTGCCTCAGATAGTTACATAGTATAATCTTTAATCATAAGATTATAAAAATGTCACAGGCAATTCCGTTCCGATTGGCGTATTTTATTTCGCAACAAATCAACTATGGATTCGTAGGGAAGCCATCCGATAATCCATCAACAAACACTAATTAAACTCAAACTATGAAGTTTACCCGACTATTATCCGTCGCGCTTACAGCTTTTATGTTTTATGCCGTGCAGCCCGCATCGGCGCAGAGCGTGGAAGCCTTTGAAGAGCGCGTAACAGAGTTTACGCTCGATAACGGTTTGCATTTTATCATCATAGAACGTGATGTGGCACCTGTTGCCTCATTCGTTACTTTTGTTAACGTCGGTGCCGTAAATGAGCCTGTTGGCCAGACCGGTATCACGCACATTTTCGAACATATGGCCTTCAAAGGTTCCAAAACAATCGGGACCACAGACATTGAAGCCGAACTCCCGCTCATTGAAGCCATGGATGATGCCTATCGCGCGTGGTTCAGAGAATCTACCCGTCCGAACCCGGATGAAGAAATGCTTGAAGAGCTTTGGGAAGAGTTTCTCCGTCTGCAGGAAGAATCTCAGCAGTTTGTAGTAAATAATGAGTTTTCCATGATTGTTGACCGTGAAGGCGCCGTTGGCATGAATGCATTTGTAAGCGCTGATGAAACCGCCTTCTTCTACAGCCTGCCTCAGAATAAAGCTGAGCTTTGGTTCAAAATGGAGGCCGATCGCTTCATGAACCCTGTGATGCGTGAGTTCTACCTTGAAAAAGACGTAATTTGGGAAGAGCGTCGTGACCGTACCGATAACAATCCGGTAGGCCGCCTTATCGAAGAGTTCAACTCTGTGGCTTTTTCTGCTCATCCCTATAAAAATCCCCCAATTGGTTGGCCATCAGATATTGATGCCGTTACCATTGAACACACCATGGAATTCTACAGAACATTTTATGTTCCACAGAATATGACCATTGCTATCGCTGGTGATGTGGATCCAAGCGAAATGAAGCGTCTGGCTGAGAAGTACTTCGGACCAATGCCTGTCGCTGAAGATCCGCCACAGCTTACTGTTGTTGAGCCTGCGCAGCGCGGTGAGCGTCGTTTCACCATCGAAGATCAAAGCCAGCCTATACTAATGATTGGTTACAAGAGCGTTGATGGTAATCATCCGGATGCTGCGGCTATTCAGCTAATGTCTTCTATTCTGTTTGATGGCCGTACCTCTCGCATTTACCGTTCTCTTGTAGTTGAAGAGCAGCTTGCCCTTCAGATAAGCGGATTTAACGGCTTTCCCGGTGATCGTTTCCCCGGTCTGTTCGTAATCCTTGGCGTTCCTAACCAAGGCGTTGAAGTAAGCGAAATCGAGTCCAGAATTTACGAGGAAATTGAGCGCCTAAAATCGGGTGGTGTAACTGAGTCTGAGCTTAACCGTGTTCGTACCCAGGCACGTGCTGCTACTATTCGCGGCCTTACCAGCAACATGAACCTTGCTCTGGAGTTTGCCCGCAAGCATACCCGCACCAACGACTGGCGCACGATTTTCACAGATCTGGACCGTCTGAATGAAGTAACTCCTGAAGATATTCAGCGCGTTGCTCAAACCTATCTAATTCCGAACAGCAGAACGGTCGGAGCAATTGTTACCCGTCAGGATGATGAAGCAACAGCTTCCATCGATTAACAAAGGCCTTATCCTAATTTTTCAGATCTATGTTACGTAATCTAACTTTACTTACAGCTGCTTTAATGCTTCTTCTTACAGCATGTACGGGTAGCTCCCAAACCACACAACAAACGGTCGACAGACCTGAAGACCTTGTGTTCCCCGAACTGAATCCTATTCAGGTTCCGGAAGTACACGAGTTCGAATATAACGGAATCACCTTCTATCTGGTAGAAGACAACGAGGTTCCTCTAATCAATCTCAATACCATCATTCGTGCAGGATCATGGATGCAGCCTATGGATCAGGTGGGTCTTGCTTCGATTACCGGTGAAGTAATGCGTTCCGGCGGGACTGCCAGCCTCTCGGCCGACGAGCTGAACGAGTTCCTTGAAAGCCGTGCCGCCTCGATGGAGACCTCATTTGGACTTGCTTCAGGTAGCGCACGTATGAACGTGCTGAAGGAGGATTTCGAAGAGCTTCTGCCCGTATTTATAGAGCTTCTTACTGCTCCTGCGTTTCCGGAAGAGAGACTCGAGCTCACTAAAACGCAGCGCCGAAGCGGCATTTCTCGCAGAAATGATAGCCCTGCAGGTATTGCGGGTCGTGAGTTTCAGAATCTTATATACGGCAGACAAACCGTGTTCAGCAACACGCTGGAGTATGACCACCTCAATAATATCAATATTGACGATCTCAAAGCTTTCCACAGCAATGCTGTAAATGCCAATAATCTTATGGTTGGTATCGTAGGTGATTTCAACGTTGAAGAGATTCGTCCGGTACTTGAAGCTGCCTTTGGTGAAATCGAGCAGGGCGAGCGAAATGAGTTCGACTTCCCGGAAATCGACTATACCTTCGAGTCTACCATCAACTTCATTCCGCGTTCCGATATGAATCAGAGCATAATCCGAATGGGTCACATTGGTGGACTTCGCGATAATCCTGATTACACAGCGCTACAGGTAATGAACCAGGTCTTAAGCGGTGGATTCTCCGGTCGTTTGATGCAGGAGGTTCGTACCCGTCTGGGGCTTGCTTACTCAGTGAGTGGCAACTTCGGCAGTAGCGTTCTGTATGAAGGACAGTTCTTTGCCGGTTTGAGCACAGCAGGCGAAACAACAGCTCAGGCTATTGAGGCGACCATCAGTGAAATTCGCAGGCTTCAGGATGAACTGGTGCCGCAGAGTGAGCTTGATGACACCAGAGAGCGTTTCCTCAACAGCCTTGTTTTCAGAAATGCAAGTCGCTCTTCAGCATTAAATGAGCAGATTAACAATGCCTATCTCGGACTGCCCTTCGATGCATTTGAGCGTTATGTGGAAGAAGTTCGTGAGGTTACACCCGAGGATATTCAGCGTGTTGCCCGTGAGTATCTCCGGCCAGATGCCATGCATATTCTTGTTGTAGGTAATCCGGATTTGGTTGGTAATCAGCTTGATCAGTTCGGCGATGTACGTGAAATTGATATCACCATTCCGCGTCCTGGTTCGATGGAAACCCGCGAAGTGGTATCCGGCGATACCGAAGCAGGTCGCGAGTGGCTTGATAAAATGGCTGCTCAAATTCTTAGCAGCGGCCCCGTAGATGAAATCGTTTATGAAGGCCGAATGCAGTCTGCTCAGCTACCCGGCGGCATGATCGTAGATGTTGTCATGACCTATGATTTTGCTAACGGCAACCTCACACAAATGCTTAACACTCCTATGGGCTCACAAGCCATTAAGCTGGAAAATGGCCGTGCGTTTTTGGAAGCAGGTGGACAGCGCCAGGATCTCCCGGGAAATTTCGCTGATAATCTTAGAAATCTGCTCGACCGCCATTACGCAAGTATCGCTATGAAAGCATCTGATCTGAGCCCGGAATATCTTGGCATGCAGTCCAAAAATGGTTTAGAATATGCAGTAATACTTCTTAGCGACCTTGAGGTTAAACTTTGGTTAAATCCAGAGACCAGCCTTCCGGATATGATTACCTTTGATGAGTTTAATCCGGAGACGGGTGGTGATGTTGAAGTTGTTTCCATGTATGAAAACTGGAATGAAAAAGACGGGGTGAAATCATCCTGGCTGCAAACTCAGGAAGTTGACGGCAGCGAAATGAGCCGTTTTGAGTTCTCAACTCATTCTGCAAACTGATTTAAACCCAATTGACAAAACAAAAAAGGGTGATGCGGTCTCGGACGGCATCACCCTTTTTTATTTTGTCAGTATGTGATTCTGGCTAATCTGTTTCCTTGATTGAACCGTTTCGGTAGGCTTCAAGTAGTGCGTTCAGGTCATCTATCTGTTTCTGAATTTCACGCCCGTCATCAGTGTCACAAACTCTCATCCGCTCTTTATTATGCTCAAGAATCTGCGTGGATGAATGAATATCGAGCCCATCTTCAATAGCTCTCTGGGTCGACTCAAAGGCTTGATGCGCCGCTAACAGCAGGCCGTATGAATTGAAAATGAGCGTATACCCGGCTATACCTGTTTGCGATTGATAGGCTTTAGCGAAACCGCCGTCAATTACCAGCAATTTTCCACCTGCCTTTAGCGGGCTCTCCCCTTTTTTTACTTTCACCGGCACGTGCCCGTTGATGATGTGACCTTTTTGAGGATTCACTCCAAATGCTTTAAGTATCTCCTCAGCGACTTCCTTATCCATTCTGAAGTCGTAATATGGATTCATGTTTTCTTTGTGGGTACTGCTGTCTTCCACAAAATAGCGTTCAAAAGTCGCCATTTTTGACTTTCCGAAAAGCGGAGAGTTGGCGCCGCTCCAGAGGTACCACATGGTATCCATTCCATACTGCTTTTTCTCAATGTCGTCTTTTGTGAAGTATCCCTGTCGAGCAAGGCGCTCGAGCCGGTCCATAAACGCTTTCGGGTCATGATCTTTGCCATCGAGCCTAAAGTGCATGAGTTCACCTTCAGGAGTCATAGGTATGCATCCGTGGTAGAGAAGGTTTCCGTTGTATGCCAGATACATGCTCCCTTTTGAAAACAGAAAACGAGCATGAGCCTGTAGCTTTTCACTGTTTTTGAATGAAATAACAATTTTCTCCATGGCCAGCGCTTCTTCTTCCGATAGCTGATATGGATCCTCAGCGTTTAAGGTAGGCAGATTGGAGTCGATGAGAGGATATCGCTCATCACCAATTCTTACTTCACCCTTTTCTAAATCGATGTTTTGCAGCAACAGACGGTCTTTCATCCTGAACTGCGGTCGCCGCCGGACAATTTGCCCCTCAAGCTTCAGCTGAATTACCGTTATGGCTTTATGCATACGTGCCATCAAAAGTTGCTCGCTTTCAGTGAAGTTTTCTGATTCTTTGGGCCTGAATTGTTCACAGGGGTCATCACCATAGACCTCAACAGCGAGAGAAATTAAGGGCAGCATGCTTATAGCATAACCGTTCTCTAAAGTCTCCATGTTAGCATAGCGCAACGAAACGCGAATGACGTTCGCTATACAGGCCTGACTCCCTGCCGCAGCACCCATCCAAACGATATCATGGTTACCCCATTGGAAATCAACCGCATGATAATCCATGAGCTTATCCATGATGAGATGCGCGCCAGGGCCGCGATCGTAGACATCACCAATTACATGAAGCCTGGCAACGGTAAGCCTCTGAATGAGCTCTGCAAGTGCAGCGATGAAAGCTTGTCCGCGTCCGGTTTTTATGATGCTTTCGATAATGCTTGCATAGTAGTGTTGGCGGTTCTGTATGCTCTCCTGCTCATGCAGAAGCTCCTCGATAATGTAGCTAAAATCTTTCGGTAGCATCTTGCGGACCCGGTTCCGCGTGTACTTTGAAGAATAGACCCTGCAAAGCTTTATAAGATGAAAGAGCGTTTCTCTGTACCATGAAGCATGGTCTTCGGTTCGCTTGAGTACCAGCGGAATTTTCTGCTCCGGATAGTATATTACGGTTGCCAGATCCTGTTTTTCAGTTTGGGTAAGGGTATCGCTGAATATTTCGTCAATCCGACGCTTGATAGATCCTGAACCGTTGCGCAGAACGTGTAAAAAAGCCTCATCAGCACCATGGATATCCGAAATGAAATGTTCAGTGCTTTTAGGCAACTCCATTATCGCACTGAGGTTAATGATTTCCGTAGATGCGGTACGAATTGACGGATATTGTTTCGACAAAAGCCGCAGGTATTCCAGATCAGTTCGGGATTTGGTCATGAATGGTGTGCCTTATGATTCAGTTTTGATAACAGACGAATTGCGAGGCATAACTATAGCCTGCATTCATTATAAACGAATTGACACTAATTGCCAAAAATACCCTGAATTCAAACTTACTTTATGTTCAGGTCTTACATTAGGGCATATTATTAACCGTGTTCAAACATCATTATCAGGCAATGGCGAAGAAATCAGTATTATTTGAAGAATTTGACAAAATCCTAACCAGATCAATGGCGAGGTTTGGGATTCCACTTTTGCGCTACAGCATAGGACTCATCTTCGTATGGTTTGGCGCATTGAAATATGTGCCGAATTTGAGCCCAGCCCAGGAATTAGCAACATCTACTATTGAGCTACTCACCTTTGGAATGCTCTCCCTGCAGGTATCTTTAATTCTCCTGGCCACGCTTGAAGTCGCGATTGGTTTACTGCTTATATCTGGAAAATGGATCAGGCTCACTATATTCCTCCTCCTGTTCCAAATGGCCGGGACTATGTCTCCGGTATTTCTTTTTCCTGATTTAGTATTTACGCAGTTTCCCTATGCTTTAACCATGGAAGGTCAATATATCTTCAAAAATTTTGTGGTAATTAGCGCAGCACTTGTAATCGGAGCAACGGCACGGGGGGGAATACTCGATGCAGAGCCGAAGAAATACAAAACTCTGTAGTACCAAGTTCAAATGTCTACAAAGCTGAAGGTTTCACCGTCGAAAAGGCCTTTATCGCTGAGTTTAAGTGACGGGATGACCAGAAGCGCCATGAAAGAAATAAGCATGTAGGGTGCTTTAAGCGAACTTCCCATATCTACAGCCATGCGACTCAGCTCTTCGTACATTGTGGCTACTTCTTTACCGTCTTTGTTGCTCATGATTCCTGCTACCGGCAGTGGAAGAACAGAGGATTTGGCACCATTCACTGCTGAGAGTCCGCCGCCTTGATCCATTATCATGTTTACAGCCTGTACTATCGCTTCATCGGAATCTCCAACAGCAATAATGTTATGACAATCGTGACCTACGGACGACGCGATTGCACCGTTCATAATCCCAAAGCCATTAATGAAAGCCACAGCTGGTTCAGCCGTCTGATATCTGTTTACAACAACCATCTTCAAAATATCCCTTTGAGGATCAGCAAACACTTCACCCTCCTCAGACATTGGTAAATTTGCACGAAATTTTTCGGTAATTAATTCACCGTCGATTGCCCTAATTATTGGAAATTCTGTTTTTTGAGATGATATCTTAATATCTTGTGCTGCAATATGATATGGCGTGAAGTTATTAATAATTCGAGCCGGTTCTGCATCGAATGAAATGCCATCTTTATTGAAGACACAAGTCCCGTCTATCCAGGTCTCGAGAATATTGAAATCATCAGGATTGTCGATGATGATGAAGTCCGCGGGATCATCTTTCCGAAGTAAACCAACCGGCAAATTGTAGTGCTCAACAGTGTTTAATGAGGCGGCACGGAGCACGTCAAAAATATCATAACCAAGACTCAGGCTGCGCTTCACTACCTCATTGATATGGCCCGGAATGAGCTCGTCAGGGTGCTTGTCATCAGAACATAGCATGAGTTTCTCCGGATGAGATGCAAATAAGGGGTGCAGCGCCTCATAATTCCTGGCCGCACTTCCCTCCCTTATTTGAACCATCATTCCGGCTTTTATTTTATCCAAAGCCTCTTCAATTGTAAAGCACTCATGATCGGTAGTTATTCCTGCTTTTGCATAGTAAGAAGCCTGATCACCTTTAAGCCCCGGTGCATGACCGTCTACCGGTTTACCAGTCTTCTTTGCTGCCTCAATTTTAGCCATAACTTCTGCATCACCATGCAATACGCCGGGCCAGTTCATCATTTCAGCGAGATAGTAGATGTCATCCCTGCCTAACAATTCCTTTACATCTTCCACGCTAATTTCAGCTCCAGCGGTTTCAAAAACAGTGGCTGGAACGCATGAGGGTGCTCCGAAACAGAATTTGAGCGGTACTTTCCGCCCGTCCTCAATCATGTAATTGATCCCATCCATTCCGCATACGTTAGCTATTTCATGGGGATCGGAAACAGTAGCAACCGTGCCGTGCTGAACCGCTAAACGGGCAAATTGGGAAGGCACCAGCATAGAGCTTTCAATATGGATGTGTGCATCTATAAAACCCGGCATAATATAGCGTTCCGGAACATCATCACGCTCCGATATATTAGTGATACGTCCGTTCTCAATGGTGATGATACCTTTAAAGAAAGTACGGTTTCTTAAATCTGCTATTATGCCTGAAATCTGATGCATGCTTTTCTATTTGCCTGATTACTTTATTCCCAACATTGGGGTGGCAAATATAGCATCTTCTGTTAAGAAAGACTTGAATAAATCAGGTATCGAACAGATTTGAAAGTTTGCAGGCAGATTCTGCTTCATCCAGCGCGTTTTGCAGATCTTCCGGGGAGGGCACGCTGGACTTATCCAGCTCATTGCCGTCTTCAACAGCCTTAAGAGCTGTTTTCTCCAGCTTGAATGCCAATGCAGCTAGTCTTTCGAAGCTAAGCATTACGGCTAGCCCTTTTATGCTATGACCGAAGTTATGTATCGAAAGCGCCTCATTTTTGTCCCAGGCATTTCTCAGCAAATCCAGCCTTTTATTGAGAGTTGGTATAGATTTGCCTAGCACGCTTCGAATAAAAATAACGTCGTCTTCCAGCCTGCGTCTTAGCGCATTTTCGTCAAAAGCTGGTTTTGTATGTATATTTGAATTTTCGATAATTTTAAACTGCGGTAGTATCAGGTACGTCCTTGGTTCTGCGTTTGAAGATCTGAACGAAGTAAGATAACATTGATAGCAAAAAGAGGGAGCTTCATCATACGTCGCCATCTTGATGGCTGTAGCCATAGCCGGTATAACCACTCTGTCCCGGTTTTTCTGAAAGCTGCCGGAGCCCTTTTCACTGTACCTGCTATAAAATCAAAACTGCCGCCAATACCGATAATTACCCTGCAGTTATCCAGGAATTTCATGTTATTATAAATCCATTTTTCCTGAGCAGGCGCCCCGAGTGCAACAAAGACAACTGATGCTTTTCGTAATGCATCTTGTGTTGATCGCGGCAGATTCTCTACAGTCAAATCGGGTTTGTCGGGCGAATAGGTGCCTGCAATGGCCAGGTTCTCTATTCTCTGTTTAAGAATATCGGCTGCTTTTGTTGCAACACCTGGTGCAGCGCCATAAAAGAATACGCTTTGATTATTCTCGGCACTAAGCCTGCAAATTTCTTCAAGAGAGTCAGAGCCGGTGATACGTTCTACCTGTTGCCTATAGATATGCTTTACGGCCCAGCTAATCCCTACTCCATCAGCAGTGTTTATTTGTGACTGGTTGAGAATGTGCCTGAATTCATCATCATAAATGGTATGTGTTGCAATTTCAGGATTAACTGTCACCACAAATAAAGGAGACGTTTTCTCTTGGCTTTCAGCAAGTTTTTGATTGATTTCACGGTAAAACTCATCGCGTGAATGGGCCGATATTGGAACACCTAAAATATTGAATCTTTGGGCAGACATGTCTTGATCTGGTACGAGATTGATTGCAAACTATTTGTTTAGTGCAAAACCTGTGCCATACATACAATACGTGCATTCAGCAAAAACCAGGGCTTTTATGAGACATAAATGGAAAAATCAATACCCAACTTTACTCAGCTGGTAACAATTCTACCCAGGAGTTAAGATTGTCCTTCCTGTGAAAACCGGTGGCCATTGAGCTGTTGCACCTCTTCATTACTAAGCTTCTTATTCACATTCCGGATGTCGGTAATTTGCAGATCGAAATCTCCAGTAGATACAAAAAGCAGATCACCTTCGACACGGATAGTGCCAGGTTCAGAGATGGATCTTATGTCTGAAATAATGCTTTTCCAAAAGAAAAACCTATCATGATTAATAAAGCTGTACGGCGTGCCCCAGGGTGATGCAAATGGAGCGTAATTCGAAGCCCGTATGAAGGCATCACAGCGTGAAGCCTTGTTTTTCCAGTCCATTTGTCCATCTCCCGGAATCTCGTGTCTTTTAAAGTAAGACCTTTGAGACAACTCCTGTACCCTTCCATCAGGAACCTGATTGTCGATCAGGTCGGTTAGAAGCATTCCAATGAGATCAATTCCTTCTTTAGCACATTTCAGACTTACAGAGAGACCGGTATCTGTGGGTTCGGCAGGTATACGGGATTCGTAAATTACGTTTCCTGTATCTACTCCTTCTGTAATTCTGTGAAGAGAAACTCCGTGATGCGGTTCTTCGTTAAAAATTGACCAGCTTGGCGTATTTAAACCTGCGTATTCCGGTAGTCGTCCGGGGTGTAAATTGAATGCGCCCATTTTTGCAGCATCAATTACTTCAGAATGTATCAGGTAAAGCGAGTGAACATTGAGAAGTATGTCAATTTTATTTTTGATCATCCAATTGGCAAACTCCGGCTTCTTTACGTTTTCTGCCGGAAATACCTCACAGCCAATTTTTGAAGCTAGCGTATATACAGGAGAGGTCGAATTCTCATCGCCCGATCCGGTTAGAACACCTTTCAGATTGAAATCAAACCTGCGGTTATAAAGTAGCTTTAGCGTTTGTAGTCCTGCTGACTCTTCAGCGGCCAATAGTATGTTGATGCTCATTTGTTATCTCAGATGCCGGATAAAACCTTTTTACACCAGCTGAATTTGTATGTGTGAAATATTGTAACAGTGTGGAACCAAGTTACGGGAATAGGATTGTAAAAATGAAGGGAAATTGGGACTATGTAAATTATTTTCGTCTTTTGTTCATCCAAATGAATATATAAGATATTCTAATACCATAAAGTCATTCGTTGGCATACTCATTGCAATTCAACTTTAGTTTATGAGTCCTTTCAATTTCACACCTTACATACTTGTCGGTTGGGTTTGCACATAAAACTATATGGATATAAAACTATTTACAACTACTCCTCAATCGGTTGACTTTGAGGGTCCCGAGTTTTTAAATGAATTAAAAAATATTGCACGACTAAGCGAGAAGCACGGGTTCCGTGGTACGCTCATATATAGCGATAACCGCCTTGCAGATCCGTGGATGCTGGCCGGGCTTATTATGTCTGAAACCCGGAACCTCATACCAATGGTAGCCCTGCAGCCAGTGTATATGCATCCGTACACGGTAGCCAAGAAAATCTCAACTCTGGCTCTTCTGTATAACAGACCGGTTGCCATGAATCTGATTGCTGGTGGATTTATTAATGATCTCAAAGCTTTGGACGATGACACACCACACGATAAGCGCTACGACAGGCTATGCGAATACACTGAAATTATACAGCAGCTGCTAACTTCACGACGGCCCGTTACCTATGAAGGTGAATTCTACCGAATTAAGAATTTAAAACTACAGCCAGAGTTGCCGGAGAATCTTCAGCCTGAGTACTACCTGTCAGGTTCTTCTGAGGCTGCCAAGGAAACGGCCAATAGACTTGGAGCAACTTTAATTGAGTATCCGGAGCCTCCCGAAGCTTATACTGCAAATAACGGAGCTACCGCTCGTAAACTGGTTGGCATTAGAATTGGTGTACTAACAAGAGACAACCATGATACAGCATGGGCCATAGCCCGATCACGCTTTCCGAATACCCGTGAAGGTCAACTTTCACATCTGCTGGCCACGAAAGTATCTGATTCTCAGTGGCACAAAAAACTATCAGATCAGAAGCTGGAAGACGATCAGGAGAATACTGAACCTGTATACTGGATGGGACCTTTCAAACACTACCAAACTTTCTGCCCTTATCTTGTAGGTGATGTTAACGAGGTTTCTAATGAAATCAGTAACTACATCGAAAAAGGATGCTCTTTATGTGTACTTGACATTCCGGTGAGTGAAGAAGAGCTCGAATACACCGTTGAAGCTTTTAAACGTGCAAGTGAACTTGCTGTAGCAAGATGATGCTCTACGACTACTCCCGCCTGCAGTCTGAAATCAGGTCCGATGCTCCTGCTATAACTATGGGTTCGAAAACTCTTACCTATGGCGATCTGGAAAAGCAGAGCAATCAACTTGCTCATGTGCTTTTGGAGAAAGGCCTGAAGCCGGGTGACAGGGTTTGCTTATTTGCTGAAAAGAATCCGGATACAATTGTTGCAATGCTGGGTGTGATGAAAGCCGGAGGCGTTTATGTCCCTCTTGACATTAACAGCCCGGCTGAACGCATCAGCCGAATGGTTTTGTCGTCCTTTCCTGCCTTTATCCTTACAGATAAAAAAGCTGAGGCTGCTTTTCAAGAGCTTCGCAATACTGATTCATATATACCTGGTATTCCAGTTATTTGGTGGTCAGATTCTGAAAATTCATTTAAAGTAAATACTGCTTTTTCAAAATCTGATGTAATACATGCCGAAAACATCCCATATGCGGTAGTTCGAAACCCTGAAACAGCTGCGCATATCCTGTTTACATCCGGCTCTACTGGTCTGCCCAAAGGAGTTGTTATTAAGCATAGTAACGTAACGGCATTTGTTGCTTGGGCTGTAGACTATTTCGATATGAAACCGGGAGAAAGAAACTCGGGACATTCCCCACTTCACTTCGATCTTTCAACCTATGATATTTACGGTACCTTTGCGGCCGGCGGACATTTATTTCCTGTGCCAGTCGATATGAGCGTACATCCAGTGAAACTGGTTGAGTTCATCCGTGACAATAGATTAACACAGTGGTTTTCTGTTCCTTCTGCACTTAACTATCTGGCCCGGTTTAAAGCTGTACCTGAGAGCGGATTTCCGGATTTAAAGCGGCTAATCTGGTGTGGTGAAGTATTTCCGCTTTCTGGTCTGCAATACTGGGTGAAGAGTCTGAATGATGTACAGTTTACTAATCTATACGGCCCAACGGAAGCAACCATTGCGAGTAGCTTTTTTACATTATCAGACTTTCCGGAAAAAAATATTCCAATTGGCAAAGCCTGCAGCAATGAGGGGCTTTTGATTTTGGACGATGACATGAAACCAGTTAGAAACGGAGAAAAAGGCAACTTATATATATCAGGTGCTGGTCTGAGCCCCGGGTATTGGGTAAGCCCTAACCCAAATGTAGATCACCAGCTGCCCCCTTCACCATTTGTGTTTTTTGAGAACGAAAGCGGTGAACAGGAGCGTATTTATAAGACTGGAGACCTTGCATCAATTGGAGAAGATGGTTTGGTTTATTTCCATGGTCGTGCAGATTATCAGATAAAAAGTCGTGGATACCGAATCGAGCTCGGCGAAATAGAGGCAGCGCTTAGTAAAAGCGACATTTTACGTGAGTTTGCGGTGGTTCCTGTCGAAAAAGGGGGGTTTGAAGGAACCTCAATCGGATGTGCATTTGTGCTAGCCGAAGACGTAAGTGGCAACGGGCGTCCTGAGCCCAGGATAAAAAAAACATTGCAGGAGCTTGTGCCACCTTATATGATTCCTCATTTTTGGAAAGCATATGATAAGCTGCCAAGAAATGCTAATGGGAAGATCGACAGAAGAAAACTGTCTGATCACTTTGAACAATAGGAAATACATACTTTAATGAATAACAAATCGGATCAGTTTATGGCGGAGGCTGCTTTAAAACAAAACGCGACAGATAACCGAGTGCATATGGTTCTTTGTGATCAACTATTGCTGGACTCGGTAGATCCTGACACAGATCTTTTCGAAGAAGGATTACTCGACTCTATGGCGCTTGTGAATCTTATGATGGCTCTCGAACAAGAGTTCTCAATTATGATTGCACCTGAAGACTTAGATATGGAAGATTACAGAAGCATGGAGAGCATTGTTTCCATGGTAAATCGCATGCAGTCTATCTGACGAATATTGAAAATCGAAGTTGCTATGAATCTTGCTAAAACAGCTCAGCCCCTCAGGCCATCACCCTCTTCGTCTTTTAAAATACGTGCTTTTACCCCTGGTGATATTGAATCGGTTGTCCAGATGTCTATCGAGCATTTCCCGCAGTGCCGACTGGTTTCTCCAGGGTATCTGTATGAAACCATTGACGACTTATATTTCAAAGACACCTTTTCTTTTGATGGAATAGACAGCCTTGTTGCAGTTGACCCGAATGGTACTGTTTCCGGTTTTTTGGGAGTAACTCCCAAAAAGTTTCGATATCAGGGTGAAACTATTCTTGCCTCAATGTGTAATCACCTTATGGCCTCAGAAGAAGCACGGTCTGCACTGGTTCCAATGAGGCTTTTACAGCAATTTTTATCAGGACCTCAAAAGTTTTCGTACGCTGACGGATCTGTGGAATCCACTCGTTTACTTTGGAAAAGATTAGGTGGCGAGCCCTCATTTAGTAACAGCGTGTATTATAAAGTTCCCCTTCGGCCGATGTCCTTTGGAACCAGACCACTTCAGCAGCGTTTCCCCAATTCTCTCAGAAAGCCAATTAAAAAGATTAGTTATGGCGCAGATTATTTATTTGGAGTTGCCCGCCTGCCCTTCTCTCGCAGAAAGCAGCCTGACGTTAGATTAAGCCCAATAGGCATCGATCAAATCTTTGAAGGTTTAAATCGAATCTGGAGGTCAAAAGAAATTTACCCGGAAACAAGTACTTCAGATTTAGACAAAATATTCCGATTACTCAAGAATGATCCCCGGAATGGAACTTTGCACCATATAGGCATCTGGAACAATCGTGATATACTTACAGGCTGGTTTATTTACTATGCTTCGGCCGGAGGTGTGTGTGAGGTTATCCAGGCCGTTTCTCTCCCAGGCAAAGAAACGGAGCTATTTGAGTCAATTTGCTGGCATGCTTATAATGAGGGAGGGACTGAACTATCCGGGCGAGCCATTCCGTCTCAAATAGGAACTCCTTTTACCACAAAAGCTTTTAGCATGCCCGGTCGAATGTGGACCTTGTTTCATTGTAAAGATGATGGTTTAGCGAGAGTATTACATTCCGACAAAGCCTTCCTTACCCGTATGGAAGGCGATTTGTGGCTTATTTAGCCAATATATACCTTCAGTTTTAATTACATAAAAAAAGCCGGTTCCCTGAATCGGCTTTTTTATGATAACTGATATTTTAGATGAAGTCTATTTCACGTCCCGCTCTGTACGGATCCAGTCGACTTCACGTCCTTTTCTAAAGGTGTTGAGATACAAACGAATTTTCCAAATTATATACTTTGGTAAATGGAGCAGCGATTTATATAACTCTTTGTCTGCACCACCTACGTATAGACAAATGAAAACATAAAGAAAACCCATAACTCCCAAAGTAAACCAAAGCCCGGCAATAACCGGTGAAAGGAATCCGAAAATCGATAGCCCAACAGACAGTACAATCATCGCCATTGTAATCACCATCATATTTACAAAAGGAGGCGTAATCAAATCCAGGAATGTGTCCAGGCGTGAAAATGATCTTTCCGTAATGGCCTGTTTAAAGAAAGAACCGGCATAAGCTCTTATTATCTGAAAGCGTCCCATTTCCCATCTCGATCGTTGAGACTCAGCGTTACTAGACTGAACGGGCATTTGAGCCCAAACTGTAGCCTCAGGGGCAAAATCAATTTTTTCACCCGCCTGAAGCAAGATAAGGCCATACTCTACATCTTCTGTCAGCGACCAGGCCTGCCATGGAGTTTTACGAAATACGCTATGATGGAAACACATTCCGTTTCCGCGAAGCCCCATATTGAAGCCCAAAGCTTTTCTTCCAAGCGGCTTCACATAATTGTACATCATAAATCCAATTCGTGTCGCCTCTATGCTCCAGTTACCGGGTTGCCGAAGAACTAAATCCGAGCTTTGTATAACCCGGCTTCCTGACTCAAGGTAGTGGTTCATCACTTCAAGATAATTGCCGGAAACCAGACTATCCGAATCGACAACAATAAATGCATCGTATCTTGATTTCTTATCCCTGGCTACAGCGTACCCCATAATGGTATCAAATGCCCAGCGTAAGGCATGTCCCTTACCCTTTTTAGTTTCATGATGCCTTTCCAGAACATTTGCACCAAGTTTCGAAGCAATTTCTGCTGTTTTGTCCGTACAGTTATCGGCGATCACAAACACATCGTACAGCTTTCTGGGATATATCAAACCTGAAAGGCTGTAGATTGTTTTAGAAATTATTTTTTCTTCATTATGCGCCGGAACAACTATAGCAAAGCGTCTTTTAGTGCTACTTTTGAAATCCGTTTTTTGCTTTGCTCCAATAGCAATTACAGCCAATATGAACTGATAGCCAAGAAGCAGAAAGAAGAAAATGAGCAGTAAAGTAAAAAGTATATTGGCAAGGATCATAAAGTTTCCTGTACACTATATGGTTTTGAATAATCTGATAATGAGCTCATGACCCACGCGAGTATAGCCGTAAAATTAATTGCCGGCTCGCTTACGAAGTAGTTCCGAAAAGCATCTTCAAAGTTTTTTGCCGGGTAGGGTGAAATTTCCCGATCATTAAGAAAAACGTAGTTATTGGGCCCGCCTACAAGCATGCCCGGCACAGGATTGCTAAAGTTGCCCACTTTTGAAAGTTGATGATACGGATTGCGTACAGCTCTATACCCTACGCCTGTAATCTGCGAAAGATTTAATGGATTTCTTCCCATTACAAAATGAAGCTGATCCAGCGCGGCTTCTCTGTACGCAGTATTACCTGTAATCTTCCAGGCCTGCACTAAATCATGGGCATATGCTAAGCCTACACTGTTTGAGCCCCAGTAGTATTCCGTGTGTTTAAGAAGATTATCGTAGTTGTTTCTTTTGTGTGTATCGAGCAGCTGATCAGCATGTCTGATCAAAGCTGTTTTAACGTCTTCTTTACTTTGGCTGAAAAGGCCGTCGGTATCGCTGAAGTAGAAAGCATGAAGGGCCAGGCTATGAGCATTGCGCCAGCTAATTGGATGTACAGGTCTAAGCTGAATTCGGTTTAGATGATTGATGAAAAAATCAAGATACTGACGCTCAGAAGTGAGATTGTATAGCTCAATCGCTGCCCAGAGCCTCTCATCGCTATCATTTGTATCACCATATTCCCCGCCTGACACATCCGGCGGGTTTCTGAATCCTCCCAAAGGCAGATTCATAGGGTTAAGAATGAGATAGTTCCAGGCTTTGAGAGCGGCGTTTTCGAGTTCCTGTGCAAAGTTGGGGTTATATGGATACATAACCCTTGCACCTATGGCAGCCGTTGCTGCAAACGATGCAGTTGCTGCAGAGCTCGGTTCAAACAGATAACGGACAGAGGGATCAGTATGTGGCAGGAATTCACCAATCCATCGCTTTTGTGAGACTTTATGGAAAAGTGCCCCGTCGCTTCGCTGCATGGAAAGCAGCCATCTTAGCGCCCAGCTGATTTCATCAAGAACATCTGGTATACCGTTTCCGGACTCTGGTATGCCTAATTGACCATCTGAAAAACGATCGGGATTCTCAGCGTACATGTAGAGAAGAAGTGATGCGCTGAGTGTGGTATTTACTGTGAACTTGTTGTAGTCACCTGCATCATGCCAGCCTCCTGTAACATCAATTCGCTGTTCCGGATTGTCATAAAAAGGAGCGTCGTCGAGGTGACAAATCTCGTAACTCCATTCATCACCCAAGTCAACGCTAACTCCGCAACGATGGTAGTAGTAACTACGAATTATTGTTTCCAGAGCTCCAGCATATACTTTGGCCCCTACTGAAAAAGGTGATGAATGTACCTGATGATTGTCCCGCATGCGAAGAATAAATGAACCTGAGTCATTAAACTCTGAGAAGTCAATTATACCAACAACATCACCTGAAGCAGGATCCGGATCTCTGAATACTCGTATTGAATCTGTGAATACGACTTCATGTGTTTGTGAGTTTACTAATTCGAAATAATAGCCAGTATCGGGACTGTTAACCAGGTAGGCAATTTTAGGCGTGTCCGTCTCATAGCCAGTCTGGTTCACTGATATAAACGTTTTATACTCGTTTCCCGAACAGGAAAAAAGTATAAATGCAAAAGCAAGAACTATGAGATTGGAGTGATTCATTCGCGCATAGGTGAATTAGAATGTCAAACTGCCTGAACAGTTTCAGCCGATTCATGTTTCCCGACGATTTTCGAAAAGCCTTTTGTTTCTTGTACCGTGGCCTCGACTTCACGTTTTATAGCTTCAGCAAACTGTTCCATATTATGGTAGGTATCGACATACTCTTGAGCTTTTTTCCCCATCTCACGGCATTTATCCGGATTATTCCAAAGGTCAAGAATTGCCTCTCTCATTGCTAACGGATCACCCTGGGGAATCATTATTCCCGTTTCGCCATCCCGTATTACATCGATCTGCCCTTCTGCTTTGGTGCATATAACAGGTTTTCCCATTGACATGGATTCAAGAATGGCCGTTAAGCCGTTATCCGAATCAGTTGGCATTAATGAGACAACTGAAAACCTTGATTTTGCATACAGATCACGAAGCTCAAACAGTGTCTTCTCACCTATTGTGACGTTATCAGGCACATTGTCGATATCGTAAAGTTTCTTCACCGTTTCAAATAACTCACCCCGCGACTGTCCGGCAGCAATATGAATAGGTATGTCTACCTCCCGCATGGCCTCAACGAGCGTAGGATAATCACGAGCTTCCATACCTACAGAACAAATCATGTTTTGATCATTAGAATCCTGTTTCCAAAACAGCTGATCGGTTCCACGTTTAATGAGAATTATCCGCTCCGGATTTATTCCAATCTCATTTATGGCAATATTACGCTGGTTAGAAGACCAGATAAGATAGCGGCTTATGGTATCTTTGGTTTTATTGAAGAACCACATTTTACGCTTGGTCCTTTTTTCGTAAACAGAGGTTATTCTGGAAATAATAAGGCTATGCGGGGTCTTCATACCCAGATATTTCATTACCAGTGCAAGTGGTAAACCTACCTTTTCCGACTGCGAGAGGATTGCGTTGTATCTGTTTTGAATGAAAAGTGCTTCAATAATCTGAGAAAAATGAGTGGGCAAATATTTATACAAAAGCTTTCTGATTGCCGGTGGTTTTTCCATCAGATAGCGTTCATCCAGCAGATCGGCGTTTAGAACATCTTCCAACAGTGTCCATCTCGGAACCTTACGTTCAGCTTCCAACCTTCTGATTTCTTCATCAGATGGTTTATTTATGCCTTTTGAAATAATATAGAGTGTTTTCATTAAGGGAGTTACTTCCGCTTTTGCGGTTATTTTGTTCAGTCCTTTTGTATTAGCTAACTTCTGTAATCATTGTTCGGGTCACGCGGCGCGTTTGTGTTGTCCTTTTCTTCTTGAGCCTGTAATAGCCCCACTCCAGATACTGATAAGGAGTTAGGAGTTTTACCAGAAATTTGTAAAGAGGTGTATACTGATCTACGGCCAGTCTTCGGAAATCCAGTACTGAATCATCAAATCTTGGCGCTCCGGTGTATACTCCGCATGCAAATTCAAAACCAGCTTTAGCAACTATGCTTTGCGTGCGCTGGTCAACTGCGCCATAGGGATATGCAAATGAGTAAACTTGTTCATTTAACACGTCTTCAATTTGTTGTTTTGAACATTTAACCTGGTAAGCGACTTCGTCCAGACTGAGATCAAGCAGATTGGCATGATTCATCGTATGGGCACCGATTTCAAAACCATACTTCCGCATTTCACGAAGCTGCTGATCGTTCATTAGTTGATAAGTCTCTGAATCATTTTGTTCCTGATCCCAGGTCGCCTTCCGAATTGTACGGTCACCTAGTGCAAAAACAACGGCCCTCATATTATGCTCAAGCATAACTGGCAACGCGTTTTCGAAAGTATCAAGATACCCGTCATCGAAAGTTATAATGATTGGTTTTGCGGGAAGCGTCAGCTTTCCCTCTTTGTAAAGCTTGTAATCGATAAAGGTAATTGGTGTAAATCCAAACCAGTCGATAATCTGCATATGACTTTTAAAATCTTCAGTCGTAACGTAATGCATTTTAGTAGGGTGGTCCGGAGCCTGATCTACAACTCTGTGGTACATCAGAACCTTGATCTCTGGTCTTGGTTTTGATTCGTTAGTCATCTGATGTAAGCTTTCTGGATAATGGTGCAAAATATTTAATGATCTCTGTATGAGAATGACAATAAGCGTGCCAATACGCTGAATATTAGATTATACTATCTTCATATTTGTTAATATGCTGTTAAGCAACAATTTAACGGTTTTTAAAGGGTAGCATAATGGTATCGGTGGTTTTCTTATGCGTTCAGCTTTGCAACATGTGTAATATTGATACGTCCTGAACTAAGATTCTGCGGCCTTTTCACGCAGTCTTTTGGTTCTGAACTGAACATAAGACACCGGCATTTTAAGTAGTCCTTTGTTGATGTACTGAACCTGCATAAGCTGAATTTCTTTACGCGTGTGTTTGTAAATGAAAGACAATAGTTTTGTTGCCTTATTGAGCGGTTTATTAACACCTTTAGCTTGCGGGTGTTCGCTTATAACTGCTGTGTAGTTAGAAAATGTCTTATCAGTAAAATCAAATTTATACGACTCTTCTCCCCTCAAAAGGTCGACACGCTTTATTCCTGTTTTTAGCGCATCATCGATTACATCCAGCAAAAGCCCTATCCCGGGCCTGTATTTGGCCGATACAGCATCATCACTGAATCCGCTTATATAGTCAAAATAGCGTCCATTATATAAAATAAGCATTCGGGTAGCGCAAATACCCCCTTCATCTATGGCATGTTTGAGCCAGAGGGTTTTGTTATTAAATGCATCAAATACTATTCGCTTAAAAAACTCTACAAAGCGTTTGTCAAAAAAGACTCCCGTATAACCAATAGCATTCCATCTGTTTTGATGAAGTGAAATAATTCGGTTTAAAGCGTCCTCAAGCTCTTCCCTGTTTTCAACTTTTACTATTTTGTACCCTTTGTCTGTTTCGGGCTTCTGGGCTTTCAGACACTGCCTGAATCTTCTTCTTACGCTTCCGGAATCCTTATTTTTTATGAAGTCAGAAAGGTTTTGATCCTGACTTAGATCAATGTAGGGGCATGTATCAGTAGCATTTACTTCAACGTTTCTACTATTATTATTGAAGCGAGGGAAAAGGTAGTTATGAATAAAGTTACCTTCATTTATATTCACAAAATGAAATCTGTACTTTGACCACTCCTCGTTGTCAAGCATTTCTATAAAGTAATCTGCTATGATTTCTTCGAAACCCGGTTTTATAATAAAATCGAGGAAGTCACTTATTCCGTAAAAATCAGAAAAGCCAAGCGTTTCATTTGGATTTCCACCACTTCCAAGAAGCTGAATACGTTGTTGTGCTTTAATACCAAGTATATTCGTTTTACCGATAAAAAGTGGCAGGATGGCAATCAACTCACCATTTTTTTGAATAGTATGTACAAACAGGCTTCTATTTGGGTTGTTACCAAATACTTCCCACCAATTGTTCACCCAGCTGTAGGACATAAACATCGTCTGCCCAGATTCTCCCGCTAATGCTTCCCAGTCCATTTTTAGCTGTTTAAGAGAATTATTGTCCCTGAAAATCTTTACGTCCAACTGTTCTATCGTACTCATATTGATCTCTTAGATATGTGTTGAATATTATCAAGCGATTGTTACCTGCTCTGGTGCTTGAGCAGGTTTTTCATGTTCTGTACTAAACAGATGTTTAATTGCAGTGTCAATTTCGCTGCACACACTTTTCCAGTCATATTTTTGATGGACCAACTTGTATCCATTGTCTTTCAGTCTGTTTCTTAGCTCATAATTCTCAAATAGTGTGCAAATAGCATTGGCAAAATCTTTAGGCTGATCTTCTATGAGAATGTTTTCCCCGTGGCTAACGTCAATTCCCTCACATCCTATTGATGTGGAAACTACCGCCTTTTTCATTGCCATAGCTTCCATCACCTTAAGCCTTGTACCTCCTCCCATTCTGAGAGGCACGATATATACAGCCGCCTTATCTATGTATGGGCGGGTGTCATCTACAAAGCCTGTGAACTCGACATTTTCTGATTTTAATGATGTAACCGATTCCGGTGGGTTCTTGCCAATGATGGTTACCTTGCAATCGGGGTATTTTTCCAGCACCAAGGGGAAAACTTCTTCCAGGAAAAACTCGATACCATCAACGTTGGGCAGGTACTGCATCATGCCAACAAAAACAAGCGAGTGAGGATTTGTAACGTTTTCTTTTGGCGTGAAGAATTCTGTGTCAACTCCATTGGGCACTAGATACTTGGGTGTATCCGGCACAGTTCTTTCAAGTTCCTGAATATCTCGCTCGGATGTTACTAGTAAAGCATCCTGCCGGTTCAGCGTATGTGTCTCCTCATGGAAAAAAATCTTTGCCTGATGCTTGTAAAACCATCTCCTGAGAGGATTTGAAGCAATCGTCATTCTCCGGAAATTATCGTATTCTACGTTATGGCAGTTCACGATACGCTTCACATTATGTTTACTGCTATACATTTCCATTACCGGAAATTCGCTAATGGATAAGTCGAACTGCTCTTTTTGAAATAGTTGATCTATTTTCTCCTCAAATTCAGAAGATTCCGTTACGATCCTCCAGGAGCTTTTGTTCATAAATACGGTTTTAAGTTTCGCCAATTCACGGTTCAAACCATCATATCTATGATCGATAAAAAGTGTTTGACCCTTTAATTCAGGAAACTCTTCTACCAGTAGTTCTTCCTGTTCTTTAGTACCAAATCCGGCAATTGTAACATCATAGTTTGCCAGTAAATGTTTAAGCACATGATATACCCTCAGTGCACCTCCAAAAGAAGGATTAACCGGGTTGTAAGGTACCAGGTGCAATATTTTCAACTTTGATTTACTCATCTCATTTTTTGAAATATGGGGATATTTTATTCAGTCCTTTTGTCATCTGATCTCGTATCAGTCTGGTCTCATCGGGCTGGAATGTCCTGATCACAAAAATTGCAATTAGGTATACGATTCCGGCGATTAAGAGATTTATCATCCAGTACAGTCCAGTCTGGATTAAGAAATAAGTTGGAATAATCATTAATGCCGTAGCTATTACGGGCTTAGCAAAATAGGAAAAACGAAGCCCTTTGAAGTACGATTTCGGCAAGATCCATATAGCGCATATCATTACAAACAGCTCTGTTATCAATGTCGCGAAAGCAGCTCCTATGCCGCCATTCATGTACAAGTCCTGCGTGTATGGTATCAGGACTAAGTTTGCTGATATATTCACAAAGATTGCAACAAGACCTACAACAGCCCATGCATTTTGTTTATTCGCTGCTCCCATTATGGCGCTACCGAGTATGATGTCGATATAAATAACCGGAATACTCAGGGCAAAAATTTGCAATATGATGATGGAGGGCGTGTATTCCTCAAGTCCCATAAAAAAGTGAACAATATCTCCGGAAAACATAAATATGACCGCTGCTGTTGGAATCCCAAGAATTATCATGAGCCTGATGCTTCCCTGAAGCGTGTATTCAAGAATTCCTTTAGTGTCCTTCCACAATTTAGCGAATACGGGAAATACGGCCGTTCGGTAAAGCAGTGGCAAGACCATTACTATATCGAAAAAACGATAGGCACCTCCATACCATCCGGTTACTTCCGTATTTGTTATAGAAGCAAGCATTAGTGCATCGATCCGATAATAAATCACAGAAAAAAGTGAGAACAAAAAGTAAGGCATACCGGAATGCAGCAGCCCGAATATTTGCTTATCGAACGTGTAGCTAACTTTCACATACTTCCTTGAAAACCAAAAAACTACGATCAGATTAAGCAGAGCACCAATAGTAATTATTATGGCCATCACGGTGGAGTCCGCACCGTAAAGCAGAGCTATCACCGAAACAGATGCTACAAATACTCTTTCCGTAATAGTCCCGATTGACGGATATTCCATTTTCTCAATTCCCTGAAAGAATGCAGAAAAGGCCGTCGTACTTCCCTCCCAAAGTTTGGCTATTGCCAGAATGAGAATCAGCAGGTTTACGTGATCAGAATACCCCAGTATGTCAGAGAACAATAGAATTAGACCTATGGATAGAACCCATAAGCCAATTCGGAGCAGTATGTAGCTGCTCATTATTTTAGAGCCGATTTTAACGGATCGTGATACCTCTTTAGGTATCAGATAGTTTCCGCCAAAATCGATAAAAAGGCCGAGAATCATTTTCACGCTTAAAGCGAGATATAATCGGCCAAAATCTTCGCTTCCTAAATATCTGGGTAAGAAGTAAAGCAGAACAAATCCGGCTATCCAGCCAACAATCTGAGCTGCAAACATAACCGAAAAATTTCTCGCCACGCCTTTGCTTACGGACGATTTCGTATTTTCATCGGTCATATCAGTCTTTTTCTTCTTCTCCGGATTCAGATTTAGCTAATTGATGTTCATTATTGATTTTCTCAATGACCGGAAGCATCCCCATCAAACATCCCAGATAAAACATATTCCTGGAATACGTTAGCTGAAGATCAAAAAATGAAACGACCATCTGATTAATCACTGCAATGGTTATCACTGCCGTAATAGCCTTAAGCCAGGGATCTTCAAGTCTCATGAAAACTTTGGTGGATTTTGCGACAAATGAATTGAAGAAAAACCAAAAAATGAAAAAGCCGACTGCCCCCATTTTGACGAAAACCCAGTATATCTGATTGTGCGGGATATAGTCCATGAGTGGAAACGCGATATTTACCAAGGGAATGGGTTGCTCGTAGGCATTTCCGAACCCGACACCCAGTATCGGATTGTTAAGGGCTGTTTGTGCAAGGTTATAATTTTCGTTTTCCCTGTACAGATTAGAAGAATAATCGCGATAGTTTTCAGTTTTATCTGCCTGCCCTATTCCTGATTTAAATTTCTGAACGGGGCCACCGATAGGATGTGATGAACTCCAAAATGCTGCACCGTAGATAAATAGTCCAACCATTATAGGTACGAAGTAATGCATAAACGCTATTCGCTTAGCCATAGGTAGCAAAATGATAAAAGCACCTAGAGAGACAAATAACGAACCAAATGTTGCACGCCGCTGAGCAACAATGAAACCCATGAGGATTGGCAAAAGCATGACTAACAGGAAAATCCGCTGGCGATCATTAACTCTGTATGATAAAAAAGCCATAAGCAGAATAAACAAGGTCACAAAGAAGACGGCATCTTCATGGTTTGTGAGCACCTGAAACCCTCCGGTCGAAAATCCCATACCCACAAACCTTCCAACTCCCTGCAAAGCCTTGAAAGTTATCCCGATCAGGAATATCCAAAATAGCGTATGGAGCTGCTGCTTGGTGTCGACAAGCTGGGGTACTATGATGAACATAATGCACAGGTAAAACAGAGCCCGTACTTCCCAAAGTGCAACCATGAAGTCTCCTCCCTGGCTCATACCATACCCGAAAAAAGCTACAATGCTTCCCATAAACATTAAAAAAGGAATCGGTACAGGTATACCCTTATACTTGAAATCTCTAAGCATGGAAGCGTGAAGCAATAAACCAGAACACAGAAAAAACAGATGTATTTCCGCCGGATTCATGAAACCCGAATGGATATAAGGTATATATGGTATTTCCTTTAGATTATGGAAAAAGCGTACTTCGAACGTGATAGGGCTAAATCCCGGAATTGCGTACTGTTCGAACAACATTACGGTTGCCATAAGCATATACAGACTGTAAACCGGTTTAATGATACTCACCAGTAAAGCACACGTCATGTACATCATTGCGGCAACAAGAGCAATGTTGCCATCAAACATAAAAAGTCCGCCGAACATTAGCAGGGATGATGCAAGAAGCACAAGTAAAACAGGCGCACTCTCTTTGTCCAGGCCAAAAATCCCCAGGAAAGAATCTATGCCGGATGAAGTCCCTCTGTATGATTGTGATTTTACGCTGCTCATGTCTGGCTTATCACTGTTCAGGGACTTCAATCGTCCCCATCATAAAAAGCACATAAACTACCATAATTGCGGAAATGGCTGCCGTAAGCATATAAGGAACCCTATCGTTCTTTGTGAACTTCGTGCCCCAAATAACCAGAAAGTGCAATATGATTAGCCCCAGAAGTATTTTCATCACTTCTCAACTTTGTTGAACACATATCCAAGGAACTGCTTCTCTTCTATATGCTTAAAAACCTTTTCAAGTTCACCCTTTTTAGTCTTATTAGCATTAACCACGCTTATAAGGCCATCGATTTCATTAATAAAGTGTACCGGAAAGTCTTCAATTGGAAGAATTGAGCACATGTCTACTATTACAAAGTCAAATTCATGCTTAACAGTGTTCAAAATCTGGCGGAGTATCAGCGTGTGCTCGATACCAGGCTTAAGGCGATGCACATCACCTATGGGCATGAGGTAAAGGTTTTCAAATGATGTGGGCACAACGCGTATTTTTTCATAGCAAAGGGCTTCAGCCAGACCGGGTGAAGATTCAGCACCAAAAACGTTATGCAAACTAGGACGCTGAAAATTCATATCAATAATAAGCGTCTTCTGTTGATACCCACTGGCGAGTGATACGGCCATGTTAGCAGCTACAACGGTTTTTCCATCAGCCGGACGTGCGCTCGTAATACCAACGGTTAGTTTGTTGTCGCCAAACGCCTTAGCAAGTCTTGAAAAGTTAAAGCTATTGTAATGCTTCCACTGAATGATTTCCTTGTCCGGCTTCTGCAAGACCTCAGCAGAAACCAATACAGGCAGTAAACCACCGTTTTTTCTTGGTGATTTATGATCTTTAAGAATGATAGAAGAGCTTGATTCCTGCTTCACTTCCTGTGAATTCATCTATAGAACTCCGGTTTACCTGAAATTAATTATGATAAGTAGGCTATAATTGGTTTTGGATAGGGTAAGTCAGCCTCTTTTCTGATGGTAGTATCCATTACTTCTGCAAGCGATACCAACCCAACACCCATAATCATACCCATCAGTAATCCAATGCTAAGAATTAGCCTTTTATTGGGTGAAGATGGTCTTTCTGGAATATACGGAGCATCAAGTACCATAAACTGCTCACTACCCCTTCTTCCAATATCGCGGGTCATTTTTGCTTGCTCAAGGTTAACTCTCATGTCATTAAGAAGCCCTTCATAAATTCTGAGGGATGACTCAGACGAACCTGCCTGTTGAGTTGCTACAAAAAATCGTTGCATATCTGAAACCACACGACCACGCTGTTCATTTAGTTCAGCTCGTCGTGATTCCAGCGTAGACATTCGCGATTCAATAGCCGGTGGTATACGATTTACAAGCTGCTGGATTTGAACAGCCATGCTTCTTACCCTTGGAAAACTCTCTGTAAACTGCTGTTGCAGCGTGTCGTACTCGCTTAAAAGTTCAGACAACTCAGACCCAAAGGGTGTTTCATCAACCGGTAGTCGGTACAAATACTGTATACCGTCTGCGGTCATTGCCGCCTCTTTATAATTGGAAATTGCAGTTAGCATGTCCTCATACCGGTACAAATCCCACTCTACGGTTTCAAGCTGATTCTCAACATTCTGTAATCGCGCCTGCATCGCATTGGTATCTGACGGAATATCCTGAAGCCTGGTCGATGTCCTGTCAGTCTGCTGGTTCCGTAATTCATCAACGGTCTGTTGAAGCTGTTCCAGCTGATTGCTGAAGAAGGTAACCGTTTCCTCATTGGTTCTGTTTTCCAGCCTCAGCCTTGACGAAATAAAGTGGTTAGCAAGGATTGATGTACCGTCTCTTGCACGAACAGGGTCTGTATCACGGTAAGTAATTTCAAAAGAATCAGACGCTCTTGATGTAGTGTAAATATTTCTGCGCAGATTGGAAATAAGCAATTGCTTCTCGGATTCTGTCCGTAAGGTCCTGTCTAATCCAAGGCTGTCAATAAGCATCTCCATAGCCGTACGGCTGTAAATGATTTCGTTAAATGAGTTCAGGCGATCCTCATTTGCGGAGGATGCTCCCATATTATACATCACTAATGGATTTAGTGTCTCATCCTTTAATACTAATATAGAGGTAGATGATTCGAATTTTGGTTCGATATACTGAAGAGCAACAACAGCTGCTCCAACAAAAAATAGTGGCGTTATTAAAAGGAGCAACCACCTTCTGCGAACTACATCCTTTATATTTTGTACAATTTCTTTTATGTCTTGCATGGTGCAAATGAGTTAATGTGAATCACGTTTGCAGATATTAAAACAAGAGCCATGCCAAACGTGCCTGCTTTTGCAAAAAACACATTAGACCATCGTAATAAATGCGAATGTGGGCAATAGGAGCCGATTTTCAAAGTATGGGTTTGCAATAAATTCGGTTGATTTAGAATCGACCGAATCAGTTTTACACATCCCCCCTGAATGAATTTGTAAATATGCTACTCTTTGTTCCGATATGTATTGATTTCAAATATGAGGAAACCCTAATAAGAGTGCCTATAGTACTTAATATCAAATACATACAAATACTGAAATGTAAAGTTTTAAAAGATTGGCACATTTGTTGACTATAGACCACCAGCACCTACTCTTTTGACATCAACAAAAAAATTACACGATATCCGATGAGAACGATTATTTCGTTACGATACTATCTAATAATGGCAATTACTGCCGGATTTTTATTTACAGGCTGTGCTTCAAGTAATAATGTGAGCAATAGTTCTGAACTTAATGCTGGCATGCAGGCCCAGGCAATGTCTAGCACCACTACGCAGCGAAGTACTGATACGCCTACTTACCGCATTCGGCCGGGTGATGAAATCGAGGTTTTGGTTTGGGAGCACCCGAATTTTAACGTACTAACTACAGTCTCAAGTACCGGAAGCATAGCTGTTCCACTAGTTGGTGAAATGAGAATCGCGGGACTAACCCAAGAAGAATTTGAGCAAGAGCTTAGCCGCAGACTATCTACTTACATACGAGATGAAATAAGCCTCACTATCTCAATACGTAATACAGAAAGTCTTATGGTTTCTGTATTCGGTATGGTTACCAGACCTGATAATTACCCTGTAGTCGATGAAATTTCCATTTTTAGATTATTGTCTACGGCTGGCGGACCAACGGAAAACGCCAATATGAGAAAGGTGCACCTATACAGACAATCGGGGGCTGAAGATTCAGCAATTTTGGATCTTACAGAATATTTGGATAGCGGCCGCATGGAAGACCCGGCCATTCTGGTTCGACAGGGCGACATCATATATATACCAAGAAAAGACAATGCCGTAAGAGAGATGTCTGAGTTTCTTCGTGATGTCGTAGTTCTATTCGGAATTTTCAGGATCTTTAATTGATGAGCGTCTACATGAAAAAAGTTATTTTCATAATTTCCTTAATGCTATTCCTTTTTCCTTTTGATTTCCTTCTCGCGCAGGAAGGTGAAGAAGTGATACAAAGAAACCGACTCACGGTTCAAAATGCAGATACTCGTTCTCTCGCTCTGGGTAGTTCAACATTAGCTGATATCTACTTCAGTGATGCTTTTGGTATTAACCCGGCCATTGTAGGGTTCGGTGAACATGGTAATTATATACACGGATCACTGAACCAGGACTGGAACACAAATATCTTGCAGGCAACCCTGGCACTTCCACGACTTGAAGTGGGGCGCCATTCTATTGGTAGCCGTCTGAGCGCTGTAAACCGTGGCCCGGCTGCCATTAATATAGGTGATGCACCAGCATTTAACCCGACCTACACGCTTGTTCAGGCAAGTGTTGCCTACGCGTACCGAATCCATGAACACCTGAGTCTTGGGACCCTCCAATACGTTACCTATGCCGATCATCTAAGTGATAGCGGCGTTAGTTACGGCGCAGATTTAGGCCTGCTGTACGCTCCGGACGGTGCCGTAACCTACGCCATAGCTTTCCGTGGTTTAGGACAGGATCCTGTCGTTTTACGAGATGAAGCAGGTGAACGGCTCAACTACGAAATGATGCATCAGGTGCTGGAAATTGGTGCTACGCTCAGATATCCGGAGTTTGAGGACTACCATTACTTTTCTTTCTCGCTATCTAACGAGAAGCGATTTAACGAAGATGGAATGTGGTACAAAGCAGGTTTAGAAGTTCTGCCTGTATCATTTCTGGCTCTTAGGTCCGGACTTATGCTTCAAACCGAAGATAACAGACTGGTACCAAGATTTGGTATTGGTACATCATTTTCAATTCTCCGGTTCGACTATTCTATTGGTCCGAACGAACGAAATAATGTTCGGTTCCATCAATTTGGACTCTCATTGCAACTATAGATATGAATTACTTATCTGCTCCCGAAAGCAAAATTGCTTCAAATAGATTGCTTCTTCGCAGCTCAAGCGTACTAATGCAAGATATTTATGATAAAACCATGACCGTTGCACGTCTCGAAAAGCACGTGCTTCTTATCGGAGAAATGGGTGTAGGCAAAAAGCATGTTGCCCGAATAATTCACAACGAAGGAGCCCGAAAAAGTGGACCGTTCATGTCATTCTACTGTGTGGATGTAGATGAAGCTCAGCTTAAGGATGCTTTCTGTGAGCATGTTTTCATCGAAGGCAATCATATAAACCTTAAGTATGACCTGCTGGAGAAGGCCAGTCATGGTGTCCTTTTCATAGATCAGTTTGGGGAGCTTGATGTAAGCATGATGTACAGCGTGTTAGATTCGTACAGAATTGGATGTCATCAGCTGTTCCGCTATAACACGAGCGCTGCTCCAAGGCTGGTTATTTCAATAAGCCAGAGTTCCTACAAAAGACTCATTGGTACAGAAGTATGGGATTATGTACTTCAAACACTGAACCCTATTTCCATCATGCTACCACCACTGCGTGAGCGAAAGGAGGATATTTTTGACCTTGTACATGATTTTATATCGCAAATTAGTCAGTCTGAAGATGATTGGAGCCAGCTTACTATTTCTGATGAAGCAATGAATAAGTGCATGGCATACAGCTGGCCCGGTAACATCAGGCAGCTCAAAAATGCATTGATGCAAGGAGCAGTATTGTCCTGCGGTGAAACAATTCAAAGCCATCATCTCCCCTTTTCCATGAACTGGAAACTTCCATATCGCCAAGATTCTGAGTAAAAATAAACGTTTGCACCGTTTGCACCTGAAGCCATGATTATAACTTACCTTTATGCCTTTTTAATACCCATGTTATTGGCACTGCTGATAACGCCGTGGGTTATTAAATTTGCGTTTAAAATCGGCGCTACTGATTCGCCCGATGAACGTAAGGTTCACAAAAAAGTAATGCCTCGTATTGGAGGGTTGGCTGTTTTCGTGAGCATGGCTTTGTCTATTCCGCTCTCTATCGTTCTTTTTCCTGAGCTGCTCGAAGAACTTCTTCTAAATCTTAACAAAACAGCGTTACTCGCTTTTAGTTTCACAGCAATATTTGCGCTGGGATTCTGGGATGACATGAAAAACCTGAGTCCTGAAATTAAGTTTGGAATTCAGTTTGCAATTGCAGCTGTTATCTATTTCGCAGGTTTTAAGATTTCAATGATAACTCACCCGTTTGGTGATGGGCTGCTAAATGTAGAACTCATAGATTTCCCGCTTACGCTGTTATGGATAGTAGGTGTAACAAACGCATTCAACCTAATCGATGGGCTTGATGGACTAGCTTCGGGAGTTGCGGCTATTGCGTGCCTTTCGATTTTTACTGTTTCTGCTCTTGCTGGACAGGTCTGGCCAGCCGTTTTAGCGCTTGTGCTTGCCGGGGCTTTGATAGGCTTTCTCCGGTATAATTTCAACCCTGCAAAAATATTTCTTGGAGACTCAGGAAGCCTTTTCATCGGTTTTGCTTTGGCTTTATTATCAATACAAAGCACTACAAAAATCACCACAGGTTTTGCTCTGCTTTTTCCTGTCTTGGTACTGGCCCTGCCAATAACAGATACCATTATCTCAATGGTACGCAGGTTTCTGGGAAGTTACCTGGAGAGGAATCCTTCAAAAGATGAATCTATACTGAAGAAGATTCATTTTATGTTCAGGCCGGATCGGGCTCATATACACCATCAGTTAATTTCACTGGGACTCACACACAGAAATGCAGTTCTATGTTTATACGGTGTTTCCGTTCTTTTTGCAATATCTGCTTTTTCCCTGTCCTTACTAATGAGCAGAGAAGGACTTGCCGCAGTTGCCATACTTTCTGGTGTTTTGCTTTTTGTTGGAGTAAAGAAGCTAAGCTACCATGAGATAGCCATTTTTAACAATGGACTTATGATGCCATTGTATGAGAGATGGATCATAAATCGTTCAGTTTATCTGTATCTCGTGGATCTGTTTTTCATCGCTGCTGCCGGAATGCTCAGCTATATTCTAATTAGTACGATAAATTCCGGACTAGATACTTTCATACAAAATGAAATTATTCTGATGCTTTCTCTGGCATCACAGATGGTTGCTTTTTGGGTTCTGGGGCTATACAAAGATGACATTCGCCAGTTTGGTATTGGAAATGCCCTGCACATCGTTAGCGCTGTCGCTTATGCTGTGGGATTGTCCGGTGTTGTGATCTACTTTGCCGGCTTTACTAATATTCCGGTTCTTTTTGTCTTTCTGGTGATGAATTTCTATGTACTTCTGAGCTTTGTGCTGGGATTCAGAGTAATGTACAGAGCGCTTCGCTTCTGGTTCAATCGTGAAAAGCGCACTGGTGAACGCGTTTTGATTTATGGAGCTAATGACAACGGCCTGATGCTTCTTAATAAACTAAACCACTCCCCTGAGATGCAGATGAAGATTATCGGATTTCTGGATGACGATCAAAAACTCGAAGGCAAAATCATTAACGGATACCCGATATTAGGTAACCATTGGAAACTGTCTAAAACGCTCGAAAAGCAGAAAATTGATTCTATTTTAATCTGCAAGGAAGAAATGAAGTCTGAAGACCTGAATCGGATTAAAGACATAGCTCATAGCAAGGGTGTTCAGGTAAAGTGGCTGCATATAAGCATGGAGAGTATTTTTAAGCTTCCAAAACCTGCAAGTGGTAACATGTGGCCTGTATCGTCAGATACAGCGGTATCATCAAACTAAGAGTACCCAAATATATGATCATAAATATCGAAGCTTATGAAAAAGATAAGTGGAATTCTCAGATTAATAAGAGAGGGCAAAAGTTCAGTAATTTTTGCTGAAATAAAGAAGAGATTCAAATCTGAATCTATATGCTTCGGTCTCAGAAGAGACATGATGAAACCTTTCAAAAACCCTGATGCAAAGATACCCATAAGTGTGAGAAAGATTGAAGCACGGGATACTTCTCACATTCTTGATGAAGAGTTCCAAAAAGACGATCCCAGACAGGCTGAATATCAACAGGCGATAATCGACTCTGGGTTGAAAACCGGATATGTAGCAGTAGATGAGCATGATACGGCTGCTTATATGCAGTACCTTATGGGGGCGGAACAAAACGACCTTATACAGTCTCATTTTAATGGTACATTTCCTGTATTGAAAAACGACGAAGGCCTGCTTGAAGCTGCTTTTATGAACCCAAAATTCAGAGGGCAGCGAATTATGCCTGCTGCCATGGCGAGAATTGCCGAGCAGGCTTCCGATCTGGGACTCAGATGGACGATAACATTCGTGGATGTAACAAACATCCCTTCCCTTAAGGGTTGCCACAGAGCAGGATTTTCTCCTTACATCGTCCGACTCGATAAGTGGTTTTTGTTTAAACGTACGGTTAGCTACAAACCTATAGAGAGTACTCTGCTTGTGGAGTACGAGCAAAATATGGGCATCAGCCCAGCTGAAACGGTCTTCGCATGAGTCCATCAATTAGTTATTTTAGTAATATGAAGCTATCACCCCTTAAGTCCTTATACATTTTGATACCAGCTCTAATTATTGCCGGATTAATGTTCAACACACCACTCGTCGGTGAAGATACAGAACAAATACCAACTGTAGTTCATGTTGATGACAACATCGACAGAACTGACTTTGTGCAGACTCAAGGCACAAATTTTGTTCTAAACGGTGAACGGTTTCAGTTTGTTGGTACAAATGCCTACTACCTCCCCAATTTCCAAAAGCTTAATGAAAATGTGGTAAGACGCGCATTTGATGTTTTTGAAGAGGCAGGTATTACCGTTGTGAGAATGTGGGCTTTTTATGATGGCTACGACTGCGGGTATAGTAGAAATGACCCGAATGAATCTGTGATACAAACAGCACCCGGCGTTTATGATGAGCAGGCTTTGCGCTACCTGGATCAGGTAATCGCTGAAGGTAAAAGACGCGGAATCCGTTTCATTTTGCCTTTTGTTAACTACTGGGATGAACTGGGCGGTATTTGCCAATACAACACATGGGCCGGAGCTGATTCACCGTCCCGAAATATGCAGTTTTTTATCGAAAATGAAGAAACGCAAAAGTGGTTTCGTGATTACATAGAAATGTTGTTGAACCGGGTTAATACTGTCACGGGGGTCGCTTATAAAGACGAACCGGCAATTATGTCGTGGCAGATTATTAATGAAGGCAGAAATTCCGGACAAGATCCTTCAATCTTAAGAGACTGGTATGCGGAAATGGCGGCTTTCATTAACGAACTTGCCCCCAAACAACTTTTGGGAACCGGTGAAGAGGGGTTAGATGAAGGTACTCCATCAGTTTATTCTCGCAACCTCTATTCCAATACATACGCCCTTCGCGCAAATGAAGGAACTAGCTTTGTTATGAATACTTCGATTCCTGGTATTGACTACGGAAGCGCGCACTGGTATGCCAATGACTTTGGATTTGGTCATGATGCTAATGAAGCCAGCATAGTTGCACAAAGCGCGTGGCTAAAAGATCACCAAAGAATTGCAGCTGATGCAGGAAAACCATTTATACTCGGCGAATATGGCTTCCCCGGTTGGGGCGATGAGCGAGTGATAAGAATGTACGGTGCCTTATGGGCCACCGCTGAAGAGATTGATTTGGACGGTTCACTATTGTGGCAGTTAACAGCAGACTATGTGAAATGCTACGAGTATGGCGGTAATATTTGCTGGCCTGGTGCACGGGCTGATCGTGAGCTGTTTGAGATGTTTCGCAATCATCTGGACGTGATGCAAAATCCCGAATAACTAAGTATTTATACCTAATTTTTATCAAAAACTGCTTTCTCAGGAGGCAGTTTTTTTTATGTACATGTAAAAATATTAAATATTTTTAATTAAATCTGCGCTTAATTGCTATTAAACAAGGGTATATTGCAAAAGCGACAGGACATATTAAAATATTTTAATTTATTTATTGGGTATAGTCGTAACTTTATGGGTAGTAACACAAATTGCAGTAAAACACCCGCTTCTTAAACCTTGCATACTTTGTGCGAAGTAAGTAAGAGCAAGCATTATGAAAAACTCCCTGTGTAATATAGAAAGTGGTTAGCCTGATGAAACTATCTCATCGGTTTTTCAAACAAAATCATAATGCTGTAGCCTCAACTGAAATACAAGCTCATCTGTCGAGTTGATTTCGTTCGTAGCAACGCTGTTGTTCAGATGCTCAACAGTAGTTTAGAATTAAGAGTTAGCGCGAGTCTGCTACTCTTCAATCCTGCAATATTTATATGGACCCATAATTCTAATACGTATGAAAAAAAAATTAAAGCTCGGTATTTTAGCTATTATCCTTGTAACAGCGTTGGTTGGTTGCGACTCGATTAATCAGCACGGACAAGACAATAGTGATTCCGAGGAACTGATACCGGTTCTCATATCACCTGAAAACGGAGCAGAATATACCGAATCGACACTATTCAAATGGAAAGGCGTAAAGGGAATTGATACATATCGTTTCCAGCTTTCCGCAAATAATGAATTTGATGAAATAGTAAGAGATACTCTTGTAAATGGGCGAACGTATCTTGAAACACGGTTATCTCAAGCTGGTCAGTACCATTGGAGAGTTAAGGCACAAAATACAACTGGTAGTCGTGCCTGGTCGGCAGCGTGGGTGATCTACCCTCCTACCGACCCCATTGTTGATCCTATAGATGACTTCGTTAGAGTAGAAAACGGAAGATTTACTGTTGGCGGTGAACCTATCAGGTTTGTTGGAACCAACGCATATTATCTACCCAACTACCAGAAGCTAAATGAAGGGGTTGTGAACCGCGCGTTTAACTCGTTTGAAGAAGCCGGTATCAATGTAATACGTATGTGGGCATTCTATGACGGTTATGATTGTGGATACAGCCAAAATGATCCGAATGAAAATGTGATTCAGACATCTCCCGGCGTTTACAGTGAAAGTGCACTTCAGGATCTTGACAAAGTTATTGCAAAAGGAAAAGAGCGTAACATGCGATTCATTCTTCCTTTTGTGAATTACTGGGATGAGCTAGGAGGTATTTGCCAGTATAATACATGGGCGGGCGCTGATAACCCGCGTCGTAACATGGATTTCTTTATTAATAATGAAGAAACCCAACAGTGGTTCCGCGACTACATTGAAATGCTTTTAAATCGTGTAAATACCGTTACAGGAATTGCATATAAGGATGAACCTGCAATTATGGCATGGCAGGTAATGAATGAAGGACGAAACAGAAATCAGCCACCTGAAATACTCAGAGACTGGTATCAGGAAATTGCGCAATTCATTAAATCAATTGATGGCAACCATCTTGTTTCTACTGGTGAAGAGGGTTTCGACGAAGGGACTCCATCGGAGTATTCAGTTAGTGAATACAGCAACACCTATGTTCTTCGCGCTCAGGAAGGCACAAGCTATATCATGAATACCGCGATTCCTGAAATCGATTTTGGATCTGCACACTGGTATCCACAGGATTTTGGATTTGGACAAACATGGAGCGAAAATGTACGCAGAGCGCAGGAAGCCTGGCTTACGGATCATAAGAATATAGCAAACTCTATGGGTAAGCCATTTATACTTGGCGAGTGGGGACATCACAACTGGACAGCCTCTTCGAAAAACGCTATGTACAACCACTTATACCAGCATGCCGAAGAAATTGGTCTGGATGCCAGCATGATTTGGCAACTTACAGCAGATGGTGAAAAATGCTGGGAATTTGCCGGAAATATTTGTTATCCCGGCGGGCGTACAGACACGGAGTTATTTAACAACTTCCGTAACCATGCTCAGGCGATTCGCAGCATGGAAGATTAAGAATCTTGAAATCACATAAATAAAAAAGGGGCGTTTAGCCCCTTTTTTATTTATACATAGTTGTCTTTAGCATAACGATCCAGCTTGTTATGAAGTGTCTTTCTGGCAAAACCCAGGAGTTTTGCTGCCTCAGTTTTATTGTTGTCAACGGAATTAAGCGTTTCGTTTATTACTCTGCGCTCTACTTCTTCCAGTGATGTGCCAACAGGGATCTGAATGAAGCCTTTAGCCGGAGTAGAAATCGCAGGAGTGTATCCGGCCTGAATCTGATTATGAGGCTTAGCACTGATAGCTGCAGGTAGCGAATCAGCCTGGATTTCAGCTTTTTCATTAAGTACTAAACAGCGCTCTACGGTATTTTTAAGCTCTCTCACGTTACCAGGCCAGTCGTATGCCATCATGAGACCGATGCATTCATCTGAAAAAGTTACAGGATCAAGCTTGTACTCATTCAGATAGTGGTCTTTATAAAAATCGACAAGTAGGGGAATATCCTCTTTGCGGTGCCTGAGTGGTGGCAAATAAAGCTCAACTACGTTTAACCGGTAATATAGGTCTTCTCTAAAGCTTCCGGACTTTACCTGATCACAAAGAACCTTATTTGTAGCTGAAATAAGTCTGAGGTTTACTTTTATTTCTTCACGGCCGCCAATTCTTCTGAATGCCCCTACCTCAACTGCACGAAGGAGTTTAACTTGTGCACTTAAACTCATTTCACCAATTTCATCAAGAAAAAGGGTGCTGTGGTTTGCCTGTTCAAAGCAGCCTTTCTTTTGCTCAAAAGCACCGGTGAAAGCGCCTTTTTCATGGCCAAATAGTTCACTTTCTACCAGGTCTGAGGGTATAGCTCCGCAGTTTACAGCTACCATAGGCTTCTCCTTTGAAGAACCGTAATAATGTAGCATTCTTGCCATTACCTCTTTACCAGTTCCATTCTCTCCTGTAATAAGTACCGTTGCGTTTGTCCGGCCTACAAGCTTAGCCTTATGATTTAGCTCGACCATAAGCGGGCTTTGGCTAATCATAACAGGTTTGCTATTTAATGATTCGCTCTTCATATAGTAAGTTTTGCTGGGTTTTAAGGTGCGTTAGTGATGATACTGACAGTGGGTTAGTCTGTCTAAAACGAGTATGTTGAGTATTGAGAGTTAATCTACAGTTTGAATTTTGGCAGAATATTATTTCTGCAGTTATGACTTCATCAAAGTTATGGAGTGGGTTTGGCGCTTTATATGAAACTAATATGATACATTCGGTTACACATTAAGCATACAACTGACTCTCTCTCTTTTCTCTCCGCGTAATATAACACTCATCAAAAGCCTGTGAAAGGAATTCAATATTAGAATAACTTTACACTACAGCTGATAAGTTAATAGAATCGCCATTTTGAGACAGTAGCGGCCGATTAACACTCTAAGTATTTACACCTACAAAATTAGATATTTTTTACATTTTGATTATGGGCAGTACCATTTATGCAAAACAGCCTGCTATCCTCAGATAGCAGGCTGTTAGATAACTCACTGTAAGCCAGGACAGAATTACATATTTCGTCGGTACTGCCCGCCGACCTCATAAAGCGCTCTCGAGATCTGACCTAAAGAGCAGTGTTTCACTGTTTCCATTAGCTCCTCAAACAAATTGCCGTTTTCGCGCGCTTTTTCCTTTAGTCTGTTCAGATATTCATTTGAAGTATCGGAATTTCTCTTTTTAAAGGCCTCAAGTGAGTTAATTTGCTGCTGCTTTTCTTTTTCTGTTGAACGGATTAGCTCAATTTCCTGCTGCTCTTCTCCTTCCTTCTTATCGAGGAAAGTGTTCACCCCGATAATTGGCAATTCGCCGTTATGCTTTAATGTTTCGTAATACAGGCTCTCATCCTGAATCTTGCCGCGCTGATACATAGTCTCCATCGCTCCAAGCACCCCGCCTCTTTCTGTGATACGGTCGAACTCAGTAAGGATTGCCTCTTCAACAAGATCAGTCAGCTCTTGAATGATGAATGAACCCTGAATCGGATTCTCATTCTTAGCCAATCCAAGCTCTTTATTTATGATAAGCTGAATTGCCAGCGCTCTGCGAACAGACTCTTCGGTTGGCGTGGTAATGGCTTCATCATACGCATTTGTGTGAAGAGAATTACAGTTGTCATATATGGCCAAAAGGGCCTGAAGAGTCGTTCTGATATCATTAAACTGAATCTCCTGAGCGTGCAACGAACGACCGCTTGTCTGAATGTGGTACTTCAGCTTTTGGGAGCGATCATTAGCGGTGTATTTGTTCTTCATGGCAATGGCCCAAATTCTGCGGGCAACGCGGCCGATTACGGCATACTCCGGATCCAAACCGTTGCTGAAGAAGAACGATAGGTTGTGTGCGAATTCATCTACGCTCAATCCACGCGATAAATAATACTCAACGAAAGTGAAGCCATTAGCAAGTGTGAAGGCCGCTTGAGTGACAGGGTTCGCTCCCGCCTCAGCAATATGATAACCCGAAATAGAAACTGAATAGTAGTTTCTAACCTGGTTTGCTGTAAAGTACTTCTGGATGTCACCCATCATCTTAAGGGCGAACTCCGTTGAGAAAATACAGGTGTTTTGCGCCTGATCTTCTTTTAGAATGTCCGCCTGGACGGTACCGCGTACTACTTTAAGGGTATCAGCTTTAATTTTGTTATAGGTTTCTGCATCAACAAGCTGATCGCCGGTAATGCCGAGCATACCAAGCCCGAAGCTGTCTGAGTTTTCGGGGATTTGAAGCCCGTATACAGGACGCTCAACGCCTTTACCTTTGAAATAGGCCTCAATCTTCTTGTTAGCTTCTTCCCATTTCCCGTTTTCTTTGAGCCATGCTTCAACCTGCTGATCAATAGCAGTATTCATGAACATGGCCAAAATCATTGGTGCCGGCCCGTTGATAGTCATCGATACCGACGTGCTTGGCTCGGTTAGATGAAAACCTGAATAAAGTTTCTTCATATCATCGAGCGTACAGATGCTCACGCCTGAGTTACCAATCTTACCGTAAATGTCCGGACGCAAATCAGGGTCTTCGCCGTAAAGCGTAACCGAGTCGAAAGCAGTAGAAAGCCTTTTTGCAGGAAGTCCCTCGCTTACGTAGTGAAAACGCTTGTTGGTTCTTTCCGGTGTGCCTTCACCTGCAAACATTCGCGCAGGATCTTCACCTTCCCGCTTAAATGGGAATACTCCGCCTGTATATGGAAAAAAACCAGGCAGGTTTTCCTTGAGCGCAAACTTAAGTCGATCACCCCATCCGCCAAACTGTGGTAAGGCAACCCGAGGTATCTTGAGGCCGCTGAGGGAAATACGGTACATTTCATTGCGAATTACGCGATCCCGAACCTTTGTTTCCATCACGTTTTGGCGGTAAAGCTCGGCTGTTTTATCCCAGTTTTCCAGGATATTAAGGGAAATCGGGTCGAGCTTTGCACGCCAGTAGGCTTTCATTTCATTCAGCCTCTCTGTAATAATTTCTGCGTCTGATGGATTCCAATTTTCAATCTGGCTGAGGGTTCCTTCAATCTCATTGAGCTTTGCAGCAGCTTCCGCCTGCTTATTTGCCCATTTGTGGTAGTCACGCACTACCTCTGAAATCTCTGATAAGTAGCGAACACGGCTACCGGGTATGATGGCCTGTTTATGAAGGTCATCAGCCGGTGAGCTGTTATTAAAAATCTTGGTTTTCCAGCTGAGGCCGTAGTGCTCATTGATTTTATCAATCATAGCGCTGAAGAGCCTGTTTACGCCTTCATCATTAAACTGTGCGGCAATTGTCGGATAAACGGGTAGTGACAATTCTTCGGCATGCCAGAGATTGTGATTGCGTTTGTACTGCTTGCGTATGTCTCTTAGAGCATCCTGAGAGCCTTTTTTCTCGAATTTGTTTAAGACAATCAAATCAGCGAGATCGAGCATATTGATTTTTTCGAGCTGTGTAGCTGCTCCGTACTCGCTGGTCATTACATACATGCTCAGATCTGTGATATCAACAATTTCGGATTCGTTCTGTCCAATACCGCTGGTTTCAACTATGATAATATCATATGATGCAGCTTTACAAAGCTCGACCGCGCCAAGGATTGCATCGCTGGTTGCCTTACCCGTAGACCTGGTGGCCAGACTTCGCATGTAGATACGGTCGTCGTACACAGCGTTCATTCTGATTCTGTCCCCAAGAAGTGCGCCACCGGTCTTTCTCTTTGACGGATCAATAGAGATGATAGCCATTGTCTTGTCATCGAAATCAGTGAGGAAGCGCCGCACTAGTTCATCGGTTAGAGAGCTTTTACCCGCACCGCCTGTACCGGTAATTCCAAGGACAGGAATCGTTTTACCATTTTTCGACTGCAGAACTTCCTTGCTATCATTATGCAGCAACATGCCGTCACGGAAAGAAAGAATATCATCCTTCTTATTTTCGATGGCGGTAATGAGTCTGGCTAAGACCTTCTTGTCCTTCTTCTTAATATCAGTCGGACTGACTTTTTCGAGAGCAGTTGTCTCAAAATCGCATTCTTTCATCATCAGGTTAATCATCCCCTGAAGCCCAATTTTGCGACCGTCTTCCGGGCTGAAAATACGAGCCACACCATAATCGTGAAGCTCTTTGATTTCACGGTCGACTATAACTCCGCCGCCGCCGCCAAAAACTCTGATGTGCCCTGCTCCTTTTTCTTTGAGTAGGTCAACCATGTATTTAAAATACTCAATATGTCCCCCCTGATACGAGCTAATGGCTATACCCTGGGCATCTTCCTGAATAGCGCATTCAACTATTTCACCAACCGAACGGTTGTGTCCCAAATGGATAACTTCTGCACCCGTGCTCTGTAAAATGCGGCGCATAATATTGATCGACGCATCATGACCATCGAAAAGGCTGGTTGCCGTTACGAATCTTATTTTGTGCGCCGGCTTGTACAGTTCAGGTTGTTCAAATACTGCTTGAGAAGCCTGTTTTTGGTCTTCTTTTACTTCTTTAATAGTAGTCGATGACATAAGGTAGTCTTAGTCTTTGTCAGGTTGAGTTGATAACAGTCGGTTTGGGTAAACTAAAAGCTTGTCCCGTAAAAATACTCAATAATGACCTAATTTGCGTATTAGGAGTTGTTCGAAATGTAAAAGGATGGTTGCTACGGTTCGGGGTCAGGAATGGTCTCGACTTCTGGACTATCGTCCTGTTCTTCAATTTCCACATCGGTTACTTCAACGGGCTCAAGACCGGTTTCAGGAGCGAAAGGGTATCTGAGCTGGAATTCGCCTTCCATGCGCGAGTGTATCTCAATTCCTCTGTTCACAACGTAAGGCTCTGCAGCCCTGAACGGCTGTGCATCTCCCCTAAACCAGCTCCCCTCACCATCGTCATCACGAAACGCGATTATTGTATGATGCCCGGGAACCAGATTATCAATAAGAAGCTCATCCTCTGTTTGTCCTTCAAACACTACTAAATCATTTCTGTCTTTTACTGAAATGTAGTGAGTAACACCGGGTATTCTCTGTTCTTCATCTATTGATACCCGAAGTGAACCCATTCTTGAACGCGGAAAAACGGTTGTTGAAATGTTGCTGTATGAGCCGCTTAGTTCATTGAATATCCGGATAGTATAATCACTGCTTTCTTCCCAAATATCGGCAGGAAAAACATAAAGAAGATTATCCTCGACCTCAATCGGCTCCCAGCTTTCAAAAATGGTTTCATCGCGAATAACCTCCAGCGAATCTACAGCAGAAGTGCCTGCAATTAACGTAGAAAATTCAAATACGAATGGCTCATCCTGCAGGACACCATCTTCTGTAAGGTGGCGAATTAATCTTACCCGAGTCGTATCACTTTGGGTCGAGCCGCTGAAAGAGGGTGATGATGATCTTGGAGCATTTCCATGAATATCCGTTATTCCATTCGTTGAGGTTCTGTAGCGCATGCCTTCATCAGATAGCGGAGTTCTTGAATGAGCAAAAATCACGTTTTGTTGTTCTTTGTCAACATAGAGTGGTATCGCCTCACTAACCGTGTTTCCCAGCGAATCCGTGATTGAAACAGAGGCACCCGGCTGTATAGTCATATCGCGGCTGTAGCGAAGGCGAAGTCGCTGTGAAGAAAACATCCCTGTTCCCTGAAGCTGTGGTCGGGTAGTGTCGGGCTCGTTTACATACATCACGCCAAGGTCGGCTGGTCCTGATAGGGTTACATCGACGAACTCTTTGTAAAATGGTCTTGCGGCTTCATTACTTTGATTCCAGCGATTGTTACGGTTACGGTCATCTACCCAAAGCGCTTTGTAGCGCCCCTTTCTTAAATAGGTGAAATTGACCGCGCCGCTTGTGTCAGTTTCGGCCACATAATCCGCCTGTGACTCGAGATCAAAAGGCTCTCTGTAGAGAAATACGAAAGCGTCCTGTTTGCCTCTTCCGGTTCGGGCATCAAGTACTTTGCCCTGTATCTCGCCTTCATCAATGGTATCTCCGGTGGAAAGTGCGAGCACAAATGGTTGCGTAATCCGGTTTCGGTTCGTATCACTAAACTCTGTACCAATAGTGAAGATTACCGTGGTTGTATCCGGCAGCGGTTCATCAAAACGCACGCGAACCGAACGTCCCCTCCAGCTTAATTCATAGCGAATACCAACCAGTGGGGATATTCTGAATGCGTTTGCAAACGATTCCCGGTTCACATATTTGTCGAAATGAAAACGGACTTCATCACCGCTAAAATTTACAGTACCATTTTGCGGTTCAGTTTCGATGATGCGCGGCGGGGTTTGATCCTGCGGTCCGCCTGTTGGCTGCGTAGGGGTCGCGCAGGACATTACCAGCGCGGTTAATGCAAAAACTGCAGCAAGTATGATTGTGGTCTGAGCTGAAAGGAATTGCTTCATTTGTAACAACACTGTTAGCTGCTTCGAAGATTAAAAAGCAGAAATACGGTTACGCCGGTAGCAGCTACGATTATGGCCGGTTGACCATACGTTCTCCAGCGATTTGTAACCGGTAGTTCCTGTGTATTCTGAAATCGAGTCGCCGTCCAATCCCCTTCAAGTTCTTCCCTCAGGATGAACGGTACCTCATCTAAGTAGCTAAAGCGTATGGTCTCAGTTTCAGTAAGGTTTTGATCGGCATCACTCAGATAAAGCTGGATTTCAGAATCAAGCGTTCGCTCTGCCAGCTGTGAATCCAGTTGTCTGAAGCTGTTTTCGCTATAAATCATCAATTGTAAATGCCACGCCGGATTATCACTTTGCAGTCTAACCTGCTTTCCCAGATCCAGTAACTGCTGGAATATTACCATCCTGCTTCGATCGGGCATGTTGGAGGTTAGCCGAAACGGCTGATTCAGTCCGGTGATGATAGTGCTCTCGCTCAGAACTTCTTTTATTTCACTGAGGATTATCTCTTCATTATCTTGGGGCGGCTGTGCATTATCCTGAGCCTGCAGAACGGCCGCGCCTGTCAACAGAATCAGCTTAATGAACAATAATTTTGAAAGTATGTGAAGCATTCGAACGGAAAGAAATAATGACTGTTTCACTCTAAATAGGTCAGCCTAAAGTACAGAATATAGGCGTGCGGATAAAATAGACAATCAACGGAATTAAGTCTCTATGCAGTTTAACGGATTATACACCGATTATTATGAGTTATCTATGGCTCAGGCTTTTTTTCTTGAAGGCAGACATCAGGAATCGGCCGTTTTTGACTATTACTTTCGCAAGGCTCCCTTTGAAGGCTCCTACGCTGTATTTGCTGGTACGCAGACTCTTATTGATGCAATAGAAGCTTTCAATTATGACCAGGAAGCAATCGATTATCTGGAAAGTTTGGGTTTTCAAAAGTCCTTTTTGAAATGGCTTTCCGGATTGCGAATCAATATTTCAGTCAATACCCCTCCGGAAGGCACCATTGTATTTCCAAATGAACCTATTGCTGAGATTTCCGGTCCTCTCTCCCACTGTCTGCTGCTCGAAACGCTCGTTTTGAACATTCTGAACTTTGAATCACTTATCGCTACTAAAGCATCACGAATGAAAAGCGTGATGATGCCGAACCAAAAACTCATCGATTTTGGTCTTCGACGGGCTCAGGGCTTTGCTGGCTTTCATGCGTCGCGTGCGGCCGCAATTGGTGGCTGCGATTCATCGTCGAACGTCATATCCGGAATGATACATGGACACCCGGTTGGTGGAACGCATGCCCACGCGTGGATTCAAAGCTTCACGAGCGCAATTGATGCTTTTCGTACGTTCGCCAAAACCTACCCCGACTCAACCATTCTCTTAGTCGACACTTACGATACACTCAAAAGCGGAATCCCAAATGCCATCAAGGTTGGTCTTGAAATGAAAAGGACCGGGCACCAGCTTCAAGGAGTCCGCTTAGACAGCGGTGAGTTTAAAAAGCTGATTCCTTTAGTAAGAAAACAGCTTGATGAAGCCGGGCTTTCGGATGTCAGCATTGTGATTTCTGATAATATAGATGAGTTCAAAATCGAAGAGCTAAATAAAGCAGATGTCAGGCCGGATGTATTCGGTGTGGGTACAAGACTGATAACCGCGTACGGAGGTCCAGCGCTTAACGGTGTCTATAAAATGAGCAGCCTGAAGGGGAAGCCCGTAATCAAGCGGTCCGACGATTCTTCAAAAATCACTCTTCCGGGGCCAAAACGTGTTTATCGATACGTAAAGAATGGGCAGTTATTATATGATGAGGTTGTTCGTGATAATAATCATCAACCTGCTGACGGTTCCCTTCTGAGGGCTGTAAATTGGAGGTCCGGTTCAGTGTACCAGAAAGAATCACTGAATACTATAGCTTCCCGCCTTAATGAACAAAAGTTGAAACTTGACCCTGCCGTGTTACGTTTGCATAGACCGGAGGCATACGATGTACGTATCAGCCCCGGACTTAAAAAGCTTCAGCAGGACTTGTTGAATAAGGGCATATAACAGAGAGAAAAGGATTTATGAAAGCATTAATAGTTGTGGATGTACAAAATGATTTTTGTCCGGGAGGCGCATTAGGCGTTAAGGACGGTAACAAAATCGTGCCGATAATAAACGGACTAACTCAGGAATTTGATTTGGTCGTAGCATCAAGAGATTGGCACCCTGAAGAAACGGTTCATTTTGATAATTGGCCAGTGCACTGTGTTCAGGGAACAGAAGGTGCCGAGTTTCACCCCGAACTCTCCACCCGCAAATTCGATAAGGTATTCGACAAAGGTACCGGCAATAAAGATGATGGCTACTCTGCCTTTGAAGCCACTAATAAAAACCTGAACGAGTTTCTGAAAGGTAAAGGCGTCGATGAGGTTTATATTTGCGGGTTGACTACCGAATTCTGCGTTAAGTCTACCGCAATGGATGCGCTGAGTAACGGTTACAAAACTTTTCTTTTCACTGATGCCATCGCACCTGTGAATAACGAACCCGGAGACGAGGAAAAAGCGCTGGATGATATGCAGGAAGCAGGAGTCATATTTCTGACTTCTAAAATTGTTCTTCGTTAGTTTTATGTCGTCTAAAACTCCGAAGTCCGATATCATTATTATTGGCGGTGGTCTGGCCGGCAGCTTTACTGCCTTATCACTTTGTGAAATGGGGCTGAAGTGTACCCTCATTCATTCGAATTCTGACACCCGAAGCGCCGCGTCGATGGTTCCGCTGGCATTGTACAACCCGGCTGCAGCCTTGAGAGCCCAAAAAGGCTGGATGGCTGAAGAATGCGCTAAATCACTCCAGGATGTTACAAAGAAACTTGAAGCTTTTGCATCCGGGTCAGCAAATGAATCTTTCTACGCCGATAATGGAGTCATTCGTCCTGCGCTTGATTCAGAAATGGAAGGTCATTTCAGAAAATCGTTTGAGCAGGAAGAATGGCCCGAAGGCTGGATAAGCTGGATGAATCCGGACGAGATTTCAAAGAAGTATCCCGAGGTCGAAAACCGCTTTAGCGGACTTCACGTGCATAGCGGCAAAACATATGACACGCCTAAACTGCTTCATATTCTTCATACTAAACTAGCTGAAGAGTTTGGCTGTCTAATCATAGATGCTGAAGTCAGTGGCCTTCAGCAGGATGACGATTACGGCTGGAGCGTCATCACCAATAAAACCACTTACCAATCAAAGAACGTTCTGCTTGCAGCAGGCAGCGGAAGTTTTGGCTTATCAGAACTTAAAGACTTTAAGCTGCATCAGGTCAAAGGTCAGGCCATTGAGATTGAGAAACCTGTGAGCAAAGGCAATTATCCGTCGGTATCATCTAAAGGGTATATCGCAATTCTGGGAGAGCGGGCTGTAGTCGGCAGCACCTACGAGCACCATTTCAATGATTTGCAGACGACGGAAAAAGGAGAACAACTCCTTCAAAATAAGGTAACCCGTACGTTTCCGAATCGGGAGATAAAAGAGGTAAAAGTAAAATCAGCCTGGGCTGGAATCAGAATTACAACACCGGACAGAATGCCGCTAATGGGTCAGATTCCCGGAAAACCAGGTCTTTTCTTATCTGTAGGATTTGGATCAAAAGGAATGATGTACGCACCGTACTGCGGCGAACTGCTCGCGAGACATATCGTTAACGGAGCAGAGCTTCCTTTTGAAGTCTCTCTGAAGCGTCAGTTGCCGCCTTCTGACTGACCTGATTCTGACTCCCGGTTGAACTGCTCCTCAGCCGGACTAAAACCTTCTTCTGGTGGAGCTGTTTCGGTTCGGCTTCGGTTATCAAAAAACTGAATGCCAGTATCCAAATCGCGAACAATCCGGCCATCCGGTGTTATTCGCTCCCCTTCCCTGGGAGGTCTTTGCGGGAACGAGTGGATGCTCACGTTTCTGTCGTAATCGTTTGGAACGTAATGATTGTGATCACCATGAGGCACAATGAAATAGCCCGGATCTTCTTTGAAAACATTGTTTGAGGCCAGTATCATAAATATGCTGAAAAGAAGTGCGAAACCGATAAAAAATACTTTTCTTTTATTCAAAGCCATTGATAATCGTGAATAATATGCTGGTTAAAACGGTCTGTTTAATAATCTTGAATGATGACGCCAAAGTAAGATCATACGTCCTTACTAAATTACGAATTTTAAGAACGACTGTCATTCATCACTTTCTTAAACGCAACACTAAAGATTCTGTTTTATGAAGGCTGAAAAGCAACTTCTTATCTACGGTTCATACGGTTATACAGGCAGGCTGATTGTTGAGGAATGCCTTAAAAGAAAGCTGAAACCCGTTTTAAGCGGCCGTAATGAGCATAAACTCAGGGAACAAGCCGAAAAGCATAATCTCGAATTCAACTGTTTTGAGCTGAATGATGTGAAGACAGTGGCTAAACATCTAGAAGAGTTTTCTGCTGTTCTGCATTGCGCCGGCCCTTTCATTAAAACGGCCGAGGTTATGGCTGAAGCCTGTCTTCGAAGTAAAACCCACTATCTGGATATAACCGGAGAAATTGATGTCTTTGAGATGATGGCCTCAAAAAGCGGAAAAGCGAATGCGGCCGGAATCACGCTTCTGCCAGGCGTGGGTTTCGACGTTGTGCCCTCTGACTGTCTTGCACGGTATGCCTCAGAACAGATGCCAGATGCTAATTCGCTTAAGCTTTACATCTCGTTTAAAGGCACATTTTCCGCCGGTTCTGCTTCAACCGCTATAGAGCATTTCTCCGGCGGGGGAAAAGTCAGACGAAACGGAGAGCTGGTTAGCGTCCCTCCTGCCTTCAAAACGGAACGCGTTGATTTTGGTGATAAAGAGCGGTTGACCGTAACGATTCCCTGGGGTGATGTTTCGACTTCATACCACAGCACCGGAATTCCGAACGTCGAAGTCTACATGAAGTTTCCTGAGAAGACCATCAGGCGAATGAAGCTGCTGAGAGCATTCAAATCTTTAATGAAGCTCGAAGCGGTGAAGTCATTTTTACGCAGCCGCGTGCGTAAAATGGGCGACGGCCCCGATGAAAAAGACCGAGCAACAGGCGAAACGCGTATTCTTGCCAGAGTGAGTGATGATCAGGGAAATCAGCGGTCTTTTCTTCAAATTTCTCCGGAGGCTTACACCCTTACCGCTCAAACTGCCGTAGATTGTGCTATCCGTGTAATGAATGGGGAAACCGGAGCCGGATTCACAACACCATCACTGGCATTCGGCAGCAAGTACATTCTGGGATTTAAAGGCGTTATTAGAGAGTCAGTATGATTCGACTTATGATGCCATCACCCTTTTAAGAAAACCGAGTGCAGCTTCAGAGTCTTTTGGAATCTCAGAAATAGAAACGATATCAGATTTTTGAAGCGGCCTGTACAGATGCGGAAATTCCTCGCCACGACCTGTAAAGTCTTCGAATTTAAGATGAGCTTTATTAGCGGAAGAGATTTGAATAGTAAGCAGCATAAGATTGCTTTTTCCTGTGTAATACCGCTTGTAAGTACCCGGAACCTGTTCAGCTAACGACAGATGAATGAAACCTTCCGACTCATAGCCTGATGGCACATAAACATCAGCCTGCGATTTTTCCCAATCCAAAGCTTCAGCTATGTGATAGAGCACATTACTGTCTGCCTTATCCTTCATCAGAAGCTGCCGCGTTTATCTATCAGATACTTGTTGAGAAGCTCGCGGGCACGAAAAATGTGGGCCTTAACCGTGCCAAGCGGTAGATCCATTATCTCAGAAATCTCCTGATAGCTTTTGTCATCCATATGGCGAAGCTTGATGATTACCGAATATTTTTCGGGCAGTGAGTCTATAGCCTTCAAAATAATGTTTTCACGCTGCTGCTGAATAATCTCCCGATCGGCTTCGCTGTCATTATCAGGAAGCTCAATCTTCATCTCACCGTCTTTTGCACGAACCGGTTCGTCGATAGAGAGCGTCTGCATCTTTTTCTTACGCAGATAATCGATCGAGTGGTTAGTGGCAATCCGGTAGAGCCAGGTCGAAAAAGCGTAGGTGGTGTCGAACGAATGGATATTATCAAACGCCTTGAGAAAAGCCTCCTGAACAAGGTCTTCAATCATCTCCTTATCCCGAACAATCTTTGCTATATGAAACTCCAGGGGCACCCGATACTTTTCCATCAGTCGCGTAAAGGCGTGCTGTTCGTTCAGCTTGGCCTTTTCGACCAGTCTGTAGTCCTCTTCGCGATTTTGCCTTGATCGCTTTTCCTGTTGGGTTTCATTGTTATGTGAGGTAATTCCCGGCATCTGAGAATTCAAAGAAATCAATTATTGGATACGGTATGGGCGTCAATTTAAGGAATTCATATAACACTATTAACCAATAATTATTGAGAGTATTAGTTTCTCCAACAGGCTTACTAAGTAGAACAATTGCGAAGTATGATGGATCTTCTAAAGCTTTTGTCCCGCATCAGCAACAGCTATGTTTCCTCTTTTCGATTTGTAAAGATTGCTATAAGAACCGACGTTTCTTGCGTATTTTAGGGCACAAATATTTCAACCTTCATTAAACACTACAATAGTTTTGAGCGACCAGAAGATTATTTTCTCAATGGTTGGTGTGAGCAAAGTTCACAAGCCAAACCGCACTGTTCTTAAAGACATTTATCTATCATTTTTCTACGGAGCAAAAATCGGTGTTCTCGGCCTCAATGGAGCCGGTAAAAGTACACTGCTCCGAATAATTGCCGGCGAGGACAAAGATTATATCGGTGATATCAGTATCCAAAAAGGAATCACGTTCGGATATCTTCCTCAGGAACCCGTGCTCGATCCGGAAAAAACCGTGAAGGAAATTGTACAGGAAGGCGCGCAGGAAACCGTTGACCTTCTAAGACAGTACGAAGAAGTAAACGCAGCTTTTGCAGATCCGGATGCCGATTTTGATGCGCTTATTGCAAAACAGGCTAAGCTTCAGGAGAGAATCGATCAGACTGAAGCCTGGGATCTCGACAGTAAGCTTGAGCAAGCCATGGGAGCCCTTAATACACCTCCCGGCGACCAAAAAATTGCCGTGCTATCCGGAGGTGAAAAGCGCCGCGTTGCCCTTTGCCGACTGTTGTTGAAAAAGCCCGACGTGCTCCTGCTCGATGAGCCTACTAACCACCTTGATGCTGAGTCAGTATCATGGCTGGAGCAGCACCTGGCACGCTATGAGGGAACCGTAATTGCCGTAACTCACGATCGTTATTTCCTCGACAATGTCGCTGGATGGATACTCGAACTAGATCGCGGCGAAGGAATTCCGTTCAAAGGGAACTACACCTCATGGCTCGAGCAGAAATCAAGTCGTTTAGAGCAGGAAGAGAAATCAGAATCACAGCGCCAGAAAGCTCTTAAGAAAGAGCTTGAGTGGATCAGGCAAAATCCGAAAGGCCGCAGAAGCAAGAGTAAAGCCCGTATTACATCATACGAAAATATGCTTTCTGAAGAGCAGGAAAAACGCCGTGAAGACATGGAAATTTTCATTCCGGCCGGACCTCGCCTTGGTGATAAAGTAATTGTAGCTGAGAAACTGTCTAAAGGATTCGACGACCGTATTCTGTTCAATGATCTTGACTTCAGCCTGCCTCCGGGTGGTATAGTTGGCGTGATCGGTCCTAACGGCGCCGGTAAATCTACCCTCTTCAAAATGATTGTTGGTCAGGAAAGTCCCGATGAAGGCAAACTTATACTCGGAGATACGGTAAAGCTCGGCTATATCGATCAGAACAGACCTTTGGATCCGAACAAAACTATTTGGCAAGAGATCTCTGAAGGAAATGACATACTCAAATTAGGCAACAAAGAAGTGAACTCTCGAGCTTACGTAGCCCGTTTTAATTTTAGCGGAAGCGATCAGCAGAAGAAAAATACCGAGCTTTCCGGCGGTGAGCGAAACAGGGTTCATCTTGCAAAAATGCTCAAAGAAGGTGCTAACGTACTTCTTCTCGATGAGCCTACAAACGACCTTGATGTAAACACACTGCGTGCTCTTGAAGACGCTCTTCTTGAATTTGCTGGCTGTGCGGTTGTAATCTCGCACGACAGATGGTTCCTGGATCGTATTGCCACACACATCCTGGCTTTTGAAGGCAACGGTGAAGTGTACTGGTTTGAAGGAAACTTCGAGGAGTATGAGGAAAACAAGCGTCGCAGACTCGGTATCTCTGAAGATCAGCCTACTCACGTTCACTACAAAAAACTTACGAGATAAAATGGATCTGAGAGCCTTTGCAGAAAACATTAATAAACTGCAGTCTGATACTAAGCCAAACTGGGGCAAGATGACCGCCCAGCATATGGTTGAGCACCTCACCTCTACTTTCAGGCTTGCCACAGGTGAGATAAAAATTCCTGTTTATACTCCGGAGAATCAGCTGGCCGAAATGCGCAAGTTTCTGATGAGCAACCGTCCGATTCCGCGTGAAATTGTCAGCCCTGCTGTTGGGTCGAATCTGCCTGAGCTGAAGAATGCTTCCTTCGATGAAGCCGTATCGGAGTTCTGGAATGAGTTCAATACGTTCGTTTCATACTATGAAGATAATCCTGATGTGAAGAACGTGAACCCGGCTTTCGGGGAACTTACATGGACCGAATGGAAGCAGTTTATGAAGAAACACATGACCCATCATTTTGAGCAATTTGGGCTCTTATCCTAATCCAAATCTGCTCTTCAGATAATAAGTAGCGCCATTATGAATAAATCGCAGCTTACGGCAGAAGTCAGGCGGGAAGCCGAACGACTCGGTTTCGAAGGCTGCGGTTTTTCACAGGCCGGTTTCTTAAAGGATGAGGCCATCCGGCTCGAAGAATGGTTAAAGAGCGGTAAGCATGGGCAAATGAGCTGGATGGAAAATCATTTTGATAAACGTGTTGATCCAACCAAACTTGTTCCGGGTGCAAAAAGCGTAGTTAGCGTGCTCTGCAGCTATCACCAACCTGATTTAGCTGCCTCACACATAGAGGACGAGCAGAATCCGAAGATTTCTAAATATGCACTTGGTGAGGATTACCACTATGTATTGAAGGACAAGCTCTTTCAGCTTTTTGAGTTTACACGGCAGCTAAACGGAGGACTTGAGGGACGTGTATTTGTAGATTCAGCTCCGGTAATGGACAAAGCCTGGGCCGTAAAATCGGGTCTTGGCTGGATGGGGAAGCATACGAATATTATTAACAGGTCACACGGCTCCTGGTTCTTTCTTGGGGAAATGATTGTTGATGCCGAGTTTGAATATGACTCTCCTACTACGGATCACTGCGGGAGCTGCACGAGATGCATCGACGCCTGCCCCACCGATGCCATCACTGAGCCTTATCAGGTTGATGGCAGCAAGTGTATCTCCTATTTCACTATCGAGCTACGTGAAGAAATTCCGTCAGAATACCATCAGAAGCTGGGTAACTGGATTTTTGGATGCGATATTTGTCAGGACGTTTGCCCGTGGAACAGAAAAGCAGGTGCAGGTAGCGAAGAGCGGCTTTTTGCCCGGGAGCCTCTGCTTAGTCAAAATCTTGAGTACTGGGAAGAGCTCGATTTGATGGAGTTCCGAAAACTATTCAAAAAGAACCCTGTTAAACGCACCAAGTTTGAAGGACTGAAACGAAACGTTGAGGCTGTTAAAGATAACCTCAAATAAAAAGGGGTTGTGCGGACATCACACAACCCCTCCAAAAAACATTATTTACTCTTCCCAATCAGGAAGCCACAAGGCTTGAGTGACCAAATACCCTTCTGAGTAAATCGGTTGTACGCTTAATCGGATCCTGACGAATCGCTTTTTCTTCTTCCTCAAGCAGTAAAAACAGCCCGTCTGTTGCGTGTGTGGTTGTGTACTGAGCCAAATTTGTTTCTACCGGCTGTACAAAAGGAATACGATTGTACTGGGTTACAATATCATTCCAGTAGCGCGTGGCGGCGGTATTATCCAGTGCGCGCTCTACAACAGGCCGAAAAAGCTCATGCAGCTCATCGGTTGTGGTACGGCGGAAATAGTTAGTAGCAGCATTATCTTCACCGCGAAGAATATCAAAACCGTCTTGAATAGTCATCTGGGAAATAGCAGAACGGAAAACAGGTGCGGCCTGAGCAGCGGCTTCCTCAGCAGAGCGATTAAGCGTACGTATAAAGTCATCGACAAGACTATTCATGCCAAGGTCTCTTAAGGTACGCTCAACACGTTGAGCTTCCGGAGGGAATGCAATGAAAAGATTCGGATTATCGAGGAACCCACCGGTAGCCGAAGCATCGGCAGCTGCTCTCGATGCACCTACCTCAAGGGCTTCTTTTAAGCCGGCAACTACTTCGCTTTCGGTAAGCGGTGTTTCTCCTCCGGCTGACTCAAGAAACTCTGAAAGCTCGGCACAAGAGACTAAAAGAAAAAGGGAAGCTGCAAACAGTACAACAAACTTGTAAAGGTGTTTCATCTTAATTTTCGTGTATTGAATATGAATGAATACGGCATTTGAATATACCATCAAAAACTTTCCGACACATCCCAATCAGACAATTTAAAAATCGATTGTCAGAATATCTGCATCACGCATCACCATCAAAGAAAGCTTGTCCCCGTCTTCTGCCCTTTCAATCTCATCCCGCAGCTGATTTAAACCGTCAACGCGTACCCCGTTAACCGAAAGTATGATGTCATTTGCGCGTAGTCCGGCTCTGCGTGCAGCTGAAAATAGCCTCACGTCCGATACCATGATTTGTAGTCCAAGCTCACGATGTGCTTCGATATCAAGTATTTCTGCTGAGAATCCTTTATCAAAGCGAATGCTTGATGGCTCTTCTTCTGCTAGCTCTTCCGCATCAGATTTCTGATTTTCTAATTCAGAATCATCGCCGTTATCTGTATCGGGAATACGGAATTCGAAATCTCTCATATTGTTAGAAGGCATTTCGCTTAGAGCAGAATTATCGAGGCCCGCGAGCTGAACCTGTTTGGTTATCATTTCACCCGCGCGCCACAGCGAAACATCTATAAAATCATCCGGTCTGAAAAGGGCAACTTGAGCCTGAAGCTGATTGGGTTCGTTCACTTCCCGATCGTTAATGGAAAAAATGACATCACCCGCCTGAAGCCCCTGCGACTCAGCGGCTCCTCCGCTTACCAATCCTGCTACTTCTACTCCACGTATGGCTTCCAAACCTAACTCGTTTGCTCTGCGCTGACCTACTTCAACAATCTGAATACCAAGATAGGCACGCTTCACGGTTCCAAACTCCATCAGATCTCGTCCGATTTTAAAAGCCATATTAATTGGAATTGCGAAGCCATAGCCCTGATTCATTCCACTTTCCGTGGCAATAGCGGTGTTTATCCCTATAAGCTCGCCGTTAGTATTCACAAGAGCACCGCCACTATTTCCTTTATTGATAGCGGCGTCAGTCTGAATGAAGTTCTCGATACGCATCTGATCCCGAATAATCTGAACATCACGGCCAAGAGCGCTAACAATCCCTGCAGTAATGGTTGATCGCAGCCTTAGCGGGTTTCCCACAGCCATTACCCAGTCTCCTACTTCGAGATAATCCGAATCACCAAGGACAATACTTGGCAAATCATCACCTTCAATTTTGAGTACAGCTAAATCCGTAGATGGGTCGCGACCTACAATACGCGCATCAAACTGCCTTTTGTCATGTAAAGTAACCCGAACGCTTCGTCCTCCGGCAATTACATGATTATTCGTTAGGATGAAACCATCATCCGAGATAATAACTCCGGAACCGACCGCATTGGATCTGCCCCTTGGTGAAAAACGCTCCCAGAAGTCATCGTCAAAATTGTGATTATCATCGTTAGGGACAGCATTCCGGGCTGAAACAGATGTTTCGATATAAACAACTGTAGGAACTACTTCGCGGGCTACATCACGTATGGAGAACACCGGCGAGCCGTTCAATTCAAGTGGTAAGTCGGCCGGAGCAGCGCTACGGCGAACTTCTGTAACCTGTACCTCAGTAGGAATAAATGGGGTCATTCCCGACTGAAAAATCATGAAGAATGCTCCTGCCAGCATGCCAACGAGCACAAGCAGAATTCCTGTAAGTATTTTTTGGTGTAATTTCATGAAACAAGTCGCCGGTTAAATGCTGAGGTATTTCTATAGGATTTGTTCAAAAACAGAGTCCGATTTACGATCCCGAACGCCGTCAACGTGGTGTTTGAGATAAACATCTAAATGGTAAATAAGCTGTTTTAATTCCTGCGTATCTATGTTCATTTTAGGAATACCTGCAGTTTGTCCCAAAAGTGCACGTTGTATGTAACGCGTCTGAACAGAAGATAATTTGAACGAAAGACCATCATCAGGAACTTCAGAAACATTTCCTGATAAGATGTTCAGATAAACGACCTCTTCAGGTGCTTTATTGGTTAACCACTCATCAGCCTGAATACCTACGCCGAGCAGCTCGGCAAGTCTAATTTGCAAATAAGGGAATAAATTTCGCGGCGACTCCACCGTATCATTCAGCCATTTGAGAAAGCTTTCGGTGAACTGATACAATTCATCGTTCGGCTCTCCCTCCTGAATAACCTGTGAAATTAGCTCAAGCAGCGCCATAGCTACTGCGAGTTTGTTGAAATCACTCTGTGTCTTAACCGTGCCGATGCGCATCTCGGCATCTTTTATCGTTTGCACACCACGACTTTCTTTGTAGTAATAAAAGGCATCTATAACCGAGCCATAGGCCATAATTCCGGCATATCTGCTCTTCTTGCGCTTAAATCCGCGCACCAGCACAGCAACTTTCCCGTGCTCCCGGCTAAACAGCGTAATAATTTTGCTCGACTCTTTAAAGTCAACGGCTTTAAGTACGATAGCTGGAGACTCTGCGAGCATATTTTTGCTTAGATGAACTCGTGTTTAAGTTTATACCGGACTATCAGAAGCGAATCCAGTTTCGGTCTTCAAGCACTTGAACAAGTGCAGGTAGGAAAGTAACCGCAGCGAGAAGCGTCATCCCGATTCCAATAACGGCCAATAGTCCAATTGAATAAAGGCCCGGATGCAGCGTGAAAAGAAGACCTGCAAAACCAAGCATAGTTGTAAATGAACCAATGCTAATGTGCTGACCGGTACTCGAAAGCACGTTCCACATGCTTTTCGCTCCTTCTTCCCTGTACCGGCTAGCCAGGTGAACTCCGTTGTCATTTCCGATACCAAGTATAGCCGGGAGAGTAACAAGGTTATAGAAATTGAAGCTGAGATTAAAGATAATCATTATGAAGAACAGCCAGCTTAGCCCCACTACAAGCGGGAGCATCGATATAATCGTCCAGCGGAAAGACCGGAAAGATATGTACATCATTATTAAAATCATTATAAAGGTAGCCGTTACCATAATAAAGCTTTCCTGATGCATCAGATCGAGCATGGTTGCGGCAACAATACTGGTGCTTGCGCTGTAGAAAACTTCGCCTTTTTCAGTTTCGATTCTGCCGATTTCATTCTTGAAAGCAATGGAGTTTCTTCCGTCTCCGAGACCAACATTTGGATAAATCATCACAAACTGACCGATTTCGCCATCACGCGTAACGAAGCGCTGGGTGAGGTAATCCGGTAGTCTTTCGAAATCAAGCGGTTCAGTAGCCTGTGAGGCTCGTCTAAGACGATCAAGGTCCTCGCTTTCCTGTTCTGCAAGAAACGGATCGTTCAGTAACTCTCGGATTCGCTCAAGACGCTCTAGCTTATGCTGCTCTGCGGTCTCATTGACGGGGAATCGCTCCTGAAGGGCCTCTACATCAAGAATCAAACTGTTTTCTGCGTTTCTTTCCTGAATATTTCGAATAGCGTCAAGAATTCGGTCAACTTCTTCGTAGGAGTCTGCTACAACGTATGCAGGGTTTCTCCGCTCAGATGACGAACCCTCAGCTCCTCTGCTCAAATCCCTGAATTGTTCAAACTCGGCAAATTCCGGCTCCAATACTCCAAAGTCATACTCGAATTCGAGCTTATCTGTATTAAATAAGACAAATATTATTATGACTGCACCTGCAGCTACAATTGTACGGGCAAAGGGGTAGCGTTTAGGGGCTTTTTTAACAAGAACAGGTTCACCGTTATTTTTATTGATCAGAATCCAGCTAAATCTTTCAAACAAAACTACAAAAGCGGGCAGTAGATACATCATACTTAAATAGGCCAGAATGATTCCCACCCCCGAAATAAACCCAAACTCGGAAAAGCCACGAAAGTCGGCATAGATAAGAACAAAGAGCGCAATAGCTGTTGTAATGGCGCTTGTCATAATAGCACGGCCTGAAGAATCATACGTTTCATCCAGCGACTCATAAACAGGTAAACCCGAAGACCTTTTTTCCAGATAGCGGGCGTAAAAGTGAATGCCGTAATCAATACCTAACCCGAACAGAATCACAAAAAGAACGGAGGTCATTGTATTGAGCGTACCCAAAACGAAATAGGTAATCCCGAACGTAATTGAAAGGCTTATTACCAGTGGGATGCCGATTAAGAAGACTGGAATTGGGGCTCTTTTAACATGGCTAAAAAATCCTTTCTTCTTCTGTTCTGCCGAACCTCGTTTATAATTGATGTACGTTTTCCAGAAGAAATAAAGCATCACCAAAAGTAATACGCTACCAATACCCGTAGAGAAACTGTTAAGGACGTCATCCATAATTGAATCAATTTCCATAAGATGGCGCTTAAGACGGCCACCTCCCATCACTACCATCTCCTCATGGAAAGATGCGGGATTCATTTCTTCAATAAGATTGTCGTAATCTCTGAAGAGACTGCGTAGGAAGGCCAAGTCACTACGGGATCCGGTTGGCGTAAAACGCAGAAGCATAGAGGTGCTGTCGGCGTTGATAGGATAGGTATCCGGTATCAGCTCATTATATAAATTTTGGAAGGCCTGTCCCCTGGCCTCATCTTCTTCATCGTCGTCCCAGTCGTCTTCAAAGTCTACAAAGAATGGGTTAGCCTGAAGCTTAGCATCCTCTATTTCATCTTCCAGAAACAGTTCCAGCTCATCAAGTTCCCGGTCTGTGGCCAGGTAGAGGGCATAGTCTTTTAGGACTTCGGTTTCCTTCGTGAACTCATAGCGTGAAAAATAGGGCTGTCCGGTGCGTCCATAAATCAGCTCCATGCTTCGTGGTATTATTGCTTCGGCAAATGCACGGTTAGCCTCAAAACTAGGTGAGCTGATAACAACCTGCATTTCTGTTTCGCCACCTACACGCTCCTGGAGCTGGTTTAGCGCCTGTACGCTTGGATGAGACGGCGGAAGCAAACTTGCTATATCGGTGTCAATCGCCATTCTTACTGCAAAAAAAGCCGAAACGGTAGCCACTAGCAGTGCTACAAATATCGTTGACTTCGGATGTCTGTAGTTAAAGCGTAAGACCGGTTTTAAGAATTTGAGAATAAAATCCATTAATGAGCTGAGTTCTGATAACCTGCTGGAATATAAGTTTACCTACAATGCGAAATTCATGGCTGATTATTTCAAATGAGACGCAAAATAGAGCCAGTCAAAAGTAAGAAAGAATATAGAGAATACCTGCAATTACTTCAGGCTGAACAGTTTGATATCGGTTAGTCAACGCAGGTGTGTCCGTTTTTGATATACACTCAGGCTTCGTTTTTAATCAGGTCTTCGAGTGAAGGAAACAGTTCGTCTGCGGAGGTTCGTTCGAGCATCATTTTATCTTTGGTAATTTTCATTAGCTCTGAATAAAGTTGCCGGCGCTGAGCATCATCAGAAGTTTCAATCAGGCGTTTAATTTCATCGCTTCTGCGGGTGTAGTACAATCTGGTAATTGCCTTTAAAGCACCTCTTGCCGTAGCAAAAGGATCGGCGTCTCTGGTGATACGCGTTGTTCTGCGCTCGTTACCCTTCTCGGAAATAGAATGCTGCTCAATAAATATCTCGCCCGTAAGCTCCGGAAACGGCGGGTCTTGTGCCGTGTACTCCGCTATTGAAATAGGGAGTTCATCATTATAACGCTGAATAATATCGTTATAGAACATTCTCAGCCCTTCATCCTCGAAATAATCATGGGTTATAATCTGACCAACATAGTAAATCATTTCATCTCCGTGCTCAATCATAAGACGAATGATTTCCTTTTCAGCTGGTGATTTTTTAGTTCGTGCCAGTCTGCTTGGTGCCGGTTGAACAGATTTTTGAGGTTTTGTAGCGTCACCCGGAAACGGAGGTTCTTCATTTCCGTCTGAAGTCTGCTGACTCTCACGGTTTTGCTGCCTGTACTCGCGCTGTCTGCTTCTTTCGAGCTCACGAGTCTGTTCCTGTATATGCGCGCTTAATTCACCCAAAAGCGACCGTTCGCCGACACCTGATAGTCTCCGAAGATGATCTACAAGCGTTTCCCGGAGTACAGCGTCCTTGACCCTGGCTATAGATGAAAGGATTCTGGAAACAACGTTTTTGCGGGACATTGGATCTTCCCAATCACCGGACTCCTCAGCGTGTGCAATCATAAATGAGATGAAGTCTTTGGATTCTTTTTCTGTGTACTCTATAAAAGAATCAGCCCCAAACTGCTGCACGAAGGAGTCGGGGTCTTCGCCCTCAGGCAGATGCATCAATCGAACGTGCATGTCGGCCTGAAGCGCGACATCAAGACCGCGAATCATTGCATTCTGACCCGCATTATCTGCATCGTAGACCATCAGCATATTCTGTGAATAGTTCCTGAGCCGTCTCATCTGGTCAGGTGTAACTGAGGTACCGCTTGTGGCCACAACGTTGAGTATACCACTCTGCCACAGGGAGATAACGTCCATGTATCCTTCCACAAGAATGCTTTGATCATGCTTTCTTATCTCATTGCGAGCCAGATGAATACCATACATCACCTCACTTTTATTATAGACCTTAGTCTGCGGTGAGTTCAAATACTTCGGACCTTTTAAACCTTCCATAATGCGGCCGCCAAAGCCTATCACCTTCCCGGAAGGATTGAAAATGGGAAACATCAGCCGGCCACGAAAGTAGTCATAGGGCTTTTGGCTATTCTCGCTGTACTTAATTAATCCGGCTTCAAAGAGGTAGGTTTCATTTATACCCTGCTCAATGGCACTGGTATACAGATGATCCATTCGATCATGAGCAAAGCCGAGCCCCCATTTACGAATGGTTTTTGTTTTCAAGCCTCGCTTCCCAAGATAATTCCGGGCTTCAGCTGCTTCATCCTCTGCGTTAAGCTGTTCATGATAAAACTGCCCCGCAAACCTTAGCGCATGGTAAATACCTTCGGTAAGCTGCGTCCGCTCATCAAATTCATCATCCTGCTCTTCTTTTGGCAGTTCGATGTTGTAGCGTTCAGCCACAGTACGCATAGCTTCGACAAATCCGACGCCTTCCATTTTCATCACGAAGTTGAACACATCTCCCCCCTCACCACAACCGAAGCATTTGAATATACCAAGTCGGGGTGTTACATGGAATGAAGGAGATTTCTCATTATGAAAAGGACATAAGCCCGTGAACCCTCCACCGGCTTTTTTTAGCTTTACGTAATCGGAAACGACATCAACAATATCTGCTGCATCGCGTATCTCTTCTTTTTTTGAGTCAGTAATTCTTGAACTTGCCATAAGGCTTAAAATATCATAAAATCCGATGAGCATTCAATATTTTGAGCATCAATTTTCGGTGACTGTAACTAGTCAGCCGAACTCCCCCTGATAAACATTCATTCGATCATTAACGCGACTTAAGTTCCTGTGCCTTCTTCGACAACAAGTTTTAATCCGGCAGCCTACCGAGATCTATTCCCGCATACCCAAAATGATGGCGTCTATCTCAATCATGCATCATTATCACCGCTTCCTTCTACAGTAATCGAAGCAGTAGCAAAATCTCTCCAAAGAAGGCAGAATGGAGCTGTCGATCATTTTGAGACTGAGTTTCCGCTTATCGAAGAAACCCGCAGGCTCATCAGCAGGCTTATTGGTGCTGAGGGCGGGCATCAGATAGCATTTACGCCAAACACCAGCTTTGCACTCAACATTATTGCCCAGGGGTTGGAACTTAGGCAGGGTGATGAAATCCTGATTTATGAGCGGGAGTTTCCAAGCAACGTCTACCCCTGGCTGCAGCTACGTACAAACGGAGTCGAAGTTAGCTATTTGCCGGATGATAACGGAATCATCACTACCGAATCAGTTTCCCGTAATCTGAAGCCTGAAACCAAAGTTCTGGCCATAAGTGCCGTGCAGTTTTTAAGCGGATTCCGTGCGGATCTTCAGGAGATTTCGCGTTTGTGTAAAGCAAACGGCACGTATTTGGTGGTTGACGCAATTCAATCGCTCGGCCACTGCCCTGTTGACGTGTGTGATATAGGTATAGATGCTCTGTGTGCAGGCGGGCACAAATGGCTGATGTGCCCTCAGGGTATTGGATTTATGTATATGAGTGATGAATTCCGTGACAGGCTGAAAGTCAAAAACAAGGGCTGGCTTTCTGTAGAGAGCATTTGGGACCTGTTCGATACCAGCCAGCCTGTTAATCCCGAAATGAAGCGATTTGAGCCGGGCACGTTCAACATTCCAGCCATTATGGGAATGAGGCAATCCGTTAAGCTTCTTCTAGAGATTGGACCTGCTGCTATCAACAGTCATACCCTCAACCTGAACAGCTACATAATTTCTGAACTAACCAATGCAGGTCTTTTGTTGTATGGTACACAAGAAGATAAATTCAGATCTGCCGTTGTCTCTTTTGTGCTGCCGGAACATATTGATTCTAATTTACTGGCAGAACAATTAAAAGAAGAGAGAATATATGTATCCTCCCGTAGCGGATTAATCAGATTATCACCCTATTTTTATACACTGGAAGACGAGATCAAACGAGCTGTAGCTGTCATTAAACAATTTATCAAATAGCAGAGATTATGCATAAAGATTTGCTCAACCTTTTTAATGAAATCAAATTCATCTCCAAGGAAACCATCAAGCAGTGGCTTGACGATAACATGATGCTTCATGCTGCCGGTCTGGCCTTCTATACAATATTTTCGCTTGCCCCTCTGCTCATCATCATCATAGCTTTTACCGGATTTTTCTTTGGGGAACAGGCTGCAAGCGGACAAATCAGCATATTCATGGAAGAGTTTGTCGGAGCTGATATGGCCGAATCGGTTGAATCTATTATATCGGGAGTAGCACAGGGAGGCCAGGGAACTATAGCCACCATTTTGAGCTCATTTATTCTTCTATTTGCTGCAACGACAGTTTTAGCTCAGCTTAAGGAATCCCTTAACATCGTTTGGAATGTTGACAAGTCTCTGCGCCAGCCGGTGAAGATGTTTTTTGTTAACCGCATGCTCGCGCTAATTCTGATTGTAGCCTTCTCCCTTGCGCTTATTGCTACATTCATGATTTCAACGGCCGTTTCCTTCGTAGGGCCATTCCTGGAAGACATTATCCCTGGAGAATTCAGGATATATAATTTACTCAACTCAATCTTCTTCCTCGTTATTTCTACACTTCTTTTCTCCTTCATCTACAAGCTTCTCCCTGATATCAGGGTAAAGTGGACGGACGTTCTGGTTGGTGCTTTTGTGACTTCTCTACTGTTTTTGCTGGGGCGCTACATTGTTACGTTTTATCTCACGAATGCAGCTACGACATCAACATACGGGGCTGCGGGTTCGTTTGTGATCCTACTGATCTGGATATATTACAATGTAATGGTAATTTTTGTCGGGGCAGAATTCACTCAAATTTATACCAGGCGTTATGGATCTGAAATAATGCCCGGAAGATATTTGAAGAAAAAAGAGCTCAAAAAAGACTCCTGAAATGCTAAAAAAGGTTCGCTCAAATCCGGAACGAACCTTATTTGTATGGCTGATAGCTGAATTGATTAAAAAGGAGGCTTTGAAATAACCAGGAGTCTCGGTCGAATACCACGCCGGAGTAAAATAGAAACTCCGGCGTGGTTCATCTATTCGAGGGCTTCAATTACGACAAGAAAAAGCAGACAAAATGGTGGATTATCAGATTCTTCTAAAAATCCAGCCCAATACTGAAATAGTGGACCCTGCTTCCAAATCCGTCAAATATCTCATCTGAATAGGGCCATGCAATATCGTATCGAAGCGGAAGTCCGAAAACAATGCTTCGAAGACCAAAACCCATACCATAAAGAATCTCATTGCGGTCGACGCCATTCCACGTTGTACCCGCATCAGCAAAAGCAACGCCCTGGATATTAAAGAGCGGAAATAGTGGCAGCGGACCTGGTATTACGGCGGCAAACAGCGGGAACCTGAACTCTACGTTACCAAGGGCAAACTTATCACCAATTCCGGCATTATAATTCCATCCACGCATCGGAAGCGCAGGCTGTGTTAGAAAAAGACTGGCGATATTATCAACGGTTAATCTTTGATCCTGTCGGAAGTTAATCCAGTTAGAAACGCCACCCAGCAGGTAATTCTGAGGATCAGGGCCAAATGAGGCGCCGCCAAGAGCTCTCAAAGCTATCGTGTAACGCGGACCAAGGCTGAAGTACTGACGGAAGTCAGCTGATGTGGAAACGAAGCCCAGAAATGCATCTGATACCGGCACGCTACCGGAAACTTCCAGGGCCATACGACTGCCTTTTTGCGGTGATAAGAAACCTGGTATCGTAACATCGCGAATGTATCGCGCAACAGGACGTATAAGCAAATCTCTGTCTACAGAAGTTTGTGCTCCCGGAATGATATTGCTAAGGTCACGACTGATACCGGTAAATGCTCCTGAAAACTCAATTCGCTCAAATCGGTTCAAAGGGTAAGATATGCCCACATCTCCGGTGTATAGTCTGTATCTGACTACATCACCGTTAATTGTCTGAAATTGAAAAGAGTTGTGAGTGAAACTCGTGAAATAGTTCGTACGATTTCGCAAATAGGCATACTGCAGGAAATATGTACTGTTTCTCAGGTCGAATACAAGGTTACTGGCAAATGTAAGTCTATGATCACCCAATACATCACTTACCGTGGCCTGAAGAAATGAAAAGTTTTGATAGCCGTAGGAACCAATTCCGGTCTGCGCTCCACCAGTAACAATATCAGGTGAGAAATTGAGTCTGTATCGTTTTGGGATGAACCGCCCGTCTTCTGTTCTGTTATCTGCTAATGAAAAACGGTCTTCACGTTCATCATCAAGAAACTCTTCCTCTAGCTCCTCAGAGAACTGATAATTTCTGAAATCGATGATGTCACTCCTTCTGTCGTCATCGCGATCTCTGTCGCGAGCTACTTCTTCAACTACTTCCTCGGCATCATCGCGTGCTAAGTCTGCAACTAGACCGTCATCACGGAATTCGGAAACAAATAAGTCACGAGAAAACTGCATAGCCGGCACGCGTTGTTCTTCGCGTTCTGCAGCTCTGCGCTGCGCCCACTGGTTTGGTCTTAAATTACCGGACTTCACGCGCTGCAGAGGATTTTGTATGATGAACACATCCAGGAACCCACTATTGATGCTGTTAACGGCTAATCTGGAACCGTCAGGCGTAATGGACATCTGCATCACCCCTGTTATCAAGTCGGTTACCGGTCTGGATACACGCGTCTGCAGATTCATTTTGTACACGTTCATGATACCGTTCTGATCAGACAGATAGATGAGCTCACCATCACGGGTCATCCGCGGGCTTTGTTCCGACCAGCCTTCCGTACTTGTTAGCCGCTGAGCACGGGTTGATCCGATTTCAACAATGTAAATATCAGTCTGATTCAAATTCGGATTGGCCAACATGAAGTAGTTTTCCTGATAAACCCCGAGATTTGTGCGCGGACCACGATCAGAGACAAACAGAACCGACTGGGAATCGTTAGACCATCCCGGATCGGTATCACTGAATACATCATTAGTGATATTGATGAAATCACCGTTATTCAGATCGTATACATAGATGTTTACCATGGAGCCTTCTGTACCTTGAAAAGCCAGCTTCGAGCCATCAGGCGACCACGCTACGGAACGTATAGACCTTAATGAAGGGAACTGGATTTTGCGGACATTTCCTGATTCATAGTCTACAATAGCAATATCGCTTCGCCCGCGTGTGGTTGTCGAAAGTGCAATCTGGCGCCCGTCCGGAGACCAGCTAAGATTAGGGCGAAGAATATTGAGCTCTTCAAAATCCACATTATCTTCACCGCGAATAACCGTTTTTATTCGCTCACCCGTATTGGCATCCAGAACCACCACATCAAAAAAACCACGACGGTTGGTAATCATCGCCAGGCGATCGCCCTGAGGTGAAAGTGCCGGACTTGTGTTGTAGCTGCCTCTGAAGTTAGCTTCGGTAACATTCGTACCAATTGTCCTCAGGTTTTCACGGTCGGCAACCTCAGGAAAATATTTTTTCTGCAACCAATCTTTCCAGCGTTCAGAAAGCTCAGAAATAGTAAGACCGGTAGACTGGCGCAGGCTGAGCTCGAAATTTCGGTTGGTTTTCATGCGATCCATGATTTCACCGATTTTCTCTCTTCCGTACTCCTGAACTATAAAATCCCAAACGCCCTGACCGCCTCTGTAGGCAAAGAAGCCACCCAAGCCCTGGATCGGAGGTAAATAGCCGTTTACAGTTGCGTCTCTGAGGAACATATCAGTACTGGTATCCCAACCCAAGGCCGTGTATTCGGCAAGCCCTTCCTCAGCCCATAGCGGGAAGATTCGGCGGCCTTCGGCTAAAAGTGCATTAATATTACCACCATAGAACATATCATTAACCATAGCATGAACGAGTTCATGCTGCAAGACCCTACGATAGTCCCCATAATCGGCCATAAAAGGCATGGTGATTCGATTCTTAAATAAATCGGTCACACCACCTATACCCTGCGCATTTACTGGGAGTGGCACTACGTTTGTTTGAGAAAAGGCCGCGTGGGAGTCATATACAATTACTCTGATCCTGTCATTTATCTGGTGATTAAAATCACGGGACAGCTGCATATAAGCAGCTTCGAGGCTATGTGCTGTAAACTCTGCGAGCAAATAGTTTTCGGAGTCGTAGTAGTAGACATCAAAATGCTCTGACTGTATAATTCTCCAGTCAAACTTTTCGTATTGAACGCGGTTTTTTCCGAAGAAAAACCCTTGCGCCTGAACAGTCTCGGCGGTTAGGAGTAAGGTAAGAAGCCCTGCAGTTAGCAGGAGTAGAGTCTTATTCATAAAGTCGGTAAACAAACGTAGGAATTATCTGGATAGTCACTAAACGCTAATGATTCTGTTTTCTTACAAAGGCATTGGATGGAAATCAGGCAAGAACGAAATCGATCTGTCTTAGTTCAGTATTTGTATTTAAGACACGTACTTTCAACTCATCACCTAGCTTATAAGTTCTCCCTCTGTTTCTTCCTGTTAAACAGTGGCGTCGCTGGTCGTACACATAGAAATCATCGTTGAGTTCGCTCATGCTTATCATTCCTTCACAATAAATGTCTTTAAGCAGTATGTAAATGCCTTTGTCAGTTACACCGCTAACAACACCTTCAAACTCCTGACCTATACGCTCGGAAAGATATTCGACCTGTTTTAGTTTGATGGAGTCGCGCTCAGCAGTAACCGCAGCCCGCTCGCGCTCGCTGCAGTGCTCGCCATACTCAAGAAGCTGCTTGAAGTTATATGATTTCTTGTTATTAGAATATTTTTTTAGCAAGCGATGCGTAATCACATCCGGGTAGCGGCGAATCGGGCTTGTAAAATGAGAGTAGTGCTTAAAGCCGAGACCAAAATGCCCAATATTTTTGGGTGAGTATTCAGCTTTTGCCATAGACCTGAGAAGTAAATCATTGATGGTATATTCAATGTTCTTCCCTTTCACCTGGTTAATCAGATCATTAATTGCTTTTGCATCTACTTTGCCTTCCCGTACGTCGAATTTAATTCCAGTAACCCGAACGTGCTCTGCAACCTGTTCCAGGCGTTCGGTATTCGGTTCTGCATGTATTCTGTAGAAAAAAGGATACAAATCCTGATTGATTTTCTTACCTGCATCTTTTCTAAGCTTATCGACATGTTCTGCAACGGTTCTGTTAGCAAGCAGCATGCATTCTTCGATCAGTCGGTGTGCTTTGAAACGTTTCTTCAGGATTACTTCAATGGGTTTTCCGTTATCATCGAGAACAAATTTAGGTTCCGGATTATCAAAATCGATAGCATTTTCTCTGAAGCGTTTTTCAGTTAGCGTGTCGGTGAGCTTAACAAGATGCCCAATCGGCTCGGAAAGCACATCATGCTGCTTGCCTTCGATAATCTCCTGAGCCTCTTCGTAGGATAACCTGAACTTCGAGTTAATGGCTGTTTCTTCGATGGAGTAGTCAACGACTTCTCCCTTTGGAGTTACCTCCATAAAACAACTGTACGACATTTTGTCCTCATTCGGGCGAAGACTGCACACGCCGTTACTTAGCTTTTCGGGAAGCATAGGAATAACGCGATCGACAAGGTAGACGCTGGTGGCTCTTTCAACAGCGGCTTCGTCGAGCACTGAATTCTGCTTTAGATAATGCGTGACGTCCGCAATGTGTACGCCGAGAAGGTAGTTCCCATTACCGAGCAGCTGAATGTCGAGTGCATCGTCAAAGTCTTTTGCGTCGTGCGGATCAATAGTGAACACAAGCGCATCGCGGTAGTCTCTTCTTTTGGCTATATCTTTAGCTGAAGGAAATTCGGGAATCTTGTCACAATAGTCTTCGACCTCCGGGGCAAAAGCACCCATCATATCGTTTTCAGCAAGTATGGAAAGAATCTCGGCGTTGTTTGTCCCTTTTTTTCCCAATACCTCCTGAATTGAAGCTTCAGGAAGCGAACGCGGGTGTACCCAGTCAACTAATTTAAAAACAACTTTATCATCCGGGCTAGCTCCGGCAATTTGGTCCGGCTTGACAAAAAATTTAACATGAGCCGATTTCTCGTCCGGTTGAATTACGAATCCGTGTTTACCTTCTTTCTTAAGCGTGCCTACATAGACATTTTTGCCCCGCTTGAGGATGTCCAGCACTTTGCCTTCAATACGACCGCGTCCGTTGCCGGTAATTTTGATTTTAACAGTATCTTTATCGAGGGCTACACCAAGACTTTTACCAGGTATACGAATGTCTTCGTCATAATTTTCCAAAGTAACAAAACCCGTCCCGTGTCGGTTTATTGAGATCCGACCTACGTCACCAGATTGCGAAGGTGCAGATTCCTTCTTAGACGAGGCCTTTTTACCCGTCTCTTTGTGCTTCTTTTTTCCGGTTTCGTTTGGCTCTCCTTTACCTACAGTCAGTTTTGTTAAACTGAGCTCCTTTTTGCTATTCTGTGAGACTAAGCCGTTATCCGTGAGATTACGAAGGGCTCTTTTGAAGGTTTTAACGTCTCCACCGGTGAACTTCACCGTATCCAAAATAAGGCCTTCAGGTACTTCGTATTGTTTATGCTTTTTTAAAAATTGGAGAATAAACTGTTCGATTTCCTTAACGTTTTTCTTTCCCATTCAGGCTGTTCCGGTAGTAGTTTGTTAGTTATTAGACTGGCTTTATGATTGAAGGATTAACTGCCGGAAGCCAGATCCGGTTCGTCTTCTTTTTTCTGTTCACTGGTGAAGAGTCTTCTAACTGAACCCCAAATTCGGTCCCGCAATTCACCCCATGTATTAAACTGTACCCGGGCCTCCACTCCGACTCCGTAAGTTTCGTTAGTCTGAGTCTGGCCAACAGATACAGCAGAAGGTAATAATGATTCCCGGCGCATAAAAGCTTCAACGGAAAAATAGCGGTTAATTCGATATGTAACATCGAAATCACCCAAATTGGAGTTTGGACCTGTTACAGTTCCTTCTCTTCGGAGCGTAAGTCTGTCATCAAATAGTCTGAGCGCAATACCCAAATCGGCCTCTTCAAAACCGGTCATATTAAGATCGATATCGAGGTTGCTGATGTTGGAGTTAAGAATGTTGCTAATTTGTGATGACAGCAGCGTACTTAAACCCTGTGCCCCAAACTGACTTCCAAACAGATCATTTAGCTGTGTGTCGCGTGGTACAAAGTTTCCGGATAGCAGAATACTGGTTGCCTGAAGGAGTTTTTCATCCTCATCATTGATGATCGCCAGAATCGTTGCAGATTGAGATATGTCGGTTCCCGTTGGGAATTCAAAGAAAAAGTCGTTCTCAATACTATCAAGCGTACCGGAAATATCCAGAATCAGATCAACCGGTGTCCGCTGCGGGGTGTCATCAACCTGACCCGGTCTCAGAACATTGATATTCGGGCGAGCCCGATATACTGCAGAAACATCAATCCTCGCGTTTACGGGATCACCCTCCCAGTTAATTGTACCACCATCACGAATTGAAAATCTTCTGGTAAAAATATCGCCGCCCACAAAGAGATAGTCACCACCCGCAACATCGAAACGACCAAATACCTGAAACACCTCATCCTGAAGCGCAAGCCGGATTCGCCCCGTACCTCTGGCTGACAGAATTTCTGAAGTCACCTCATCAAAAATGATACGAACGAGCATGTTATCATCAGCCTGAAACTGCAGATCCAGCTCAAACCTTTCCATAAAGGTGAGTTCTTCAGTATCTGTTATCCTTATTCCACCATTTGCAGAACCATTTCTGCCATTACCGTTTCCAAGATTTGCAAGGTCGATTATTTGTGAGAAATCATCCACAAACTGAATAAAACGGGTGCCACCTTCAACGCTTTGATCTGTACTTACGGGAATTGAAATTACGGAATTGGAGCTCAGGAATACAGGATTCGGAGTCGAAATAAACGGCTGATCATTCGTTCCTGTCAGCCGGACGGTGCCCGTTCCTACACCGCGACCATAAAAAGGCACTTCCGCGCCTGCACGATTATTTAAAAAGGTAAGACTGTTCATTTCGAGCCCGAGGTCGAAATTGGTTTGTTCTCCAAAAAGACCGAAATCGATATTACCAAAAAGTCTTCCAGATCCGTTTCCGGTATCTCTAACGTCGATATCATTTAAGATTACGCCGTTTTCGCTGTTTAAATCGAGACTTCCGTTAAGCTTTAGTCGGCTTAGGAGGAATACCGGGACAACCTCAACATCCATGATGTCGAAGGTTGAGTCGTAGTGAAGTCCGTCTCGGCGCAGTTCAAGTGTACCGCTGCCTTTTGCACGGCCTTCAACCTCTTCAAAAACGTTATTCACGATGAGAGGAAGAACCCATAAATCAATTTCATTTAGCAAAACATCAAATGAGGCGATCAAAGCATCTTCAGCATCACCGGTGTTCGCCAGCGTATTGAAGAATCCGTCGATTATTATATCCTGACCTATATCCTCATTGTCAGCCAGATAGCGTGCATATCGCTCCTGATCCGTTTTGATGGTAAGTCTGGTATCAATCTGATCACGTTCCGTATCGTAGCGGCTTCGCAGCCCAACATCACCAACAAGACGTTCATCTAAACGCAGCGTCTCCACGCGAATATCCCCCATAAAGTTGGGATCTGTTCGCAGCGTCCTTGTGAAAAACGTGCCGTCAAGAATTCCTGAAAAGCTTACGCGTCCGTTAATCAGGCTTGAGATTCGGTCTAATTCTATCCCGCTAAAGAGATACGAAACCGAGTCTTCAGGACTTTCGCTAAAAGTGCCATCAATAATAATTCGCTCCTGAAGATTTCCGAATTCAAGCCGGTTTACGTGAACTCTTCCGGAGTTATCAATTCGAATCGGAGTCTGATCAATATTTTGCCAGGTATATTCTTCATCGCCTACAAAGAAATCCATGATGCGAATATCAACATCACGATCGGAGAATACGGCTGTAAGCATCGCTCCGAGCTCTACATCATCACCAATTATAGTTTTGAAGCGCTGCAAAACAAAGGCTTCATCATAAGCGTCGATATAGATATCGGCATTACGGAGCTGCTGCCCTCCTGCTTCCAAACTTGCAAATGCCACTTCAAATCCGCCTTCAAAGAAATCGGTTCGACGGCCACGGTTATAGCTCGTGTTTGTCCGAACTACAAGGCTATCCAGCTGAAGGGCGTCCATTTCGATAAAATCGGAATAGAGCTGAGTATCTATGCTAAAGGTCTCAACACCCGTTTTAATTGTAGCATCTAAGTTTGAAATAGACGTGATTTCCGGAAAGCCCGGGAATATTTTATTAAGAAGTGATAAGTCGTCAATCCGAGCACGAATGGTAATTTCATTATGCAACAGATCTTCGTTCACGTTAGTTGGCGGTAGCAGCTGAGAATCGGCCAGGGTGTACACGGAAGTTTCACTTATTCTCTGGGAGATTTCAGATATCCAGTATCTGGTCGTTTCAACCAGCCTTGAAGGGATGAGAGAGCCAGTAATATCAGCTTCAAGCATGGTACCGCCAATTCTGAGCGTGCGGCCGTTTTCATCCGGTTTGTCGAGGAATGCAAAAAACTCATGCTCCTCGATGTATTCATCACCGTAATCCGAATCGTAGATATTAAGAAAGACTTCTCCGGCATAGTTATCCAGCTCCGAGCCGGTGGCAGTAAGCGTAAAGGTGGTGTTAAGCCTGCCCTCTTTTACACTTCCGTCTGAAACAACCATGGCAGGATTAAACTCCGTTGTGCTTCCTTCCAGGTTGATTGACGGTTCTTCCTGCATGAAGTCGATCCAGCCGTATGCGCGGAGACGCGCGTCATCAGACTGGCGAATCGTAAGGTCTGGCTCAAGAAAACCGTCGTCGATTCTGGCATCCAGATCTAGCTCGGTAAGGTCGAAATTATTTATGCGACTATCTCTTATTCTCAGAACTAATTCGCCCGTAGCGTTTTCAATCTCGGTGCCTTCACCCTCGAACCGGATAGAACTGTTTAGCCTTGAATCGCCCATTCCCAGTCCCGGCATTTCAGCAAACTGAAGATTTTCAATTTCACCCTCAACCAGATACATAAATGTATCAGCCCAGTTTAAATCGCCATCGAGCGTAATTCTACCAACATCAGAGCTCAGATTTAAAGTAGTGCGGAGTGAGTTAATGTTCCCGTGCGCATCACCCCTCAACGTAAATAATCCCATTTCCGGAAAGCCGTAGCCCTGATCCGGGAACAATGTGGTTATGTCGTCGTGGTGCAGGTTTACGAAATCTATGACCGCATCGAAATTCAGATCGCCGAATAGATCTGTCGCCTCGCCGTATACGATTATGCTGCTTTCACCATAGCGCAGATCGAACCGGGAAAGCTCAACAAGCTCCTCATTAATCACTGAGCGCAAATCAAGCTGAACAGGATTACCAGTAGGCCTGAGGTATGGAAAGATATCTGTGAACTCATCTGTAAGTATAGCACTATCGTCTACCCGGAAGTTGAGCGTCGATCTCTTTAACTGATCTTTAATATCATCTTTTGCTATATCTACACCTTCAAATGCAGCTGTGAAGCGCAGGTTCGACTGAGCTGTACGAAACGTAATTCTATTGAATTCTAGAAACTGGTCGTCTGCATAGACCTGACCTCTGAAAATAAACTCCTGAAACCCAAAAGACTCGGTGACCCCGCTAAATTCACGGAAGTTCAGGAACTGTTCTTCAGCAGATATTTCAAAGCTTAGTCTCAGGGTGATGTCATCGAGAGAGAACGTTTCCGGAAGCTGAAGGTTCGGATTACCGTTTGTGAACGTATGAAGATTGTTGCCAACAAGGATACCATTATTCACCGATAGTGTCTGAAGGTCGAGGTTTGGCAGCTGATTTGTATCGAAACCGCCTCCGGTTGTCTCGCGGACGGTTTGTTCAAGTGGAAACCGGCGCTCAAAAGCTTTACTTATTGTTAAACTACTGCCATCTCCTGTGCGGTTCAGATAAACCAGGGGGCTGTCGATTGAAGCATCAGAAATCGTGAACCGATTGAAAATTGTTTGTCTAAGGTCAAGTCGAAGATAGATGTTTTCCGCAGCAAGAACTGTATCTGAAAGGATGATTTGATCATCGTCGTCGCGTTCATTAAAGACTATCGCAACATCTTTAAGCTGAAGATCTAAAGGAAGCGTGCCCCTAATCTCTCCAAACGTGATCTCTCCAAGATACTGTTCATCAAAACCACTCTTGAGATGATTAGCAAGCCGGTTTTGTACCGTTTCGGTTTGAAGCAGCAAGAGCGTTACACCAAGGAGAAAAGACAACAGCATGAGTACGCTGAACACAGTAATCCAGAAGTATCTCCATAAGTTGTAAATCCATTTAAGCATTATATACTGCGCTGTTGCCTCAAATTAATCAAACTGGTTGCATTTTAAGCTCTTCAATTCTGGTTAATGTGGATGACCAAACCTGCTCAATAAGTGCGGTATCGTCTATCTGTTCAACATATGGGCGACCGTACTGTTTCAAAACCACAAAACGAAGTCCGGTAGAGGAGCGCTTTTTATCGGACTGCATTGCATTCAGAAGCTGATCCGGGGTAATGTCAATTTCAATATCGCTGATCATCATGCTTCCAAAATGCTGTTCGATTAGCTCTTCTTTTATTGTTGCCCCGAGTTCTTTCGAAAGTATTCCGGCGGCAATCATCCCTATATAAACGGCCTGACCATGGGAAATCTTGCCATAACCCATTTGTTTTTCAATAGCGTGTGCAAACGTATGGCCATAGTTGAGAATCATCCTCAAATTACTTTCCTGCGTATCACGAATCACAACGTCGGTTTTAACTTTTATGCTTCGCTGAACTATTGAACCTAAAAGCGAAACATTCTCCCGAAGTTCAGAAAGATCCTTTGTAGAAAGAATGGTGAGAATATCCGGGTCTGCTATTGCACCATACTTCAGGATCTCACCGAAGCCACAAATAAACTCCTGGTCACTGAGCGTCTGCAGCGCTTTCAGAGGAGCAATTACAGCTTTTGGCTGATAAAATGAACCAACCAGATTTTTACCAGCCTCATGGTTGATGCCAGTTTTCCCTCCTATTGAGCTGTCTACGATAGCCAATAAAGTAGTTGGGATATGAATAAGCGGTAACCCCCGTAGCACTGTCGACGCAACGAAACCGGCTAAGTCTCCGGTAACGCCGCCACCTATTGCAAAAACAGGCACATTTCTGTGAGGATGATGCGACAGGCAAAAACTCACCATCTCAGACCATTGCTCAACCGATTTGGAAGCCTCACCAGCCGGAACTTTATAAACCAAAGGCTCTTCGTACAGCGCAGTAATTTGGTCAACCAGTTTAGCCTGTAGCTTCATTACGTTGCTATCCACAAAGAAAAAGGCTTTGGGTCCGGGGTATACGGCAACCACTTTCTGAATCTCACTTGAGGGGTCTTCCCCTACGGCAATAATATATTCATCGCTTTGCTGCGTTCTTACCTGTTGTTTATCGAGCATATTCTGTAATCAGTTTATAAAGGATGCGGGCAGACTCTCCCACGGACAATCCTTCAGCAGGTCTATAGTGAATATCGGCTTTCTGATACAAATGCAGCCGTTTTTCGAATAACTTAGAAATGATGGCTGCTATTTCATTTTCTGACTTTAACTCACCGCTATTGTTTAATAAAAGCGGTCGTTTTTTATTTCTTTGAATACGTCTTAAAATAACATCAAAAGAAGCGTCAATAAAGCATAAAGTGCTTTTATTTTTAATTTTGTCTACTGCTTGATCATTATGAAGCGCACCACCTCCAAGCGCGATTATCTGAGATTCGCTATCAAGCAGCTTTTCGAGCACTAATGCTTCAATTCTACGGAATTCTGTTTCTCCGTACAGTTTGAATATTTCAGGTATTTCGCGACCGGAATAGCTCTTAATTGCTGCATCCAAATCCGTAAACGGGAGTCCGGTCAAACTGGATAATTCCCGCCCGTGAGCAGACTTTCCGACTCCCATCATACCACATAGAGTTATATGCATATCTGAAATCTTGACCATTACTTATAATCTTGTTTAGGAGGTTCCTGAGGCTCCACAAGTATAACGTTTTCTTTATCAACCAGAGCTGCGCCCGGAGCCGCACCTTTGGGCTTTCTCACAAACTTTCTTCGGGTCCATTTAACCGGGCATACCGCGGTTCCTTTTCCTTTAGACATCCAGGCCGCCCAAGATGCGACTGTCTCCAAAAGCGACATATCCGGATCTGTTTGAGCTTTATTCATTCGAATCACAACATGCGAACCCGATACACCGCTGGCGTGAAGCCAGATGTCATCCTTATGAGCGTCACGGAGCACGGCATCATTACTTTTGGCATTTTTACCTACCCAGATATCATACTTGCCCAGCTTTATGACTTTATATGGCCTGACGGACGTATTATCGGCTTTATTCTTCTCCGTGAATAAGTCATTGTCCGGATATTCTTTCGATACTTCCTCAATTTCTCTGAGATGGCTCACCTGCTGAATCTTTTCTACAATTGTCTCCAGCTCAGCTTTACGTTCTAATATTCGATCTCTGTACTCCAGTGCAGACTCAAACGAGCGCTCAGATTTTTTCTTTTTCTCGAAATAGATCTGTGCATTAGCAGCAATATCAAGCGAGGGATCTATGGGAATCTCCACAGAATCATTGTTATTGTAAAAGTCCGGCAGGGTGATGTGCTCCTCGCCCTCATGTTTCATATGGGCATGAGCAACCAATATGTTGCCCAACTGCTCGTAACGCTCTGCACGATCAAGGCTTTTTGATGCCTCTTCCCCGGCCTTAATAACGGCATCGTATTTCTTAAGCAGTTTTTCAGCTCTGCGAAAAAGCTCCTTGGTGTACTTTTCAAACCGATTTTCACGGGACTCGGTATAGAATGCGATTCTTACTGCATCATTCACTCTTCCGAAGGTTTCAGCACCATCCCGATCAATAAACTCAGATGAGAAAATAGTAAAGCGTCCATCACTTAAAATCGCTGGCTCTGGATTGGTTGCAAGCTGATGAGATGCGTTTTTGAGCCACAGATTAATTTTTTCATCGTCTAAAGACTCCAGCTCACCATGCTCTATCAGGTCTTTGATGAAATTGCGGGGCAGCAGAGGAAAGGATTGCTGTATTCGTCTTTTTAGCTTTCCGGATGTTTCCGTAAATGTAGTGTTTCTCGGCTTCAGGGGCTCAGGAGCACGAGCTTCTTCATAACGGCCCGGATTTTTGAAAGCTTCTGAAATAACGCCATCACCAATTAAAAAAGCATTGGGTTCGTTACTGAACAGCTTGAACTGCAGGAAGTATTCACTATCTGAAAAACGAATAGACAGAAAACGATCATTTTCAGTTAGCTCAATGCACTCAACCTGCTTTCCTTTTAGCTTTTCAAAAAAAGAGGCACTGTTGGACTTGCGGCTGGAAACACGGGGATCCGTGAAAAGGGCCGTTCTTACGGAATCGGCTGAAAAAGACAGCTTGATTTGCTCAGTTTCAGATTCAAAAAACAGATCGAGCATGTTTTTCTTATAGGTAACCGCCTGAATAAATATTGCATTAGACAGAATTGCATTTAACTCTTTGGCTAAATATATTAAAGTGAAATAGTTATTCATTGCAGATTAGTTAGTCTTGAAAGCCTTTCCGGAATAAAAACATTAATCTAATATCATGCAGGCACCGTATGAAATACCCTATTTTTGATTCCATCATCAAGAATATAGAAAACGAAATCACAAAGAGAGGAATCGTTCCTTCCAAATTTAAGGTTTGGAAAGAGTCTACAATACAGGCAACCGGGCTTGAACTTACGCTGGACATTCAGGGGCACTCATCAGGAGTAAAAGAAATCACCATAAATTTCGATTGGGATTCTTTCCGAGAAGCAAAATTGGCCCACCAAATGAAAGGTATGAAGAAGCATCCGCTTGTGAAGAGGAAGGATTTGATCGACAGCAAAGTTGCTCTAACGCTGGATATTGAAACGGCATGGCATTTCGATGAAGAGCAGATTACCAGGCTGGAAACAGCAGGAGATGCTGACGCGCGGATTAGGTATGCAAGCGAGTGGATGAAAGCGTTGAACAATGAAATCTCTTTACTAACTCCTCTGGAGAAATCTATTAATCGCTGGCATATTGAAGTAGATGGAGACAAACACGGTAAGTTTTTATCAGCCATGAGTTTACTCACCTATCAGCAGTATGCTCTGCATGATATCACCGAGTTAGGTGAAATACATGCCAAAGTGACCGGCAAACTTCAGGCCATATTATCGAGGAGTCTCAGAATTCTTGAACTTGCCGGAAGAACCAGGCCTGAAGCAGCCTGATTCAATTCTAATTTCCGGTCGTGGGCGTTTTTTTAAGTACGCCTAAAAAAAGTAAATGCCTTAACAAAGGCATTTACTTCTTCTTATGACGATTCTTGCGAAGACGTTTTTTACGCTTGTGCTTAGCAATTTTTGCTCTTTTTCTTTTCTTTCCGCTGGGCATTATAAAATTCTTTAAGTTTTATATTTCAATTGATGTACCGGCTATCAGCGTGTGAATCATTTCTAATTCGTCTTCTGAATCAGCCTTTTCAATAGAGCGTCTAATATAAGCAATACTTTCGTCTTTTTTATCACTTTCATATAAAATCATACCTGCATATAAAAAAGCCCGAAAGTACTCCGGGTCACTGGCTATTGCGCTTTCGAGCAACTCCATAGCTCGTTCCTCGTTTCCATAGGCCGCAAGCGCTATAGAGAAGTCAGTATATAATGATGGGTTTTGGGTTAGGGCTACTGCTTCATCGTACGCTTCTATGGATTTCAACAGAAAAAAATCTCTTCCCTCCTGATCTGTAAGACGCTGAGCCCACTGATGATTCAACAGTCCGGCTTTCCACCAATCATCGGGGTCGTTAGTAATCAATCCAATATGCCGGCTTGCTTCTGCGGCACCATCCTGTCTTCCGAGCTGCTGGTACAGTAGCATGAGTTCGCCATAAAATGGTATTGCGGCTCTTGACTGAGCATCCATGCCGGATAGGCGTTCTTCAATTTCACTTATTCTGCCCCTTATACTCTCCGGTGAACTGACATCAACGTCTCCGTGAAAATCAAAGTACGTTTCAGATGTTTGCCCAAAAGTCTCATGATGCTGAGAGGAAGGTGTTTGTTGCGTTTCCGCTGTTTGCATATCCGGTCTGGAGTCATAATAAATTACGAGAGCCAGACCAGCGATAGCAACAACGAAGAAAACTAAAAACCAGCGATTCATATAGTCTTAAAATTTTAGCTGTGAGATAATCTAATCTCAAAATTTACAGACTATAGATGAATAAAGGATGAATCTGTTTTAATGGGGCACTTTCATGTTATCGCTAACTGCTTTCTTAAAATCCTTTGAAATTTTAAGAACAGGAACATATTGTTCAGGAACAATTACTTCCTCATTCGTTTTGGGGTTACGGGCAACACGTTGTGCTCTCTTTACAACCTTGAAGCTTCCGAATCCACGCAATTCGATGTTTTTCCCTTCCTTTAGCGACTCAATGACCGTATCCAGGAATCCGTTTACCACAGCTTCGGTCTCGGTCTTCGATATGCCTGTTGAAAGAGTTATGATATCAACAATGTCGGCTTTAGTCATGACAATATAGTTAGTAGGCTTAGAATTACTTGTTAGAAACAGCTATTGCGTAACGCAGTAAGCTATTATGGGTGAGATAACCACAATATTTGCGATATAGTTCTCTAAATACAAATCAAGCAGATAGCGTTCCGGATAATTTTGCATTTCAAGGATTTAAGTTTTGAAAAAATACCTTATACTTTGCGAATGTGAATAACCGGTCAAACTTTAGTCAAAAACTGATTACATGGAAAAGTTCGAAGAATTTGTAGGTATCCTTGAGAGTTATGTGTGGGGTTTCCCAGCCAATGTTTTAGACGGAAATGCTCTTCCTTTAATTGTAATGGTGATATTGGGCTTTGGTATCTTCATCACCCTTCGCCTTGGCTTCATCCAAATCACACAGTTTAAGCATGCGTTTCAGGTACTGACCGGTAAATATGATAATCCTGATGATGACGGAGACATCAACCATTTTCAGGCGTTAAGCACGGCTCTTTCTGCCACAGTTGGGGTTGGTAATATTGCAGGTGTTGCTTTGGCCATTCACATTGGGGGTCCCGGTGCACTTTTCTGGATGTGGATTACGGCAATCTTTGGCATGGCTATTAAGTTCACCGAGTGTACGCTTGGCGCTCACTTTCGTGTAAAGAATGAAGATGGCACCGTTTCCGGTGGTCCGATGTACTACATAGAAAGGGGGCTCGGCCCAAATTGGAAATGGCTTGCCGTATTATTCGCTGTTGCAGCCTCAATTTGTGCGCTGCTAACCGGTAATGCGATTCAGGCTAACACCCTTGCGGATGTTATGAATACCGATTTCAATATCCCGTTTTGGGTAACGGGACTGATTTCAGCTACGCTCGTGGGAGCCGTAATTCTGGGTGGAATCAAGCGTATTGGTTATGTTACAGCCCGACTTGTCCCACTAATGGCTATTCTCTACGTTTTAGGCGGATTAATTATTCTCCTGCTGAACTACGATCAGATTATTCCAGGATTTGTAACGATTTTCACTAATGCTTTTAATCCGCAGGCCGGAGCTCTTGGTGTTGGATCCGGAGCTTTGATTCTCACACTTAGCTATGGAGTGCAGCGTGGTCTGTTCTCTAACGAAGCAGGACAGGGTTCATCCCCTATCGCTATGGCAGCAAGTAAAACAGGTCAGCCTGTACACTCAGGCCTTGTTGGTCTGCTTGGTCCGTTCATCGATACTATAATTGTTTGCTCTATTACAGGTCTGGTTATTATTACGACCGGCGCCTGGGACAGCTATCACAAAGTTACTGTATCGCCCGCCGGGCCAAATATCTCCTACATGCTGAACGAGGATTTGGCAGCAGATGCCGACGCTCCTTCAATCATCACGTTCGAACAGGGCGTGCCAATAGACGGACAAATGCTGCGCTTCCGCATCCCGGTTGATACGATGTTTGTAGATGAAGGCTTTAGCATTCCTTTTGAAGGAACTATCGACTTTACTCAACGAGCTGCTATTGCTCTCTCAGCTGATGGCGAGCCTTTAAGCCGACTTTATGGGGGCGTGGTGGAAAACGTAGCTTCCCTTACCTCAACAGCGTTCTCCATTGGTCTTAGCCCAATCTTTCCGTACGGTGAATGGTTGGTTACCCTTGCAGTTTTCTTCTTTGTGATATCCACCTCAATTAGCTGGAGCTATTACGGTGAAAGGTCAATTAACTATCTCTTAGGCAAGAAATCGGTATTTCCTTACCGTATATTATTTGTGATTGCCCACTTCCTTGGTGCACTCGGCTCGGTGACTGTAGTTTGGTCATTCGGAGATGTTATGCTGGGAATAATGGCATTTGTAAATATCACCGGTCTGATTATGCTTAGCCCGGTTATCTACAAAATTACAAAGAAATATACATCAGGTATTAAAGATGCCTACGAGGATTAAACCCGCTTATGTTTAACAAGGAAACCGTTTTAGAGATTAATCACCCGGTTATCGCCAGGGACCTTACAATACTCCGGGACAAGAAAACCGACACGGCTAACTTCAGGCTTGCGCTTGGCAGAATATCAACTATCCTTGCCTATAATGCGCTGATGAACATTAAGCTGAAAACGAAACCGGTTCAAACTCCGATTCAGGAAACAACAGGATACGAAATCGACCCTGAAATCGTAGTGGTACCAATACTCCGTGCAGGTCTTGGCCTGGTAGATGCCATCACAACGTTTGTTCCGGATGCCCGGGTTGGTCATCTTGGTATGTACAGAGATGAGGTCACCAAAAAACCGGTGGATTATTACGTAAATATTCCGAATGGTATCGAAAATGCACTGGTCCTGGTTGTAGACCCCATGCTTGCAACCGGTGGAAGTGCATGTGATGCCATAGCTTTTCTGAAGTCTAAAGGAGCCCGGGAAATACGTTTTATCTGCCTGATTTCTGCCCCTGAGGGAATTCAAAAAGTTCAGCAGGATCATCCGGATGTATCGATAATCACAGCAGCAGTAGATGAAAAGCTAAATGAAGACAAATTCATCGTACCGGGACTCGGGGATGCCGGCGACCGTATCTTCGGAACGAGCCGCAACTCCTGACTCAGCCAATGTCTCCGCTTTGAGAAAAAGCGGAGCTATCTGGCTTTTCTGCTGTGCCCTTCTAATTTTGGGTGTCGCCTGCGGAGATCTCAGTGAGGAAGACCGCAGAAGCACATCCAATACCATGGCCGACACGCTTCTCGGTATGACTGAAAGCCGAGACGCCGTAATTGAAATATTTGTTGATGGACGAACCCGGATAAGAGCTACAGCTCCCCGGAGCGTAACCAGAGAAGCCCAGGGATTAAACCAAACTGATTTATATGGCCCGCCTGTGGAAATCGCCGTATTCGATTCACTTGGTGGAATTGAAACTTTCATTACCTGTGACCATGCGACCTATAAACCACGACAGCATCAGTTTGAATTCTTTGGGAATGTGGTCGTGGAAACGGGTTCTGAACGCGTATTGCGCACAGAACAGCTCTTATGGGACGAAATCGGTAGTCGATTTAACACAAGCCGTTTTGTCACCATAACTACACCGCAGGATAGCATTACCGGATATGGGTTTAGCGGTGATCAGGATTTGATCCGTTACAATCTGAGCACCGTAACCGGACAGTTTTCCATAGATTAATCTATAATCAAATTGAAGAGAATTCCATTAATCCTGATTTCGTCATTTTTATTTTTGATGATGCCGCTTCTCAACTTCAGCTCTATGAAAGCTGAAGGCCAGACGCAGGTACGTATTCTTCAGGCAGATCGCCTTGCCGGGGAAACCACAGAAATGGGCCGTGTTAGGAAGCTACTCAACAATGTAGTAATGGAAACAGATGACCTTCATATTATAGCTGACAGCGTTTACCAATATCTGGACCTTGATCTTGTAGACGCTTTTGGGAACATCCAAATTGAGACCGATAATCAAATTATTTGGTCTGACAGCCTTCGTTATAATACTTCAACTGATGTCAGCACTTTTAACGGGAGAGTTGTCATTCAGGGTGAAAATGCAGTGATGTTCAGCGATGAAATGATCTACAATTTCTTTTTCGAAATAGCTGAATTCCCCGGAAGAATTCGTCTCGAAGATGCTGACGGTGTTCTTGAAGCAGATCGTGGTTTTTACTTCAGTATTCCGGATAGTGCGGTATTTTATGGAAATGTGCAGGTAACTGACCAAACTCAATACGCAGAAGCAGATACGTTATATGCCATCAGAAACGCACAGTTTTATGAGCTTCACGGAAATGTATATCTCGAAGATTTTGAAAACAGATCCCGAATGCGGGGCGACTTTAGCAGCAGTGACTCCACCGGCTATCGCGAATTAAGGCGTAATGCTCGGCTTCAGCGAATTAACGAGGCTGAAACAGACACCACTTTCCTTCAGGCTGAATGGATAGAACTTACTGACAGAGATACCACAAGCATCGTTGATGCATACGAAAATGTTCGAATTTGGTCGGAGCGCTATGCCTCCATATCCGACAGCGCACGATACGATGACCTTGCTGAACTGTTCATTCTCGGTGGCGACGCCCGGCTTTGGCGCGAAGATCTTCAGCTGTCCGCCGAATTAATTGAGATTCAGCTTCAGGATGATGAAATTGAGAGGCTACTTGCTACCCCAAGAGCAATCGCTGTTACACCGGATAGCGTAACCGGCAGATTTAACCAAATTACGGGCGACTCTCTTTGGATTTTCTTTGAGGAGAGCGAACTTCAGCTTATCGAGGTGCATCCTAATGCCGAGATGATTATCCATGAAAAGGATGAAAATGACGACCCGGAATTTGCTATTCAGGTGGCATCAGCTGAGCTCTTCATGTATTTTTCGGGCAGCGATATAGACAGCCTGAAGTACTACCGAAACGTAGACGGACGCTACATACCGGAAGCTCAGGATCCCGGCTCTGTACGTCTCCAAGGCTTTCAGTACAATCCAGACTTAAGACCCGAAAGACCCTCTGAATGGCTCATTCCCAGTTTGCCACCTGTAAGCGGAGAGCCCATGTTTGCTCTGCCCAGAAGATATCTGGAGTATCTGAGACAAAGAGAGCAGAGTAGTGTAACAGAATCAGCTGATAGAGCCGGAACTACCGACTAACTACTCAGAATCATAACCCCATGGTGCGGGCGGCGCCTCGACCTCTTCGGTCGTATCAAACTCTATGCGTATGGAATGGCCCTGCTTCGGCCAGTGAACGCCATAAGCCAGTGTGCTTTCATCCATTATATCGAGAAACCAAAAGTTGTCGAAGCGTAAGGGCAGAATGTTAGCCGTATGCTCATCAGCATGAAATATTTGACGATGAGCTAACCCAGGCTGAGGCGCATCACCACCGTATTGTGTGATATCCTCTTCCCTTCCGTCTTCGTATCTGTGGTCATGCTTCAGGCGAAGTGTACCTTCTGATTGAGTGAGCAACAGATTTCTTGATCGATTATCACTTATATGAAGAGCCAGATGCGTGAGATCCTCTTCGCAGTTAAATACGTGTAGAATCACGTTGGAGTCATCAAACGGCAGATAGTACTCTGTCGCATCACCGAGGATTCCCTGGTAGGCCTTTCCGCAGTGTTCCCTGATGTTATCCCAGAATGCCAGCTGTTCAGAGCTCAGAGACACGGTTCCTGTAGTGCTTCGTTCTCCTCCATCAGTTGAGTCCAGCTCTTGCTGCTCACAAGAAATTATCAAAAGAGATGAAATAAAGAAGGCAAATAAAGGGCGTACCATACCGAGAACTTTTGGTTTAATAATTTTGCATAAGGTTTGATAACTGAACTAATAAAGCAAATTCAAACGAAGTATCAAACTCTGTGAATAATCAGAATGCAGTGTACTCTTTATAGAGTGATTTGAGACGCTCGAGGCTTGGAAAGTTTGTGGCGAAGACAATTAACATCCAGATAAATGGAACGGCGTTCAGCCAAATCATCATATTCTCCTGAACCTGGTCTCCAACTGCAGCCAGAAGAATAAATACCAATCCCAAAAGTGCTACCCCTTCCAGAAGGGCAAATCGAACTACATATGCCGTTCGTAGCTGGACCAAAGGCATGGGAGTATCTTTAAGCTGTTTTAGGTTATTCACAAAAAGCATATTAGATACCGGCACTGCTGTAATCGTAGCAAACAGAGTAATAGCTGTTAAAATCGTGAAATTAATCCCGCCTTCTCCGCTTTCTGGGTGCTGAACCACACCGGGTATTGTGAAAACAATTACAATAATCGCAAAAAATACCGCGGAGACAACAAGCCCGGCGACAAGAATCTGAATGGCTAAAACCTGAGTTTTATCGTTAAACTCCTCGGGGTATCCGTCACTCATCTTTTAAGCTTTAATGTAAATTAATCATTAAACCAGTTGTCCAGGAATCCCCAAAAATATCTTTCTGAAGGAGTTTCAAGCTTTTCCTGTATCTGATTTGCGTTGGTAACCACATGTCTTGGGCTATTTGTACGATTATAAACCGAGAAGCTCCCATCATACCGGATTTGATCCTGACATTTATGTAGTACCGCTACATGCCGCTGCGCCCCTCCTGCCATTCTGTGTTGTCCGGCCGTAGTAACCGGATTAGAAAGTTCAGTGCACTGTATATTCTCATAATCTAATGCAACACGCACAAATTCCTGTACCTGCACTCTTGCTGAAGGCTCCCCCTCGGGTACATGTACTTCCAGATTTATGAACCCGATGAACAAGAGAGCTATTGTTGCGAACACGTAGTTAAATCTGCTAAAAAAATGGATACGCTCATTTAGCCAGTAATAAGCAAAAAGCACCACGCTGGTTATTGTAATACTCAGCGGTATTGAAATAAGATAACCTGTCCCTGAATAGGGAAACAACGTAATGAGCATCAGCTGTATAGAAACAAACAGTAGAAATGTTAAAACTACCAGCATATCAGAAGATGAATTGAAATTTGAATAAAAGACTGTTCAGGTAGCACAAACCTGTCGCTAGAAGAAAATAATCGTAGATGTTACAAAATGTAATATACAGTTTCTTAGCTCAATATTAAGTGCCTTTTTGAAATACTAATAGATGAATTTTAATCAAAAGAGGGTACAAAAATATTGACAGCCCTAATTGTGAATTAAGTGCTGTCAATTCATTGTTTTAAGGTCTGTCAGGTCTTGCCCAGCGAACAGGGGGCTCCGGCTCCTGGTGTAGCTCTACCGGATTATCACGCAGCAGCCTCAACGCCTCTCTAACCGAAGCTTCAAGCTGCGGATCAAGCCCTCGCATGACTTCAGCCGGATGCTGGAAAACTTCAATGTCAGGAGCGACCCCCTCTCCTTCAACAGCCCATTCGCCATCGGTGTTAAAAAAACCACCGCGAGGCGCAATCATACCGCCCCCGTCTATAAATCGAGGCGTGTCCCAGGTCCCCACCAAACCACCCCAGGTGCGGGTTCCAATAAGAGGGCCAATTTCCATCTTGCGAAACATGTAGGGTAGCAGATCCCCGCCAGATCCGGCGTTTTCATTGATAATCATTACTTTTGGACCCCATATTCCGGCCATAGGTGTCGTAAAAGGTTTGCGGTCATTAGCGCGGCTGTTAAAATATCCATGAAGCTGTCTGGACATGATATCGACCATATAGTCAGCTGCTGAGCCCCCGCCATTGTTTCGCTCGTCTATTACAGCGCCGGCTTTGTCCTGCTGGCTAAAGTAATAGCGATTGAAATACTCATAGCCTACAGCACCGGTGTTTGGTACGTATACATAAGCCAGCTGTCCATCTGAAAGATGATCTACCATCCTCCGGTTAGACTCAATCCAATGACGCATTCTAAGACCATTCTCATTATTGATTGGCACAACGGTTTCAACCCTGGATCCATCAAAACCGGGTCGGTTATTTACCCTGATTTTTGTCTGTCGTCCGGAAGTTGCTTCAAATAATTCATACAGGTTCATGTCTGCAGTGAGGGCGCGTCCATTTACCTCCAGCAGGTAATCGCCTTCATTCACACTGATGCCCGGCCCTGACAACGGTGAGGTTAATCCGGGATTCCAGTTTTCACCTGTGTAGATTCGTGATATCCTGAAGTATCCGTCACTAATCTCGTAATCTGCTCCGAGTAATCCGCCAGGAACAGATTCAACGTCCGGGAAGTCACCGCCAAAGAAATAAGAGTGACCTACGGCTACCTCACCCCCCATTATACCGATGATGTAGTTGAGGTCAGATCTGTGGCGTACGTGTTCTACCCAAGGGCTGTACCACTCATAGATTTCATCCCACGGCGCCCCGTGTACGTTATCTACATAGAGGAAGTCACGCTGAAATCTCCAGCCCTCCTTCAGTATCTGATGATATTCCTCGCGTGGATTTACCTGAATACGAATTCCGTCTGTGGAGATTCTGCCGTCACCGGAACTAACCGGCTGGCCTGCTGCCGGCACTATTCCCCAGGTACTGCCTGAGCGATACAGTAGCTGCTTCCGGTCGTGGCTGGTTATGGCGTAATTCACACCGCTGAGGAACTCTATAGATTTCCGATCTTCCAGGCTGTATCGGTGCAGTACATCCGGCATGTTTTCCCGAACCTCGGTAAAGAAAACATGACCTTCTGGACCTGTAACCGTACCCGAATAATTCCGAACAGGTACATCAATGGCAATGATGCGCTGATCGATGTTCTCAAGATCAATGCGGACAGTATTGTCGTTATTATCGCTATCGGACGAATCTTCGCTGCCCGCTTCATCATCGCTTAAAGGAAGGAAAGGTGATGGTTCATCGGCCGAAAGAACAATCATATACAATCCGCGGGTTACAGGCATATTATAACTGCTCATATCCAGCCATCCGGTATTCAGACCGAAATCTGTGCTGGCCAGGAAGTAGAGATATTTCCCGCTTTCATCCCACTGTGGATCGATAACGTCAGCGAGTCCGTCCGTTAACATATGATTCTCACCTGTACTGACCTGATGCACAAAAAGAGACTTGAACTGATTATCCAGCAGCCTAACGTAGGTAATCCACTCACCATCCGGCGACCATACAGGATTCATGGTGCGATTTGGATGCGCAAAGCGGTCGGTATCTACAAGCGTTAAATCCCCGGATTCAAGGTTTATATACCACAAGTTGTAATCGGTATCAGTAAACGCGATATGAGAACCGTCTGGTGACCAGTCCGGAAGGTAATAGAACTTATTATTCAGCTCGTAAACACGGGGGTCCTCCATGCCAAACTGATCACTCACGTGAAGCTGATACTCCCCTGAAGCATCCGAAAACCAGGCTATTTGTGAGCCATCCGGTGACCAAACCGGAGCACGCTCAGCGGCATAGGATGTCTGGGTGAGGTTGCGCCAGTCTCCGTGTTCTTTAGGAATTGTAAGTATTTCACCGCGGTATTCAAATACAGCGCGCTGACCGGTTGGCGATAGTCTTGCGTTGCTTAGTTGAGATGAAGGGACATTCGTAAACCTGCTGCGAGCCCAGTTCAAGTCGCCACGAACATAAATCTCGAGCTGGGTACTTTCACCTGTTTCAGGATCTAAAGAATGCAGATATCCGCCCTGCTCATAAACAATGATATCAGATGCAGCAGAAATATTCTTTACGTCAAACTGTGTATGGAAAGTAATCTGGCGCTCCTCTTTCGTCTGGGTATTATAGGACCATATATTGTTCGCCATATCGCGTTCTGAGAGATAATAGATGGTTTCACCCATCCATACCGGCGCAGTATGACGCTCGCCATCGGTTCTCGGCGTCTGGAAAAAGTCATGTGTCTCCATATTAAAGACCCAGATAGGCTGAGCCTGCCCCCCTCTGTAGTTGCGCCATTCAGGATCCCAAAAGCGATAAGGCTGATAGGCCATTGTTGATCCGTCAGGTGAAATTGCACCCGCAAAGCCGAAAGGAATTTCCAGCTGAACAGGTGTACCACCAGAAACCGGAACTTTAAAAAAGGTCGTGTTGGCAGTTGGATAGCCGCTACGTCCAGACATAAATATTACGTGCTCACCGTCTGGCGTCCAGTCCTGAACAATATCTGCCCCGGGGTGCCATGTAAGTCTGACCGGCTCTCCTCCTTCAGCAGGAATCACGTAAACATCGGTATTACCGTCATATTCTCCGGTGAAAGCAACCATAGAGCCATCCGGGGAAAACCTCGGGTTGATTTCAGCTCCTATTGCGGTTGTTAACCTGCGTGCATCCCCGCCATCACGCTCAACAATCCAGAGGTCGTTGGCATGACCAAAAACGATTTGCGTATCGCTTACGGTGGGCTCTCTGAGGAGCATTGTTCCTTGTGCAAAAAGCGGTGATGTGAGCCATAGTAATACGGCTACGAATGATATCAGTCGTTTCATAAGACGCGAGGATTCCAATTGTTTGGGTGATATTATGATGCGTCAATATAATAAACTGACGCATATACTGTGGTACGATATGCGCTTCAGAGCGCGAATTTAAACAGTCCAGCTATCTGGACGGCAGCCGTTTCGGCCCTCAGGCGCTGTTCACCAAGCCAGAGCGGAAATGAATTACTCATTGAAAGTATACGGGAAACTTCATCGTCGGAAAAGCCGCCTTCCGGACCAACGAATAGAACCAGTCGTTTATACCCTGCAGACGATAGTTCATCCTTCAGTTCAGCAAAGCTAAAACTATCTTTATCAGTATTTCCGCCAGATACCAGTTTCTCATGAGCTATGATATAAGCAGTATTGCTTGAGTCACCTACTGTATCAAGAAATGAACCGAGATTCTCGTGTGACAGCTCCGGAAGCCAGAACGAAAGGCTCTGTTTTGCAGCGTTCATGAGAATACCTTCCAAACGGTCGATTCTGAACTTGGACCGCTCGGTTCGTTCTGTGTCGAGAAGTTTGATGTCATCAACGCCGGTTTCCGTTAACTTTTCGCAGGCCCACTCAAGTCTTGTTCTGTTTTTAATCAGTCCCAGACATAGTGAAATGCGGGGAGAGGCCTTCTCTTTCGAAACAGTCTCAAGAATCTCGGCCCGGGCTTTACGTTTACCTTCCGGAATAAGATTTGCCCGGGCTTTTAAACCTCTGCCGTTAAAGAGCCAGATTTCATCACCTGCTTTAAGTCGCAGAACCTGAAGCGCATGATGCGCCTCTTCTTTGCTTAAATCTGCAAAAACTGAGCTCTGTACTAAATCACTGGCGAAAAAAGTATGCAATGTCAGCGTTTATGTCAGGATTCGGAGTTAATGTAGACATCACCTGGAATAAAGCGTGTTTCCCCGGTAACCAGCATCTTTTGAACATACGGGTGGCACATGCCGCAACCTTTGCATGCTATATCCTTTGCCTGTATATCCTCAATCGTCTTACAGCCGGATTCCCTTGCCAGCTCAAGAATCAAATCAAATTTTTTGCGATGGCATACGCACATCTTTACCGTTCGTCTGTCATAAGCCATTATGGTAGGAATTATATCAGCGTCTGATAGATTAATTGTCTGTTTTAAAGTGTTTGCTCAGCTTAAGGTCCTGGCCCTGATAGTTACTGTTGATGTCGAATCCATAAGTGAATTCAGGTATGGACGTGTTAGCTTCAAACAGCATACTGAAAAAGGTCTGACCGTCTTCAATAAGGAACGGCACATCATGAGACCGGACTTCAAGTACAGCTCTTGCACCACCTTTGGCATCACCGAAACCGCTGTCGAAGAAGCCTGCGTAGTGAGTCCTCAGCTCACCAGAGCCCGTATCATAGGGTACCATTTCACCGGCAAGATAGTCGGGAATACGGCATCGTTCTTTAGAGGCGAAAATGTAGAATGCCTCGGGTTCAAGAATCATATACTCCTCTTTACCGGCATAAATCGGTTCCCAGAAGTCAAATCGGGAGTAGTGGTTAATTTTGTTGAGATCGATAACTGCCCGGTTTTTCCTCGCCCTGTAGCCTATGATGCCTTCACCATTTCCTTTCAGATCAACGCTCATAAAAAGACCGTTGTCTACTTTTAGATCGTTTTCTGAAATCGGATTATTATGCTCGTCGAAAAGAAGCGGTGACAGCACATGCGCGCGCAAAATTTCGTTATCCGAGAGTCTGCTGTTGCCATGGCGAAGGCGAATCTGATTCAGACGCTGACCAGTCTGAACACGAACCGGAAAAGACTTAGGCACTACCTCGAGATACAGCGGGCCTTTGTAGCCTGGAGCTATCTCTTCAAAACGATGGGAGTAGTCCGTTACGAGGCGGGTAAAAATATCGAGCCGTCCTGTTGTGCTTTTCGGATTTGTCCGTGCACTGATTCGGCTTTCTGTTTCAAGTACAAGCACATCATCAAGACCTTCAACAGAATACGATTCCTGTATATTAGTTGGCAGGTTGAGGTTTTCGAGAAGCGGAATAATGTATGTACAGTTTGGCTCGAGTACACTGCCGTCTTCAAGTGAAAACTGATGCTGACAAAGCTTGTCGATTTTGCTCTCGACGGTATCATTCTCAGGCAGAAAGCCACAGCGTACACGATAGGCAACCTTTCCAAGCCTCAAGTCTATAGAGTTGGGCTGGAACTGGTTATCCTCAATCGGATAGTCCTTGTCGCTTTGAATAACACCATACCTGACCAGCTCTTTGAGCTTTTGAACCGGCAGTATCCCCTTTTTTCGAATTGTTAATTTCATGGTAATAAATATATCATATGGACGGGCATATCGAAAGTTTTAATTGATGCCATTTTGCTCTGTATCCAATGATTCTAAAACTTCTTTTTCCGGAAATCTTCCATTAATTCTATTCAAATATTTTCATCAGATTTATAACTCCTTTTTTTAATTATTGGACATAAAAAAAGCCCGCATCAGCGATGCGGGCTTCTCAAGTAGTCTCAAGCAGATATTTACTTGATGAGCGTCATCTTTCTTGTGAAAGACTCTCCGTTCTCAAGCTGCATGCGGTACATGTAAATACCACTTGCCAATCTCGATGCATCGAAACTGATGGTGTGCGTACCTGCATTCATCCGCTGGTTTGTAGCCAGTGTGGCTACAACTCGTCCAGTGATGTCATATACATTGAGCGTAACCTGCTGCTCGGCCGGCAGCTCAAACTGTATGTTAGTAATCGGGTTGAACGGATTCGGGTAGTTCTGTGCCAATCCTGCTCTCCTTGGCAGCTCATTACCAGGCTCATCAATGCTTACAGGAGGCACGTTAAAAGTATCCTGTCCACCGGCCTGCCAGTAGCGTGCGCCGTATTCCTGGAAATACTCATTTGCAACCCGTGCATTTCTAATAATTAGCGTATTTTCATCATTTCTGAAATTAGCATTGGCCGACCAGTTGTGTGATCCGGTAATTACGGTAGCATTTTCACCGGCGAGCTCTCCATCTACAATGGCAAGTTTATGGTGAAGCAGTCCGAATTCACCCTGAGGCAGGTGGTGTACATCTGCCCATCCACTGAGGTAATCAAACTCGTTGCCCTGCCCTGTTACCTGACCAAACACACCGCGTACTTTTACACCGCTGTTAAAACGGCTGAGCATGGTGTTCGAAATCGCACGACGGGTATGAATGTTAAGATTCAAATCGATGGTCTCCTGGGCGCTGGCAAGAGTTCTGTTGATTTGTGCTTCGGTATTGGCCTGCGGACTAAAGTAGAGCTGCACATAGGTCTCGTCATCACCAATCCAGAACGCAGACGCATTCACTATTTCTTTATTTTCGCTGAAGCGAGCCGCTGAGGAATTGAAAGGTCCGGATTCACCTCCCCACATCTGGTTAAACTCTCTCCAGTACGCACGGGCCAAAGCAACATCCTGAATATTCAGCATGTTCTGAAACTGTTGGAACGTACCGGAATCGGTAGCATTCCAGGAACTTGTAATAACCCATGAGCGCGACGGATCCTGATGGTGTGCATCAATCACAGCAAACTTGTTATGCATTTGCTCCTGACCCAGACTCTGAACGGCGGGCACGCCAGCCGATGAGAGTGCTGAGATAACCGGGTTGGTATTTCCTGTATGACCCGAACCAATCACGCGTACTTCAACGCCGCGGTTATGCGCATTAATAATAGCATCGCGAATGGCCTCACCCACAGTACCGCTGATTGAGTAGAATGCGAACTCAGCCGTTTCTTCTGCCATATCGATATATGAAATAAGCTGCTGACTGAAATCGATGTTTTGATCTGCTTCCCTGAAAACAGCAAGTTCATGTGCTACATCTTTGTTGAAGTAGCTAAGAATCTGACCGGTAGAGCCTTGTGGCGAAGCCGTTGAAGTGATGTAAACAGAAGTTGCGCTGGTATCTGCATCAATGGCAGAGCGCAATTGCACTTTGTAGGTGCTTGCAGCATCGAGACCGGAAATCGTAACGCTGTGATTCGTCTTTGGGGTTTCATCAACGATAGCTCCAAGCTCAAAAGATGATGTTGTTCCGAAACGAATTTCGGTATGACCCGGCTGCTGTGTTTCCCACTCGAACGTAATACTGTCCTCAGTTGACGAGGTCTCGTATGGCGGCGCAGAAACGATTACCGGACCGCTTGTAATTACGATATCAGAACGGAAACGAGGCAGAATCTGGCGGGTATTCATAAAGCGTCCCGCAACACCGGTTACTTCTGATGTACTATTCGGGATATTGGCACCCGGGATATTAGTGAAGTTATCAACGCGAAGCTGTCCTTCACCAGACTGATCAAAGATATCGTAGTTTGTGCCTCCGGAGAATATACCGGATGCTTCAAATTCCAAATCATTAATGCGAATCAATTGCGACTCGAAGTTTCCGGAGTTGAGATCATCAAGCGTAATATCAAGTGGTTCCTGCGGATTGTTTCCTTCAGGGAATATTTCATAAGAAGTGTAGTTAACCACCTGGAGCAAGTTGTTGAAATTGCCTAATTCGCCGGTCACAACAAGTGAATCGCCAATTATGGCATCAACCTGCCAGTTATTTCTCATAATTTCATTGTCGTACCATGCCATACCTCCGGTTTCATCCTGGAAGTAAATCGGACCTGCAAACTGATCGGTAACGGTAATCCATCCGGCTACAGTTACAGTCGTTCCCTGCGGAAGCTGACGCGCTTCTGCAATAGAAATTGGAGTACTGGTGTCAAGTGTTTCAGCCTCAAGATTCAGTGTATACGATTCGTTATCGGGATCGTTTGTGATAAGGGTGATAGAGCCTGTGTCGAAGCCAGGAGACTGTGCTTCATAAACAAGCGTTACGTTCTGCGCTTCGAGAGATTCAAGCGTCATTTCAAGATTTCCCTCAACAGAGAAATTCGGACCGCTGATTTGTGCTCCGGTAATCTCTAATGGCTCAAGACCATCATTGCGAATTCTCATCGTTGCGGTTGCAGATCCGGTAGTCGTTCCAAAATTGAAGGTTTCGCCATTTGCGTAAGGCACATCATTCACACGAACAAAGATTGACGGATCTTCCGGCGAATCGATAAACGGCTCAATAAGTACATCATCAATACTGATTCTGTTTCCGGCCGTGCGCTCAAGACGAATGCGGACGTTACCGGCGATATTTTCATTAAGTGTATACTGCTCAAGCGTGCTTCCGAGAACAATAGGCTCTCCAAGATCAGACCATGAAGAACCGCCGTCGGTTGAGTATTTGGCCTGAACGATTCCGCCATTGTCGCCACTAAATCCTGAGTTAGCAGCATAGAAGGATAGTTCACTTAAACCATCCGGAAAGTCGAATTCCATCTGGATATAACCGGCACGAACCCGGGCAGACTGGGTGCCGTTTCTGAGGTCGCCCTCTGCGTTTCCCAGCAATGCATCGTTAAAGAACCAAACGCCTGTGCCAAGAGTGACGTTGGCCGGCGCGTAACCACCTTTAGTTCCATCTTCAAAATTTTCAAATAGCTGAGCGTGAAGGGATACAGGTAAGATTAGAGTAAATAAAAGAACTGATAGTTGTAGTAGGTATTTCATTTATTGCGTTTTAGAATAAAGCCTTCGGATAAGTCCCGAAGACAGATACAGTCAGTCCCAAAGGATAAGCTTTTTTTATGTAAAAACGCAGTCTCAGTTGTTACCCGAAGGTTAACCCTTCTACCGCAATCACCTACTTTTTTGAAACCTTTTTCACTCTCTCCAGCTCCCGGTCAATTGTCATAATGTGCGTACGCCAGTCCAGGTGGGCGTTTATACTTCTGAGCGTATTTTTGGGCAATGGCTTCACTTTCCCCTGAAGAAGTCGCCGCATTTTTTTGAAAAGATCATCTTCGTCTTCATAAAATACAGGAGCGTGAAGCAGCGGCTGGTGCAGCGATTTTGGAATCAGTTCCGGATACGTTAAGTCGTTAGGTACCATTGGATGACACCCGCAGTAAACCGCCTCCATTAGCGCCGTACAGAAAAACTCGTAGCGTGAAGTTGACAGCACAACGTCACCGGAGTGAAGCAGTTCGGCATATTTCTGTGTATCCGACACAAATCCGTAATGGAGAATTCGGTCGCCGTACCTGTCGCGCATCTGCCGCAGCTCCGGACTCTCCGTCTGAAGCTGATCGCCGGCCAGTATAAGATCGAAGTCGGTATCTGCATCATCCAGTCTGTTTATGATGCGATTAAACATCTGCGGATTCCGGTCGTACTCCCAGCGCTGATTCCACACAACAACCGGTGCTCGCTTCGATAATGAAGCTTCTGTTTTGATGTTTAACTTGTTGAGCTCAATTCCGGGATAAACCACTTTGCTTTTAGCCTGAAGCTGCTCATTCAACCCTAAATATCTGCGCTCGGAGTATTTTTTCAGAAAAACGGGAAGCGCGTTGAAGAACTCATCATAATGAAACTGTGAGGAAAACCAGAGCTCATCGGCAACCAGAGCGCTCAAATAGTTTATATAGCAATAGGTCTCATCACGATCCTCGCCCAGCGGTAACGGCATGGTGAGCTGGTTTTCATGCATGTACATAATGCAGGGCGTATGCGCGAATCTGGGATTAGTGAGCGCGATGAAAGCGGGCAAGTTGGTCATCGAGCTGGCAAATATCACATCGATATCTTCTTTTACCTCTTTTGTCTCATCAGCCAGTGTTACCGCTCCCCCGCTCATTCGCCATTTCCATGAGATATCACTCAGGCTCACGGGAAAAACCGTGTGAGCAGAGTGCTTGCAAAATCCATCCATGAAGGCTTTGTGGGATCCGCCGGAGTAAGGCTCGAGGTAGAGAATATTCATTGTGAATTATTCAGTTGGTAATTGAATCGCTGCACATAATTTACAAAATACCAAATCGTGTATCAGTATGAATAGAGTCATTAGGAAAAATAACTCCCGGTCTTCTAACGAAAAAGGCCGCGTGGTAGCGGCCTTTTTAAAGATCATCAGGCTAAAGCTGCCTGAACCTTATCGAAGTCGGGTATTTCAGAAGCTTTTTCGAGAACTTCTGCATATTTAATGATGCCGTCCTTGCCCACAACAAAAGCAGACCTCTTGGATACGCCCACCATTCCGTAGAAGTCGTCGTACAAAGCACCGTAAGCTTCAGAAACGTTTTTGTTGAAGTCACTGAGCAAATGGAAATTCAGATTCTGCTCTTTTTTGAACGCTTTGAGCGCGAAGAAGCTGTCAACGCTGATGCCAAGAATTTCAGCATCTAAAGATTCATACTTTTTGATGTTATCGCGCACGTGGCAGAGCTCATCGGTACATACTGAGCTAAATGCCAGCGGAAAGAATAGAAGCACCACATTTTTTTTGCCAATAAAGTCTTCAAGACGAACATCTTCGCCATCGCTGTTTTTGAGGGAAAACAACGGCGCTTTGTCACCTGTTTTCAGGGTCATAAATGTATGAGTTAAGTTGTTGAGTGAATTTAAAATACTACGGCTCAACAGCTGCGGGCTGCTGGTCATTCCCTGACCCCGCCTCAGCAGCTACAAATATTGCATACCCGTATACAAATGTTCCTACACCTGATGCCAGGATAAGTTTCCATATCCAGGAGTTTGTGGTTACCACTTCACCGGGAAACCAATAGACGATAAAACCGAGCAGGAGAATGGAAAGTCCTGCAACTACGACGAGATACTTTCCGTCTTTACTGAGGAAAAATCCGAATAGAAGCATGGCTACAAGTATGGCTCCGCCTTCATATATACCCAGAATGATTTCATTAAGGTAGGTCGTTTCGAAAATGAAAATAAACGACACAATGAGTAATATCGGTATCAGTGTAAATATGAATGGAAACCTGAGCAGCTGAGGCCTGTCAAGCCAGTTTTCTATCCCCAATGCTACCAGCAGAAAACTTACACCAGCCACCCGTGTCCAGCCAAAAGGATTAACGTTATCTATAAAATCTGATGAAATAATTCCGTTGTCTGCCAAAAACCAGTCGAAGGTAGTTAGCAAGTAAAAAACTGCGCTCAGTCCGTACCAAAGAAAAAGCTGCTGCCCATGCTTGCGGTAGAGCAGTATAAATTGCATGAATGCATACAGCAACACCAAATTCAGCGCCACGCTCATGAATGTGCTCATTCGCCTTTAGGTTTTCTGCTTTGATTGAGGGAGTTGTCGATTGCCAAAACTCTCTCCGCTACAAGCTTCAGCTGTTTACGCTCGAATATCACCATTTCCTCAAGCAGGCGGGCTATTGTCATTTCCTGGCCGTTAATTCTTCCTTTAATACGAAGGTCATCTACAGGTATTTTCGAAATAAATGCTATAAACGAAGCCCGGTTTTTGCTAATTCGTTTGAGTATTTCCTTAGGCTTGGCGGCTTCATCGTCTGATAATTTAAAGGATGATTTGAAGTCACCCGGCTTTTCATCCATATTAGGCACGGAAAAAAGATGCTCACTCAGCGGCCGGTAATAGGTCTGTTGCGCATGGTCAATGAGAGCAATCAATTCGATAATAGACTCCATACCAGGTGCTTTCTCTGAAACTGGTACGTTATCTATCACATAAATAAGCGCTTCAGCTTCATCTACCAAATAATCGGCATCGCTTATGATAGATTTAATCTGGTCGTCTGAATATTCCATTAATAGGTTTCTTGTTTATTCTTCAGGCAGGTTGAATAAAAAAGGCCCGGACTGTTGCATTTCGAACAATCCGGACCCTGTTTAATGTCATTGTTACAGCAATTATGCTGGTAAATTGGCTAATTCGTCTCTTTGTCGTTTTTAGCCTCTAGAATATCAACAATCGATAAACCGGTATCCCAATTCTCGTCCCGGTTACGAACAGAGTGGATATTATTCTCTTCCTTGTAATTCCAAAACTGGCCAAACTGACGATTCTTGTAGCTCTTAAGAAAATCCAGGCGCTCTTTGAGCTCTTCTTTTGGAACGAGGAGCTTTTCTTTATCATAAATCGCTTCGCCACGAGAATGAAAAACCAGGTCATAGTCTTTACTCATAACGATGGCTTCTTCAGGGCAAACCTCCTCACAAAATCCGCAGTAAATACAGCGCAGCATATTAATTTCAAAGAAGTCCGGATAGCGCTCCTTTTCATCGTCGGTTTCACTTGCCTGCATGCTGATAGCAAGTGGCGGACATGCACGGGCGCAAAGCCCGCAAGCCACGCAACGTTCTTTTCCGTTGTCCTTTACGAGTACCGGACGGCCGCGGAAAATTGCCGGTGGGTCCCAGCGTTCTTCCGGATATCGCATTGTGATATCCGGCTTGAACATTTGCTTAAAAGAGAAAGCAAGACCTTTAAATATCTCGGGGAGATACAGGCGTTCAAGGAACGTTAGCTTGCGCTCATTATCACTGTTTTCTGTGAGTGCATTACGAACCGGACGGTCAAGATTTTGCGTGTAATCTGTCATTATTACGAATAATCGTGTTGTGAGTTAAACAACGGAAGATGTAAGTTTCGAATTCAATCCCTTAAGATACAACCTGAAGTGCAGGTTTTCAATGAAAAAAGCGCCGGAATCGGTTATTTTTCCTTGAAGACCATTGTTATCGGAACGCCTTCAAAGTCATACTCTTCGCGTAATTTATTTTCAATAAATCTTCTGTAGTTAACAGGTAATTCTTTTGGTTTGTTCATAAAAAACGCAAAAACAGGGGGATTATGCTTTACCTGTGTGGCGTAGTTCAACTTAAGCTGATGACCCCGAACAAACGGAAGCGGTCTCTCCTGCTTCATCTTTTCAATAAACTTATTCAGATTAGCCGTGGAGATTTTGCGTTTTCTGTTTTCAATCACTTTGTCGGCGAGCTCAATCACATCATATATGCGCTTTTTATTCATCGCCGAAATGCTTACTACAGGCACGTACTGCATCATTTTGATTCGATCATGTATTTCGGCAACATAATCACGGAATGTATTGGTCTCTTTATCGATGAGATCCCACTTGTTAACGGCAATTACGATTCCTTTATTGAAGCGCTCCGCTTCTGCCAGAACACGCATGTCCTGAGATTCAAATCCCTGCTCTGCATCAATTAAAAGAACGGCAACATCACACTCCATTAAACTTCTCATAGTCCGGATGGTGCTGTAGAACTCAATATTTTCTTTCACCTTTGTGCGCCGCCTTAGCCCGGCGGTATCCATCAGCATGTAGGTTTTGTCGTTGTAGGTGAATTCGGTGTGAATGGTATCTCGGGTTGTACCGGCAATTTCGGTTACAATCGAACGGTCCGTCTTCAAAAGGGCATTAACATAGCTACTTTTCCCAACATTGGGTCTCCCTACAATAGCCAGCTTCGGATGCTCGGTTTCGATGCCCGGCGTTGGCTCGGGCAGAACTTCAACCAGTTTATCCAGGAACTCACCGGTGCCAGATCCATTTATAGCAGAAAGTGAGAAAAGTTCATCAAAACCCAGACTGTAAAACTCAGATGAATTCCAGCGGCGTTCTTCGTTATCCGCTTTATTAACAATTAGAAATACTGGCTTTTCCTGCTGGCGCAAAATAGCAGCAAGGGCCTGATCCAGATCGGTAATTCCCGTTTCGACATCTACGACAAAGATGATGGCGGAGGACTCTTCAATAGCTATATGAACCTGCTCTCTAATTCCGGCAAGCATCACATCATCGTCGTCAGGTACGTATCCACCGGTATCAATTATGGTAAAATCGACGTCGTTCCAAAATGCGGTTCCGTAGTGGCGGTCGCGAGTTACGCCGGAGAAATCATGCACAATGGCTTTTCTTTTGCCGATTAGTCTGTTAAATAAAGTTGATTTCCCTACGTTAGGACGTCCTATTATTGAAACTACGGGTAGCATACTATTTGTTTATTCGAAATTGATACAGCAGTTCTGCTGTTATTATCTTAAGCCTGCAAAGATACGCTTTTTTTGATACATTAGTCCTGCGTATAAATGATTAACCGATTCTACAATTTACCACCATGCTAAGGTTTGTTTACGAGCAGTTAGGATTCTTCCCCACCCTGTTAATCAGCGTGCTTTTTGTGTGCTGCATAATTTTCTGGATGGCTGGCGTTGCGGGCCTGCTGGCAAACTCAGATCGAAAAAAGCCTACTGAATGGCTTACCTACGTACTTATCATCTTTGTACCACCTTACCCGATTATTTGGCTAATTGTTGATATATTCAAACAATACTGGAGAATTACCCGCAAGTCTGCTCAGATTAAATCACTCTGAATCTGTATCATCGCCTGAAGTTATCTGTTTAGAAGCATTTACCGGAGGAAGCTGGTCTTCTTCTACAAGCAGCCAGGGTTCAAGTAGCTTTTCTCCGAAACCATCTATGAAGCGTGATGGCTTTGTGAAGACATCACCATAATTTCCGTGCTGAATCACCGGATAGGTTATATACAGCATATCCATTGCCCGTGTTACTGCCACATACATCAGGCGCAACTCTTCATCGACCTGATCTTCATCTCCCACCGAAAAACCGGATGGAATTACACCATCGAGGCACTGAATAAGAAAAACGTGACGCCATTCAAGGCCTTTCGCGCTATGTATTGTGCTTAATACAAGCGGAGATTCGTCTCGTTTACCTTCAAGCGTTTCAACGGCAGTGGCTTCAATAGGATCCAGTGCCAGCTCTTCTATAAGATGACCAAAGTCGCGGTAGTCTACGGAAATAGCCTGGAAAGCCTCAAGATCTTTAAGTCGTTTGGGGTAATCATCAAACTTTTTCTCGCAGATCGGATTGTAGTACTCGCAAATATGAGAAATGGCTTCTGAAGGTGTGAATTCATTCTTTTTTAAATCTATAAGAAGCTGGCTCAAACCAAGCAGGCCTTTTTTAAAACTATCGCTTACAATTCCCGACGCGCTTAGTTCATACGGATTTTGACTGCCCGACATCCACTCGATCAGGTCTGATGCCGTTTTGGGGCCGATACCATCAATCAGGGTTAGAATTCGGTTCCACGCAAGCGCATCGTCCGGATTCACAATTACCCTTAAATGGGCCAGCACATCTTTTACATGTGCAGCCTCCGCAAACTTTTGCCCTCCAAATTTTACATAAGGAATCTTGCGCTGATTAAGCTCAATCTCAAGATCGAATGAATCCCTTCCGTTTCGAAATAAAATAGCGATGTCGTTCAGCGGAACGTCCTGCTCACGTAGATTCATCAGCATCTGAGTAACAAATCGCGACTGCTCCCTGTTATCTGACGTCTTTACCAGCGCTGGCAGATCTCCGGCATCGCGCTCCGTAAACAATTTTTTATCATACTTTTCTTTGGCCTGTTCCAAAACTTTATTCGCTACCGTAAGAATATTCCCGGTGGAGCGATAGTTCTGCTCAAGGGTGATGCGTTTCGTGCCTTGAAACAAATCCGGAAAGCGCATAATGTTTTTGTGATCGGCTCCCCTGAATCCGTAAATACTCTGAGCATCGTCACCAACAACCATTACGTTTCCGCTGGCTGGTGTAAAAAGACGAACCAACTCCGCCTGAATGGCATTGGTATCCTGATACTCGTCAACTAAAACGTGCTGATGCCGGGCTCGTACCTTTTCTAACACTTCCGGATTATTGAGCAGTTCTAGCGTATATATAAGGAGATCATCGAAGTCCATCACTTTATGGCGCTTCTTGTACTCCGTATATGAACGGGCCAGCTTCTCAATCTGCTCGATATGGTTAAGAAACTGATCGTATTCCGATTCAACCACATCATATAATGAAAGTTGTTTATTCACCGATGTGCTAATCATGGACATCAGCGTGCTCTTTTTCGGAAACCTTTTTTGGGAACGATCGAACTTCAGGTCTGACCGTAGCAGATTGAGCACATCCTGAGCATCAGAAGAATCGATTATAGTGAAGTTGTCCTGAAATCCGATGTACTCATGATACTGATGAAGAAGCTGGCTGCAGTAAAAGTGGAACGTCCCGCCCTTCACCTTTCGGCAGCGCTCATCAAGAACTGAGCTGGCGCGGTCGAGCATCTCACGTGCGGCCCTGCGTGTGAAGGTAAGCAGCAAAATTCGGGTGGGTTCAGCACCGCTTTCAATAAGACGGGCAACACGATAAATGAGCGTGCGGGTTTTTCCTGTGCCGGCACCTGCAATCACCAGAGCAGGCCCTCCACCGTGCATCACAGCTTCGAGCTGAGCACTATTGAGTAGCCCCTCGTAATCGATAGTATACTCAGGCTTAGGAGTCTCCTCCTTTTTTAACACAAATCGTTTCATACAGCCCAAAATAGCACAATTCACCGAATATGTGAAATATATGTGCAAAAGGAATATCCGGCTTTTTTATGTACTAAACCCAAGCTGCCAGTCATAGTAATCTATTCATACAAAAAAAGCCTGACGAGAATTAAATCACATCAGGCTTTCTTAAGCTCCCCGGGCTGGATTCGAACCAGCGACCGCCAGCTGGCGGATACACAGCCGATTGCTCTGGCGTTTTTTATAAAACAGAAAAGCCTCAACTGAACGTAATCAATTGAGGCTTTCTTAAGCTCCCCGGGCTGGATTCGAACCAGCGTCCGCCAGCCGGCGGATACTCAGCCGATTGCTCTGGCGTTTTTTATAAAACTGAAAAGCCTCAACTGAACGTAATCAATTGAGGCTTTTAAAGCTCCCCGGGCTGGATTCGAACCAGCGTCCGCCAGCCGGCGGATACACAGACGATTGCTCTGGCGTTTTTTTATAAAACAAAAAAGCCTCAACTGAACGTAATCAATTGAGGCTTTCTTAAGCTCCCCGGGCTGGA
>JAIUMA010000002.1 GCA_022565795.1 Balneolia bacterium
GATGGCCGCATAGTTTTTCAGCTGTTCCACCGTATAATCCTTGTATGGATCGTTCGCATCAGTCGGCATCATGTTTCCGGGAAGCCTCGGAATTCCGCTGTAGTGCGACATCATATCTTTCAGGGTGATGGCTTCCCCGTTGTTATCCGGCAGCGAAAAGCCCGCGTCATCCGGAAGAAGATCATTAAAAGGCGTATCAAGGGTGAAGTCCTGCTCATCCATCAGCATCATAATCGCTGAAGCCGTAAAAGTTTTGGTGATGGAGCCAATTTCAAAAAGCGTGTTTTCATCTGCAGGCACGTTTTGATTCAGCGAGGTGTAGCCGAAGTTATAAAAGCTTATTTCCCCGTCTTGATCAGACACCGCGATCGTGATAGCCGGTATTTGATCAATCATCATCCGGGATTCAATATTCTCGCGGATCTCCTGCGTCATTTGAGCGCTCGTGGCTGCGGCAAACGACCATGCTATCATCAAAGAAAAAAAGAGCGTTTGGAAAAAACGCGGTACAGATGTCAGACTCATGGGTTGTTAGCTAAGGTGAATAAATTGCACGGGGCTGATACGGTAGCTTTTGGCAAAAAGATTCAGCTGTATTCGGCTTTTCTGAACTGAATATCGTGTAGTCGCTTATAGAGTCCGCCTTCATCAAGCAGCTGCTCGTGGCTGCCGCGCTGAACGATTTCGCCGGATTCCATTACAAGAATAGTGGTGGCATTCTGTATGGTGGACAGACGGTGCGCAATCACAAAAGTGGTACAGGATGTCATCAAATCGTTCAGCGCCTGCTGTACGGCCGCCTCAGACTCCGAGTCGAGCGAGGAGGTTGCCTCATCCAGCAGCAGTATGCGGGGCTGCTTCAAAATGGCCCGGGCGATAGCAATCCGCTGCCGCTGTCCCCCGCTCAGCTTGATACCCTTTTCGCCTACCTTTGCATCATAACCGTCGGGATGCTGACGAATAAACGCATCGGCCTGAGCCCTTACGGCCGCTTCCATCACCTCTTCGTCGGTCGCATCCAGTCGGCCATAGCGAATGTTCTCCTTAATCGTAGTCCCGAACAGCTGTATGTCCTGAGGCACCACGGCAATGTGGCTGCGCAGCGACTCCTGTGTGATCATTCTAACATCGGTGCCATCAACCTGAATTTCGCCGGAAACGGCTTCATAAAAGCGCGGAATCAGATTCAGTAACGTGGTTTTACCCGCACCGCTCGGCCCAGCCAGGGCTACAATATCTCCGGGCGAGCATTCAAAATCGATGTTTTTCAGTACCGGCTGCTCCTCATCATACGAAAACGAAACGCCCCTGAAAGCTACGGCCCCGTCAGCTTTTTCAAGGGTGATGGCATCCGGGTGGTCGCTGATCTCCGGGACTTCGTCCAGCAGGCCGAATACGCGCTCCGACGCGCCCACAGCACTGCTGAATACCGTGTAAATACGAGACATGCCTCCCAGAGAGCGGCCAATGTTGAACGCAAAAAAGATAAAGGCAACGAGGTCACCTGCCGTAAGACGACCAGCCAGAACCTCCGTGCCTCCATACCAGAAAATGATGATCATGGTGGTAAGAAACATCATCCCAACAGATGACCAGAACAGATTGCTGAACAGCACGCGCTTTCTGGCCGTGCTAAACAGCTCCTCAACCTCGTGGTTGTATCTTCCTGTTTCGTAGGCTTCGCGCGCAAACGATTTCACGGACTGAATGGCACCAAGAGCCTCTTCCGCAACGGCCGTAGTATCAGCCAGGCGATCCTGTACCTGCCTTGAGAGCGCCCTGATCATGTTGCCGAAATAACGAACGGCGATGGTGAGGATTGGAACAGTTACAAAAATCACCAGACTCAGACGCCAGTTCAGATACACCATCAGACCGACCGAGCCAACCAGGCTAATAGTTTGGGTGATGCCCTCCGATAGCGTTCCGGTTACAGCGTCGCGAATTGCAGCCACGTCGTTGGTGAGGCGAGAGGTAATTTCACCAAGTCTTTTGTTCGCAAAAAAACGCAGGCTCAGCTGATTGAGGTGCTGGTAAACAGCCTTCCGTAAATCGGCCACAATGCGCTCTCCTACCCAATCCAACGCGTAGCTTCCCCAAAAACCAAGAAATCCCTGGGTGACAAACAGCCCGATTAGAACAAACGTAATCGTATTTAAGACCTCACGGTTTCCCTCGTCAAAAACGGCATCGAGCAGTTCGCGCAGGCCAAGCGGAACGGCCAGCCATACGAGCGTGGCAAACAAGGATGCGAAAATGGCTAACGTCAGACGGAGCGCATATGGCCGGGCCAGCGACAAAATGCGCTTATACTGTGATATAGCTGAGGTCTTCAATCCGGTTGATTAGGAAATGGAAATAATATCTAAGGTAGGCAAATTACGGCTTAATGAACCGTTTAAACAGCAGGGACTGTCGGGTTCATTCCTTGCTCTCAGACTTAATAAGGCGTACGCAATTCCGGCTTTTTGCCGCCACGGTCTCTGTAGATGTGAAAATCGGAATCCAATGTAAGGATATAGCCTCCCGTCTCCTGACACATCCAGACCAGGCTGAGGTCTGCCAGCGATCCGGGTAAATCCGCATACTTTTTCACCTGAAACAGCACCTGAAGCGGATCTTCGCTCAGCACCGGCTCAACCGAAAGAACGCCGTCGCGAATCATGCCGGCAATAGCGTCCAGAACCAGTGGATTGTTTTTGGTGAGGAACAGCACCTCTGATAGCACGGCATCGCAGGTCTTCATTGGAGCCTCGACTTCCGAAAAAGCTTCAACCGCCCAGCTGTGCCACTGATCCCGCCGGTTAAAAAAAGCTACCAGCGGACCGGTATCAAGAAAGACTGCCTTTGCCGTAGCCATCGAGATATGTTTTGTTGGTGGAGAGATCGGGTGCTTCTTCTATAATGCCCGCATATTTCGCTACCTGATCGCTGACTTTATTAGCCGCAACAGACGCCTCGTAGGCCTCCAGGGAACATTCTACCAGCCCCATTACGACTTCTTTCTGAGACGTACCCTGCAGCTTTGCCAGCTTCTTAATTTTCTCCTTTTCGGCCGGCGAGAGCTTCATGCCGAACCATACTATTTTATCGTCTGAGCGTGCCATTTTGAACTCCTTTTTTAAACCATACCATTTTGTTGCAACCAAATTAATAAATGTTGCAACCTGGCGCAATTTTTTTTAACAAACTCAATTTTATCAGTTTGTTTCATAAAATATAGAGGACGCAGATTACAGGGGTATAGCTTGTCCCGGCTCCGCCAACCTGCGGATGTCGGAATTAACACAAAGTATGCATTATTGAGCCAGCCTCCTTTGTGGTTCAAACCAAAAAAAGCCCGCAGCGGTTGGCCACGGGCTTTTCTTGTTAAACTTTTATGAAGTCAGAAATCAGGCTTCGAGCAGGTGGTTTATTTCATCCAGCATGTCTTCGAGGTGCATGCGGGTTTCCGGGTTGGCTGCATTTCCAACCTGGCGCTGAATCTGATTACGAACAAGTCTCAGGTTTCCACGCATCAGCGAGCGGGTTTCCCCAGAGAGGCTGTCGTTGTTCAGCCTGTTTGAAACAATATCCACCCAGCTGCGCTGCAGGTTTCTGCGAAAAAGATCGATGTTTGGATTGCTTGTATCCAGCTCTGACCATATTCCCTGGCGAACATCACGCAGCATGTGTGCTACACGGTAAACTTCCATTTCGCTGCCGTGAGTGATTTCGATTTCAGCCATACGCTTAATTCGCGCATCACTCAACAGCTGGTTTAGCATAGCACGCTGAGCCATCATAATGCGATCTGAAGAACCAGCCGGCTCAAGCAGTCGGAGAATTTCGGGGGTAAGGAGGTAATGTGGTGTCGAGAACCCTTCATCTACCAAAAACTCCATCGCTTCAATCTGGCGATAGCGCTCTACAGGAGTGTGAACCACACCTTCCTGACCATATACTTTAGTATGGCTTATTACTCCGCCAACCCAGTTCACGACGTGGCCGAGATAGCGGCTGCGCTGCTGTACCACGTTGTTGTAAAGCTCCTGAAGCGTGCTGTAATCTTCGCCTTCCTGTCCGGCAGACTCAACGATGAACTCCATGATACGTTTCAGGTTGGCGATACCATACTCACTGCTTTTAACATGATTATCACCCAATGCTTCACGCTGCTGAGTCGGGTCGATGTTCGAAAGATTACCAAAACGAAGCATCGGCTCATCCATCTGGCGTGCAGCTATTGCATTCAAAAACGGACGCTCTTCCTGCGGCGTGCTGGCTTCCGGGAACGGAGTATAACCCCACTCGATGGAAAACTTATCGTAGATGGAAACCATCGGGAACATATAGGCATTGTCGCCCGGCTGAGCCACATAATTCATACGGGCATAGTCCATAATGGATGGAGTAGTACCGTATTTCTCAGTGAACGTCTGGCTGCGGAGGCTGTCTGTCGGTACCATTCCGCTGGCCTTCATGTTGTGCGGAAGACCAAGCGTGTGTCCGACCTCGTGTGCTACTACGTAGCGAACAAGCTCGCCCATCAGATCATCGTCCATTGGCAGATTACGTGCCCGCTCATCAACAGCGGCGCCCTGAACAAAGTACCAGTTACGAAGCAGGTTCATCACGTTGTGGTACATGCTTATTGAAGAAGTAATGATTTCACCACTTCTCGGGTCATTTACGTGCGGGCCCTGAGCATTGGCAATTTGCGACGGATACCAGCGAACGGTCGGGAAGCGAATATCTTCGGGGCTCCAGTCAGGATCTTCCTCCGGGGTTGGCGCCATTTTAGCAATAATAGCGTTGGTGAAACCGGCTTCTTCGAAAGCGATTTGCCAGTCTTCAACACCCTGCTTCACAAACGGGATTAACCACTCAGGGGTTGCATAATCAACGTAGAAAGTAATAGGCTTAACCGGATCTGACATATCTGCATCAGGATCCTGCTTTTCGAGTCTCCAGCGTGTAATCATTCGGTTACGCTGAGCACGGTGCTCACGACTACTGAAATCTACGTTAGAAACGGAAAAGTAGCCCACGCGCTCATCATGGAAACGAGGCATCATTGGTGTTTCAGGCAGACGCATCATCGAGTGATTCATCATTACTGAAATTGTGCCGAGGTTCCAGCGTCCCTGTACGCGCTCTGTCTCATAAGTGAGTACGCTGCGCACTTCAACGTTGTCCGGGAAAGAACGGACGCGGTCAACATAACTTCTACTTGGATCCAGCCTTCGAGCCTGAAAACGCTGACGCGGAGAAAGCTCATTGACATCAGTAGAATACAGACGGGTTACGTCGATTACAACGGCAGTAGAGTCATTGTTATATGTTTCGATATTGAATGATGCAATAATCGGAGCAAATGAGGAAGCCTCAACGCCTCTGAAGATATTGTCCGTAGAATCTGCGGTGATATCATAGATCATCGAACGGAACAGAATCTTATCATGAGTTTTTTCCCAGCGAACAACCTGATTGTTGAAACGCTGACCGCCGTAACCAAGACCGGTTTGAGTCTGAGCGATGCGGCTAACAAGCAGCATGTCGCGGCTCAGCTCATCAGTTGGAATTTCAAAGAAAACCTTATTGTCTTTTTGGATGACAGTAAACATCCCCTCTTCTACCGAATCGGTATCTTCCAGCAGCTTATCGTAATCGGTTTGTGCTGCAGCCTGAGTCTGCGCCCCGTTAGGAGATTGAGCCGGACTCGTCTCAGCAGCTGTTTGAGAACCGGAACAGCCCATAAGGATAAGCGCACCGGAAAGTAAAACGCTTTGTAGTATATGCTTCATGTGAGTTAGTTGTTTGGAGTGATTGTGACCATGCCTCGCAATAAATTAACCTTAGCCGAATAAAACAAACGGATAGTACTCATTGAGACAATTGTTTTACATATGTTCTTAGTTTTAACGAATAATTGTTTACTTACAGCCAAAGCCTCCGGGAACTAAACCCCTCAAAAAAAGTATAAAGACTTGTCTGTTATAGGTTTATCTTGCATATTACACCAAACAAACATGAATTAAGACATTCGCAGGAGTTTGTATGAAATTCTCTGTCCTGATTTTCTTTTTATTCATTAGCCTTCACAACTCGTCCGTTGCGCAGCCGAGCAGTTTTACAACCGGGCTTGGGGTTGAGATTGAAGGAGATTTTTCCCTCACAACTCATGAACTGAATTTCAGCTTTTCTGAAGCAGGTGTTCATACTTTAGCGAATTTTTCATCAAACCAATTTGCCACAGAAAGCAGACCCGACTTTAGCAACCCAACATTTCGTTACTCACAAAGCACCCTATACACGCACAGCCACAGAAGAAACGCAGATGCATTCACAAACTGGCAGCCTGTCGATGACCGCTATGAAAATCGAACACAGATTGTTATTGATGGCGTCAGGGGGCTTTTCAGAGTTATCAGGACTTCAGGCAGCTAATTAATCTTATTATTGTCTACTCTACATCCTGAACACATCGAACGGCGAACCCGGCCGTCTTCCGCTCAATTCTTCTCTCCACAGCGGGATCATTATTGAATAATGATCGCCTCCACGAAAACTCGGCAAGCTCCTCGGTTGATGTCCAGTAGGCTCCTACGAAGCCCAGCTGACGAAAGCCGCCGTCAAAGAAATCACGAAAACCGCCGCCTACGGCAGAAAAGCCGGTTTCGTTGGTGGCTCCCTGGTTTGGCTGCACCCAGAATTCATCACCTTCCAGACGCATAATACCTCCAAGATTGATATTTGCCCCGCGGGCACCTTCTATATCAACCTGATTCTCGGGCAGGCCAAAAAACATCTCCAGCTCCTTCCAGTCTTCATCGCTGGCTACTCTCCACTCGTCTGGGCAAATATTCCTTGAATCGGACGCCGCGTACCAGTTGTACAGCTGGCCGAAAAGAACCGGTGTCTCCGGATTATTTTGGTAGATGCTTCTTGCAGCTTCTCGGGTATTAGCCCATTGGAAACCTGGCTCTACCAGAGGAATCGTGTCGCCGTTAGCGAAAGTCGATGCGTCAAGATTTTGAGTAAACCAGCGCTGATTGCCATACACTCGGGTCTCATATTCATTCCCATCAATATCGGTTACTATAACTGGTAAAGGCTCCAGCGTTTCTACTGTCTCAGCTTCACTAAAAGCCGTACCAAGCTCGTTTGTGGCATATGCTTTCACAAAATACTCCGTCTCCGGTGCAAGATTTTCAAACACAACGGTGAAACTGCCCAAACCAGCTCCTGCTTCCAGACAGATTGCATCAAGTCCGGGAGATGGTTCAGTGTCTATACACACCCCGCGAGCCGTAACTTCAGCTTCTCCGGCATCACGTACCTCAGCTGTAACTTCAAAAGAGGTATCGGAGACTTCAACAAGTTCAACTATCCTGACGTCCGGAGAGCCTTCCGGATTATCTGGTCCGGTAACTAAGTCCACGCAGGCATACATCAGGAAAAGCGGCGCTGCAAATAGTATCGGTATAACAGTAGCTTGAGTTCTCATAGGTGATTTTTTAGGTGCATTTCGCATTATTGTCTGAAATTAAGATACTTGTGTAGCTCAACAAATGAAAATGATACGTCCATCATCATGATATACAGACAATAATTAACGTACGATCTGCCTGCTGTTCAATTCAATTTTATGCCTGAAAATCGTATCATGCGGCTATACAAAGCACGACAGACATCGCTGAATTATTCGCTAAGCATCATCTTTATATCCAAATTCCTTCAGATTACTTTATATTAAATCGAGAGGCAGTCCATGCTGAAAACCGAAGAGCTCAAGGCAGTTAAGTGGCACAATGAAGAAGCCGGGGATGTAGTCTCTATTCTCGAAAGCGATGAGAGAAAAGGGCTGAGCGCAGACGAGGCCGCCCGTCGTCTTGATGAGTTTGGACCAAATAAACTTCCTGAACAAAAGCAGCGCGGGCCGCTATTGCGCCTGCTCATGCAGTTTCATAACGTCCTTATATATGTGCTCCTGGCAGCAGCTGTAGTAACAGCCCTGATGGATCACTGGATTGATACCTGGGTAATTCTTGCCGTGGTCATCATAAATGCAGCTATCGGATTTGTTCAGGAGGGCAAAGCCGAACAAGCTCTCGATAACCTTAAAAAGATGCTTTCCGTCAAGGCTACCGTTGTTCGCGACGGACGCCGAATGGAAATCAATGCCGAAGAGCTTGTACCCGGAGACATCGTAAGGCTGGAATCAGGTGATAAAATCCCGGCCGATATTCGCATCATAGAACAGCGGAATTTTAAGGTTGAGGAATCAGCCCTGACCGGTGAGTCTCAGCCCGTGAACAAAAAAACGGCTCCGGTTGATGCCGACGCTGTGGTAGGCGACAGATCCTCGCTTGGATTCAACAGTACCATGGTAACCTACGGCCGCGCAACCGGCATAGTGATTGGCACCGGCGCAAATACCGAGATCGGGAAAATAAACACCATGATGGGAGAAGTCGAAAAAATGACTACTCCCCTGCTTCAGCAGATAGACGGCTTTGGCAAACAGCTTTCTGTGGCCATCCTTGTGCTTACCGCTTCCATGTTTGCTGTTGGCTATTTCTTCCATGACTATGAGATCTCAGAGCTTTTCATGGCCGTGATTGGGCTGGCCGTTGCTGCGATTCCGGAAGGCCTTCCGGCAATCATGACCATCACGCTCGCTCTTGGGGTGCAGCGCATGGCATCAAAAAACGCGATTATTCGCAAATTGCCCTCGGTAGAAACCCTGGGCTCCGTAACGGTAATCTGCTCCGACAAAACCGGAACGCTCACGCGAAATGAGATGACTGCTAAATCGGTGGTGACTCCGGGCGGGACTTATGAAGTTGAGGGAACCGGGTACGAACCGAAGGGTGAAATCAAACCCAAAGATTCTGAAACGCAACGCGATACCGACCCCGCACTGGAAAAACTTCTTCAGGCTGTCTATTTATGTAATGAAGCCGAAATTGAGGAGAAGGAAGATCAATGGATTTTGAAGGGTGATCCTACCGAGGGCGCGCTCATCACTCTTGGTCAAAAAGCGGATATTGCTAAACAAGCAGATGGTTTCAGGCGACTGGATACCATCCCGTTTGAGTCTGATCACAAGTTTATGGCAACCCTGCACAAGCAGCCCAAATCGGCCGAAAATGAGCACATCATATTCCTGAAAGGAGCACCCGAGCGCGTGCTTGAAATGTGCGGTTCTGCATTACATGATGAAGGTGAGTCTTCGCTCGATTCCGATTTCTGGCACAAAAAGATTGATGCCATTGCTGCGCGCGGTGAAAGGGTGATTGCGGCTGCGATGAAGAAAACGCCCGCATCAACCCAGAAGATTGAGATGGAAGACGTGAAAAGCGAATTGGTTTTTCTGGGTCTCATTGGCATGATCGACCCGCCTCGTCCGGAAGCTATTGAGTCGGTTGCTGCTTGCCAGAAGGCGGGCATTAAGGTGAAGATGATTACCGGCGACCATGCTATCACCGCCAGTGCAATCGGACAGCAGCTGGGTATTTGCGAAGAGAAGAAAGCGATAAGCGGCTCAGAGCTTGAAAATGCCTCGGATGAGGAGTTGAGAAAATTAGCTGTGGAATACGATGTATTTGCCCGCACCAGTCCTGAGCACAAGCTCCGCCTGGTAAAAGCCCTGCAGGAGAATGGTGAAGTTGTTGCGATGACGGGCGACGGAGTGAACGATGCGCCCGCGCTCAAGCGTGCAAGCGTTGGGGTTGCGATGGGCATTAAAGGAACAGAGGTGACCAAAGACGCTTCTGAAATGGTATTGACCGACGACAATTTTGCCTCAATAGCCAAAGCCGTTGAGGAAGGCCGCACCATTTATGATAATCTCAGAAAGGCTATTCTATTCATCCTGCCCACAAACGGTGCCGAAGCATTCGTGATAATGGCTGCCATATTAATGGGAATTGCATTGCCAATTACTCCGGTTCAGATTCTCTGGGTCAATATGGTCACGGCCGTTACGCTTGCCATTGCACTTTCTTTCGAACCGGCCGAGGCAGGCGTTATGAAACGACCGCCGCGCGATCCAAAGGCCTCGATACTCGGCGGATATTTCATCTGGAGAGTTACGTTCGTATCACTTTTGATTGGCGGCATCACCCTCTCGGCCTACTACATGCTGAAAGACAACGGCTATCAGCTTGAACAGGCCCGTACCATCGCCATCAACATTCTGGTGGCTGGACAGGCGTTTTATCTGTTCAATTGCCGCTATCTGAGGGAGTCGGGTTTTAGCAAAGGATTTTTCGACAACCGCGTCGCGCTTGGTGCCGTAGCCGTACTAATTATCTTTCAGATGATTTTTGTATACGCACCGTTCATGAATATCTGGTTTGGAACCGAGCCCATTCCGCTTTCCTACTGGGGATGGGCCCTTGGCGGCGGCTTCAGCGTGTTTATAATTGTTGAAGTCGAAAAACTGATCTTCAGAAAACTGGACAAACGGTAGGTCGGATTCAGGATGAAATTAGAGATCGCTTTTTTGATATATTGAGCTGGCAGAAAGCTTAGCAAAATCAAAAAAACAAGCAAAACAACGGTTTTGCAAGGCCTTCGAACACTGAAACTCAAATTATTTCCAGCCTATGTTACTTAAGCGACTAATCGCATTTGCGACTTTATTTTTTGCAGGTGCCGCCCTGCTTTCAGCTCAGGAGTCTCAGAATGAGCTCTATTTCCTCACTCATCCTGCTCCGTCTCCCGATGGCAGCAGCGTGGTATTCACGTTTGAAGGCGACCTTTGGCAGATCAGCTCCGAAGGCGGCAACGCGTCCCGGCTTACGGGCATGCCCGGTGACGAAACCCACGCGCGCTTTTCACCCAATGGCCATCATCTTGCGTTTTCAGCTTCCCAGGACGGTAACACCAGTGTTTACATTATGCCTGTTGGTGGCGGAGACATTCAGCGTCTGACATGGCACGACGGCAGCAATCTGGTAAATTCATGGTCGTGGGACTCACAGCACGTTCGCTTTGCATCAGACCGCTTTAATTATATAGACTCGTACGAAGTCAGCATCGATGGCAACACCCCGAAAAGGTTGATCAATGACCATTTCTTCAACCTGCCGCACGATATAGCAGAGCATCCGCAAACCGGCGATTTCTACTTCACCGATACCTGGGAGAGCTTCCGGTTTTACGAGCGCAAGCGCTATCGCGGTCCGTTCAACCCGGTCGTTCGTTCTTACAATCCGGAAACGGATGTTTTCACCGAGCACACCACCCACGACGGCAAAAACATGTGGATTTCGATAGATGAGAACGGAACTATTTACTACGTTTCCGATGAGTACAATAATGAATACAACCTGTTTCGCCTAACCGATGGAGAGCCCGAGCGGCTGACCTCATTTGACCACTCAATTAAATATCCTCAGGTAAGCGCTGATGGATCTGTGGTTGTATTCGAAAAGAACTACCAGATTTGGAAGTATGATGTGGCAACCGGCGAATCGAGCGTCATTCCGGTTTATCTCAACCGCAATCCGGTTCTTCAGCTGCCCGTTTCATTCAGCACCGTAGCAAGTATCACCAGTTTCGACGTTTCGCCGGATAATAAAAAGCTGGCCTTTGTTTCCAGAGGGGAACTGTTCGTTTCGGATATCTCCGGGGAATTTGTGCGCCAAATGCCAACGACCAGAAGTGAGCGCGTAAGCGAAGTGATCTGGACCAGCGAGAACGACCTGATGTACACGCAAACCTGGCGCGGCTATCATAATTTATTCAAAACGCGTGCTTCGGGAGATCATCCTGAAATTCAGCTCACCGAGCTTGAAATGCATCACCGGAACCTGACGCTTTCACCCGATAAGGAGAAAGTGGCCTACTTCCGCGGCCGCAACGACGTGATGAGTTTCGACATCAGCGCCGTTAGTAGCACCATGCTCCATCAGGACGAACTCTGGAGCTTTCGCAACCAAAGCTTGAACTGGTCACCCGATAGTCGTTTTCTGGCTTTTAACGCCTTCCGCTTTTTCGAGCACGATATTTTCGTTTACGATTTTGAAGAGTCAGACGTTTTCAATCTCACCCAAACAGGCGTGAGCGAAAGCTCGCCCTTCTTCTCTGGGGATGGCAAATACCTCTATTTCAACAGCGACAGGATACAGCCTTCCTATCCGCGCGGGAACAATAATCCGGATATCTGGCGAATTGCGCTGACCGCGCAGGAGCGCCCCTCCCGTCTCGATGAGTTCGATGAGCTTTTCAAAAATGAGGAAGAAAACGAACATGACAATGACAACGATAACGATGAGGAAGAAAAGCCCGACGTTTCGGTTACCATCGATTATGATGACCTCCACCGCAGATGGGAGCAGATTACCCGCCACAGTGGGTCACAGTCCGGCCCATACGTGGTCACAGATGGTAATCGCCATACAATCGTTTATGGGTCAGCTCACGATGCTCAGGGGCCAAGTTTATGGAAAACAGTAATTGAGCCGTTTAAATCTCCTGAAACCAGCAAGTTCGACAATGTTCGTACCATGAGTACCAACATTCGGGAAGCCAATGGATCGCATTACATTCTGATTGCAGGCACGATTCATTCACTAAATATTGGTTCCGGAAGCAGTACGGCCATTCGCATTCAGCACAGCTTCAGCCGTGACCTTGAAAGCGAATTCAGGCAGATTTTTCACGAGACGTGGGCAAACCTCGAAGAAAATTTTTATGATGAGGACTTTCACGGCCACGACTGGAGGGAAGTCCGCAGACACTATGAACAGTTTCTGCCCCATCTCAATAGCCGCAGCGACCTGAGAACCCTCACCAATGACATGCTCGGTGAGCTTAACTCATCCCACATGGGTTTCAATACCGGCGGACCTGATGAGTCTCTATACTATACTTCAACCACGCTGGCGACCGGTATTCTGTTTAAGAATGATGATCCGTTTGTATTCGACCGTATTGTTAGCGGATCAAACGCCGAGCAGTTTGGTCTTCACCATGAACTTCAGCAGGGCGATGTACTCCGAGCCGTTAACGGGAAAAGAGTTGACTTCGAGTCAAACCGGGAAAAATATTTCAGCAGTCCGGGCGGAAATCAGGAGTTGGAGCTCACGTTTATGCGCGGTCGTGCGGAGTTTACGTACCGTGTTGAGTCACAGTCTTCGGCCTCTATTCGAAACCTGATTTACGACGAGTGGATGGATACCCGGCAGAAAATCGTTGAGGAGCAGAGCGGCCGAAGCATTTCATACATCCACATGAAGAACATGGGCGCCGGAGAGCTTCGCCATTTCCAGCAGGAGCTTGCCCGCCAGACGCCACATACCGATGGTCTCATACTCGACCTCAGATACAACCGGGGTGGTAATGTTCATGATGATGTTATTAAGGCCCTGAGCAGAAAAACGTATCTGGACTGGCAGTTCAGAGGCGGCGAGCGCACGGGTCAGCCGAACTTTGCTCCTTCAGACAACCCAATCGTTGTACTCATTAATGAACAGAGCCTGAGCGATGCTGAAATGACCGCAGCGGGCCTCAGAGAGCTTGGCATAGGTACGCTGATGGGTATGCCGACCTACCGCTGGATCATCTTCACCACGGCCATGTCTCTGGTCGATAACTCTACTCACCGCCTGCCGGCATGGGGAGTATACACCTTCGATAACGACAATCTGGAACTCACAGGAGTTGAGCCGGAAATCCGTGTACGCAATACCTTTCACGATTTAGTTCACGACCGTGATCCCCAGCTGGATGAAGCGATTCGCTACATCATGAATCAGAGGGAATAAAGCGATTTTTTTATCTGCATAAAGCAAAAAAGGCTTCACTGGTTAACCGGTGAAGCCTTTTTAATGAACGTAAGGAGTTGCTTAACCAGCCATAACGGGAGCTTCTACTCCTGCTGATTCCAGCATTAGAGTAAACAAATCGGTATTTCGCGTAAACGCACCTATTGAACTGCTTCCGGGACCTGCTGCAGCCAGCTCAACGTAGTCGGCCGTATGTACGCTTCCGGTAAACGCTATACTTGTATGGTTAGACATGATGTCGCCAAGCACGTTCATAGGTCTCTCCTTCATACGGTAGGCCGCACGAAAATCACCTCTGAGGGCATCATAGAGCATCTGCGCATGAGCGCGCTCAACCTCAATTCCAGTAGCCGTTCCAATCCGGCTTCTGATCTCAGAAAGAGAAGATGAGTCATTTAGTTCACTCATTATCCAGTTGTTGGTATATCTGAACGTCTGCAGTTTGTCGAAATTCGGCACTGAGTCGTCGTAACGTGAACCTGCAGCGTTCAAAGCCGGATTAGCATTACCATGATCGGTCGTTATTATTACAAGCGTTTCCTCGGGGTGCTGATCGTAGAAATCGAACGCAACGCGAATGGCATCATCAAACGCAAGCTGATCGTAAACCAGACCCGTTCCGTCCATTGTGTGCGCCGCATGATCGACACGCCCACCTTCGATTTGCAATATAAATCCATCGCCAGAGGCATACATGGAATCTATCGCATATTGCGACATTTCAGCCAGGGTAGGCACGTTTTCGGCCAGATCCGGGGTATTTTCATGATCGAGTGAATACGGAAGATGATGATCTGTAAAAACGCCCAGTGTGCGCTCAAAACCAGCGGCGGTTCCAAGCTCTCTTTTCGATCGGGCTACCTTATAGCCTTTTTCACGAAATCCATCATACAGATTTCGGCCATCCTCACGGTGCTCGTCGCTAAAGTGAATATTTCCACCACCCAGAATGATATCAAACTCGCGCTCGTAGTACTGCTGAGCGATTTCATCTTCCATTCCACGCTGCGGCACATTAGCGGAAAAACCTGCAGGAGTTGCGTGCGTCACTTTTGTGGTTGTAACAAGCCCGGTTTTTCTGCCTGCATTTTTAAAAAGAGGTAGTATGGGCTCAAACTCAGTTCCGTCTTCAGCCATATTTACATTACCGTTGTAAATGCGCTGCCCGCATCCCCACGATGAAGCTGCAGCCGCAGAGTCAGGTACGTTAGAGTTTCCGGTTGTCATATCCATTAGCCCGCGTGCTACCCTGTCTTCTTCGTATAACGAAATCCATTTTGAGGGCCTTCCCAGCTTACGGCGACTCATTAAATCGGCCATTTGAAGCGTTCCGTGACTCATGCCATCAGATACAAGGAAGATTATATACTTTGCTTTTCCGGCGTAATTATCACTATTGCGGCTGGTTGCACTACCGTTTGCGCAGGATGACAATAAACCACCGGTTCCGGCAAGAATACCGCCAAGTGCACCAAATTTCAGAAAGTCTCTGCGGTTAAACCCGTTTCCGCTATTGTTATTCGAATCCTTTGACATCACATAAAATTAAATTCCGGTTAATTATACCTCAGGAATATATGTGATGTGACCCAGTTTTGTGTTAATAAATAGTAAAAAACAGATTTTCGGGCATAAAAAAAGCCTGCCCCATTTAGGGCAGGCTAAAAAAATCTGTGAAGAAATGTTTAAGCTTCTTTTCTGTTTTTGCGAATTTTGTTAATCGCATAAGCACCACCAGCAGCGGCAAGAAGTCCCAAACCACCATCAATTGGTACTGGATCAGGTGCTGGTGGCAACATTGGTGGTTGGCTGTAAACAGTAGAAATCAAGCCAGGAACGAACAAAACCAGAACAATAATAAAAATCCCAGTGAATACATATAAAGACGTCTTCATCGTAGCAGAGTTGGTTGTATGAATTTAATTAAAAACTTAAAGTCCTTCTATTTTGACTAAAAATAGTCAAAAGTTTTAGGATTTCAACTGTTCTTTATAATATTAATTAAATTTAAGCAAAATTTCGACTGGCTTTAATAACCCTGCCCGTAGACTCATAGGGCAGGGATTATTTCATAATCTGTTATTATTCCGTAAAGCCGCCGGAGGTCATTTTAATCGGATCGAGGGCCTTATCAAGTTCCGCTTCAGTCAGATCGGTCATTTCGAGAGCGACATCCTTTAGGGCACGATCTTCAGCAAATGCCTTCTTAGCAATTTTAGCGGCAAGGTCGTATCCGATAATCGGGTTCAGAGCTGTTACCAGAATTGGGTTCTTGGAAACTTTTTCTGCAATTACAGCTTCCCTGACAACAATTTTTGAAACCGAAAGCTCAGCAAAGTTTTTAGCTCCGTTAGCCAGCAGGCGAATCGACTGAAGCAGATTATGTGCCACTACGGGAAGCATCACATTTAGCTCAAAATTACCGTTGATACCAGAAATACTGATGGCAGCATCGTTACCAATTACCTGTGCACAAATCATGTTAGTTGATTCTTCGATCACCGGATTTACTTTACCCGGCATAATAGAGGAGCCCGGTTGTAGCGCGGCAAGCTGAATTTCCCCTATTCCGCTGTTAGGACCAGAGTTCATCCAGCGAAGGTCGTTTGAGATTTTCATCATGCTCACAGCAATGGTTTTAAGCTGACCGCTGAAGTCTACCGGAGCGTCTACGGTTGCCTGCGCTTCAAAGTGGTTAACCGCTTCACGAAAACCCAGCCCGGTGTATCCGGAAATTTTTTCAGCTACTTTGCCGCCAAATTTTTCGTGAGTATTAATTCCTGTTCCTACAGCAGTTCCTCCCTGAGGAAGCTCAAGAAGTCGTGGCAGAGCCGTCTCAACCCGTTCTATACCGAGTTCCAGCTGGCGCGCATAACCGCCAAATTCCTGCTGTATGGTTACAGGCATGGCGTCCATGAGGTGAGTCCGGCCGGTCTTTACTACGTGTGCGTATTCCTTGCCTTTTGCGATGAATGCATCATGAAGAGTTTTGAGTGACGGAATCAGGCTGTTTTTTGCAGCCAGTGCTGCCGCCACACGAATAGCAGTTGGAATAACGTCGTTAGAGCTTTGCCCGAAGTTAACATGATCGTTCGGGTGCACTTTCTTGTCGCTTATGCCCTTTTCTTTGAGAATCTGATTGGCTCTGTTGGCAACTACTTCATTGGTATTCATATTTGTGGACGTGCCGGAACCAGTCTGAAAGATATCCAGCGGGAAGTGGCCGTCGAGAGTGCCGTTAACTACTTCGTCACAGGCCAGGGAAATGGCATCAGCCAAATCGCTGTCAATAAGGCCAAGCTCACCGTTAACTTCGGCTGCGGCTTTTTTAATGTATCCAACTGCCTGGATGAATTCACTGCTAAACTGTATGCCGCTAATGGGGAAGTTTTCTACCGCCCGCTGCGTTTGTGCCGAGTACAGGGCGTTGGCGGGGACTTTAATTTCGCCCATGGAGTCTTTTTCAATTCTAAAATCGCTCATCGTAATAACATTGTTTATTGCCCCTTCCGGAGCGTTCGTATTAATAGTTCGGATGTTACAGCGGCAGGCAAACCTTTATTCCAAATGTTGAGCACCCACCGGATTCAGCTTTTCCTGAATGCTATTTGAATATCGTTGTTAAGATACGGAATAAAGCTTTTCAGGTGAAGCTTTTCCTTTAGAAAACACCTGGTTTCGGGTCTTCAGAAGGAAGTGAAATTTTACCCAGCCGAATGTTTTTCTCAGGTGCAAACACTGGCAACCCTTCCGTAAAAAGCGTACAATACCCTAAATAGGCAAAAAGCTGTGCTTCCTTGAACTGAGAAGAGCCCCCAACCTCGTCAAGACTTTTCACCGGTTGCTTGATTTTCTCCTTTAATTGCATCATCAAATGGTTGTTTCTGGTCCCCCCGCCGCTGACAATAATCTCGGCCTCTTCTCCCTTTTTTAGCTGAATCATTAAGCAGTCTGCGATTGATGATGCCGTCAGTTCGGCAAGTGTCGCCATGAGATTTGGGTTGGAAGGTTGTTCCATTCCGGATTTTTCAATCACCCGCATCACCCAGTCTAAATTAAACAGCTCCGGCCCGGTCGATTTGGGCAGGGCTCGTTTGAAGTACGGATTATCAAGCAACAGTTCGAGCAGATGCTCATCTGTTTTTCCGGAAGCAGCAATGGTGCCTTTTTCGTCGTAGTGACGCCGAGAATCTATGTATTGTGCAAACTGATCCATAATTTTGTTTCCCGGCCCGGTATCACCGTATGTGACTTCATGAAGTGCACTTCCCGGACGAATGATAGAAATGTTTGAAATACCCCCGATGTTAAGCATCACTCTCGTTTTTGAACTGTGATGATAGTAGGCGTAATCATATAAAGGTGCCAGCGGAGCCCCCTCCCCACCGGAAGCAATGTGGCGCGTACGGAAATCGCTGACCACCACCGAGCCCGTAAGTTCGCACAAAAGATCGGCATCAGTCGCCTGATACGTGCATACTACAGGATGAGGGTGTTCCACTCTGTTGTGATAAAGCGTCTGCCCGTGTGATGCAATAAATCCCAGCTCCTCCCGCGAAACGTACCAGTCTGAAAGTTTTTCCAGCAGGGATTCCGAAGTGAACTCAGCCAGTTCGCGTCCTAACAAGAGTATCTCCTCCAGATCGGCATTCTTTTTAAAACTGCTGTGTCTCAATCTGTGGCTTAGTTTATCAGGAAACGGAACTGTTGTTCCCTCAAGCAATGTCATCGCAGGTTTGAGCGGCGACTCAGTATTATATTCGAAACGGCACAGGCAGATATCCAGACCATCCTGTGATGTACCCGACTGTACTCCTGCACCGAGTATCCCGGCATCGGGCTTTGGTTCGTATAGAGGCTTGGTGAAGAAAAAGGACATCCGTTATTAGTCTGTTAAATTCGTAATTTACCCGCAGACAACACTACCTAAAGCTAATAATAAACAACAAACAATAAATACCCGATGGAAGAAGAAATTTCTGTAGATGAGCTGGCCCGTGAAATGGCCTCCGTTTTTGGCAGCAGTGAGTACCAGATTACCGAAGACAGCTTTCGCGAAATCCTTTACATTCGTATAAAAGGACTCTCAAAATTCAGTGATGAGAAAATAAATGAGCTGGCCAGCCCGCTGCTGGACGAAATCGAGTCGGATTATGAAGAAATAATCCTGCTTGATTTAGATTAAACAGCGTTTTTAATCATCCTCGGAAAAAGTACTGATAAAACTTTCTTTTTTAAGATTCTTAACAATTAATTCATACTAATTGTCGGGAATGTTCGTATATTAAACAAGTGATTAAAACAGCGGTGTTAACTGAAATATTATTAAACTTTAGTCCGCTGCACTTTACTTGTTCTTATTGTAGTTATTTATAGATTCTGAAAACCTTCGTACAAGCAACATTAAACCATTATTATTTTCGGAGGTACCATATGAGTACACACTTGACGATTCGCAAATCAAATCTTCACGATTTCGACCGCTATCACAGCAACTGGAATCGAAACTTCAGAAATTTTATACGTTCGCTTTTCACCGCGATTTTCAGAATTAAGTAGTAAGGCCTTTCATATCATTAGGTATGTTAGATTAGATTGATTCATAAGATTAGTTGTTAGTTATGTTTGGGAGCCCCGGTCATGGAAATTGGCCGGGGTTTTTTTTTGCCCGGATGTATCGTTTCTAAAATGAATAAATCAAACTTCATACTATACGAGCGGAAATAAAATGAAATCGCACTATGGGTGAACCCTTTGTGTTACGTATTTTAGAAAGCTGTTTAAAAATTCATTATTCCACCCTGTTCGCAGACTCTCTGCGCTATATATTCTATGAAAGCATTTAAGTTCCTGTTAATATTTTTTGTAGTAACGGTTGCCATTTTAGGAATGGTAATCGGCCTCAACTGGACCGCGTTTAAAGTTGTTTTCTCTGACCCCGAGACTTTTTCCGAAGGTTCCGAATGGATTGAAACCACCTACTCCCTTGCCGGTCTCGTAGAATACATTGAAGCTAATCCACAACATGTTTCCATGGTTTCCCTTAATCTAAACAACCCAGACGATTCTCTACTCTACAATGAGCATGAGCCAAGGGTAATGGGGGCTCTTGCCAACATCTTCCTCCTTATGGAGTTCGAACGCCAATACGAAGCAGGAACCCTGAATCCAGACACAAAAATTAACCGCGATGAAATCGATGCTTTTGTTGTGCCAAGCTGGTATGAAAACGCACACCGTAACGCAATGCGCAGGCTCGATATAAATAATAATCAGGTCCGTTTGGGTGATTTGCTTCGAATCGTAACCCAGCACAACAGTCAGGCAGCTTCAGACTGGCTTTTCTTCTATCTTGGTCCTGAAAACGTAAATGCGCTTATCGACTCCGTTGGTCAGGGACGAATAGAGCCCTGGATGCCAGGATCAGGCATCCAGATTGCCACGACCATGAGGAGCGATGATTTAAGCATTCGAGAAGCCGTTGACAGGCTACGTGAACTACCGGCTGATGAGCGCGCCGCTTATTTTAATGAAGCCGCTCTCAGATACATAAATAATGAGCCGTTTCGTGAGGAAGTACGTTCACGAGCACGGCCAATTCGAGAGCGACTCCTCGCCGATGAGCGCGCCATCCACGGTTTGTTCAGCCGCGCAGAACCTCTACGTCTAACAGAAATCATGGCTATGATTTACCAGGGCGAATTTCTAAATGAAGAAGTCGGAGAACGAATATTCAATCTGTTTGCCTGGGCTTATGAAGATCCGGTCGTTCAACAGCATGCCAGCGACTACTTTGCACTATTCGACAGCCGGTTGAGCTACCTCACCGGAATGGATGCAGGAACATCTGCCTACACTGGTGATTCCTTCGCACAAACTCTATTTTTTGATGACCTGCCTGTTGCCTTTTATATGCATATGTCCAGTAATTACATGAACCAGGACTTACAACGCAGACTTATTTACGATCCTGAGCTAAGACGCATTAGCAGGCTGGCTTCTGAGAACCAGTTAACACCAAATAACTGATGCGCTTTATGTATCTTATTATTTGAAAAGAAAAAACTATGGAACTGAATTCTAACTTTTATAACTAAGGAGTCCTTTGAGATGAGATCCAAACTAACGCCAAAGCCCCGGAAAAGTGTTTCAGATTACGTTGAAGAAATTAAGAGAACAAACAAGCTCAAAAGTTCTTCAACGGCCTCGGCCAGTTTTCCAACTATTACAATTTCCCGTGAATTTGGCTGTGAGGGCTTTCCCCTTGCCAAAGCGATAATCCAAAAACTTTCCGGCTCTGAAGCGGGCTGGGAGCTTTACAGCAGAGACCTGATTAACGCCATTTCTGAAGAGTCCGACCTTCTCGAAGAACTTTACGATAAGGATAACTCAACCGAACGAAATAAACTTTTTCAAGACCTTCAGGAGCTTCTGAACGTGGCTCCCTCAGATTATACTCGCTATAAAGAGTTGGCTCAAAACGTGTGTCTGATAGGCGAGCAGGGACGTGCTGTAATTGTGGGCTCGGGTGCTTCGATTCTTGCACAAAAGGAGACTAATTTTTTTAATGTTCGGGTAACCGGTAGTTTTGCATTTCGCTCGGGCAGAATAGCTAAAGAGCTTAATGTTAGCCAATATGAAGCCGAAAGAATTGTAACTGAGCAGAGCAGTAAGCGCGTTGAATTCATTCAGAAATTTTCGCGTCAGGATATTTCCGATCCATCTTTATACCATCTTGTTTTCAGAAATGATCACTTTAATGCTGATCAAATGGCCGACTTGATTGTTGAAGCTATGAAAAAAATCGGGATGCTCTAAGCCTGCTCCGGTATTTTTATATATGAGACCGGCAGCCATAGCTTCCGGTCTCTGTTTTTTCTGTGAGGCAGTGATTCAACTGTTCTACCGGATATACAACCAACATTATTGCAATACATCACATGAAAGCAATTTATTTAACACACTTAGTCTGGCTTATTCCTGCCGCACTGCTTGGGCTACTCGTACAACAGACCTCAGTTTATTATGGTATCACCCAAACTTTCGAGCAGGGTGAAGAGCATACAGCCAACATCACCGACTTCAGAATTAAGCAAATTGCGGCGCAAACCAATGGATATGTAGACCTTCAGTTTATCGACAGCGAAGGAAATAATGTGCAGGAAAGACTGAGTCTTCACGCGCAGCATGCATCCAGGTTAATTGGCAGCAATTCCGTAGATATTCGGTACCGCCCGGGCGCGACGTATGATATTGTGATGATAAACACCTATGAATACCACCGGAATACGGTACTAATAAACATCGCGGTAATTATTTTTTCAATTCTTGTGATGGTTGCCGTTAGCATTTTCGGTAGTCGATATGCCATCCGTAAACAAAAAGAGCTGAAAGACCGGGGCGGCGATGATTCTCTTCAGCTGGAGTATTTAAACTCACCAAAAGTAAAAGCATGAGCATCGAGTACGGCACCCTTTACCTGATTCCAACCCCTCTCGGCAAAAACCCGGTAAATACTTCTATTCCGCAACACGTAATTGGGATTGTGCACGGTCTGGAACATTTTGCGGTCGAAAATATCCGGCAGGCAGTTTCATTCCTGCAGTGGATTAAGCACCCCAAAGAAGATTTTGAGCTTGCCTTCTTTCCACTTTCGAAACGCACCGACGATTTACAGCAGCAGGAGTATATCAACCTGCTTATGAATGGAACCAATATAGGCGTACTTACCGATGCCGGCTGTCCCGGCATTGCCGATCCCGGCGCCGGACTTGTGCGAAAGGCGCATCACTTCGGCATTCCGGTCGAGCCACTTACCGGTCCGGCTTCCCCGATTTTGGCACTGATGGGTTCCGGACTCGGAGGGCAAAAATTTGGCTTCAGCGGCTATTTACCCGTAAAGCCAACTGCCCGCGACGAAATGATCAAAGAACTCGAAAAGCGCTCTTCAGACTTCGGGTCGACTGAAATGTTTATGGAAACTCCTCATCGCAATACCGATACGTTTAATGCGGCACTCAAAGTTCTTCAAAACGAAACTGAACTTTCTGTTGGTGCGAGTCTTACTCTGGATGGTCAGATTATTGATACGAAGCCGGTGTCGGAATGGAAACATAATCGAATGCCCGATATCGATAAGATTCCAGCCATATTTTCCATTAAGGCTCCGGAAAAGCCCAAAGTTGATTTAAGAAGAAAAGCAGTTAAAAAGAAATTCAGCCGTTGAGCTTCCCGGACATCCGGTTTCCATTTTTCAACAAGACATAAAAAAAGCGGGCTGCCTGTCATGGCAACCCGCCTGTGTTCAAACTTTTCATCTACTAACTAACTACTACTAACTCTATCAACTAAGTTCATCAGAGTTTGGGAACTTCCGGACGCTCCGGCGCCAGACTCCAGTGCTCGGGCGAGCGCCACAGACCGGATACAAGCAGTTCCCTCATGAAGAAGATTTCCTTAGGCAGCTTATTATAAAGCTTGCTGAAAAGTTCTTCATGTCCCAGAAGTTCTTCTTTCCAAACTTCTGTATCTATATCCATTACTTCATTAAACTTCTCTTCGCTGTAATCGAGGCCTCTCCAGTCGATATCCTCGTAGCGAGGCATCCAGCCCAGCGGGCTTTCAACTGCGGAGGTCTTACCTCTCACGCGATCTACAACCCAGCGCAGTACCCGCATGTTATCGCCGAAGCCCGGCCATGCAAATTTGCCGTTTTCATCTTTACGGAACCAGTTTACCCCGAAGATGCGTGGCGGATTTGGAATTCCTCGCCCTATTTGCAGCCAGTGGTTAATGTAATCTCCCATGTGGTAGCCTGCAAAAGGCAGCTGTGCGAAAGGATCTCGTCTTACTTTGCCCATTTGTCCAAAAGCAGCGGCCGTCATTTCAGAGCCCATTGTTGCGGCCAGATATACTCCGAAGTTCCAGTTAAACGCCTGGTAAACCAGTGGCACAGTTGTGGCACGGCGCCCGCCGAAGATGAATGCGCTAATTGGCACTCCTTTCGGATCTTCCCAGGCCGGGTCGATTGAGGGGCATTGTGCTGCAGGTGCAGTAAATCGGGCGTTAGGATGAGCTGCCGGTTTCCCGCTTTTCGGATCGTAGCGGTTGCCCTGCCAGTCGGTAAGATTCGCCGGAGCTTCTTTCGTCTTCTCCTCCCACCAAACTTCACCGTCGTCTGTAATCGCACAGTTGGTGTAAATGGTGTTCTTGCGAATCGAAGCCATAGCATTCGGGTTTGTCTTTTCGTTTGTACCCGGCGCTACACCGAAGAATCCTGCCTCAGGGTTAATGGCATATAGCTGCCCATCTTCACCAGGCTTAATCCATGCTATATCGTCGCCAATTGTAGTTACTTTCCATCCTTCCATTTCTTTTGGAGGAATGAGCATCGCAAAGTTTGTCTTACCGCAGGCACTCGGGAATGCAGCGGCTACATACGTTTTATCACCTTCCGGAGACTCAACGCCGAGAATTAGCATGTGCTCTGCCAGCCAACCGTTGTCGCGGGCCATCGTAGATGCTATGCGAAGCGCAAAACATTTCTTGCCAAGAAGGGCGTTTCCGCCATATCCGGAACCATAAGACTGAATGAGCTTCTCTCCCGGATAGTGTACAATGTACTTTGTATCGGGATTACACGGCCAAGGCACATCCTTTTGCCCCGGCTCTAGCGGAGCGCCTACAGAATGGACAGCTTTTACGTATTCGCCGTCTTCACCCAGCACATCGATAACTTCACGTCCCATGCGTGTCATAATTCGCATGTTAACTACCACATACTCAGAGTCGGTAATTTCGATACCAATTTCAGCGATATCCGAACCAATGGGTCCCATGCTGAAAGGAATAACGTACATGGTACGACCTTTCATTGCGCCATCGTAAAGATCTTCCAGGATCTTCTTCATTTTTACAGGGTCCTCCCAGTTGTTTGTCGGACCTGCGTTTGTTTTACGGCGACTACAAATATATGTCCTGTCTTCTACTCTGGCTACATCACTTGGGTCTGAAAACGCTGCGTATGAGTTGGGGTGCTTTTCTTCGTTTAATTTTATAAATGTTCCACCGGCAACCAGCTTTTCTATCATCACATCATTTTCTTCTTCCGAACCATCAACCCAGTGAACATTGTCTGGCTTGAGGAGCCTGGCCATTTCGTCAACCCAGGCTAATAACTCTTTATGCTTGACTTCTTTTCTATAGCTCATATTCTCTTCTCCGCTATTTGCGTAAGATTATAAAAAAATGTCTGTTTTCCCGGGGTTGTCATCTTTCCGACTAACAACGCTTTTAAGATATAAATAAGCACTCTATTAATCAAATAATACTATTAGAATATAGATGCAATATTTACTGTTTTCCTTAAGCTTAACGTTTAGTAATCAGAAAAGCGCTTCCAAGATAAGAAACTTTATTTGAGTGCTCTGAAAAGGGCTTTTCCCGTTCTCTCTAACTTCACTTTAAACGTGCTTTAAGCACACCCCTCTGATATTTTTTGAACTATGATATTAGTCAGAATTACGAAACAAAAAACGCCTTCCGAAACGATATCGAAAGGCGTCATCATTAAGTGTTTTTTGTTGAAGGCTGAGGCGCTACACGGCAGCTTCCTCAAGCTCAAGGGTAGCTTGCACAATACGATCCTGAACTTCACGCGGTACCTGCGCATAGTCAGCAAATCTGCGGCTGTGTGAAGCTCTTCCCTGCGTCATGGACTTTAGATGTGTGGTATAACGGTTAAGCTCGCTCAGCGGAACTCTGGCCGTTACCTTCTGAAGACTTCCCTCAGAATCCATGCCCACAATCTGTCCTCTTCGTCCGGAAAGGTCAGTCATAATGTCGCCCATGTACTCAGCCGGCACAAATACCTGAACTTCATAGATGGGTTCCAACAGTCTCGGCGCGGCATCAAGGAAGCCTTTTTTGAAAGCCATCATTGCTGCGGTTTTGAAGGCTGCTTCATTAGAGTCGACCGCGTGCATGGCGCCATCGAACACGCTCACCCGAACATCACGAGCACGGCAGCCGGAAAGCGGGCCGTTCTCCATTTTCTCCATCACCCCTTTAAGGATGGCCGGCTGAAAACGGTTGTCGATCACTCCGCCAACTATGCAGTTGAGGAATACCAGCTTACCTCCCCAGGGCAGCTCGTGTTCCTCCCTGCCACGAACAGTTACTCCATCAGGGTCGGGCATTCCATCCGAGTAGGGTTCAATCAGCAAGTGAACATCGGCAAACTGTCCTGCCCCGCCTGACTGCTTTTTATGGCGGTAGTGAGATTTAACGGTTTTGGAAATGGTTTCACGATACGGAATTCGGGTGTCCTCAAAAGAGACTTTAATTTTATACCTGTTTTCCAGAAGGTTTGAGATTTTGTTGAGATGCTCCTCACCCTGTCCGTTTATAATCAACTGACGAAGCTCAGCGTTGTGGTCGATTATCAGCGCCGGATCTTCCTTGGCAAGCTGATTGAGCGCTGTTCCCAGCTTCTCTTCATTTCCTGAATCCGTCTTCAGCGCAAGGCTGATGGTTGGCTCAGGATATGTAACCTTTCTGAACTCAACCATATGGTTTTTATCACACAGCGTATCGTTTGTGGTGCAGTCCTTCAGTTTAACCGCAACGCCTATATCACCGGCCCGCATTTCAGGGACTTCGACCCTTTTGCCGCACTGAGGCACAGACAGCGAACCAAGCCTCACCGTGTTGTTTGTTCGTTCGTTGTATAAATCCATACCCGGCTTGAGTACGCCACCGGTAACCTTAAAGTAGACTAAATCGCCGACGTGGTCTTCGTTGGTATGCTTAAAGATGAATAGCGACGGAGGCTTCTCGGTGCTAATTACGTGTTCCGAGCCATCCGACAGGGTTGAGGGGATTCCGTCTTCGGGCGACTCAATCGCTGCATCAATGAAGCCCATCACCCTGCCTGTGCCCATATTTCTATCAGCAGAAACACAGAACAACGGATGAATAGTATTGTTGCGCATACTTTTACGGAATCCGTCGATCAGCTCTTCTTCATCCAGCGTACCTTTTTCGAAAAAGAGGTCCATCAGCATTTCGTCGTTTTCAGCAATCGCTTCAACCAGCTCGTTATGCAGAAGCTCGGCGCGGGCTTTCATCGAATCCGGAATCGGGAGCTTGTCTGGCTTTCCGCCGCTTTCCGGAAATTCATACATCGTCATTTTCATGACGTCGATAATTGCGTTGAAACCCTCTCCTTCGCTGTAGGGGAACTGCATAACCACAACGGATCTCCCGAAGCGTTCACGGGCCGATTCGACGGCTTTCTCAAAGTTTGAGTTTGGGTGATCAAGCTTGTTCACCACAATCATGGAGGTTGTGTTAAAATCTCGCGCGTAATTCCAGAGCATTTCCGTTCCGACTTCCACACCATGCTCGGCATCGAGCACAAAAATATTGTTTCTTGAAATTCTGAGCGGGGCAACTACTTCGCCGATAAAGTCTGCGGTTCCGGGGGTATCGATCAGGTTTATTTTGTGACCGCGCCAGTCCAGATTTAGAACCGTCGTGAAAACCGATTTCTTTTTTTCTTTTTCCATCGGATGATAATCCGACATGGTGTTTGTAGCTTCTACGCTTCCTCTCCTCTTAATGGTACCGGATTCGAAAGCCATGGTTTCGGCCAGGGTTGTTTTCCCTGACCCGGAATGACCCAACAAGACAACATTCCGGATTCGTGAAGTGTCATAAACATTCATATACTATTCTCCTTTTTGCAGCGCTTTTTCACTGCATATCTAATAATAATTAACACCTTGAGCCGTGAGGCACAGCACAGGATTTTTGAAAGCACTATGTATTGAATTAATCAGAATTTTGTGAATGATACAAGTAAAAAAAGCGCTTTTGATGCCTGTTAAAGATTTAATTCACAATAGCTAATCCATCATATTATTCGTCATTTTTTTCCCGTAGATTACAAGAATAACTACTTTTGAATAAGACTGTAAATCACAGCGCATGAAACGCATTCTCATTCTGCAAACAGGCGGAACCATCGCCATGCAGATCCGTCGTGAGAGCAACGGAGAAATGGTAAATACCCAAAGCGACAGCCTTCTGCGCTACATTCCCGAACTCTCGCAAATAGCCGATATCGAGTGCCGCGAACTCTTTTTCAAAGACAGTTCGGACATGGGCACAGGCGACTGGATTACAATTATTGAAGCTATACGGGATTCTTATAATCAGTATGATGGCTTTGTGGTCCTGCACGGCACCGATACATTAGCCTACACTGCTTCCGCCGTTTCATTTGCGTTCAAAAACCTGAATAAGCCAATTATCTTTACCGGAAGTCAGGTGCCTATGAGCGTAATAAGAAGTGATGCCCAGCGAAACCTGATAAACGCTATTCAGATGGCTACACTTCCTTTTAACGAGGTGGCTGTATGCTTCAGCGACAAAATCTTTCGCGCCAACCGCACCACGAAAATGAGTATCGGAGAATTCACCGCGTTCAACTCCCCGAATTTCCCTCCTCTGGCTGAAATCGGTCTGGATATAAATATTAAATACTCGTTACCACCCTCTGCCCAGCAAATGGAATGTTTCCCCGTTTTCAGCGAAGATGTAATTGTACTTCGCCTTTTTCCCGGTATGAGACCCAAAAAGTTTTTGCCTCTGTTGGAAAATGGAACACGATGCGTAATCATTTCCGGATTCGGCAGCGGTAATTTTCCTGTTAGCGGGGAGTATAACCTGATTCCATTTATAGAGAAATGCGTGGAGAAAGGCATTTTCGTGGTGATGGCATCACAGGCTCTTTTCGACTCGGTAGATCTTGAAAAATATTCCAGCGGCCGCATTGCACGTGATTTGGGCGTTATTTCCGCCCGCGACATGACCACCGAGGCTGCACTCACCAAAATGATGTATCTGCTCGGTCGTTTCAAGAATCCCCACCAAATAAGAGACCGCTATATTCGGCCTCTTCGCGGAGAGATGTCAGCAAATTGATATCCAAAACTTAATGCAAAAAGCCCCGCTAAGTTTCAAATTCAGCGGGGCTTTTTAGTTTGTCAATCAGATGTTATCTGCTTTATTTGTTCATATATGCAGGGATAGCACCTTCATACACTTCATGAAGTTTTTCAACTTCCACGTCTATAGTTTCGTCGAGTACGAGTTTTGACCCGCCGGTAGCGCCAAGGTTTGTTAGCGCAATTCCGAACGTTCCTGCAGCTTTAATAAGAGCATCGAAGTTATTTTTACTAACGCTCATAACCACGCCGGACTGCGCCTCACTGAAGTAGACTTCCATACGCGAGCTACCCGAATACTGCTGAAGCTGTGTTGTATCAATTTTGGCTCCGATTTTCGAGAATACAGACTTTTCAGCCAGACATGCTATCAAGCCACCATCGGAGCAGTCGTGCGCCGACTTTATTAGCCCAAGTTCAATCGCATTTAAAATGAATTGGTGCAGCTTCGACTCGTATTCAAGATCAAAATCAGGGGCATCACCTTCGGTTAACCCATGATTCCAGCTCAGATACTCAGAGCCGCCGAGACCGGTGCGCTTGGCACCAGCATAAATCACAAGCGACTCAGCATCTTTATAACCCGGGGTCATGAGGCCTTTCCCAAGGTCTTCGATTAGCCCCAGCATACCGATAGTCGGAGTCGGGAAAACCGCGCTCTTAGGATTTTCATTGTAGAAACTCACGTTACCACCGGTTACCGGGGTATTGAGCGCACGGCAGGCATCACTCATACCGCCAACGGCTTCTTTAAACACCCAGTAAACTTCCGGCTTATACGGGTTTCCAAAGTTGAGGCAGTTTGTGATAGCCAGCGGCTTGGCGCCTGAACAAACTACGTTTCTCGCGGCCTCTGCAACAGCAATCTGCCCGCCTTTTCGCGGATTCAGATACACATAGCGCCCGTTACAGTCAGTTTTGACCACAAGCCCCTTTTTAGTGCCTTTCACACGGATAACACCGGCATCAGAATGTCCAGGGCCTAAGACTGTATTGGTGCGAACCATATGATCATACTGCTCAAACACCCAGCGCTTTGAGGCCACGTTAGGAGATTGCAACAGCTTAAGCAAAGCCTGCTCGTAATTTGTCTCCTCAGGAACAGTGCTCATATCAAAGGCGTGTTTGGCAGCGATGTATGCAGGCTCTTTGGTTTCGCGCTCATACACAGGCGCTCCGCCTCCGAGCACAAGTGAGTCAGCAGGAATTTTGGCTTTAAGCTGGCCATGCATCCAGTACTCTACTTCACCGGTATCGATCACCTCACCAATGATTTCAGCGCTTACGTCCCATTTTTGGAAGACATCAAGTACTTCCTGCTCTCTACCGTTATGTGCAACGATGAGCATGCGCTCCTGACTTTCGGAGAGCAGCATTTCGTAGGCGGTCATTCCGGATTCACGTTGCGGTGCTTTATCCAGATCGATGCGCATTCCCGTTTTGCTTTTGGCCGACATCTCAGAAGAAGAACAGCTTATACCTGCAGCCCCCATATCCTGAATACCCGCAATCGCGCCGGTTTTTATGGCTTCGAGCGTTGCTTCAAGCAGAAGCTTCTCCATAAACGGATCCCCCACCTGCACGCTTGGTCTCTTCGACTCGCTCTCCTCGCTGATTTCTTCCGATGCAAAAGTAGCACCGTGAATTCCGTCACGACCTGTGCTGGCGCCAACGATAATTACCGGGTTGCCTGGTCCCGGCGCTGCGGCCGATGCGGTTTCGCCGGCCTTCACAATACCAACGCTCATCGCGTTAACCAGCGGGTTTCCTTCGTAGCTGGCATCAAAGAAGATGTCGCCGGCTACGGTTGGAACTCCGAATGAGTTACCGTAATCCGCAATTCCGTGCACAACGCCATCAAGTAGAAATCGAACGCGAGGGGTTTCGAGCGACCCGAATCTGAGGGAGTTCAATGCCGCAATTGGTCGTGCTCCCATGGTAAAAATATCTCTGTGAATACCACCAACTCCGGTTGCCGCACCCTGATAAGGCTCAACTGCCGAAGGGTGATTATGACTCTCAATTTTGAACGCACAGGCAAGACCATCACCAATATCCACAAGACCGGCATTTTCCTCTCCGGCTCCAACGAGCAGCTGCGGTCCCTTGTTCGGTAGAGTCTTCAGTACTTTGATGGAGTTTTTATACGAACAGTGCTCACTCCACATAACGGAATATACGCCAAGCTCCGTAAAGGTCGGGACACGACCGAGATAAGCTTTTATTTTATCAAACTCATCTGCTGTAAGTCCGTGATCGAGGGCGAGCTGTAGCGTGACTTCCGGTTCTTTGGGTAACGACATAGTTGGAGAAGGTTGGATTTGTTGATTTTGCTATTTAACGGTTTAATGCTTCCGTAAGCTCTTCAAATTTACTGAATACGATATTCGCCTGAGAGCGTAACGACGAGTCCTGCTCGCGTGTATACCATGCCGTTTGCCATCCGGCAGAGTTGCCGCCCTGAATGTCAGACATGAAATTATCCCCTACGTATAACACCTGTTCGCCCTTCGAGCCCGAGATTTGCTCCGCGTGAGCGAAAATTTCAGGGCTTGGCTTTAGGTGGCCGACATCCTCGGAAATAATGATGTGCTCCGAAAAATCACTCAGACCGAACGACTCGGCCTTAAGCTTTTGAGTTTCAGAAAAGCCATTAGTGATGAAACCAAGCTTATAGGTACTGCTCAGATCTGTTAGCGCCTCTTTGGCTCCGTCGATCCAGGTCCACTCGTTTCGATAGGCCTGCATATAGGTATTCCCAATTTCCTCAGCCTGTGAGTGATCCACACCTGTTTCCCGGATGGATTCTGAAAAACGCAGGCGCTGCAGGCTATCACGGTCGATTGCGCCCAGACTATACTGTTTCCACAATCCTGTGTTAATTCTGGCATAGGTACGGCTGAAGAGATCGAACTCGGTTCCCGCAAAACAGGGAAAGGTTTCAAAAACATATCGGAGCGCATTGTTTTGCGCCGTTTTATGATCCAGAATGGTATCGTCTATATCGAAATATATAAATGAAGGACGCGGCAAAATGATTACATACGGTTTTGTGTTATCAGCTGGTGTGAAGATAAGAAAGTTGTCTTTCAATCAGCAGTCAAATTACATTCTTCATCCTATGAATTTGAGTCCTGTTACCTTATTTTTGAACTCATTTTCAACAGGCCTGATACATGGCCGGTATTTATTTGTACTATAAAGCGTTATGCGTCCAGATCCGGAACAAAAAATTGATATAAAGGCTATACCTGCGTGGAGAATAACGGGAGGACTCGGTTCCCTGTTTTGGTGGTTTGTTCCCGTAGTTTACGGTTTTTTTGCGCTTGGCGGCGTTGCTGAGCGCTGGCCGGTCATTCTGCTCACCGTACTGGTTGTTCTTAATACCATACTACAGGCATCAATTATTCCAAGTATTCGATGGAGACGCTGGAGCTACCAGATCGACAAGCACGAAATTTACCTGCAGCACGGCATTTTCATCATTCGGAGAACGCTGATTCCCGTAAATCGTATTCAGCACGTCGATACGCGTCAGGGGCCCATCATGCGCTCGTTTGATCTTTCTTCCGTAACCATCACCACCGCAGCAACCACACACGAAATTCCCGCATTAAACGACGAAGTCGCTGATGAAGTCAGAAACCGAATCTCAGATCTCGCCAGAGCAGCCGACCAGGATGTCTGAGCCCCGGCGGCAGCATCCCGTTGCCGCCCTGACCAGCACGCTGCGAACGCTTCGGGAGCTTCTAATCCCGCTTGTCCTCGTCTTCTTTCTGGGCGGTGGTCGTGATGATGGTCTGTTCAGCAACCCTTACTACATCTCAATTTTCCTCACCTTTCTGCTCGTAGCCGGGGTAATGCAGTGGATGCGCTTCACCTACCGCGTAGAGGATGATGAGCTTCGTATCGAATATGGCCTTCTGGTTCGTAAGCGCTCCTACATTCCAAGACACCGCATCCAGGTGATTGATATCAGTTCAGGCATCTTACAGCGCATGTTTGGCCTTGTAAGCCTGAATGTCCAGACGGCAGGAGGCGGCGCGGAAGAAGCCCGAATCAGTGCTCTCACCATTGAAGACGCCCGATGGATTAAGGAGAACCTGAGTCGCGACGACTCAGCAGAAAAACAAGCCGCTTTAGGAGACGGAACTGAGGCGAAAGAAAAACCCAAACCGGAGTACCGTCTGAGCTGGAATACGCTGTTTTTGGCGGGCACTACCTCCGGCAGTTTTGGTGTCGCCCTGTCAATCGTGGGTACTCTTTTCGCCCAAATGAACGTGGTAATGGACGATGATGTAATCCTCGAAATAATTGACAGCTTTGCCGGAACCAGCGCTACCTTCTTCATTACCATAGGTATTGGTCTCATATTTATCGCATGGATTCTCTCTATTGTCGGGACCATACTATCCTACGCTAACTTTGAAATTTACAAGCGGCCCAAAGAGCTTTTAATTTCGCGCGGACTTTTCGAAAAAAGACAAATAACCATTCCATACAGCCGTATTCAGGCAGTACGCATTCAGGAAGGGATTCTGCGCCAGCCCATAGGCTACTGCACGCTATATGTAGACAGCGCCGGATATGGCGATCAAAGCGGGCGCTCGACCGTGCTTTTCCCCATGTTGAAGCTCAAGGATGCAAAAGAGTTCATCAGCACCATGGTGCCGGATTACAGCCGTGAAATAGATTTAGTGACACCGCCTGCACGAGCGCTCCGCAGATACATCATTCGTACCATGATACCGTTTGCCGCCCTGATCGGACTCTTCTACTGGCTCTTCCCTTTCGGCCACTGGGCGCTGCTCACAATCCCTGTTGCGGTAACGCTTGGTTACTACAGATACAGAGCCGCCGCCGCGGGTCACGATGATGACACCATCACCATTCGGTACCGGAATCTGGCAAAAACCACCGCATTTGTGAAACGTCACCGCGTGCAGTCAGTTAGCGGCTGGGACAACTGGTTCCAGAGACGCCGTGGACTGAAAAGTCTTACAGTCAATATTGCCTCATCCGATACAGGCGCATCGTTCAGCGCGCTTGATTTCGAAGAGGATACCGTGCTGGATTACGTGGAGTGGGTGGAACCAAACTATCTTTCCAAACCACGCGCTGAATCGAATGAGGTGGGAGAAAAACCGGATTCCGATAAAACTTCTTCTGCAGAACGACTGCTCGATCCCGGATTTTAATTACCGGATTTAGTAGCGGGATACCTCTTAGGTGAAATCTCGCGTACTCACCGTTACTCCTGACTCAAAACGGTCCTCTTCGAGTACGATACGCATCATCTTTGCCACCTTCTCCGGACTGTTCAGTATGCCCTGCTCCCATGCATCGATAAAACTCTGCACGTGCTCAAAATCTTCGGGCGACTGCTCGCGGATTTGATCCTGCATCTTTGTGTCTGTACGCCCCGGATTGAAGCCAAACACACCAATCCTTTTCCCGTGCTCAACGGCGATAGCTGCCGTAATCATATCAAGTCCCGCTTTTGTGCTGCAGTAATGGCTCCAGCCATAATAAGCTTTTTTGGAAGCTCCGCTGGAAACATTCAGAATCCTTAGATCTCCTTCAAAACCAGCCGTTCGCTTGGTAAACTCATGGCAAAGCAGAGTCGGCGCCACAAAATTGACTTCCAGATTTCTGCGATAATCTTCCGTATCGTGCTTGCCAATCGGGCCGATAGGTTCGAGCATTCCGGCGTTATTTACGAGCGCGATAAAGGTCGCGTCTTTCATGTCAATATTTGAGAATATCTCTTCAGTCAATATGGTGATGCCATCCGTACGCGAAAGATCAAAAGCGTAGCTAAATACCTCCGTGCCTTTTTTTGAAAGCTGACTCATCAGCTCCTTCACGCTTCCTCTCGAAACCAAGTGAAGCGTAGTTTCCCCAAGACCAACTTCCTTAGCCAGTGCTTCACCAATTCCGCGGGACGCGCCAGTTATTATGTAGTGTCTCATAGATTATTATTTAGTGATGCCTTCAGATGTTAAACCTGCTAACCGGGTAACAGTATTATTGAAATTTCTTTTTGTGATGAAGGCGACAACTTTTCGAAACGTTCACCCCGCTGGTGTCTCCACGCTTGTGCCTTCCATTTGAATTTAGATTCAATGAATGGCCAGGGAGATAACAGCATGGTTTCACCCTTTTTCGAGTCTGCAGTGAGTTTAAAAGAGTTTCCACCAAATTCGGGCGGTGGTCCAAATGGATTTTTCCTGCTGCTGCCCATCAACATTCGAAGGCTTATATAGTCCAAAAGCAGCACAAGGGAGTTCATTGTCCTTAAATCTTCTGCTGTAAGCCCGGGATTTTCACTGAGTACAAGCTGTTCCAGCTGTTTGTCTTTATCATCCATCTCATCCATAAAGGCCTTCACAGCCGGATCTTTTTCTGCATCTTTACCAGCCAGCGAAACGTTATGGCGTAAGACCAGCAGGCCGACAAGAGGGTCTAAAGCAGCAGAGTCATAGAACCCATTTTGCCAGATACCGAGATGAGAATCCTTTGGCATAGATAGAAAATCATGCGGATGCTCTGTCTTTGAATCAAGGCCAGGCTGACCTTCCCAGTCCAACCATCCGATATCATGAAGCATTGCTGCGCGAATCACTTTGTGCATCAGCGGGAGTCTAATTCCGAAATCAGCATTCCAGGCTTTTGCCAGCTCTCCCGTCATCAGACTATGATGAATCTGTGTGATACAAAGTGCCTCGGCAGAGTTCGAATCTCTTACTATCATAAGTGGTGATGCAGAAACTTGGATTTAAATTTCGCCGTCGGATGCCTGCGGAAAAACGGTCGAGATGAAAGAAGTATAGGCCTCCGTATAGGCAGCTCCGGTAGCAATATAACCTTCGTTATGGCCACCTGAAAGCTCGAGCCAGACTCGCTCAGACCCGGCGGCATAATAAAGCTGCCGCCCCAGCTCATAGGGTATCAGACGGTCTTCCCGGCTGTGTGCCACCATCACAGGACCTTCAAACGAGGAAACAAAATCAATAGTCGGGAGATGTATACGGGCAAGCAGATCAACAGGATAGATATAGTAGGTATGTCGAGCAACATCAGGAACATTGGTAAATGTAGATTCGATAACCAGAGCTGAAGCGTTTCTCTCCGAAGCAATAAATGCCGCTACGGGTCCTCCCATGGAACGGCCAACCGGCAGAATTTTATCGGGAATCAGACCTATTTCATCAACCAGAAAGTCCCATGCGGCCAGTCCGTCTTGCAAAATGTTTTCTTCAGATGGTCTGCCTTCACTCAAACCGTACCCTTGATAATCATAGATAAAAACATTGAACCCGAGGTTTCGATACAAACTTATGAGGTTTACACGTCCTGATATGTTGCCAGCATTTCCATGACTGAATAAAATCGTAATAGCATCCTCTCCTGAATTGGCGGGAACAAACCAACCATGAAGGATATATCCATTTGATGATGGAAAGAAATGCTCTTCGTACTCCATACCTGCATTTCCTGGAGTTGCCCTGATATCGGAAGATGGCAGGAACAGGATTTTGTCCTGGACAAGAAACAATAAGAAGCCTGTAACCACATATATTACGGCAAGCGTACCCGCTATGGTAAAAATCGAACCAACCAACTTTTTCCTCTTCATTTACTCCCTTTCATTTTATCTGGCAGCGCTGTTATTAGAACAACGTGCTTTTAACATGTACTGTCAGCACAACTCCTTTAATCAAGGAGGTTTTTACTTCTCTTTTCGCTCTTCCAGAAGATCAATTTCCTTTTTGATATTACTAGCCACCAATAAGTTAACAAACCCGCCGATTACAATAATTACGGACATGATCTGCGTAAAGATTCCCATGAATGAGGTATCTCCATAGCTGGTAAAAAAATTCACCAAGCCGAATAGCAGCACAAGTACGCCAGTTGTGGCAATAAGGTAAAACTTAATTTTTTTTGTCATAATTGAGGTTTTAGGTTTATAACGAACAAAAACAGGGATAGCTATTGGTAGCGAAACCTGAAACCTTCATACTTCCCTTCCGGCTCACGTTCTTCAACCTCAACATTCCTGACAGACGACCCAACAGGACCCTTTCTGCACAGGTCTATAATATCTTCCACTTTTTCTTTCGGGCCTTCGAAACGCGCCTCTACGCTGCCATCTTCGCGGTTTCTAACCCACCCTGTAATATCGTTTTTGAGGGCATGACGATAAACAAAATAGCGAAACCCAACTCCCTGAACACGGCCACTGATTTTAACATGGGCAGCCGAAGCTTCCTGTACGCTTTCTTTCATATCCATAGAACCTGTTTGGTAAATCTGAAACGCTCGCTTTAAGAAAATGTTTGTTATTCAGCTATCATCAAGCTACCATCCTGCACTAAATATTGCAAGAAGAAGTATAAGTATTCCTTTATATTCAAACCTTATCATAACCACCTAAAAGATATGTAACGCATCATGAATTTTGTATACCAGATTAGCCTTAACTGGTTTGTGATATACTACTTTTGCCTCGGACTTATTCTCTTTATAAACGGCCTTATCTGGTACCGGAAACCGTTTCATTTCCATGAGTATCTGCGGGAACATGCCGAATCCGGCAAACGACCTCTCCTTGTTATGAAAACATTGCGCTATCTCGCCCTCTTTTCGGCTCTTTCACTGATGCTTTCACTGGTTCCGTTTTCAGTGGTTGAACTCATTTTTTCTCTTTGGAGTTTATTAATGGTATTCATCTTCGGCTCAATTATGCTGAAATGGAGTCAGCTTCAGGTTTTGATTCTTAAAAACCCGGAAGCCGTTATCATGCAAATTAAAAAAGGCGGGCTGATGATGATTTCAATCGGATTCGTTCTTTTCATGCTCACCTGGTACCGACTTACAAGCTGGGGCTACAGCTAAATTCATCGGTATAGGGTCAGACAATTCGTCAAATTTCAATTTCCGGCCCAGCAATTCATGCTTACCTATAAACTTGAGCGCAATCACGGCATCATACTTCCAAAAGAGGAAATCGGACTGGATGTTTCCGGTGATGTCGCCAAACATGTTTTTGTAAGCCACGCGCACGCAGATCACCTTCCGAGAGATCGGTTTATCCACGTTTATGCCTCGCCAGCCACAGCCCGACTAATGCGCGCCCGCGGGTTCAAAGGTGATATTACCGAGCTCGATTTCGGCAAGCCGGTAGAATTTGACCATGCGCGCGTCACGCTCTACCCTGCCGGTCATATTCTTGGATCAGCGATGATTGGAGTCGAGTCCGATCAGGGGCACACACTCTACACCGGAGACTACAAGACACCACCGTCTCCGGTAACCGAAGGCTTTGATTGCCCCAAGCAGGTAGATTATTTCATTACAGAGGCCACGTTTCCGCTACCGATTTATAAATGGCGGCATCACGACGAGCTGTTTGAAGAAATGCGTGAGTTTGCACACAAGTCGCTTGAGGAAGGGTACACGCCCGTCTTTCTGTGTTATAATCTTGGCAAAGCGCAAGAGGTGATGCACGGACTCGCACCACTAGGAATAACCCAACAGATCCACGGTGCCGGGTTTGAACTTTGCAACATCTACCGGGAGTTCGGCTATAATCTGGGTAGCTACGAAGCCTATGACCGCAAAAGCGTAAATGATAACAGGATTTTGATTACTCCCTCCTCTTCGCTCGAGCAGCCAATGATTCGTAATCTCAGGAAAAAGCGCGTAGCCTACGTTTCCGGCTGGGCCACTCACGAGTCAAGACGAACTCAGCTTACAATCGACAAGCTATTCCCGCTATCCGATCATATAGATTTTTTCGAACTCATCGATCTTTGTGAGAAGCTCAATCCGAAGATGGTTTACATCACGCACACGCCGAACCCGAGGGTTGTTACCCACTATTTGGAGCAGAAGGGAATCTCATCACAGCCGCTAAACATGGAAGGTTTTGATGATGACTGATATAGCTTCTCAAACCTTCCTCAGATTTTGTGAAACGGTTCAGGAAATCGCCGAAAGCCGTGGCTCGCTCAAAAAGACTCAGCTGTTTGCTAACTATCTTAAAAGCCTGAATAAAGCAGACGATATCGATCGTGCAATCCGCTTTGCTGGTGAAGGGGCGTTTTCATCAGTTTCCGGAAAGCGGGCTTCAATAGGAGCAAGAACCGTGGCGTTGTGTGCAGCTGAGTTCTGTGAAATTAACTATGATATCGTTTTTAAAGCCTGCAGAACGGCTACCGGTAGCGCATCAGAAACAATCGAAAAGCTGATGAACAACATACCGGTCGCAAAATCCCGGCGCAGCCCATCAGCGCTTTCTTTAGCGCAGGTCGAGCAGCTATACATCGAGCTCGAAAAAGAGCGGAAGCGAGACACAAAGCAGCACCTTCTTATAAAAGCCTGGGAGCAGATGACTCCGCTTGAAATCAAGTATTTCATACGGGTGATGGGTCAGGGCAGCCTTCGCATTGGATTTGAAGCAAAGAGCATCGTTAACGCAGCCGCAAAAGCTTTCGACCAAGACCCTGAAGATGTACGGTATGCGCATATGATAACCGGCAGCCTTGGCGAAGCCGCCACGCTGGCCTATATGAACAGACTGCACACAGCCACATTCACACTTTTTCAACCAGTCGCCTTCATGCTGGCTTCTCCAATCGAGAGCCGGGCTATTGAGGACATCACGCACTACATAGCCGAAGAAAAGTTTGACGGAATGCGGTGCCAGCTGCACGCCGGCGCTGATAAAGTTACGCTATACTCACGCGACCTGAATGAAATTACGCACAGCTTTCCGGAAGTAGTCGATTTTTTCACCCCAAAAAAACTGCCGGGCATAGTACTCGACGGTGAACTATGCGTATTCAGCGACAACACCATAAAGCCGTTTCAATTACTCCAAAAACGCATGGGGGTAAAAAAGCCCTCCAAGAAGATGCTCGAGGAGTTTCCTGTGGTATTTATATCCTACGATATTCTCTTCGCTGACGATAAGCCATTATTTGGAAAAACGCTGGTTGAAAGACGGGATATCCTCCAGGAAATCTGCAAACAATATGGAATCATGCGGAGCCGACAGTTCGAAGTAACGAGCAATGAACAGGTTGAAGATATGTTTGAAAGAGCCATTGCACACGGAAATGAAGGGCTCATGCTCAAACACAAAGACAGTACCTATGAGTACGGACAGCGAAGAAAATCCTGGCTGAAGGTAAAAAAACCGAGCGGATCCATCGATACGGTTATTATGTATGCTCACGCCGGAAGCGGCAAGCGTGGCGGTACCTATTCAGATTTCACCCTGGGTGTGTCTGTTAAGGGTGATGACCGCTACGAGGAAGAGTTCATACCCATTGGCAAAGCATACGGCGGCTATACAGACGAAGAATTGAAGCGCCTCAACAAGGAGATGAAAAAACTAATTGTTGACCGATTCGGACCAACATACTCACTCAAACCTGGCCTGGTAGTTGAACTCGAGTTTGATGACATACAGGTAAACAAACGCACAAAAGCGGGATATACGCTCCGTTTCCCCAGGTTTAAAGCTATACGGTGGGATTTGTCGCCGTCCGATGCAGATACGCTGATGGATGTGGAGCGGATGTATAATCAAAAGCTTCATGAAGAGAGGAAACCCCAAAGCCAGCATCAATCTTTCATCGGTAATTAGTACGATAACGCTTATATTTAGCATCCTTAACTACCGGCAGCATTTGACCGGAACGCCTCACAACTCATCAGCATAAAACGATGTCTGAAACATCCTCGCGCGGTATTATTAATCTGGTTTATATCATGCTTATTGCACTTGGCCTGTTCATGCACATGAGTATTTCTGGTATGGAAGTAGGCAGCCTGCTTATCGGAATATTCACAGAGGCCAACGGTATCGTGATTTTCTTCTCTGCCATTTTTAGCTGGCTGTTCAACTTTTTTGTCAACGTTCAGATTATCTACATGCTCGGTATAGCGCTCATTATGTGGTTTGTCTTCCTGCCGATGCTGGTTCGCTATAAGTTTATTAAAGTAAAAGTGACCGGGCTTCTTGCGCTCACCGTAACCCTCTATCTTTTCCTTCCCCTCAAGATGTACGGCTTTGTGCCAATGTAGAAAACAGGCCTACCCACAAACGGTGCAGACTGAATTTAGGTTTTTGATGAGACTAATCTTCGCAAATAAAAAATTGCGTACTGTAAAACGGACTTCTTAAATACAGAGATTTTATGGCATTCAGCTGGAAATTGATCTCCAAGCCTCCACACGATTTTTTCATCAGTCTTGATGTCGATTCCTATTTCGATAAAGAGCACGACCCTGCTACCATACCCGAAAACGGTTTCATCAGACCTGTTCCGCTTCAAGACCGCGACATTCTTGTAAACATCCATTTCAACGGGGAAGTTGAGTCTCCGGCTTTTCACATAGAGTGCGACGAGCCCCTCGAAGCTGATGAAATTGAAGATGCAAACCGGTCGCTTGCCCGAATACTGGGTACCGAACTTGATTTGAGACCACTTTATGAACAGGCTGCTAAAGATCCTGTTCTGTCTCCCCTATTCAGTGAGGGATACGGATTTAAGCGTATTTCACGGGCCAATCTGTTTGAAGACACCATCAACAGAATCATTATAGCCCAAATCAGCCACAAGCCTACGGCGAAGAAAATGGTTTATGGTGTAAGAACAGAGTTCGGAACTGCTCTGGAGAGTAAGCAGGGGCAAATTGCTGCATGGCCCCGGCCGCATAAACTCATGCAAGCAGACCCTGTCGGGCTTAAGAAGCACGGGCTTTCACTCAGAAAAGGCGAATACATCGTGGGATTTGCGCATCTGCTTGTTTCCGGTGAAATGACGCTGGAAAATCTGGAACAGCTTCCACCTGACGAATTTTACTCTACGATGCTCGGCGTACGCGGAGTCGGCCCAACTACGGCACAGGACCTGATGATGTTCAGAAACCGTCCGGACGCTTCATTCCCTTCAAACAAAACAAAGGATGAAGAAAAAGGACTTCGCCGATGGATTATACTTTCCTATGGTGGTGATCCCGACCATACCAGTGAATCTGAGTTCAGCGAAATGATTCGTAACTGGAAAGGAAACGAGGGAATTGCCCTTGAACATTTATATTTACAGTATATCTTAAACATGAAAAAAAAGCAGCATCAGCAGTAGAATCACCTTTTAGTTTGCGAGAAGATCGCTGATGATACGCATTATACTATTTCACTTTACACCAACTACTTTAAAGTATTATGAGTACAAACTTTGAGCAGGAAGTAACCATAGACGCCTTTAAAAACCTAAAGGTAGCACGGGCTGTTGTAGCAATTATGATTGCCAGCGGCCTGGTACTAATTTTTTTATTCTGGCTGCTCTATTTCCGTGAAGGAGCTGAAATCATACCTGAGTGGGTTTATATGCTTCCAACTGTAAACGCTATTTTCAACAGTATCGCTACAGCTTTCCTCATACTGGCTTTCATTCAGATCAAAAAGCGGGATTTCGTGAAGCATATGCGATATAACCTTGCTGCATTTATCGCCTCAGCTTTTTTTCTCATAAGCTATGTGCTCTATCATAACTTTATAGGCCACACCCCGTTTCCCGGCGAGGGGTTAATCAGACCGATTTACTTCTTCATACTGATTAGTCATATCATTCTTTCTGTAGTCGTTGTTCCCCTGATACTCTCAAGCTTCTTTTTTGCTTTTGCAGGAAAGTTTGATATACACAGACGTGTTTCCAAGTTCACGTTCCCTATCTGGATTTATGTCTCTATAACCGGCGTGGTAATCTATTTCATACTGAACGCATTTGTATAAAGATTAAGCTACCTAATTTAAAGCTCGCTGTCTTACACTTTAGGCAGGGAGCTTTTTTGTTTGATGCGATATTTCAGCTTAATCGTCCTATCGCTCTGCTGAGAGTTAACACCAAATGTATCACCGCCCAAAAGGTGCTTATTTTTTTAATAATCACTCCTGGTCGATGAAAAGTATTTCATCTTCTGAAAAGATATTGGAAATGGTTATCTCCCTGTTGTGTAGCAAGATGTCTATTTAGTAACAGACAGAATTTAAATACAGGCTTTCCCAATGTGAGCATTCATTTGAGAATCTTGACCTCGCCTACTGTACATAAAAAAAGCCCGCTCCCCTTTAAGGAGCAGGCTTTTTTTCTACAACTTGTGTCAACCGTGAAAATTCACAGTTTAGGCAATTACGAACTTCGCAGCTTAGTTGCTAAGGTCGCGGTATGCATCGCTAAGGTGAGCAGGGCGTGGAAATGTTACCACGAAAGCATCACTAAAGTTGTTCTGAGCCGTTCTGAGTACATCAACCGTGTCAGGGAAACGGTTGAATACACCAACACGCACTTCATAGAACTGACGACGCTGAGTGATAAGTACCATTTCTGACGGGTTATCAACAACACCTTCAAGAGCTTCAACCATTGTACGACGGGCAGACTGAGCAGAACTCATAGTAAGACCAGCGTAGATTTGTACGTAGTGTCCATCAGCCAGGTTTTGTGTTAATCCCGCTTCATCAACTTCAGTACGAGTTTCAGGCTCACGCTCTCTATCTCTGATGCTTTGCTGCATTTCAGCGAACTGACGCTCTAAATCAGATACACGAGATTCTGTTTGGTCAGCACGGCCCTCAAGTGCGCCTGCTCTTGAATCGATTTCACTTTCAAGACGCGCAATCTCATCGCTTTGAGTAGCTACTTGTCTTTCAAGTTCGTCCATTCTGTCGTTGAGGCCCATCAGACGATCATAATCATCCTGGTACAGATCAATTGGAGCTCTTCTCCAGGAAGAATGCCGCGCATCAGATGCACCGAAATTAAAACGCAGACCACCAATTGCGGTGCCATAGGTTGTGAATGCTGAGCCGCCAGAACTGTTGTTTACACGTGCATTAACAACATTTGATGACATATGGAAATCATATTGAGCAAACAAATCAACTGTTCTGGATAAATAAATATTCAGTCCAAGACCAGCTACAGCAACACCGCTAACGCCGTCATCTGATGAAAAAACATTTGATGAGTAATCGTAAATCTGAACTCCACCACCTAGTACAGCGTAAGGAGCTATATAGTTGGAAATTCTGTTAGTTCCCAAAAGTTGATTTAAATGAATGATGTTTCTAAGCGAAACCTCAATTACTGTACTTTCAAACTCTAAAGCTGCTCCACTTTCATTTTCGAATGATTGATATTGTCCCATGAGCTCAAGAGACCAATATGGACTAAGAGCGTACTGTAGCGCTCCACCAAATACAGGGTTGGTTTCTGCGACAACCCCAAAACCACCAGCAGGTGATGCCCTGAAGCTATCCTGGGCAAGTACTACACCCCCATGCAGAGAAATACTGAATTTTCTTTCATTTCTATCTTGCGCATTCGCATCAGCAAATAGCCCTGGGGCAATTATAAATACTGATAACAGCGCTGCTGTCAGTAATTTAGTCTTCATAATATGATATAATTAGTTCGTTTTGTAGATAGAGTGTACTTAAGTTAAAATAAAATTATTTAACTTATAAAAAAACACTCATAAATCTATTTATGGTTAATTCTTCCGTTGTAGCAATTAGCAGAAATATAGCTAATTATAGCCAGCTTTTAAAGCCTGTTTCAATCTCAAAAAGGATTGAATTTCTCAAGATTTTAGAACAGAACACCTTAAGTAATCGTACCAAAATTCAGGATGCCTTATATAAGGATTTAGGCAAACCTCGTTCTGAAACTGACCTGACTGAGATTATACCGGTTATAACTGAAATAAGGCATGCTATTAAGAACGTTAGTAAATGGTCTTCTGATGTAGCTTTTAAACGCTCTGTTGTTCATTATAATTCCAAAGCCTCCGTGAAATACTCTCCAAAAGGGCACGTACTTGTATTGGCGCCATGGAATTATCCGTTCAACTTGATAGTAAGTCCATTAGTGTCTGCGCTTGCAGCTGGCAACAGAGTCGTCATAAAACCCTCTGAGTTTACACAACAAACGAACTTAGTACTGAATAAAATTATCAGCGAAAGCTTTGAGCCAGACTATGTCAATTTTGTGGAAGGTGATGCAAGCGTGGCTGCTGAGCTTACCCAGCTACCTTTCAATCATATTTTTTTTACCGGCAGCCCCGCGATTGGGAAAAAAGTCATGGCAGCTGCAGCAAAGAACCTTACCTCCGTTACGCTGGAGTTAGGAGGTAAGTCTCCGTGTATCATTCATAAAAATGCCAACCTCAAAAAAGCAGCTTCAAGAATTATATGGGGTAAGTTCATAAATTGCGGTCAAACCTGTATTGCCCCTGACTATGTTCTAATCCATAAGGATATTGAGAAGGAGTTTACAGAACTCGCGCTTAAAGAGCTTAAAAGAAGGTTTCCAGAGGCTTCAGAAGGCCGTATTAATGACGAGGGTTATGGAAAAATAATCCATAACAAGCACCTCAGCCACATCAAAGACCTTCTCTCTAATGCTCTTTCGGGAGGGTGTGATTTACTTTCCGGTGGCACCTTTGATGATTCAAAACGATTCTTTGCTCCTACTTTAATTCGCGTTCCAACTCCAAAATCCGGACTCAAAATAATGGAAGAAGAGATTTTTGGTCCTATCCTTCCTATTCTGAGCTACAACGATGAGTCAGAAATCTTTCAACAGGTCGGTTCCCTGCCCAGGCCCCTTGCAACTTATGTTTTCAGCAAAGACAAATCGTTCATAAAGGAATGTCAAGACCGCATAGTTACCGGTGGATGCGTATCAAATGACGTCCTTAGTCACTTTGTGCACCCTCACCTCCCTTTTGGCGGAGTTAACAACAGTGGTATTGGACGGGCTCACGGCTTTTACGGATTCCGTGAAATGTCTAATGAAACTGCAGTGTTAAAAACGGGGCCGGGACCGGCAGGAGCAGAAATTCTTGGTACTCCTTATACTAACTTCAAGAAAAAAATAATCGAACGGGCTCTCAGGTTTTTATAGTTTAGCGCCCTGGATCAAAGTTCTACTACACTATCACTAAAATCAGTACCATGGTTATCAGCTTAAGGTTTCAAAAAGTATCATTACTGATGATTGGACTATTCGCAATGTTTTCAATCTTTGGCACCTCATCATCGTTCGACAGCATCGCCCAAAGCAATGACGCTGCAGACGAGGTTGATGTTCACGATATCATTCTTTTGGAAATTCAGCGGTTGCGAGTTGAAATCAACGAACTTAGCGAAACTCAGCTTATCGAGCTGGATGACAAAACAGCTGTTCTCAACGACCGGCTTGCCGCCCTCGACCGGCGTCTACTTACGATTGAGGGACGTGTCAACTCTGTATTTGGCGAATTCAGTACATTTGAAATGAACCTGGCTGTTGCCATTGGCGTCATGGTCGCTATTGCGCTAATAACCGTAATAACCCTGCTTATTTTGCGCCGTAAGACAATCGATCCGGTTCACGTTCAGATTGCGGCTCTTAAAACCGCCATTGAACAAAATACTCCCGGCGCTGATAAAGATGTGAATAAGCTTCGTCTTGCTCTAACCGACCTTGCGAAAGACGACCCGTACCTGTCACAAATCCTTAAACGCCACGGCCTGATATAGAAAGAAGTATCCTCAGCTCAGATTCGTTTGAGGTACTCTCCGTAGCCACTCTTTAACAATGGCTCTGCCAACGTGTGCAGCTCTTTCCGGCTGATAAATCCCATCCTGTAGGCAACTTCTTCGATACACCCAATCTTAAGGCCCTGTCTTTCTTCAATCACCTGGACAAACTGTCCGGCTTGCATCAGTGAGGATACAGTGCCTGTGTCCAGCCATGCCGTGCCCCGCCCAAGAATACCAACATCCAGTTTGCCACGCCGGAGATATTCCTTGTTGATATCGGTAATCTCAAACTCTCCTCTTGGTGAAGGCTTCAAAGATTCAGCTATTTTCACTACTTCATTATCGTAGAAATAGATACCCGGAACCGCATAGTCTGATTTCGGATGTTGAGGCTTCTCTTCAATAGATACAGCCTTCAGATTATCATCGAACTCCACCACGCCGTATCGCTGCGGATCTGTAACTTTGTAGGCAAATACCACGCCTCCGTCAGGGTTTTTGTGCTTCTGCAAAAGCGTACTTAGTCCCTGGCCATAGAATATATTGTCACCAAGAATAAGCGCCACACTATCATCGTCAACGAAATCACGACCAATTGTGAACGCCTGCGCGATTCCTTTTGGCTCAGGTTGTGAAGCGTACTCAAAGCTGCAGCCAAGCAAAGCTCCATCACCCAGTAAGCGCTCAAAACCGACTTTATCCTGCGGAGTTGTGATAATCAGAAACTCTCTTATGCCCGCCAGCATCAGAACCGAAAGCGGATAGTATATCATCGGCTTATCGTACACTGGCAGTAACTGCTTGCTGGTAGCAAGCGTAATAGGGTGAAGTCGGGTACCGGAGCCTCCGGCCAGTATGATGCCTTTCATGTGCAGCAAGATTTGAGCAGAAAAAGATTTACAAAGCGCAAAATTACAAACTACGCTTTGTACGCTTAATCTACCTTATAGTATTCTTTATACCAACTCACAAAATTCGCGATTCCTTCGCTGATGCTAACCTGTGGCTTATAATCGATATAATCGAACAGTGCCTCGACATCTGCCCAGGTTTTAGGAACATCACCCGGCTGAATATCCATCATATTTTTCTCGGCCGTTGTGCCCAGGTTCTTTTCAATTTCGCTGATGAAATCCAGAAGTTTAACAGGATTGTTGTTCCCGATATTGAACAGCTGATATGGTGCAAAGCTTGTAGCCGGATCAGGCTGATCTCCAGACCACTTCGAATTGGCCACCGGTGGCTTTGGAACAAGACGACGAATGCTCTCTACAATATCCTGAACATATGTGAAGTCGCGCATCATCTTCCCGTGATTAAAAACATCAATTGCTTTTCCTTCGGTTATGGCTTTGGTGAAGAGAAAGAGCGCCATATCTGGCCTGCCCCACGGCCCGTAAACGGTAAAGAAGCGGAGGCCGGTGGAAGGTATGTTGAACAGGTTTGCATAGGTATGTGCCATCAGCTCATTGGCCTTTTTGGAGGTGGCGTACAGGCTTACAGGATGATCAACATTGTGATTCACAGAAAAAGGCATCTGGGTATTTGCACCGTAAACAGAGCTTGACGATGCGTAAATCAGATGCTTGACCGGATAATGACGGCAGCCCTCAAGAATATTGAGGAATCCGGTTATGTTAGCATCAATATAGGTGTACGGATTGATAAGACTGTATCGAACACCCGCCTGAGCGGCAAGGTTTACGGCCACATCCGGTTTCTCACTCTTGAAGAGAGAAAGCACCGCTTCCTTGTCTTCCAGATTGATTTTTACAAATCTGTAGGACGCATATTTTGAACTTTGCACAGGCTTCTCGTACTCAATGCCGGTTGCGTCAATACCGGTTTGCCTCAGTCGATCGAGCTTGAGGTTTACATCGTAATAGTCATTGATATTGTCGAGGCCAATCACCTCATGTCCGTCTTTTAATAATAGTTCTGCGAGGTGAAAGCCAATAAAACCGGCCGTACCGGTAATCAATATTTTCATGTTTTATACCTTTTAGTTGGAGTATGGTTCAAAAACATTTCCGTTTTATACTTCTAAAGTAAAGTCATTAAATAATTCTCTAAAACCCAATGACTGCTCCGAATGAGAAAACGCTTCTGAAACGGAACTCATCGTTACCTTCTTCGGGTGATGAAAGCCAAAACGGCACATCATACCTTAGTACAAACCCTCTTGGTTTGCCGATCTGATCCGGAATGTTTAGCGTGAGCGCAAACCCTGCACCGGCATTTGCAAGATTCTCCCAATCATCTGTTAATTCTGCATGACCGGTAAATATATCGGAAAACAAATAAGATCGGAGTCTGAGAAAATCACCAAGAACAGGCACTTTCTCAAACAAGCGGTCTATGTAATTCGGATAATCGATTTCTACGTTGAAAGCACCATACTGATCATAAAAAACAGGTAGTCCGTCGCCGGCAGCTTTAATATCTCTCTTTGAATACCCTCTGATATTAGGCCCGTTTCCAGTTACCTGGAACACGCCTGAATTCATCCACGGAGTAGGAACCGTACCTTTTGCACGATAGAAGCCGGAGTTCATCCAGTGCATTGCAGGTGCTTGTGAAGCCATGAAACGATGCTCCGGCGGCACGTCTCCGGCCGTAAGACCACCAGAAAGTCTTAACCGTACATTGAATGAACGCGTCGGCTCAATTCTTTTTCTGATTTCCCCCTGAAGAGTAGAAAATGTGTCCTCTCCGTTAACCATACCCGAATGTAACGAACCACGAAAGTACCAGATTCCTGCCGACGAAAAACGCTGATGCTCGGAATTCAGATATAAAAACGGGGTCCAGTTATCCTGCCATAGCACCGGAAAAGGCAGATACTCAGATTCGAAATGCCTGTAAGCACCACCAAAGGCCGAGAACTCAGTGTACTCATCCTCGTTGAAACCGGGCTGCCAGCGTTTATCGAAACCCACGCCATGCCGGTGAAACCCGGTCCTGATGCTGCTTGTAATGCTGTAACTCCCCTCACTATTGAAATCCGAGATGCTCTCAATGGGGTTTGTGTACTTCACATAGTACGAAACCGGAACGCGTGGAAACCATGTACCAAGCCAGATGCCGGCATCCAGACGATGCGGGCCATCATCAAAAGTGCCGGGAACCTGACCTCTGGTTCGCAAGCCAACCCGAATTCCGTCCACATCGTTGTACCATAAATCCGGGGCAAAATTGAATTCGTAGCTTTGACCCGAAGACTGGCCTTCCGCTCCCGTTGCGACAAAAAAGCTGAATCCTGAGGCGATAAGTAGTGTGGCTAAAAGTCTGTATACCATTTTATGTATGATCGCTAACCTTTACGATACTGCGTATTATAGGGTGATGACGGGAATTCAATTAGCCATTCCCGGGATAATTCGGGCTTTTCAAGCAGTCTGGAAACAAGTGTAATACAGCGACGCTGCTCCGGCCACAACACCAAACTCATTGCCTCTGTTTCATTAACCCATGCATAATCAGAATGCTCATGATTTAACTCCGGTACCGATTCCGCTTCGCATTTTACTGCAAAAACCGGTATATGATGCGTGATATTTCGCTTAAAATCAAAAAAAGAATTGACGGTTGGCACGCACCAAAACTGCTGCATGTTTAGCGCCGTCTCCTCGGAAAACTCACGTTGAGCCGCTTCTGATGCTGTTTCACCCGTTTTTATTTTCCCGCCCACCATACGCCACTCTCCTGCATATATAACTTCATCGGAGCGTTTCAGGAGCAGGAAGTACGGCTTGTTACTCTTCAGAGAGTACACATACACATCAACCAGTGCCGGATTCTGAGCATTTTGCATGAGCTGCTCTAATATTGTTTTTCGTAGGTTGATGGCTCCCGAACGGGATTTTCCTTTACTTCCCAATACGACTCAATCTGCTTGTTCTGCTGAATTCCGAGTGGGTCTTTTACCAGTAGCCGGCGGCCTATCCCGATTGGCGTCATAATCAGATAAAATACCAAACTGATGATGACCTTAGTCATGAACAGACCCAAAATAATCGCAAGACCCATCCAAGCTTTGTAGACGGGCGTAAGAAGCAGCGGCCTCACGAGGGAAAACAAAAATAACACCACCCCAATAGTAAAGAGCATCCACGACACCGTGGAAATTTCCCAGTCATTTCTCCAGCTCAGAAAAGCAGGAATGATGAATGACAATACCACGAGCATCACGAGTCCGAAATCACGAATTCGCTTTTTGTTTACCTCAACTTCAGCCATCACCATGGCCAGGAATGATTTCTTTTTAGTCAAGTACGAACTCCTCTTCCCATTTTTCCTGATCGGCGAACTGAGGCTGATCGGTTTTCAAAAACACCCATGAGCCCATCACAAGACGATCCATATTTGTGCGCATGAAGCAACGATAGGCATCTTCAGGAGTACAAACAATAGGCTCACCACGCACATTGAAACTGGTGTTGATAATGACCGGACAGCCTGTTTTCTGGTCGAAGGCGTTTATCAAATCGTAATAGGCCTTGTTCCATTTGCCGTCTACCGTCTGTACCCGGGCAGAGCCGTCGACGTGGGTAACGGCTGGAATTTCGGACCTGATCTGATAGAGCTTATCGAACCCGACGGCAGAATCGTCTGTCTGCTTCATTTTGGAAGCGTGAACATCGGCCACAATCAGCATATACGGGCTTTCATCGCTTAAGTCGAACCACTCACTTACTTTGTTTCTAAGCACGCTCGGGGCAAATGGACGAAAGCTTTCACGGAACTTGATCTTCAGATTAAGCGTCTTCTGCATCTCTTCAGAGCGGGAATCGCCCAAAATGGATCTGGCGCCCAGTGCCCGCGGTCCAAACTCCATTCTTCCCTGAAACCACCCTACGACCTGCTGATTTGCGAGCGCATCAGCGGTTTCAGATATGAGCTGATCGTATTCGAGTTTTGTCGCGACGTAGCCGTTTGCTTCAATAAAAAGTCCGATTTCATCATCTGAAAATGCTGGCCCCAGATAGCTTCCTTTCATCTGGTCGGCATTACGCGGCTCGCGGTTTTTACCGTAATAATGGTGATGCGCCACATAGGCTGCTCCCACCGCGCCTCCGGCATCTCCGGCAGCTGGCTGTATCCAAAGCGAGTCCACGACTCCCGACCGTAATAGTTTTCCATTACCCACACAGTTGAGCGCAACACCGCCCGCCAGACACAAATTTTTGCTCCCGGACACCTGTACCGTATGAGCCGCCATTTTCAGCATAATTTCTTCCGTAACCTGCTGAACCGATGCCGCAAGATTCATCTCGCGTTTTCCAATCTGCGATTCAGGCTTTCGGGGCGGTCCGTCGAAAAGTGAATCGAAATGCCGTGAGGTCATTTTCAATCCGGAACCATAATCGAAATAGCGCATGTTCATCCGGAAAGAGCCATCATTCTTTAAATCGATGAGCTCATCCAGAATTTTTTGGGTATAAACTGGCTCTCCGTAGGGTGCCAGCCCCATGAGTTTATATTCACCCGAGTTCACTTTAAAACCCGTAAAATAGGTGAACGCCGAATAGAGCAAGCCCAGAGAATGAGGAAAATTGAGCTCTTTGTGGATAGTCACCCGGTTGCCTTCACCCATTCCGAGTGAACTTGTGGCCCACTCCCCTACGCCGTCCATAGTAAGCACGCCGGCTTTTTCATAAGGCGACGGAAAAAATGCCGAGGCGGCATGTGACTCGTGATGTTCGGGAAAGAGCAGTTGACCTTCAAAATCGAGCTCGTTCCGAATCAGGTCTGATATCCAGAGCTTTTCCTTAATCCAGATGGGCAAAGCCTTCCAGGCGCTTCTGATTCCTGACGGCACATACCCCAAATAGGTTTCCAGAATACGCTCGAATTTCAGGAACGGCTTGTCATAGAAAGAAATGGCATCAACATCTCTAAGTGTGATGCCCGCCTCCTTAAGGCAGTAGGCAATAGCATTGTGAGGAAAGCCGGGATCGTGCTTAATTCTGGTAAAGCGCTCTTCCTGAGCTGCGGCAATAAGATCTCCGTCTTTCAGCAGAGCCGCTGCCGAGTCGTGATAGTAACAGGAAATCCCTAGAATAATCATGGCATCATTTAAATAAAGCCGATATGAAAAGTCAGCACGGAATCCATGGGGAAATCTGTGCTGACATTAATATAGTATTCTATCGGATTCCGGTTTGCCACTTCTCTTGGATTCAGAATCAGCCGTTTCTGGTGATTGAAAGCACTTCAAGCTGAAGAAGCCCGGCTGGAACCTTCACTTCAACAACATCACCCACTTCTTTTCCAAGAAGCGCACTTCCGATAGGTGACTCCACTGAAATCTTGCCGGCCGCGAAATCAGCTTCCTGAGGGGAAACAAGCGTGTAGGTGTTTTTCTTATTCGTTTTTTTATTGTGGATTTCCACGGTTGAAAGCACGTAGACCTTAGATGCGTCGATGTTTCTTTCATCAATTACACGTGCGTTTGCAAGCGAGTGCTCGAGTTCAGCGATCTTCTTCTCGAGATGCCCCTGTGCTTCTTTTGCCGCGTCGTATTCTGCGTTCTCGCTTAGGTCGCCTTTTGAACGCGCCTCTTCGATGTCCTCCGCAACTCTTTTACGGCCCTCAGTTTTCAGCTGACGAAGCTCTTTGGTAAGTTTTTCGAAACCTTCTTTTGATAAGTGATTTACTTTCACGGCTAAACTCGTTTTAAATTGGTTACCTTAATAAAATAAAAATAGGCTTCACGATTGTATTTTCCTGAAAAACCGCGAGCCTATAAAATGCAAGCGGGCAGCCTGCGCATTAAAACAGGCGGCCCGTATGTCATTTTGTATGATGTTTCAATATACGCAATTATTCTGAATTCCATTAACAGCTGATGAGCCGAAACGCCAAAAGAACCACAAGACAAATACTCGAAGACAACCTAAGCAGAAAAGCACCGGTAGAAATGCAGCAGCTCAAAGTGTGGCTGCACAACATCAGAAGTATGCATAATGTTGGATCGGCATTCAGAAGCTGTGATGCACTTGGTGCCGGAGAGCTCGTCTTAACAGGCTACACGCCTCAGCCCCCAAGACCGGAAATCTCCAAGACCGCACTCGGCGCTGACGAATCCGTAGTGTGGAAAACACCCCCCAACCCAATCGATGAAATCAAACGTCTCAAAACCGAAGGCTACCGACTCATTGGCATTGAACAAACCAAAAACTCTCTGCTTATTGACCATTTGGAAGTCAAACCCAACGATAAGATCATCCTGTTTTTCGGTAATGAAGTTACTGGTCTGGACGATGAGCTGTTGCCCTTAATGGAAAACTGCTATGAAATCCCTCAGTATGGGCAGAAGCACTCGCTTAACGTGTCGGTAAGCATCGGCATCACCCTATATCACATTCTGGATCGCTGCCCCTGATTCTTTGCTCTTTGAACGATTAGCCCTTATCTTGGGAGGCTATATCGTTTAAGGTAATTTAGACTATTAACGGAGCGAACGACTCAACCCGGAATAGACTTCATTAATCAATACTACACAAGTTTTTATACATTTACTTTCATGTCTGACAGAGTTCTCGTTACTGCAGCACTTCCTTACGCAAACGGCCCGCTTCACCTTGGTCATCTTGCCGGAGCCTACCTTCCCTCCGATCTTTATGTTCGCTACATGCGGCTGGCAGGTAAAGAGATTCTTTTCATTTGCGGCTCAGACGAGCACGGTGTCCCCATTACTATTGCGGCCGACAAAGAAGGCGTAACGCCTCAGGATATAGTTGATCGCTACCACAAAATCAACAAACAGGCATTTGAAGATTTTGGCATCTCCTTCGATTATTACGGGCGCACCAGCTCTGAAACGCACAAAGATATTTCGCAGAAATTCTTCAAAAAGCTGCATGATGATGGCGTCTTCGTAAAAAAAACCGAGAAGCAGTATTTCGACACCGAAGCTCAGATGTTTCTGGCTGACCGCTACATAAAAGGAACCTGTCCGAAATGCGGTTATGAGGAGGCTTATGGCGATCAGTGCGAGAAGTGCGGTACAGCGCTCTCCCCTTCAGAGCTTGGCAACCCCAAAAGTATGCTAAGCGGCGCAACGCCAGAACTGAGAGAAACAGAGCACTGGTATATCCCGCTCGGCAACTATCAGGAATGGCTTGGTGAGTGGATTGATGGCCATGGTGATTGGAAAGCAAACGTCGTGGGGCAGTGTAAAAGCTGGCTTGAGGGTGGCCTGAGTGAGCGTGCGGTAACCCGAGACCTGAAGTGGGGCGTTCCGGTGCCACTTGAAGGCGCTGATGGCAAAGTACTGTACGTGTGGTTCGATGCCCCTATCGGTTATATATCAGCTACCGTAGAGTGGGCTGCACAAACCGGTTCGCCGGAAGAGTGGAAACTTTTCTGGCAGCAGGAAGATACCGAGCTCATCCACTTCATCGGGAAAGACAACATCGTATTCCACTGCATTATGTTTCCGGCTATGCTTAAAGCGCACGGTGACTACGTGCTTCCGAAGAACGTGCCGGCCAACGAGTTCCTGAATCTTGAAGGCAAAAAGCTTTCAACATCGCGCGGATGGGCCGTATGGCTTCATGAATATCTTGAGGAGTTCGAGCCCGACCTGCTGCGCTATGCGCTCACCACCATCCTGCCGGAAAATAAAGACAGCGACTTCTCCTGGAAAGACTTTCAGGGACGCGTGAACAACGATTTAGCTGATGTGTTCGGCAACTTTGTTTTCCGCACGTTTTCTTTTATCGACCGCTTTTTCGAAGGCAAGCTTCCGGAGCTTAAAAATGCTTCTAAAGAGGATCTGGCTCTGCTGGCAGAAATCGAGAAGCACGGCAAGTTGATTTCCGAGGCTTATGAGAAGTTTCGCTTCAAAGACGCTGCACATCACACGATCAATCTGGCACGCCTTGGCAACAAGTATTTCACAGACATGGAGCCTTGGCACTCCCGCAAGACCGATATCGGGAAATGCGGCAATACGTTACACGTGTCAGCACAGATCGTTGCGGCACTCTCTGTGTACTTCGAGCCAATTGTTCCTGATGCATGCTCCAAACTCAAAACTGCGCTCAACCTAAGTGTGAACGGCCTCATCTTATGGAACGAGGTTAGCTCTGAAATGCTAAAAGCTGGTCAGCCGCTTACGGCCGGAGAAATTCCGTTCAAGAAAATTGAGGACAGCCAGATTCAAAAACAGATTGACCGTTTGGAAGCCCGCGCTGCCGAGCATGCCGGACCTGCCGAACCGGATCTGGAGCCTGAAAAAGATGCTATCGAGTTCGACGACTTCGTCAAACTCGATCTTCGCGTGGCGCGGATTCTTGAGGCCGAAAAGGTGAAAAAGTCGAAAAAACTCCTGAAAATAAAGGTTGATGTGGGCTATGAAGAACGCATTATCCTTAGCGGGATTTCACAGTTCCACGAGCCAGAGGATATCATTGGCAAGAACGTGGTAGTGGTTGCGAACCTTAAACCCCGCAAGATGATGGGCATGGAAAGCAAAGGCATGATTCTGATGGCTGAAGATCCCGCAGACGGTCTGTTGTTCGTCAGCTCTGATGCCCGCCCTGGTTCAGTGGTTAATTAAGAAGTATTTGAAAGTCATTTGATGCAAAAAGAAACGGACACGGCTGTAGCAACAAACAGAAACTCCACTGGAAGCAACCCGAGGCTTGGCTGCTTTCCCGAAAAAGAGCATACCGAATTCAGGATTTTCTGTCCCCGTGCCGAGTCTGTTGAGGTGGAAATTTTCGAAAATACGGACCAGGATAAGGGCGACCGCTTTGCGCTGAACCGTAACGGCAACGATATCTGGCAGCTTACCATAAAAGGCAACCACGAAGGCCAGCTCTACGGATACAGAATCAAACCACCGGCCGACAAGCCCTGCTACGACTGTCCTGATGATGACATTCTCATTGCCGATCCGTACAGCATGCTGGTCGTTACAGAAAACACGCATCTGCAGCGCCCCAAAAGCGTGATCATGAAGCCGGAGCCTTTCGACTGGCAAGGTGACACGTTTGTTTGTCCTGAAGACATCCGTGATTTGGTGATATACGAAACACATTTGAAGGATTTAACGGCTCATGAGTCAGCCGGAGCGCATCAGCCCGGAACGTATAAAGGATTCGTAGATACAAACGGGCTTGGAGGAATCAATCATCTTAAGAAAATGGGCGTTAATGCCGTAGAACTTCTGCCTCTCCAAAAGTTTGCTTATTTCGAGCCTCCGCACAATGAGCCGATCAGCGACGGTGTAATCAATACCTGGAATGCCTACGGTCGAAACTATTGGGGTTACATGACCTCTTTCTTTTTCGCGCCCGAAACTATCTATGCTACCGACGGCACAATCGAGCCGGGAGCGTTGAATGGGACGTCGAAAAAAGCAATACGTGAGCTTAAGGAGATGGTGAGGGCGCTTCATAAAGAGGGCATCACCGTAATTCTCGACGTGGTCTACAATCACGTTTCACAGTACGACCTGAATCCGTTCAAGCTTATAGATAAGGAATACTATTTCCGGCTGAACGAAGACGGACACTACATTTCCGACAGCGGTTGCGGTAACGACTTCAAAACAGAAGCTCCGATGGCGCGCAGACTCATTATCGACAGCGTACTGTACTGGATGCAGGAGTTTCACATCGATGGGTTCCGCTTCGACCTGGCAAACCTCATCGATCGCGAAACGCTTCAACAGCTGCGTAAAGAAGCTGAAGCCATCAACCCAAACGTTATATTAATTGGTGAACCCTGGGGCGGTGGATACGATCCCAAAGGCTTTTCCGAGATTGGCTGGCCATCGTGGAATGACCAGATTCGTAACGGTGTGAAAGGTTCAGATCCGACTAAGGATCTTGGTTTCATCTTTGGCAAATGGCAATGGGAGGCTTCTCGTGAAGGCCTTGAAAACTTCCTGAGCGGCACCCTGAACGGATTCAGCAACGGAAGATATAACACCAGTGCGCATGCCGTTAACTATCTGGAATCACACGATGGGTATACCCTTGGAGATTTTATCCGGATTGGCCTGAATCCCGGGATGGCTTCGAAGACACATAAGCGCTCGGACTTGGTCAGACTCACACAAGACCAGCTCAAACTTAACAAGCTGGCGGCACTCTTCCTTTTTGCAGCACAGGGCACTACTATGATTCATGCCGGACAAGAGTGGGCGCGTACAAAAATTGTAGAACCTATAGATGGCATCGAAGATCCCTTTGCGGGACATATCGACCACAACAGTTACGAGAAGGATAACAAAACGAATTATCTGAACTTCAGCGACATGAGAAAGAATCAAGAGCTTTTTAACTATTACAGAGCTCTGATTGAACTTCGCAAGAACGCCCCTGCCCTTAGCAAAGCTCGCTCGCAGGATTTACGATTTTGGAATTATAGCGACAGTCTGCATGTAACGCTCTCCATCTTTGGTGAAGGATGTGGAGACAATTACGACTACATCGTAAGCCTTAACGGAAATCCGTTTGCCGTTCATACCATCGATTTGCCTCATGGGGTGTGGGAAATCGTGGCATCCGGCAATATGGTGGCCGCCAGCGGCTTCGATATAGCAGCCGAAAAACTAAACGTCGACCCATCTTCAGGGTTTATTTTAAGAAAGTTGCGTGATAGGGATTAAATACAATATTTTAACCCAACTTTTCTAACCCACCAACTAAACCAGACATAACTTTGGCAACTATCGAAAATCCCGGCAGAGGAACGTGGAACAGTAAACTCGGTTTCATTCTCGCCGCAGCCGGCTCGGCCGTAGGGCTTGGAAATATTTGGGGCTTTCCCACTCAGGTAGCAGATAATGGCGGCGCAGCTTTTATTCTCGTTTATTTGGTCTGCTGTATTTTGGTAGGTCTGCCGGTTATGATAGCCGAAATAACGATCGGCCGTAAAACAGGCAAGAACCCGGTGGGTGCCTTCAAAGCCCTGGATTCCAGCGGTTTTGGTGCAATTATTGGCTACTGGGGTGTATTATGCGGAATGATGATTCTGGCCTTTTATCTGGTTATTTCCGGCTGGACAGTCGCCTATGTTTTTGAGGAAATCCTAAAGTACACTGGTAATGTGTCCGGCGCCGCGTGGTTCGGTGATCTTGCAAATGGTCCCAAAAACGCCATCTTTACCATTGTATTCATGCTTTTCACTGTCGGAATTATTAACGGCGGAGTAAGCAATGGTATAGAACGCGCAACAAAAGTACTCATGCCTTTTTTGCTTTTCATACTACTGGTGATGATTGGCTATGTGTTTACCCTTGAGGGCAGCGCACTTGGTGTACGGGAATACCTGATGCCCGACTTTAGCCTGTTGAGTGTAGATCTAACGCTTTCCGCTATGGGACAAGCTTTCTTCTCCCTCTCGCTTGGTATGGGCGCCCTTATCACTTATGGTTCATACCTGAAGAAGAACCAGAATATTATGGAATCAGCGGCTTATGTCACCGTGTTCGATATTTTCATCGCCTTTGTTGCCGGCATGCTTGTAATTCCTGCCATGTATGTTGCCCTCACGCAGGGGATTCCAATTTTTGGCGAAGACGGCGAGCTCATATCATCTGTATCTCTTGTATTTACTGTTCTTCCACAGCTATTTGAGAATTTGGGCGGATTTCTTGGCCTGTTCGTTTCAATATCATTCTTTCTACTGCTTGGGCTGGCAGCCCTAACTTCATCCATATCGCTACTCGAGGTACCGGTATCTTATGTAATTGATGAGCACAAAATTCCCCGCAAGAAAGCTTCCTTGATTATTGGTGGAATTGTACTTTTCTTCGCGCTAATCATCTCTTTCGATATCGGCCTGATCGATGTCTTTGTAAACATCTTCAACGAAATCGGACTTCCGCTTGGCGGAATGATGACCTGTATTTTCCTGGGTTGGGTATGGAAATCCAGCAACGCGCTTCTTGAAATTGATCAGGGATTTCCGGGGGCTTCAAATTCAGGAGTTGGTCGTCTTTGGGCTTTCTTCATTCAGTATATCTGCCCTGTGCTTATTGGCATCGTATTCGTAACCACGGTCCTAAATATCATTAGGTGAGATTAAAAAAAGAGTGGTAAATTGCCATTCTGTAGTATTTTGTTATTATTTAATTATAACTGAAACGGTTAAATCATTATTTATGCCTAAAGTTTCAACCGCTGACTTCAAAAACGGGCTCACTATCATTGTGAACTCTCAGCTCTACACCATTATTGAATTTCAGCATGTTAAGCCCGGTAAAGGGCCCGCTTTTGTGCGCACTAAACTGAAAGGTGTTGAAACCGGAAAAATTATAGACAAGACCTTCAGATCCGGCGAAAGCATGGACTCCGTGCGGATCGAGCGTCACCCCTACCAATTTCTTTATTTCGATGGCAGTCTTTATCACTTCATGCATACCCAAACCTATGAACAGGTTGGTCTGATGCCAGAGATTGTAGACCGTCCGGAATTTATGAAGGAAAGCCAGGAAGTAACCATTGCTATTAACGCAGAAGAGGAAAAGATCCTGTTCACTGAAATGGCCGACCACGTATCACTGCAAATTTCACAAACCGATCCCGGTGTTAAAGGAGATACGGCACAGGGTGGATCAAAGCCTGCTACACTCGAAACAGGTGCAGTAGTACAGGTACCGCTCTTTATTAATGAAGGCGATTTGGTAAAAGTCGACACCCGCACTAAATCATACCTCGAAAGGGTTAAAAGCTAATTCTAATTTTTCTAAAACTATGGATCTCAAATTAATTCAAAGTCTTCTTGACATGATTTCTGAAAGCGATCTCAACGAGGTGGCTATAGAAGAAGGAAATCTGAAAATTAAAGTTAAAAAGCAAAGTGAAGCTGCTGCTCCGCGTGAGCAGGTTTATTATGCGCAAGCTCCTGCAGCACCACAAGCTTCCGCACCGGCGGCACCGGCAGCGCAGCCGGCAGCAGAAAAACCAGCAGCTGCACCTTCCAATACAGAGGAAATCAAGTCTCCTATCGTTGGCACGTTCTATGCCGCTCCGAATCCTGAGTCTCCGGACTTTGTTAAAGTTGGCGACACCATTAAGAAGGGTGATGTGCTCTGTATCGTGGAAGCCATGAAAATCATGAATGAAATCGAAAGCGAAGTTTCCGGCAAGGTTGTTAAGGTACTTGTTTCTGATGCACAGCCTGTGGAATTCGACCAGCCTCTCTTTCTGATCGAACCAAACTAAACTACGATGTTCAAAAAAATTCTTATAGCGAACCGCGGCGAGATTGCTCTCCGCGTTATTCGTACATGTAAGGAAATGGGCATCAAAACCGTAGCCGTTTATTCTACGGCCGATGCTAACAGCCTTCACGTACGTTTCGCCGATGAAGCCGTATGTATCGGACCTCCTGTTTCCAAAGAAAGTTATCTGAAAATCCAGCGGATTATGGCTGCGGCCGAAATCACGAATGCAGAGGCCATCCACCCGGGATACGGTTTCCTTGCAGAAAACGCTGAGTTCTCCAGAATCTGCCAGGAGCACAACATTAAGTTTATCGGCCCAAGCCCGGAAATGATTTCGGCTATGGGGGATAAATCAACGGCGAAAGCTCATATGATTAAATATGGCGTTCCTGTTGTGCCCGGCTCCGATGGCAACATTTCCGACCTTAATGAAGCTCAGAAAGTTGCTGAAGAAATCGGCTATCCGGTAATCATCAAAGCTACGGCTGGCGGCGGCGGTCGCGGAATGCGTATCGTTAAGCAGGCCGCTGACTTCAAACGGGCATTCGACGGAGCCCGAAACGAGGCCGGTAGTGCTTTCGGCAATCCTGAAGTGTATATCGAAAAGTTTATCGAGGAGCCACGCCACGTTGAAATCCAGATTCTGGGTGATCGTCACGGCTATGTAACTCACCTGGGCGAACGCGACTGTTCACTTCAGCGAAGACACCAGAAAATTCTGGAAGAGGCTCCATCACCGGTAATGGATCCGGAGCTTCGTGAGAAAATGGGGCAGGCTGCAATCCGTGCGGCTGAAACTGTAAACTACGAAGGCGCCGGAACTGTAGAATTCCTTCTCGACAAGAACAAGGATTTCTACTTTATGGAGATGAATACCCGAATACAGGTGGAGCATCCCGTTACAGAAGAAGTAACCAACGCCGATCTCATTAAAAATCAGATTGAGATTGCTGCAGGTCTTCCTCTCGAGCGCAAACCTCTCAAAATCAGAGGCCATTCCATTGAGTGCCGTATTAACGCGGAAGACCCTGAGTTTAACTTCAGGCCTTCTGCCGGCAAAATCACCGTTTTTCACCTGCCTGGCGGGCATAGCGTTCGTGTAGACACCCACGCTTATTCCGGCTATGTAGTACCACCGAATTACGACTCGATGATTGCCAAGCTTATTGTAAGCGCGCCAAGTCGAAAAGAGGCAATTGCCCGTATGAAGCGTGCCCTCGAAGAATTCGTGATTGAAGGCATCAAGACTACAATTCCGTACCACATCCAGCTTATGGACAGCCCCGGATTTGTAAAAGGTGAATTCACCACAGATTATCTCGAAAAACATTTCAAATTCGAACCCAATAAATAGGATCTCATATACATGAGCTACCCACAAGAGTTGAAATACACCAAGGAGCACGAGTGGCTCCGCGATAATGGTGATGGAACCGCGACTGTAGGTATCACCGAGTTTGCTCAAACCGAGCTTGGCGATATCGTTTTTGTTGAACTAAACGATGTAGGAGATTCCTACGATCAGGACGACGTCTTCGGGACAATCGAAGCCGTGAAGACTGTTTCTGATCTCTTTATGCCAGTTTCGGGTGAAGTCGTAGAAGTTAACGAAGACCTTGCGGACAACCCGGAAATCGTTAATGAAGACCCGTATGGTAAAGGCTGGCTTGTAAAAATTAAGCTGAGCGATGCTTCTCAGGTCGAAAGCCTTATGGATGCCGATGCTTATCAGGAAATCATCGACTAGCAGCATGAGGTAATCCCCTGTAAAGACTTTCAAAACCCCGTATTAAACAGTACGGGGTTTTGTTGTTTTATGCACCATTTTATTTCTGTAAGCCGTACCTTTAGCGCGAAACCCATCACCCTTTATTAACACACTTTTTTCTGCTCAACGCCATGGTTAATCATCAGCACGACTGGATTTTAATTCTCGATTTTGGTTCTCAATACACGCAGCTAATCGCAAGAAGGCTTCGTGAAGCCCAGGTGTACTGCGAAATCCATCCATTCAATGCTGACCTTGAAAGCTTTAGCAAGCATCTGCCTAAAGGCGTAGTTCTATCCGGCGGACCTATGAGTGTGAACGATGAAGGCGCCCCCCATCTAAACACAAGCATATTCGAATGGAATGTTCCCGTGCTCGGTATTTGCTATGGTCTGCAGGTGATTTCCCACACCTACAAACCGGGCAGCGTAGCGAGGTCTGATAAACGTGAATTCGGGCGGGCGAATCTGCTGATCGACAAAGAATGTCCGCTCTTTGCTAACGTGCCGGAAAAAACGCAGGTTTGGATGAGTCATGGCGATAAGCTCAATGACTTACCCGATGACTACGAAATTGTGGCCCATACTTCAAACGCTCCTGTTGCAGCAGTACAGCACAAATCACTGCCAGTTTACGGGGTACAATTCCACCCTGAAGTCGTTCATTCCGAATTCGGTTCGGCTATTCTCACCAACTTTGCTATCACCATTTGCGGGTTGAGCGGCGACTGGACTCCGGCATCATTCATAGAGGAGTCGACCGATAACATAAAAAAGGCTGTAGGTACCGATAAGGTAATTTGTGCGCTTTCAGGCGGTGTAGACTCAACCGTAACGGCCAAACTCATTCATGAGGCCATTGGCGATCAGCTGATGTGCGTGTTCGTAGACAACGGACTACTCCGTAAAGGCGAATTCGAAGACGTGCTTAACATGTACCGAAACGTGCTGAAGCTTCCCGTGCTTGGCGTAGATCGCCGATCAATGTTTATGGATAGGCTCCACGGCGTGAGCGATCCCGAAGAAAAACGTAAGATAATTGGCAACACCTTCATCGATGTGTTCGATCAGGAAGTGGCGCATGATTCCGATTTCAAATTCCTGGCTCAAGGCACGCTATATCCTGACGTTATCGAAAGCGTAAGCTTCAAGGGGCCATCGGCTACGATAAAATCACATCATAACGTAGGCGGGCTTCCGGAGAAAATGAATCTTAAGCTCATTGAGCCCATGCGTGAACTTTTCAAGGATGAGGTCCGCACAGTGGGCCGTGCCCTTGGCATACCGGAGTCGTTTATTAAGCGTCATCCATTTCCGGGGCCCGGACTCGGCATAAGGGTACTGGGTGCTCTTTCTGAAGAGAAGCTGGACCTGCTGCGCGAAGCCGATGCTATTTTCATTCAGGGACTTCGGGAGCACGGGCTGTACGACAGCGTATGGCAGGCTCTTGTTGTACTTCTGCCCGTTCAAAGCGTGGGAGTTATGGGTGATGAACGCACCTACGAATACACCGCAGCACTTCGGGCCGTAACCAGCGTTGATGGCATGACTGCCGACTGGGCTCATTTGCCATATGACTTCCTGGCTGAAATTTCCAATCGCATTATAAATCAGGTTTCGGGCATCAACCGCGTTGTATACGATATCAGTTCGAAGCCACCGGCAACAATTGAATGGGAATAAATATAGTCCCCAGGCTTTGCTTACGGTTATTACCTGATGACTCACACCACGTCCAGACTTTTTAAAACCGCTATGTACAAACACGTTATTCTGCTATTCGTTTTTCTCTTCTCGGCTCAGGTTGCGTTATTCGCACAAGAGACCTCTCCTGTAAGCTATTCCGATGAAGAACAGGCGCTCTTTCTTGAAGCTCTTGATAACTACCGTGCCTTCAACTATGAAGCAGCAGAAGAACTTTTCGCCCAGCTTGAATTTATGCCGGAAGCCCGGCTCTATCGGGGGAATTCCCTTTTTGCCCTTGGCCGCTATTCCGAGTCTAAGGAAGAGCTTCGGTTTGCTCGCTCCCTTCCCTTCACAGATATTTCTCAGGAGGCAACCTACAGCCTTGCATTGGTTCATCTGGTGCAGCGGAATTACGGTCGTGGCCTCTCACTGCTTTCAGAACTAAATGATACCTTCGACCCCTCGCTTCAGGAGCGGGCAGCCACTATGCTAAGTGCGTGGAATGGTTTTCTTTCCTTTGACCAAAGGCTATCAGCGCTTGAGGAAGCAGATAGTCAGAATCTTCAGCAAGATTTAATTCGGGCAGGTATTCAGCTCCACGGGAGTGATGAAGGCCGACAGCTCATAAACCGCGGACAGCGTATTCGCCTGGGCCGGGATTTCATTGATGAAATGCGCGAGCTTCAGCGTTCTGTAGCCGAGGAGCGCAGCAGAGCAGCCGAAACAGAAGATGATGACCTTGCTGAGAACCAGCTCAAGCCCTACACAGTGCCCCAGGAATTCAGCTATCGTGTAGGCGTTGTTCTCCCGCAGCAGCACCGCGATTCAGACGGATTTGAGGTCAGCCGTGCCCTTTTCTACGGACTCTTGCTGGCCGTGGAAGACCACAACCAAAATCCTGACACGAATAACATCGAACTTATACTACTGGATCTATCCATTGAAAATGATGAGGACGAAAACGGTGAATTCCGTACAGATAATGTCCTGAGGGATTTTGATTTACGTGAAAAGGTTGAGAAGCTCATCACCGAAATTCGTCCAGATATTCTGTTTGGCCCGCTCTTTAGCGAAGATGCCCGCAAAGTTGCTGAGGTTGCGCGGGCTTACGAGATTCCGGTCATTGCCCCATTGGCCAATACTGAAGACCTCACCAGAAATAATGCGTACTTTTTCCACGCCAACCCGACCTTTGCGGAGCGCGGAAAACGGATGGCTGAAATTGCCGTTCAATACCTCGGACATCGTCAGATAAGTATCATGGTCGACAGGACGACCGTAGGTGTTGAGGAAGCCCGTGCGTTTCGCAGCAGAGCCATTGAGCTTGGAGCAGAAATCCCGTACTACATCAGCGAAGATTTCCAGGCCCGCCGGTTCGAACTGTCTGATTTTTCGAAATACTTCACCAGCAATCCTAATCTGCTGGGCAAAGACGATGATGAGCTGGAGCGCTTTCTGCTAAGCTGGGTCGAATCTGATGCCCTATATATGCCTGTAACAGGCAGCACAGCTCCGACGATAATAGATCTGATGATGACGCAGCTGCTTGCTCTAAGAAGCAATGTACAGGTGCTGGGATCGCAGGAGTTCGGGCTGACCAACATTAACAGTCAAGCCGCCAGGAGATTCAACATTGTCTACTCTGAGGTTTTCTATCGCGATAACGAAAGCGAAAGCGTAAACAACTTCCGTGATGATTATCGGGCGGCTTTTGGTCAGGAACCGGATTTATTCAGCTATATAGGTTATGACAACGGTTCATTTATAGCAAGTGTGCTTTCGCTAGCCGGGAATCCTGTTCAAACGACAAAAGCCATTCGGTCGCATGGAACTTTCCAGGGAATCGGGCAGCGCTTTAACTTCACAGAGGGTCAGATTAATGCAGCTATTTTGCCTATCCACTTTTCAGACGATCGCTTCCGCCTGTTAGAGCTGCCGGACGAGCCACGATTTGATATTCTGGCACTCGCAGATGCAGAGCGTGAAATAGAAGAGAAGCTGGAATACATGCTCGAAACCTACCATCGTGATGATATTCTCGAATTATACGAGCAGTGGAAAAATGAAGGCATTCGCCTGTCGGATGAGTTTGAAGAGCTTTTTGAACTCTTCGATCTTTTCAATGATACAGAGGTATTAAATTTCTTCGGACCTCCAACTCCAGACGATTTCGACGATGCTGATCCCGTAGAGATCGATGCCAATCAGTAGAGGCATCGACCTCAGCTCAGGATAATACCACTCTATTTAACGCTGTCGATAATTCTCTGGGCACGGAGGATTTCATCCTGATTTATGGTGTGCCCCATTCCCGGATAAATGACCGCTTCTGCTTTGGCATTTAGCTTTTTAAACAGAGATTCCGAGTCGTAAACGCGGTCTTCAGGAATGTGAAAATCGTTGTCACTGCAACCAAAGAAAGCAGGCATTCCGTCGAAATCACCACTGTATTTTTCCGGCTTGATGGCATCACCAATTACTCCACCGCTAAATGCGATAAGTCCGCCAAATCGCTCAGCGTTTCTGGCTACATATTCCGAAGCTAAACAAGCTCCTTGCGAAAAGCCCATAAAAACGATTTGATTGTGTGACTTGCCTGTCTTCAGTATAGAGTCCACCACTTCATCAAGAAGGGAGATAGCTGAACTCAGCCATGGCTCATTTTCAGACTCAGGCTTCAGAAAAGAGTACGGGTACCAGGTGTTGTTTGTGGCTTGAGGCGCAATGTAGGCGGCGTCATCGAGACGGAATTCATTCATCAGGCCAAGGATACTGTCAGCCGTTGCTCCCCTGCCGTGAATAAGGATAATGACTTTTTCGGCTTCTTCTACCGATTTGCCGGCGAATTGTACGTTTTCAAAAAGATGTTTACTCATGATAGTAAGGGATTAAACTACGTTATTTGTTTAAACAATTAAATGAATCTGACAAAAAAATCATTCCCGCTATTTTTCATAGGGCTTTGATATCAGTGCTGCTCTATGTGATAGAAACAACAGCCTTCAGCCTTCACAAAATTGAGATATAGCGTAAGCCCCTCCTCTTCATCTGAGAATCGAATTCGTGCCTCATCCTGCAGCTCAAGCAGGTGGATTTCTTCTGGCATGATTTGAAGCCCCTTAAGCATATCTTTCGGCAGCTCTCTAAGCTCATGCAGTTTGCTGTTGAGGAAGTCCATGTATTCGAGTGATGGCTTCTTATCCCTCACCCAGTTCAGTAGCAGGCTATAAACCGCGTTTCCGGTGTACCTGAGCTGATCACGCAGGTCCGGCTCCAGCTCTGTATGCGGCACATGATGAACAAAAATATAGAGCTTCACGGCCCGCTCAAACAGATCCTGCTCTCTTTCGCCAATTTTTAGTTTGTTAGTCAGCTCAGGAGTTCTGTTCCTCTGAGTCTGATTCTTATCACCCTTAAACCAATTCACCAGTTGTGAAAACATCATTCCGCAGAATTTAAAGCCATTTTTAATTATGATATGGGAGGTGCCTTCAGCTCGTCTGCCGGATCCCAGTAGTGCTTGGCGAGATCAACGGTTTCTTCATCCAGAAAATGAATCCCCTCCTGACGAAGAAGCATTTCCATAATTCCCGGGCCGAAATAGGCTTTCCCGGATAAATGCCCGAGACGGTTTACCACTCTGTGGCAGGGCAGGTCGGGACCGTTGTGCTTAAGCGTTTCATTGAGAGCATAACCTACCATTCTCGCACTTCCGCCTACGCCCAAAAAACGGGCAATAGCGCCATAGGTAGTTACTCTTCCCAATGGGATACGTGCCACGACCTCATAGACTTTTTCGTAGAAATCACTACCGGATGCTTTATTTGTCATTCCCTCAACAGCTTTTCAATTTCGTTAATTTCTGCAGGCGTTAGCCTTTCAGACTTGGCCGCAAGACTCAGTGCAACTCTGCCCAACGATTTGTAGCTGTGCATCATTTGCCCGTCCTGCTTACGTCTGATGAGCTCAAGATGCGATTCAATCGTTCCCGAATCACCCCGGCTTACAGGTCCTGTGAGCGATTGCTCTGTGCCTTTATCCGATACATTGGAAAGCGTAGTCTGGATAAGCGGGGCAAGAATTTCTGATAACGGCTGGCTAAGCCCTTCTGTCGTGCGGTTGACCAGCTCCATGAGTGCTACAAGATAGTTTGAGGCAAAAACAGCCGCCAGATGCAGCTCTTTCTTCTGCTGCTCCGTAACCGGAACAGGTCTGCAGTTCAGGCTCTCCACAAAACCTGTGAGCAGATTCTCAGCCTCCGGAGATAGCACGCTCACGGAAATGTCCCGGAAATAGTCTGCATTCGCTCCGGCCGGAAAACTCTGAAGAGGATGAATTGATCCGACACGGAGTCCCTGCTGCGCTAAGGGTTCAAGCGTATCGAGTCCGGCAGCTCCGGAGATATGGCAGCAAACGAGCTCTTCCGACAGATCGAAACCTGAGATGAGTTTGGCAACTTCCTGGATGGCATCATCAGAAACGGCAAGAATGAGCAGCCCCTCAGCTGATTTCATCTCGCGTATTCTTCCGGATGCAGCTGTTTCACCAGCTATACTCGCGGCCTTTTCAACATTTCGGGCATAAACACCGCCGAGGTAAAACCTGCTTCCCTCCGCTTGTTGAATAGCTGCAGCCAGCGCACCGGCGACATTTCCGCTCCCCACAATGGTACATGGTATGTTTTCGGGTGCGCGGCCAGACATCAGGCGTTGGATTTTTCGTATTTCGTTAGGCAGGAATGGCCAAACAGAAACGGCTGACCTTTTCCCCCAGCAAGACGAAGCTCGGTATCAAGTTCCCAGTTATCGGCCAAAAGAATACCGGCAGCAAACGGACCGGCGCCGTTTATTCCGGCATCACCGGTATTGAGGTAGTTCATCAGCCGAGAGTGTTCGCGATTATCAACAGCCTGCTGGATCGACCGAATCTTCTCGTCGTCACATTCCGAAGCATCAGCACAAATGATTACAAGCGCATTTCGCTCACGCATAAGCTCGGCCACCGCGCTGGTCAGCTCCCTTATAATAGAGGTGCGCATATCAACGACCTGAATGCTCAGCACGCGAAACTCATCGAGCACACACTGTAGCATCATAAGCTGATCGAAAATCGACATGTCTTCACGGTAACCGGCATCATCTATGAAAAAGTCATCGTCCTCATCACAGAAGTCATTACGCAGAACGTCATTTACAGCGACAGAGCCGATTGGCGTATCGAATGAAGCGTTCGAAACCATAGGCAGCAGCTTATCGTGTGAACCTTTGAACTTCTCAATGATGATTACATCATCGTACGAAGCTCCTTTCAGATTACTGTACAGACGACAGGCGTGTTCAAAGTTATCTTTGGTGATATGCTCCTGCACATACATTATGCGAAGTCTGTTGCTTATTTCAGGCTTGTAGCCGGCAAGACCTGCTGTAATTTCTTCTTTGGAAAATGATGTGATGCTCATGCTGTGCTAATCAAAAATTTAAATATTGAGCCCCGTGATTTATGAGATACGGGAGTAGTCGAATCGATTTCAAAATAAGACAATCTGTATCAATTATCTGCCATCAAACTCACTCTGCATGAAGAATTCGTTCAGCAGACCAGGCCAGAGTAATCCGGTGTTTTCTGTACAAAAATGAAACCAGATCGGCCTTTATCCGCTTCCCTTCAATAACAGATTCAGCTTTGTAAAGATGAGGCTGGGATGGCTTCACATTTACCTTATTCATAGCGTGGCGCAGTCCTTTACCGGTCATTTTCAGGAAAGCTTCTTTAAGCGTCCAAAGCGTTAATGGCGCAATGCTGTTTTCGAATTCAGATTCATCGGTCGACATGATGCGCTTAATTAGTGAAGGCTGAACGACCCTGTCAGCAACTTCCGTGTCAAGGCCGGCTTCACCTTTTACGGCTAAGGCCACGGCCAGAAATCCTTTCGAGTGGCTGACCGAGAAAGAGTAGCTCTCATCGGCGGATCGTACGCAAGGCTTACCGCTTTCAAGTCTGAAGACCTCAATACCTGACGAGTCTAAACCGGCGGCTTTGAGCACTTCGGAAAGCAGTGTTTGCCGGTAGTGATCGCTATCGGTTTCAAAACCGCCGGCTATGTACACCAACGGATTGTTTTCACCCTCCGGCCTGTAGCTGAAAATGATCGCCAATTGCTCTTTTTTTTCTTATTTTAGAAGGTTTACTGTTTGAGTATTAAACTAACATTTTCCAATACAAAAGAAACATGGAAAGCACGTCGGCCCGATTAAGCCGGTTTTTTATTTTGCTTGGCGCAGGACTGTGGCTGGGCGGTTTCATCATGCTTGGTTTTGGTGTAGCACCGGTGAACTTCGGAATAGCCGAGCAATGGGAGCTTACCGGAACTAACCCCTCCATGCCCGATCAGGAGATCCATTACAGAACTATCGGGGGCGAGTTAACAGGCAACAGCATCCTGAGGCTTAATTTGATGGAGTCCCTGAGCCTGCTTCTTATTGTAATCGGGCTTCTCATCGCATGGAATACGCAGACAGGAACAACGCGAAACCGGATTTTACGTACCGTTTTTGTAACCGTAATCGCCGTCAGTTTTTATTACTATGCCATCCACGTCGGAGGCAGGCTTACCGAGCTTAGATCAACGGTCCCAATTGATTTCTCCGTGACTGATAGCGCCCTGAAAAGTGTTTTCCATCTTGAGTTCGACAGGCTGCACAACACCTACACCAGAGTGGCGTCTGTAGCTATGTTCTTCATCTTTATGCTTTTCACATTTACTGTGTTCGACCGTTTTCCGGGCGATAAACAGAAGGAAGAAATTTCAGGCTGAGGAATACAGCCGTTTAACTACGATTATTTTTACTACCAAATCCAACGCTAATGAGTAACGAAACTCCCGAATTATCGCAACACGAACTTGAAGCACAGCGGCGAGAAAAGCTGCGAATGCTCATCGAGATGGGTGTAGATCCGTATCCACATACCTTCGACGTGAGCCACAGTACAGCCGAAGCCGAAAAGCATCAGGATGAATGGGTGACCGACGGCGAGAACACCGAGAATGCTCAGCGCATTTCCGTAGCGGGCCGCATTATGACCCGCAGAATTATGGGCAAGGCTGCTTTTTTCAACCTTCAGGATGGTCAGGGCACACTTCAGATTTACCTTCGTCGCGACGATATCGGCGTGGAGCTGTACAATACCGTATTCAAAAAGCTGATTGACCTGGGTGATATTGTTGGCGTAAAGGGTTTTCTTTTCAAAACGCGTACCGGAGAGCTTACGCTACACGCCGAAGAGTTTGAGCTTCTCACTAAAGTTATTCGTCCGCTACCGGTTGCTAAGGAAGCCGAAGAAGACGGCAAAAAGGTTACTTACAGCGCGTTTTCGGATAAAGAACTTCGTTATCGTCAGCGCTATGTGGATCTCGTGGTAAATCCGCACATTCGCGAGGTGTTTCGAAAGCGCAGCAAAATGGTTCAGGTGATGCGCGACATGATGACCGATCGCGGCTACCTCGAAGTTGAAACCCCGATACTTCAGCCCATTTACGGGGGCGCTTCTGCGCGTCCTTTTGTAACTCATCACAACACGCTGGACATGGACCTCTACCTGAGGGTTGCCAACGAACTTTACCTCAAGCGCCTTATCGTGGGCGGTTTTGACGGCGTTTTTGAATTCGCCAAAGATTTCCGCAACGAAGGTATGAGCCGTTTCCACAATCCGGAGTTTACACAGGTTGAGCTCTACGTTGCCTACAAAGATTACAACTGGATGATGGATTTTGTGGAGGAAATGCTTGGCGAAGTAGCACAGAAACTTCATGGGAACTCAAAAGTTCAGGTTGGCGAAAACGAAATTGATTTCAGCAAAGGCTGGAAACGAATACCGATGCTGGATGCCATTAAGGAAGAAACCGGCAAAGATTTGTTCGGTCTTGATGTTCCTGAGCTGCGCAAAATCGCTGCAGAGCTGAAAGTAGCTACCGACGACACCATGGGCGTTGGTAAAATCATCGATGAAATCTTCGGTGAGCTGGTAGAGCCCAAGCTTATCCAGCCTACCTTTATAACCGATTATCCGATTGAGATGAGCCCTTTAGCCAAGAAGCATCGCAGCAAAGAAGGACTGGTTGAGCGCTTCGAGCTTATTTGCAACGGCAAGGAAGTGTGCAACGCATTCACCGAGCTTAACGACCCGATCGATCAGCGAGACAGACTTGAAGAGCAGGCAAAGCTTCGCGCCGACGGAGATGATGAAGCCATGAGCGTGGATGAAGATTTCCTTCGCGCGCTTGAGTACGGCATGCCTCCGACCGTAGGGCTCGGAATTGGAATTGACCGACTGGCCATGATTATGACTAATCAGGAGTCGATCCGCGACGTGCTCTTTTTTCCGCACATGCGTTCGGAATAATGATACATTAAAAAGCGGGAGTCCTTCGTTAATGACGGGCTCCCGCTTTGTTTTTTTAACTCATAGCCACATCATACTAACTCTTCCGCAACCGGCTTTTTCATGAAATTTGAATGGTTTATCGCAAGCAGGTATTTTCGGTCCGGACGGAAGGGGTCGTCATTTTTATCGTTCATCAAGATTATGGCGGTTGGCGGAGTGGCTGTAGGTGCTGCCGGGCTGCTTATCACCCTTGCGATTGTACACGGATTTAAATCGACTATTCAGGAAAAGATTCTCGGTTTCGGGAATCATATTGTAGTAAGCACCTACACCGGAAATCCGATCAACCGGGCCGATACACTTCTCACATTTATAAAAGGGAAAGATGGCGTGGATACCGCCCAGCTGGCGATCATGGGTCAGGGCATGGTTCAGTCCAGAGACTTTGTTGACGGCACACTAATTAAAGGTGTGGATGAGGCAGGCGATCTGTCCGACCTTCGAAACTATATCAGCGCCGGAGTCTATGATCTGAGCCGGCAGGAAAACGGTCGCCCCGGAATTGTGATGGGGGAACGGCTGGCGCGAACGCTATCGGCCAGTCCCGGAAGCACCATTACGGTTTACACCATTCGGGGTACGCCTTCAGCCGACGAGTTTCCGGAAATCATGCAGTTTACGCTCACGGGCGTTTACCAGACGGGAATCGACATGTTCGACGACACGCTGGTACTCATTGCCTATGAGCACGCCGTCCGGCTGTTTGATATGCCGCCGCGTGTGGCCGACCAAATTGATATACGAGTAGCAAATCTCGATGATATCAGAGAGGTCCACAACCGCATACAAGCCGAACTGAGCTTTCCTTTGTACGCTGAAAACATCTACCAGACCTACAGCAACCTCTTTGCCTGGATTAATCTTCAGGAGCAGCAGATACCATTTATTATCGGAGTGATGATTATCGTAGCCGCATTCAACCTTATTGGCGCGGTACTAATGATGGTTCTCGAACGCACGCGGGACATTGGCATTCTAAAAACTATGGGAGCGACCGATAAAGGAATTCGGGCTATTTTCCTCTATGAAGGCCTTCTTGTAGGATTTCTCGGCCTTCTGATTGGTACGGCCATTTCACTGGCTTTTTACTGGGTGCAGACCACCTGGGGAATCATTCCTCTGCCCGAGGAAAATTACTATATGAGCACCGCGCCTGTTGAGCCACATCTGCTCGACTTTGTGATTGTATTTGGCGTAACGATGCTGCTTTGCGCAATCGCATCCTTCTTCCCCGCTTACACAGCCGCCAAAACCGATCCACTGAAAGTTATACAGTTCGGCCGTTAAAACGGCTTCTGTCCCTACTCTGCCAGCTCACTGGCTCCTGATTTCGATACTGACTTCAGCAACAGGCGCTCATACATTTGTAGCATGTGTGCTTTTACACGCTCACGAAACTCAGCCGGATAGAGCTTCCCACGGGGTTGCTTTACGTTAAGACGCTGGCGCATCACGTTGGCTTCGATTACTATGGCATTTACCGGAGCGGTAATCGAAGTAATGGCAAGCTGCGCATCAACCTGATTGAAAACCCCAACCTTGATTCCCTCGTTGATCGCATCCAATACAATGTTACGCACGTTGTTGAACTCCTGCACCAGCTTTACGATATCATCCTTATTCTTGGATACAGATACATGCCGATACACAATGCGCGCATGATTCGGGTTGTCAAAGATGTAGTCAACATAGGCCAAAATCCAGTGCTTAAGCCGCTCTGCCGGGTCGGAATAGGTGTTTTCAATATTATGAAACACCGAGCCTAACTGTTCAGAAAAGCGCTCAATGACCGCGTGGAGCAGCATCTCCTTGCTCCCGAAATAGTAGGAGAGCATCGCAATATTAACTCCGGCTTTCTTAGCGATCGCCCTGGTTGTGGTTCCGTTAAAACCGGAATCCGCAAAAAGGTGCTCCGCGGCATTCAGAATGGTATCCCTTTTGGAATTCGTAGCTGTAGTACTCATCGGCAGATTTAAGGGGAATGATATGATTGTTGCCTTAAGATCATAATTCTCTGCCTCAATAACCACACACGACACCAATTTCTTCTTAAAGCAGCGATTCCCTTCGGAGCCAACCGGTTAAGCTGAATCTTTCCCTTCCTGCCGGAAGCACTTCATGCACTACCTGATCGCTTCGGAAACACACAAAGCGTCCCATTACAGGCATGATTTCCGTAAACTCTTCATCATTGTCAGGGTGATGGTACATACGCAGTTTGCCGCCATCCTCATCAGTCCAGTCGCTATTCAGGTAAAGAATACAGGTAATGAGACGATGCTGCACCTCTTGATGCTGATCCAGATGTTTTTTATAAAAGCTGCCTTCCGGATAAACTGCGAAGTGCGCCTCGAATGAGCGGGCACTCAAATACAGAGTCCGGTTTAGTGTTTCGCGAAGCTGATCGATGCGGTCCCAGTACTGCTGTTGCAGAGGCGTAAGGCGGTCTTCATCCAGCCAGTGAATCTTATCGGTTCGGATTTCCGGTCGAAACTGAAGTTGTGTTCCGGTGCCAATACCCGCTTTGTTGAACTCGCCCTCTTCCCAATAGGCCGAAGCCTCGCTGATGAGGCCCTTCAGGAGTGCTTCATCTATAAAGTTATCAGTTACAAACCAACCTTTTTCTGCTATTTCGTCGGCAATTTGCTCGAACAGAACAGATTCGTCGATTGTTTTCATGGCAATATTATCAAAGTGGAAAAGGAAGTGCTGCGCAGTTTCATAGAATGTGGCCTGTTAGATATCCGGAGCAGGAGCTGTCCGTTTATTTGGGTGCTTAGACCATAATTAAGGTGCTTTTTTAAGCGAATCAAATTTACGCATGAATTCAATAGGTTGATCCTTTCGGCGAATATTTATTTTCGATTCGAAAACCTGAAACAGGGCTTCACCTGCCCCGCCTCTGAAAGCGCTTTATCATTTGTCTATTCTGCATCATGCCCTTATATTCAGGCATCAAATTCACTCAAATATGTATTTAAATTATTAACGCGCATGAGCGTCTTAGTTGGAAAAAACACACGTCTTGTTGTTCAGGGATTTACCGGTAAAGAAGGTACATTCCATGCCGGACAAATGATCGAATATGGTACCAACGTAATCGGCGGCGTTACACCGGGCAAAGGTGGCGAAAAGCACCTTGACAAGCCCGTATTTAACACCGTTGCTGACTCAGTAGAGCACGAAGGTGCCAATACATCCGTCATTTTTGTTCCACCTGCATTTGCAGGCGATGCCATTATTGAAGCTGCTCTTTCCGGAATCAAAGTTATTATTTGTATCACCGAAGGAATTCCGGTTAAAGACATGATTGCTGCAAAAGCCGTTGTGGACCGCATGGGCGCAACGCTGGTTGGGCCAAACTGTCCTGGAATCATCACTCCAGGTGAAGCCAAAGTTGGTATTATGCCGGGCATGATTTTCTCTCCCGGACCTGTCGGCGTCATCTCCCGCTCTGGTACGCTAACGTATGAGGCAGTAGATCAGCTCACCAAAGCCGGACTTGGCCAGACTACGGCTATTGGTATTGGCGGTGACCCTGTAATCGGAACCACGCACATCGATGCCGTTAAGCTCTTCAATGAGGATCCGGATACAGAAGCCATCATCCTTATTGGTGAAATTGGCGGTACCGCAGAGGAAGAAGCCGCTGAGTACATCAAAGAACATGTTAATAAGCCTGTTGTAGCTTTCATCGCCGGCCGCACTGCCCCTCCAGGCCGCAGAATGGGACACGCCGGAGCTATCGTTTCAGGCGGAAAAGGTACTGCACAGGAAAAAATGGATGCCCTCTCAGCTGCTGGTATCGCTGTATGCGAAAGCCCTGCTGTTATTGGCGAAACCATGAAATCCCTGCTTAAGTAAGACTAAATCCTGTTCTTAATGCAGAATTTAAATTTCAAAGCCGGCATCAGAACTCTGATGCCGGCTTTTTTTATGGCTGAGTTTTCAGATCAAACTTTTCAGCAAATAAAAAAGGCACCCGGAAAACCGGATGCCCTTTCGGAGCCGTAGCTCTGCGCCTTTCGGCAGCAAGTTTAGTTAGCTGGTCTACACCAATTGCCTTAGTTGGCGATCATTGACATAAACTTTGTAAGCGGCGTGTATTCCATTTCGAACGCCTCAGCTACATCACGGTAAACGATTTCACCGTTGGCAATATTGAGTCCATGCTCGAGCTCACGGTTTTCACGGATGGCGTTAACCCAGCCCTTGTCTGCAATCTGTATCGCGTATGGAAGCGTTACGTTGGTAAGACCAATCGTTGATGTGTAAGGAACCGCGCCCGGCATGTTTGCCACGCAGTAATGAACAATGCCATCAACTTCATAAACCGGATCGTCGTGGGTAGTCGGCTTCGAAGTTTCGAAGCATCCCCCCTGATCGATAGCAACGTCGACCAACACAGAACCCGGCTGGAGCTCTTTGAGCATATCACGGGTGATGAGGCTCGGAGCCTTAGCGCCCGGAATCAAAACCGCACCAATTACAAGGTCTGCACGCTCGAGCTCTTTACGGATGTTAACTTCAGAGGAAAATACAGTAGTGATATTCTTCGGAAGAACTTCATCCAGATAGCGAAGCTTCTGCAGGTTGATGTCGAAAATCTGCACGTTAGCCCCCATTCCGGCCGCGATGCGTGCAGCGTTAACACCCACTATACCGCCACCGAGAACCATTACGCGGCCCGGCTTAACGCCTGGAATACCGCCGAGAAGTACACCGCGACCACCCATAGGACGCTCGAGGAATTTCGCACCTTCCTGAGCCGCCATACGACCGGCAACTTCACTCATCGGGATAAGCAGCGGAAGTGAACCGTCTAGTTTTTCTACCGTTTCGTAAGCAATCGCTATAGCACCGGAAAGCTTAACTGCCTCTGTAAGCTCACGGCTTGCAGCAAAGTGGAAATAGGTGAAAATAATCTGGCCTTCACGCATAAGCGGGTATTCTTTTGCGATAGGCTCTTTAACCTTCATAATCATCTCGGCTTTTGCCCAGATGTCTTCTGCCGAATCAATAATAGTAGCACCGGCTTCGATGTATAGCTCATCCGGGAAGCCGCTGCCAAGGCCGGCGTCTTTCTCGATGATCACATCGTGGCCGTGCTTAAGCATTTGGGTAACACCGGAAGGCAGCAACGCTACCCGGTTTTCGTGTGTTTTAATCTCCTTTGGAACACCAATCAGCATGGGTCTATCCTTAGATTTGATGGATTTATAAATAATATTAGCGCGTTTTTTGTCGGATTTATAACAGTTTAGGAGACTCGAATCGAGATAAACTACCCGTGCGCGCGGTTGGTTTTAAAAGCACCCAAAGATACTGAAGATTGTTCAATTTCCACAAAGAAGCCTTCATCCGTACCGGTTCATTTTAATTTGTAAAAAGTGGAATTAACCCGCTTCATATCGTTATTTTAAGCCGTTGAACGCGTTATGTATAACATGCCTTCACCGGCATCGTTGGTGATGCGTAGCCGAAGCTTTCATCCATATTAACTCACACCCAAGAACCAGTTGTCCCGCAAAAACTCCTGAAAGGAATGACGTCAGCCGACATCCTCAAAAAAGTCCGTTATCTGGAAATCCGAACCAAAGGATTGGTCAACAATCTGTTTGGCGGTGAATACCTATCTGCCTTTAAAGGCCGTGGAATGGCTTTCTCGGAAGTGCGCCCCTATCAGTATGGCGATGATATCAGGATGATCGACTGGAACGTGACGGCTCGTACAGGCTCGCCCTACATCAAGATTTTTGAGGAAGAGAGGGAGCAAACGTTAATGGTTTGTGTGGATATTTCTGGTAGCGGACTATTCGGCAGCTTCACCCAGCGCAAGCTCGATCTTGCAACGGAGCTTGCCGCAGTGCTCTCCTTCAGCGCCATCAAAAATAATGATAAGGTGGGACTATTGCTGTTTTCAAACGTAGTCGAGAAGTTCATTCCTCCGCGAAAAGGAAGACTGCACGTCCTCAGACTTATTCGTGAGCTCTACACCACGAAACCCTCGCACAAAGGCACCTCCATTTCTGAAGCACTTACGTTTTTAAGCAAAATTCTGCCGCGAAGATCCATCATCACGCTGGTTAGCGATATGCAGGACTCCGGCTATGAAAAAGACCTGAAGGTGCTCAACCGTAAACACGATCTCATTTGCCTTTGCGTAGACGATCGTCTGGAAACCGAGCTGCCCGACATTGGCCTTGTACCCATAGCCGATCCAGAAACCGGAGATCGCGCGCTTATTGATACTTCCAATAAGAAAGTTCGCTACGCTTTTGGAAGCAAGCGCCGCGAAGAACGTAAACAGCTCAGCGAAAAGCTCCGGAAGCTTCAGGTTGACCACGTACATCTGTTTACGAACGAATCCTATATAGAACCGCTGTCACGGCTGCTCCAACAACGACACAACCGCTACTGATGAAGTCATTCACAACATCTTTTTTACCGGTTCTTTACCTGACGTGTTTTCTCGTTTCAGCGGAATTGCTGTTTTCGACTGACCAAGCCTGGTCTCAGCCGGTTCGAATATCAGTGAGCGATGACTCTCTGCGGGCTGGTCAGCTTTTCGATGTTTACATCGTTTTTGAAGGCTCCCGTGAATTCGACAGCATCATCTTTCCCGACAGTTCGGCCTTCTCCGATCCCTTTGAATACCGGAGCTCAGCAATAGGCTTGAACGCGCAGCAGCATGACAGCCTCAGAACCACGCTTCAGTTTTTCGGTTCATCAACTGACACTCTCAGCGGTATGTTTGCGCTTGGCATTCGTGAAGCCGATACCCTTCTCTTTGATCTGCCCGATATCACGCTGTTCTTTAAATCGAAACTGGCTGAGGAAGAAGAGCTACGACCCCTCAAGCCCATTTTCTCTTTCGGCATCTCTTTGCTTCCGTGGATTATCGGAATTCTACTGCTAACAGTACTTCTTGGCGCTGCCTGGTACATCAAAAAGAAATACTTCCCGCCTAAACCAGAGCCGAAACCGCAGCCTGCTTTTGAGCCGCCGCCACCGTTCATCAACCCAATCGATTCTCTGTCTGATGAAATTACCGCGCTCCGCGGCATGCTCAAAAACGGCGATCCCGATGATGACGTTTTTTATGTGAGATTGGGTGATGCCATCCGGGCCTATTTCGAACGCGTATATGATTTTCCGGCTTTGGAGCAGACCACACGTGAAGTCACACAGGCGCTCAAAAGCAGAAAACTTGAAGAGCAGCTGCTTCAGCGTACCGTAAAGTTGCTACAGGACTGCGACATGGTAAAGTTCGCCAAAACCGGACGAAACCGAATGCAGATGGAAGAAGACCTCAGCCGTCTTGAAGAGCTGGCATCCCTGTTCCGCACGAATGATTCGAGACTTCTGATGCAGCTGCGTCTCGAGCATGAGCGCAAGTATAAGCCCCAAACAGAAGCCGGAGGCAAAACGACATGATTTGGCTCAATCCCGAATGGTTTCTGGCCCTGCTTATTATTCCTGTTCTCATCCTCGTCGAATGGATGTGGAGCAGACAGAAGCGGACCTCAAGCCTGCTTTTTTCCCGGACGGCAGCCTTTAAAGAGCTGAACGCAGGTATCCGTGCAAAAGCGGCGCTGTTTCTCCCATGGCTGAAGTACATCGCCCTTGCGCTCATCATTATTGCCATGGCTCGCCCGCAGGAAGAAAACGTGCGAATTGAGCGCAGCGTGGAAGGCATCGACATCGTATTGGTTATTGATATTTCCTCTTCCATGCTCGCCGAGGACATGCAGCCCAATCGCTTTCTTGCCGTTAAAGAGGTGGCTCAGAACTTCGTGCGTCGCCGAACGAATGATCGAATCGGAGTGGTCGTATTCGCCCGGGAGAGCATCACCCTTGTTCCGCCAACGCTGGATCACCGGCTTGTCCAGAATCAAATCGATATGCTCGATATGGGAATCGTGCGCGACGGGACCGCCATTGGAATGGGCGTTGCTACGGCTGTTAACCGTCTGAGGGACAGCGACGCCACCTCGCGTGTCATCATTCTGCTAACCGACGGTGAAAACAACGCCGGTGAAATCGATCCGCTCACCTCGGCAGAAATTGCCCGTACGCTGGGCATTCGCCTTTACACCATCGGCGCCAGTGGTGAAGGTTCTGCCCCCTATCCGATCGACGATCCGATTTTTGGACGCAGATACCTCACCATACCCATCGATATCGATGAGCCAATGCTCACCACCATGGCCGAGAAAACCGGCGGACGCTATTTCCGCGCCAGAGATAACCGCGAGCTAAATCAGGTTTACAACGATATTGATCAGCTCGAAACGACCGAGTTCGAGGAGGAGTTCTTCATCGACGTGGTTGACCGCTATCCGCGATTTTTGGCCTCAGGACTGGGCCTGCTGCTGCTGGTGCTCATGCTCGAGCAGAGCTGGCTGAGAAGAGATTTCGAATAATACCATATTCATCCTATTTCAATAATCGACTTTAATCATAACTAATGCTAGCAAAACGCATCGTACCCTGCCTCGACATTAAAAACGGCCGAACCGTTAAAGGGGTGAATTTTGAAGGCCTCAGAGACGCCGGTGATCCGGTTGAGCTCGCCATCCGCTACTCCGAGGAAGGGGCTGATGAGCTCGTTTTTCTGGATATCACCGCAACCAACGAGAAGCGCAAAACGCTGGTTGAACTCGTCAAGCAGATTTCAAAAAACATCACCATTCCGTTCACGGTTGGCGGCGGCATTCGCAGCACGGCTGAAATCGGCGACCTGCTGGCTGCCGGCGCTGATAAAGTTTCCCTCAACAGCGCCATCGTTACCCGACCCGGGCTCATTACCGAAGCGGCAGAGCATTTTGGAAGTCAGTGTGTGGTTGCGGCCATCGATGCCCGACAAACCGGAGACAGCTGGAACGTCTTCACCAAAGCGGGCACCTACGATACCGGCCTCGACGCCATAGAATGGGCAAAAGAGACCGCCAGACGCGGAGCGGGAGAAATTCTCCTCACAAGCATGGACCGCGACGGTACCAAAGCCGGATTCGACATCAGACTTTTGAGCAAAATATCCGCGGCTGTGAGCATTCCTCTCATTGCCAGCGGCGGCGCCGGTACAATTCAACACTGCATCGAAGCAATTAAGGAAGGTCATGCAGACGCGGTGCTTGCGGCCAGTATTTTCCACTTCAAGGAAATTGAAATCCCTGACCTTAAACAAGAGATGCACGAGCACGGAATTCCCGTTAGACTGTGATGGCTTCATTTGCTCGCATCATACCGCTATATTAATTCAAACAACCGTAAACCGATCTTCTTCAAAATATCATGTCTTCAAGCTTTTCCTTTCCCGTAAATTCTGTTGTTTATGACGCCAACGGCCTGGTTCCGGTAATTGTGCAGGATGTCCGTACCATGCGCGTTCTAATGCTGGGATATATGAATGAGGAGTCCCTCAGCAGAACGCTCCAAACCGGTAAGGCAACGTTTTTCAGCCGCAGCAGACAAAAGCTATGGGTAAAAGGCGAGTCTTCCGGAAACGTGCTTGATGTTAAGACCATGCATCTTGATTGTGATGCCGATACGATTTTGATTCAGGCTGTGCCTGCCGGTCCGACCTGCCACACCGGTGAGGTCTCTTGTTTCTTCAAACCCGAAATGACGCCACAGGCGAAAGGCACTTTCCTGTTCCAGCTTGAGGAGCTCTTAAAGGAGCGTAAGGAAAAACTGCCCGAAGGTTCATACACCACGCATCTGTTCCGCCGCGGACTCGACAAGATTGCACAAAAGGTTGGCGAGGAAGCTGTTGAAACCGTAATAGCGTCAAAAAATGATGATGAGAAAGAGTTCCTTTATGAGTCGTCGGATCTGCTTTTTCACCTTATGGTTCTGCTCACTGAGCGGGGAACCAGCCTGAGTGAGCTTGTAGCAGAGCTGGAAAGCAGGCATAAACCAGCATCCGAATAGCAGAGTGGCCTGCCGTCCTTATCTGCCCGGAACTACGGATTTTGGTGGATAAGCCGCGATTCATTTCGTATAATAATGGCGTTACTATTACGCATCATCCACTATTATTTATTTTCACGGAGGATATAGACGTGGCAGCTCATGAATTAGCCGGAAAGCCGGCACCGGAAGATATTTTAACCAACATCCCCAGACTGGTTAGTAAATACTATACCCTAAAACCGGATGCGCACCGTACCGATCAGGCAGTCTCTTTTGGTACTTCGGGACATCGCGGCACATCGCTCAACTCATCATTTAATCAGAATCACATTTTTGCCATTTCGCAGGCGATTTGCGAGTTCCGCAAGAGCAGAAAGATTACAGGACCGCTATTCATCGGGATGGACACCCATGCACTCTCCGAAGCCGCTCTGATGACGGCCATCCGGGTTTTTGCAGCAAACGGTATTAAAGTGATGGTGCAGGAAGACGGCGGTTTCACGCCTACACCGGTGATTTCACACGCCATCATCACACATAATAAGGGTCGCAAAGAGGACCTGGCTGACGGCGTTGTTATCACTCCCTCGCACAATCCTCCACAGGACGGTGGCTTTAAGTACAACATGACGCACGGCGGTCCGGCGGATTCCAAAACGACCAAGATTATTGAAAGCCGCGCCAACGCCATGATTAAAAGCGGCCTGAAGGACGTTCTCAAAATGGATTACGAAGATGCAATCGACGGTCCGCATATTCAGTTTTATGATTACATCACTCCGTATGTAGAAGATCTGGCGAACGTAATCGACATGGAAGCCATCAAAAAGTCGGGCATCAGAATTGGCGTTGATCCGCTTGGCGGTTCGGGGATTGCCTACTGGACGGTTATTGCCGAGAAATACGGTATAAACTTAACAATGGTGAATAACAGTCTTGATCCGACCTTCCGCTTTATGCATGTCGATAAAGACGGCAAGATTCGTATGGACTGCTCATCACCCTACGCGATGGCGGGGCTGATTAAGCACAAAGACAAGTTTGATGTCTCCTTCGGAAACGATCCGGACTACGACCGTCATGGCATTGTTACCAAAGACGGGCTCATGAATCCGAATCACTATCTGGCCGTAGCCATCTGGTACTTGTTTCAAAACAGGCCACAGTGGAACAAAAAGCTAAAAGTTGGCAAAACGCTGGTTTCAAGCTCGATGATCGACCGGGTTTGCGACAGCATTGGCGTTCAGGTTTCCGAAGTACCCGTGGGCTTCAAGTGGTTCGTGGATGGTCTTGCAAACGGCGAGTTAGGCTTCGGCGGAGAGGAAAGTGCTGGTGCAAGCTTCCTGCGCTTTGACGGCAGCCCGTGGTCGACCGACAAAGACGGAATCATCATGAACCTGCTCGCTGCTGAAATTATGGCGAAGACCGGAAAGAGTCCGTCGGAGCACTACAAAGCGTTTGAAAAGCAGTTTGGATCTCCGGTTTACGAGCGTCTCGATGCACCTGCAACCACCGAGCAAAAAGAACTGCTTTCAAATCTGGACGCTGATGACATCACTTCCGAGGAGTTTGCAGGCGAGCCAATTTTGGCAAAACTGACCCACGCTCCAGGCAACGGTGCCTCCATTGGCGGTCTGAAAGTGGTAACCGAAAACGGCTGGTTTGCCGCAAGGCCATCAGGAACCGAGGATATCTACAAGATTTATACCGAGAGCTTCAAAGGCAAGGAACACATACAGCGAATTCAGAAAGAGGCCAAGGAGCTCGTTAAGAGCTTGTTCTAAGACTCCTGTTTCTTTGATTGATAATTTAATTTATGAGTTAAGCCATCATTAATTAGAATTCATCCTGTTTTACCCAAGTGCCGGGACTCTTTTTGAGGACCCGGCACTTTTTTATTTCACCTTCTGAAAGAAAGTTTATGCTTAAGAAATCCATCATCATTTTCATAATTTGTCTTGTTTTTGCGGCCTGTGAACGGTTTCCCGGTCATTACGTGGCATTAAATCAGTGCCTGCAGGAGAACACGGCTGTGGGCGAGGAAATACTTGTGGCTTTTGCCGAGCTCGAGGAGTACCTGCTTGACGAAAACCTGCTTGAGGGCACACAGCCATCAAACTACGCATCGCTGCTGACCGCTGTTGCTGAGGGGCGCACAAGTCTGTCTGCTCATGAAGTGGCTCCTCGCGTGCGCGACTTTTGGGGAATTCAGGAGGCGGCTACATTCGGAGCGTATATGCGCTGTGGCAGAGAGCTGAGCGAAAACATGAGCGCTGGAGAAGCCTCATCTATCCACCGGATGCACGAAGTTTACACGCAAATGATGGAGGCCGATGATTTCGACTCACCGGAGCATATTAATGCACTCATCGACGCAATTAGCGAGGACGACTTTCGCTATTTACTCTACCGCTCTGCCGTTCTCACGGTTTTGGTTTATATGATGGAGTCGTAAGTAAAACCGGAATCAGTAGTTAAACGTCACGTTAATTCCAGCCATGAAGTTACGGCCCGGAGCAGGCTCATAAAAGCGGCCGCCAAATCCGTTGATGACTACTGAGCCCGCGTAGGATGCGTCAAAGATGTTATTTACCTGCACGAACGGCGTCACGAGTACACCGTTGAACGGACGGGCATCCACCCAGGAGGCGTTCAGGTTGAAGACGGTGTAAGATTCATTAACCGCCGTGTTGATGCTATTCACGAAGTACTCATCGCTGAACTCGCCCTCTCCTCTAAGAAGCAAATCGCTGATGCGATACTGAATCGCGCCGTTTACCCTGTGCTGCGGAATACCGGGCAGACGGTTTCCATTAAGGGATTCATTATTCTGAGTGAGTTCATCACTGGTAAAGGTGAAGTCGCTGAAGCCATAGCTGGCCACAAGATCAAGATTCGGGATGATCTGCCAGTCCACGAACACCTCGAAGCCGCTGTGGCGTGTTGAGCCTACGTTTTGGTAGTAGTCACGGCCATCATCCTCGATTTGAAACTGCTGAAGCAGATCGCGAACCTGCATGGTAAATACCGCAGCATCTACAGTCATATTCAGACTGCTAATTCGCCCGCGTGTTCCAAGCTCGAAGCCGTTTGTACGCTCAGGATCAAGGTCAGGGTTGAAGCCTCCGGTCATATCCGGGCGATTGACGAGCTCGGTAGTTGTCGGCGTTTCGAATCCGGTGCTGTAGTTCACGAATGTGAGCCAGTTGCCGAAATCGTAGCTCAGGCTAACCATCGGGCTTAGTGCCAAAAATTGGCGGTCACCGGATGTATCATCAATATTTGTCATAAAGCGGTCGTTGTTTCTGAAATCCAGCCAGTCGAAGCGAAGCCCGCCGGATACCGTAAAATCGCCAAACGGAATACTGATACGTGAAAAACCGGCCAGACTGTAGACATCCTCCTGCTGATCAAGTCGTAACTCCCCCTGGTCCCCACCTTCATTTGCCCAATTTCTTCTGCTGTCGGACTGCACCGCTGCATCAACACCTACGCCCCAGGTGAAATCACTCATCTCCTGCTGATAGCTGGAGCGGAAACCTCCGGCAAGACGGTCAACCTGAATCCATGCAAAGGCAAGCGGGTTTTGAAGTTTACGGGCAAGACCCCAGCTTTGAACATTCAGCTCCGAATTATCAAAACGAAGCTGGTATCCTGCGCCAAACTGCCCGTGTCGCGTAATTTTTCTTGCATTTTGGTTTACAGAACCTGGATTAGCGGCCGACGGAGTATCGGCTAATTCTTCAGCAGTGAGCGCTCCCGGATTATCACTTATGGGAGACTCCAGAAAAGCACCAGTAAGCGTGAGGGTTGAACGTTCATCAAGATTTATTCGGGCGTTACCGCCAAGTCTCCACGCTTCGAAACGACTATGATCGCGAAACCCATCCTGGTACAATCGCGAACCGTAGAGCATGTAGCTGTTACCACCTATATTAAATCCTGTCTCCAGGTCCTGTTTGTTGAAACCAAAGCTGCCCGCAGTAGCCCTGACCCTCGTGAACGGCTCAGCACGAAAATTAGCCGTTGATAGCAAAATCGCTCCGCCGCCCGCATTGCCCCAAAATCCGGAAACCGGTCCGCGAATGACTTCAACATCTTTAATGAAAGCCGGATCAATCAGCGACATGATAGCCTGCCCATCGGGCATGGTTAGCGGTACGCCATCCATCAGAATATTTACACCGCGCACGCCAAAGGCTGCGCGCCAGCCCATACCCCGCACCGAAAGCCGCTCCCCTACAGCGAAATTGTTTCGGTCGTTCACCCATACGCCGGGAATTCCACGAAGCGGCTCCGTTAACGTAAGTCCGGGCGCTGCAATACGGCGCGGTTCGCTTATTCTCACGGTTGAGGCAGCAAAAGGCGCTGAAGCTGAAGTCTCTGTAAGCCGGGCTGCCTCAATTCGTATCTCCTCTAAATCAACCTGAAGCGTATCGGCTGTGGTAGTGTTCAGCGAGCCATCAGAGTTGGCAAAAGATGAAATAGCAGATAATGAAAGAAGCACAAACGTTGCAAAATATGTAATAATGGGTTGTTTAACCGGATGTAATGGCATCGGAGACAAGTTGATGGATAATTTGTGTGAGCAGCTAAACCAAACGTGGCTATCTTCTATTGTGTTCCCAAAAGACGTGTAAATATTTCATCGGCAGGTATCACAAATAATTACACCCGAAAGGAAATGACTGATTGCAGAAAGCGGTTCCAAAGCACAATATTAATTACATAAATCAAATTCTCATAGCGATATTAGTTTTTCTTGAAATAAACGCGCCTTTTGGGTACATTTATAGCATAGAAACAGTAGGAAAAACCGTGACTTAAGTTTGACATGCTTCACGCGGTTATCATAAATAATAACACCCTAACTTGATTACAAAATGAGTAAAATAAAAGTAGGTATTAATGGATTCGGTCGTATCGGACGACTGGTAACACGTTTTATTCTTAGCAACTACGCAGACCAAGTCGAACTCGTAGCCGTAAACGACCTTACAGACGCAAAAACTCTTGCACACCTTTTCAAGTACGATTCAGTACACGGCAAATTTCAGGGCGAAGTTAAAGCTGAAGGCAACTCGATTGTAATAGACGGAAAGTCAATCAAAGTAATGGCCGACCGCGATCCTGCCAACCTTGGCTGGGGCGACCTCGGCGTTCAAACCGTTGTTGAGTCTACCGGTTTCTTTACAAGCAAAGAGGCTGCCTCAAAGCACCTTACAGCCGGCGCGAAAAAAGTAATTATTTCTGCTCCTGCCAAAGGCGACGTTAAGACCGTTGTTTTGGGTGTAAACGACAACGAGATCGATTCGAATATCGACATTTACTCCAATGCAAGCTGTACAACCAACTGCCTTGCTCCTATGGTAAAAGTACTTGATGATGCTTTCGGTGTAGAAAAAGGCTTCATGACAACTATCCACGCCTATACAGGCGATCAGGGTACAGTAGATGCTCCGCACTCGGATCTTCGTCGTGCGCGCGCAGCTGCTGTAAACATTGTACCAACAACCACAGGCGCAGCTAAAGCCGTAGGTCTGGTACTTCCTCACCTGGCCGGTAAACTAGACGGTGGCGCAGTTCGCGTTCCGGTACCGGACGGATCACTTACCGACTTCACCTGTGTTGTTAAAAAAGAAACCACGCTGGAAGAAGTTCAAAAAGTATTCAAAGACGCTGCAGCAGGTTCTATGAAAGGCATTCTTGAGTTCAGCGACGAGCCGCTGGTTTCTACCGACATCCTCGGTAACCCACACTCTGTTATCTACGACTCAGGTATCACCAAAGTAGATGGCAAGCTTGTTAAGATTGTAGGCTGGTACGACAACGAAGCCGGCTACTCTGCAAGAACCGCAGACCTTATTGTTCGTCTGGGCTAATCCCAATGAACTAACGGATTCTTATCCGCAAAGGCCGGCTGATTACTTCAGCCGGCCTTTTTCTTTTTTTAAAGGCTTTGAATGCATTTGGCCCGCTTGATGTTGTCCTTTCATCTTATGCTCTGATAGCCTTAGATTCAACCGAAATTACTAAACGCCCGGCCTTAGTGCATGCCGGTTTTTATTTTCATTACACTTCATGATTAAAAGGTATTCCTTCTGGCTGCTCGTACTTTTGTTTTTTATCTATGTACTGAGCTTTGTTGATCGCCAGATTGTTGCTGTTCTCGCTCCGGAAATCCGCCTCGACCTCGGATTGACGAACTTCCAGGTCGGGCTGCTCTACGGTACAGCTTTCTCCTTTATTTACGCGTTCGCCGGAATCCCGATGGGCAGGATTGCCGATCAGTGGTCAAGGCGGAAAATGATTGCCATTGCGGTATTCACATGGAGCCTGGTAACCGTGCTCAGCGGTTTCACGGCCTCTTTCACCATGCTGGTTGTCTACCGCCTGATACTGGGGCTAAGTCAGGCCATGCTTGGCCCCGCCGCCTATGCTCTTCTGGCGGAAACCTTCCCGGCCGAGAAGCGCGCCAGTGTTTTTTCAATTTACGCTGCCGGAATTTTTATCGGCATTGGCCTTTCCTTTCTGGTCGGCTCAACCGTAGCGACAACATTCGACTGGCAGACAGCAATGATAACTGTCGGGCTGCCTGGTATCTTCATAGCGCCGGTCGTATGGTTCGCCATCCGGGATGCGCGCAAAACGGTGACCACCGGCACCTTCTTTTCGGATACGTTTGAACATCTCGGCTATATTCTGAAAAAGAAAACAGTCGTTTTTCACCTCACAGGATTTGCCGCTCTTGCCTGTATTGGCTATACCGTTCTGGCTTTTGTGAGCACCATTTTTGTTGATGTATTTGAGTCGCCTCACCTTATTCGCCATTACGGATGGTTTCAGTTTGGCGTTGCCGTAACCGTTATTCTGATGGGGCGCTTTGCCGATTATCTCGCCCTCCGAAATAAAGCCTATCGTTTTTGGGGCGGCATCATTCCCGCTGTAGGAGCCGTTCCTCTCTACGGCTTGGGCCTCTTCGCCGCCGATGGGTTTTCTGCACTCATTCTGCTTGGTACAGCCGTTCTGTTTTCATCATCCTTTAACGGAGTGGCCGCAGCACTCATTCAATTCATGGTACAGCCCAAGATGCGCGCGCTGGCCGGCGGACTTTATCTTTTTGTGATAAGCATTGCCGGCTTCGGATTTGGTCCGCCCGTAGCAGGATTCCTTATGGATCAGGTTTTCACGGGGCAGTATGCGGCATCTAAAGCAGTATTCAGTCTGATTGTGGTTTGTGCGGCAATTGCGGTTGTGAGTTTCACCCTAGCGATGAAAACCTACAATCAGGACGCGGAAGACTGATTCGCGGTCAATCCTTCAGTTTTTAGTACCTTATCCAAAGCTTTTACTTCCTAAATTTATTTGATTATATGAAGTCAGAAAAAGAACTGACCCTCGATGCCGTGCTTGAAATCATTAAGAAAAGAGATCCTGACCAGAAGGAGTTTCTGCAGGCCGCGAAAGAAGTACTTCAATGGATCATTCCGTTTGCCAAATCTTCCGACAAATACAATTCATACGCGCTTTTCGAGCGCCTGATTGAGCCCGAACGCATCATACAGTTTCGGGTTCCGTGGGTTACCGATGATGGCGTCTCCATGACAAACCGCGGCTACCGCATTCAGTTCAACTCTGCGCTTGGTCCTTACAAAGGCGGCCTGAGGTTCCATCCGGAAGTAAATCTCAGCATTCTGAAATTCCTTGCATTCGAGCAGACATTCAAAAACAGTCTTACCGGACTACCGCTTGGAGGCGGCAAGGGCGGCTCAGATTTCAACCCTAAAGGGCGGTCAGACAGCGAGATTATGAGATTTTGCCAGAGCTTCATGACCGAGCTCTACCGTCACATCGGACCGGACACCGATATTCCGGCCGGAGATATTGGCGTAGGTGCCGCAGAAATCGGCTATTTGTTTGGCCAGTACAAGCGTCTGACAAGCTCATTCAATGGCGTGTTAACCGGGAAAGGACTTTCATTCGGTGGCAGCCAACTGCGACCTGAAGCTACCGGATACGGACTCCTTTACTTTGTTGAGGAAATGATGAACACCGCCGGCGATGAAATCAAAGACGCGGCGGTCATTATCTCCGGATCGGGAAACGTGGCCCAGTATTCATGTCAGAAAGCCATCGAGCTGGGTATGAAAGTGTTGACTATGTCCGACTCAGACGGGTATATCGTTGTGAAGGACGGCATCACTGAAGAACAGCTTGAGCAAATCATGGAGCTTAAAAACGAAAATAAAGGCCGGATCAAGGAATGCACTGATCTCTTCGAATGCGAATTTCACGAAGGTACGCCGTGGAGCGTAGAAGCCGAAGTCGCGCTTCCGTGCGCTACTCAAAACGAGCTCGATGAGGATCATGCTAAAACGCTGGTCGAAAACGGGTTAAAATACCTGGCTGAAGGCGCAAACATGCCGTGCACCGACAAAGCCGTTGCATATTTCATGGAGAATGACATCCGCTTTGTACCCGGAAAAGCATCAAATGCCGGCGGCGTGAGCGTTTCCGGACTGGAAATGACGCAAAACGCTATGCGTCTCTCCTGGGATTCCGATCGCGTTGATGATGAGCTTCGGCAAATTATGCACCGAATACATGAGCAGTGTACTACCTATGGAAAGAGCGATGATGGCGACGATGATGTCATCAACTATGAAAAAGGAGCTGCCATTGCCGGTTTCATAAAAGTCGCTGACGCCATGATAGCGCAGGGAAGCGTTTAATTTTCCTCATCAATCTTTTCAATACCTGTAAGTTTGTATATTGGCACAAGATCCATCACCCAAAATACTTTGATATGAAGCGAACCGCCACCAACAGCCGGCCTTTGAAGGCCTGGTTTCCCCTATTTTTAGTTTTCATTCTTGTGTACACCTCGGGTTGTATGACCCTCGAGGAGAATCCCGTGAGCGGAAACCGCAGGGCATTTGCCTTCACCTGGCAGCAGGAGCTGCAGATTGGCGCAGAGGCTGATCAGGAAATTATCGCACAGTATGGTCTTTACGAAAATGAGGATCTTTCGAACTATATAACTGAGCTCTCAAAGATTGTACTTGAACAAAGCCATATGCGCCGCGAGGGAACTTCACAGCAGTTTCGCGACGCCGAGTTCACTTTCCGGGTGATTAACAGTGATATTGTAAATGCGTTTGCACTGCCGGGCGGATATATCTATTTCAGCCGCGGTTTGCTTGCTCATATGAATAATGAGGCCCAGCTTGCTGTAGTAATCGGTCACGAGATTGGTCACGTTGCCGCCAGACACGCCTCACAGCGAATTCTGCAGCAGCAGGCTGGTCAGCTCATTCTTGTGGGCGGCGCCATTGCAGGACAAGAGCTCTTCGGAATGTCCGCAGAAAGCATCCTTAACATCGGAAGCATGACCGCTCAGCTGCTTTTCCTCAGCTACAGCCGTGATAATGAACGTGAGTCCGATCGCCTTGGCGTGGAATATTCTGCCATGGCCGGGTTTGATGCATCTGAGGGAGCGGCATTTTTCAGAACGCTGCAGCGTCTTTCGGCACGGGCAGGCGGAACGCTGCCAAACCACCTTTCCTCCCACCCCGATCCGGGCGATCGTGAGCAGAGCATGCTGCAGATGTCTCAGGAGTGGAGAGAGCGCGGCTTTGAGCAAACACGTAGAAACGAGCGCCAGTATATGGAAATGATTGACGGTATGGTGCTTGGGCAAAATCCGCGCGAAGGATTTGTTGAAAACAGTATGTTCTACCATCCGGAGCTTGAATTCCAGTATCCCGTTCCTTCAGGCTGGAACGTGCAGAATATGCCAAGCCAGGTAGCGATGTTCGACAGCCAGCAGCAGGGCATTTCAATTTTTACTTTTGCACAGGGCGCATCTTCTGCACGGCAGGCCGTGGAGCAGTTTACGAATCAGGAAGGCATTACTGTTATTTCTGCGGGTAACGCTAACCTTAATAATAATCCCGGCTATCGGGCTATTGCCACGGCTACCAATCAGGATGGGACCGAGCTGCGCTTTATGGTTCAGGGCGTAGAGTTTGGCGGTCAGTACTTCCGCTTCATCAACTACTCAACCAGCGCAAGCTATGAGCAGTACGAGAGCAATTTCACCCAGATTGTGGAAGGTTTCCGCAGGCTCACCGATTCTTCAAAACTGAACGTTCAGCCTGTTCGCATACAGGTTGTAACTGCCGACAGAACGGGCTCATTCCAAAGTTTCCTTCCTTCAGAAATGCCAATGGGCATGGAGCCGGAAGAGATGGCCATTATCAATCAGCTCAACCTGAATGATACCGTAACACGCGGCCAAAGGTTGAAATTACCGGTTCAGTAGGTTGCTAAAAACATGCTAAACAAAAAACGGCGCATCCCAAAAAGATGTGCCGTTTTTTGTTTTATAAAGCCTCAGTCATTTAGCCAGCTTTTGACCTATACAGAATGAAACAAAGCGAATAGTTCTTCCGATTTCCAGGTGCTTTCGCTCATAGTAGGTTTTGATCTGAAGCAGCTCGGGGGTTTCTTCCAGCGCGTAGACATCGTCGATTCGGGAGCGCACTTCAAACTGATTCGTCTCAATGACCTGATTGGTGAATTCGTACAGCTCAGGCGAGTCGGTCTTCAGGTTTATGAAACCATCTTCCCGGAGCACTTCACGGTATTTATTGAGAAAGTCAGGATGCGTTAATCTACGGTTCCTTCTTCGGTTTTTAAGAAACGGATCCGGAAAGGTGATCCAGATTTCAGCAATTTCATCCTTGCCGAAAAACTGCGTGATGTGATCAATACGTCCGCGAATAAAACAGACGTTGCTGAGCCCCTGGTCTATCGCCTTCTGCGCACCAACCCACAGTCGCTCCCCCTTGATGTCTATCCCGATGAAATTTCGATCAGGGTAGCGGGCGGCAAGGGCGATGGCATAATCTCCTTTACCGCACGCCAATTCAAGGGTGATGGGGTTCGAATTACCAAAAACCTTCTCACTCCAACGGCCGGTTTGATCAGCCTCGGAGCCCGGCCGGAAGCCCGAAAAATCAATTACGTTATCAAACTCTGCTACTTCCCTGTAGCGCTTTAGCTTTTCTTTTCCCATTCTCCCTTATGGTGATAATCTTCGGATTGTCCACTGTTGGCCCTCAAGTTTGTACTCTATTCGATCGTGCAGGCGTCCCGGTCTTCCCTGCCAGAACTCAATCAGCTCCGGAATTACCAAATAGCCTCCCCACGATTCGGGCCTTGGCACATCTTTGCCCTCATACTCTTTGAGCAGCTGCTCATAGGTTGTTTCAAGCTGCTGCCGGTCGCCAACCACAGCGCTCTGATGCGATGCAAGCGCACCGATTCGGCTCTCAAACGGACGCGAGTTGAAATAGGCATCAGATTCAGAAGCCGGAAGCTTTTCAACGCGGCCATCAATGCGCACCTGTCGCTCAAGCTCCAGCCAGTTAAAGCACAAGGAAGCTTTGGGATTTTCGCCCAGCTCCTTCCCTTTGTTGCTGCCGTAGTTTGTGTAGAAGAGAAAACCGCGCTCGTCTACACCTTTCAAAAGAACCACGCGGGCTCTGGGCTGACCAGAACTACTCGCAGTTGCCAGCACCATCGCATTCGGCTCGGGGATTTCTGATTTCACCGCCTGTTCAAACCAGTATTTAAACTGCTGAACCGGGTTGGAGTCCACATCGGTACGGTCAAGCGTTTCAAGCGTGTAGTTCTTTCTGAGTCCTGCTATTTCTTTGGTTTGCATCTGCCGGAATTACGTTTTAAAAGTCGGATTGTCCCATCGGGTGCAATGAAACCTCGTCCATGAGCAGATAAGCCGGTCTGGTGAGCATATACCAAACTACATCGGCAACATGATCTGCATTCAGGCCATATGGCGGCGGCGTCTGACCTTTCGGGCTTCCGCCGAACCACGTATCGATTACACCCGGGTTGAGCAGCATAACACGAATTCCATCCTCTTTCAGTTCCCGCGCCAGCGAATGCGACAGACCTGATGCAGCGTGTTTGGCCGAGCTGTAAGCGGCCATCTTTGCCAATGGCCGTCTGGCCAAATCAGATGCGACGGTAAGTATGCGGGCATCAGCAGACTGCTTCAGGTCGGGAAGCAGTACGTGAATCAGGCGCGCAACCGCTGTTACGTTTACCGCAAAGGTCTGCTCTATCTCATCGGCCGAAAGCTCGCCAAACGGCGTATAGGAGCCCGAACCCGCATTATTGATAAGCACATCAACCGGGCCGTGCCCGGAGCGGAAATAGTCCAGCGCTTTTGCTACGGATTCGTTATCGGTTATATCTGCACCGTAAACGCGACAGTCCGGACCAAGCGCTGCTTTCAGCTCTTCGAGTTCTACCAGATTACGTGCCATCAGAGATAGCTTTGCCCCTTCACGGCCAAGCCGCATGGCAATGCTTCGCCCAAGCCCTCTCGATGCTCCGGTAATGAGAACGTGAGCTCCCCTGAGCGTACTTTCCTTTTCGGTTTCCATAGCTATTTTTGCTTCCTGAATTTGATTATGCTGTGTCGACTACACCCTGCATATACAACAAAAGCAGAAACCGCTGCCGGAAACTGCTTCTGTTTGTAATTGAAAATTTAAAATACGAATCTGTCAGCTGTATTCCTTGGGATTTACCACGTAACACGCACAATCTACCGTGCGCACAACCGATGCAGCCGTACTGCCGAGCATCAGATTGTTGAGGTTGCTCTGCCCCAGAGTTGACATAAACAGCATGCTGTAGTTACGGGTTAGCGTGAGATTCGTGATGGCCTCACTGGCCGAAACGCTGGTGATGAGCGCCTCCGCTTTCACGCGATACTCGAGTCCTTTGAAAAATCTCTTTTTCAAAATCTCCAGTTCTTTCTCTGCCTTTTCTACATTTTTATTATTGTTTCCGACCGTAAACGGACCAACCTGTACAAAATAGACCAGATTGACTTCCATATTTGCACGCTCCATGAAATACCTTAGATCCATAAAGACCTGAGTGGAATTATCTGAAAAATCCGTCAAAACAAGCACCTTTTCCAGTGGTTTGATAGAGGACTTTTCGGTAACAACCAGCACCGGACGCGGACAAACTGAAAGCACTTTTTTAACCACCGAGCTGTGCATGATGCGATCAAGTCCCGAGCGTGCATTTGTGCCCATAATCACCAGGTCGAAGTCTTTTGCTGTTTCAATAATTCCGTTAGCTGGTCTGTGGCTCATCACGATGGGCTCATCCAAATGCTCTTCGTCCAGGTAGCGTAGCGCAACTGTCCGAAGCTTGTTGTGGATTTTCTCAGCGATTTCAGGCTTCATTTCTGCCAAAGGCTCTTCAAGAAGCGCTGCTACTTCCCTGTTGTCCTGATATACATACAGCGGACTCACTCTGCCGCCAAACTGAGACACATAATCTGCCGCCGTTTTATAAACCAGATTTCCCGCGTCTGTGAAGTCTGTTGGTGCAAGAATTCGGAACTCATTCATAATAGTTACCTCCCGTTAAAAGTGTAGGATGATACGCTCAGGGGCGGACAGTAAGCACAGGTACCTGAGCTACCTGTATGATATGGGCCGTAGTGCTTCCCATTAGCACAGAGTCGAGGCCGGTTTTTCCTGCCGTTGAAATAATGACGAGGTCGTAATCTCCCTCCTCAATATACTTGCTTAAACCACGGTGCACGCTCAATGCTGAAAGAACGACAACGGGGTTCACGCGGTCTTTATACTCGCTGAAATGCTCTTTGGTAAACTCAATCAGCTTTTCCTCTGCTTCACGCTCCATATGCTTCCGGTCTGACCACTTGCCGGCATATTCCAGACTCACAATATGGACGAGATCGAAAGTTGTGTCCGTATTATCGAGCAGAAAGCGGGCCTGTTCAAAAGCTTTCACAGACTCATCCGAAAAATCCGTAGAGAGCAATACTTTGTTGAAGCTCTCGATTTTGTCGTTGGGGCTGGTTACCATCACCGGAGTTTTACTGCGCTGGCAGACCTTATTGGCTACGGAACCCATCATAAACTTTTTAAACCCGGTCCTGCCGTGTGTTGATAGCACCACCAGGTCGTATCCTGCAGCTTTCTCAACAATTACGCGGGCCGGGTCACCGTAGGTAATGAACGGAGAGTCAATAAACTCCGCAGCTGTGTACTGAGACGCGGCATCCTCACATTTACGCGTAGTGATTCTGACCAATTCGCCGCTCATTTTGTCATCGACCGACGGGAGTCGTATTCCCTCGGGCCAAACCGGCTCGGTGAGCGCATGCACCGGCTTAATTATCCCGCCGCTTATTTTTCTGTACTGCTCGGCTGCTGCAAACGCGCGGTTACCCAACTCTGATAAATCTGTTGCTACAAGTATTTTCAGGCTTTCCATAATCCGGCAGTTAGGTGTATATGATGGCTTAACCTAATATACAAGTTATTTATGTTATTTATGGTACGCTCTCACGGCCCTCGCAATGATTTCAATAGCTTCGTCGAGCACATCGTCGTCAATAATTAGCGGCGGAGCGAGCCTCACCAGCGTGTTCGAATGAAGCGTCCAGCCGAGCAGCAGGCCGTTTTCGAGACAGTTTCCGACTACGTCTTTGGTCATATCAAAACTTTCCAGCACCATGCCGAGCATTGCCCCCTTACCACGGATTTCGCTAACCCCTTCAATCGAAAGTCCCGCCCGAATTTTTTTCTCGATATAATGCGCTCGTTCCGGCAGGTTGTGCTCAAGCGTGTACTTTAGCGCTGCATAACCGGAGGCGCAGCTCATCGGGTGGCCGCCAAACGTGGTTACGTGATTCAGCGGCGGATTGTACATAAACGACTCAAAAATCTGGCTTGACGACACGATTCCCCCGATCGGCATTCCACCGCCCATCGCCTTGGCAATGGTAAGGATATCCGGTGTTACGCCGTAGCCCATAAACGCGAACAAATCTCCCGTTCGCCCAAATCCGCTCTGGATTTCATCAAAAATGAGGCAGGCACCGGCTTTTGTGCAGGCTTCCCTTACGCTCTTAAGCCACTCCGGATCAGACGGGATGATGCCGCCCTCGCCCTGAATAGGCTCCATAATAACAGCCGCCGTTTTGTTATCAATTGCGCTGAGCACAGCATCATCATTGAAATCAAAAAAGGAAACATCAGGCAGCAGCGGCAGGTAGGGATCGCGGTAGACGTCACGGCCGGTTACGCTCAGCGAGCCGTGCGTATCACCGTGGTAGCTGTCGCGAAACGCAATGAGTTTCGTGCGCCCGGTGTGCTTCTTAGCCAGCTTAAGCGCTCCTTCATTAGCTTCGGTCCCGCTGTTCACAAAATAGACGCGGTCGAGCGAATCAGGCATGACCGATGCAATAAGCCCGGCAAACTCCGCCTGAGGTTTCTGGATGAACTCACCATAAACCATCACATGAAGATGCTTGTCGAGCTGTTCCCGCAACGCTTCAACCACGGCCGGGTGACGATGACCAAGCGTGCTCACGGCAATTCCCGAAATGAAATCCGTGTACCGCTTATTTTCCGTACTGTAGAAAAAGGGCCCTTCAGCGTGGCTGATCGAAATTCCCATCGGAGCATCACTGGTGAGGGCTAGATGCCGGTAAAAAGCTTTTTCTGATGTGTTCATGCTGATTTCAGTCAATTTTTTTGTAATAAAATAGCTGGTTGTTAATTCTGAGCCGGGGCCTTCACTATGGTGTTTGAATTCATATATTAAGAAGATGTGGCAACGTACTCAGAACGCAGCAGATAGCGCTGCAGTTTAGTTAAATTCAATAACTGTTCGATTGAAAAAACGCATTTGAAACAGCATTGATTCACAGCCTGAAGATAAGGGAACAATCCCCAATCTGCGAGGTTCATCATACATTAGATAACGATTTCAATCATTTCATCGATTTTATGTTCAATCCGTTACGCCTGTTACTCAGCCTTCTTCTTACCGCAGGATTCCTGACCGCAACTTCGGTTCCGGCTCTTTCTCAATATGTTGAGGATCAGATTTCGTTTTCCGGTCAGCAGCAGCACATCAACCATATACACACGTTTTCTGATCCTGCAAAAGGCAGCAGATTCATGTGTTCGGTCGATCATATTCTGCAGGACCCGGTTTCCATTCAGGCGCTTGAGAATTATCGTGAGCTAAGACGTGCACAGCCGGAAGGTGCTCTTGTGATGTCGCTGATGGAGCAGTATGAAGTCGGTGATACCCGTAATTTCAACGTACGGAATCTGGTGAGCAACTCCTGGAGGCCGGTTAGCTTCACGCTTAAGGCCATGAGCAATCAGGTTCGTATCTGGGTTGAGGACGGCGAGTTCGCACCCGACCAGGTTAATGATGACGTAATCGACGGCCTTTTGACGGCGCTTGAGTTTCAAACTCCATCCCTTTCCATCAACTCCGGCCTCGGTATCATAGATATTCACTCCGGCATATTCGGGGATGCGCCAAATATCGACGGCTCAGGAGTACTGAACGTACTTATTACAGATATTATCGACGGATGGGAACCTGACAGCGACTCAGGAACCGTAGCCGGCTTCTTCGACCCGGTTGATCTCGACCCAAGCAACAGCAACAGCAACGCGGCCGACATCATCTACCTGAACTCCACACCTCTCATCTATTTTGACGGAAGCGTGAACCTCACGAGGGTAAGAAGCGTAGCGTCGCATGAGTATCAGCACTTGATTCATGCTAACTACGGTAACCTTCACATTTTTCAGAATGAAGGTCAGTCGGAATGGGCTGAGCTTCTCACAGGCTACTCCGGAAGGGTTCCTAACTACTTCAACAACCCGAATGAGATCAATACGGAGCTTTATACCTTCCGCAGAAATGAGAGCAGCGTATTGTTCGACTATCAGCGGGCCTCGATGCTGCATTCCTACATTAGCCAACGGATCGGACCTGAGGCGGCCGGTTCCATAACCCGGGCAAGCGGCGGACGTAATCAGGCGTATGAAATGGTTTTCCAGCAGAACGGGCTCCTTTTTGACGAGCTGCTTATGGATTTTCATATAGCCAACTTTGTAAATGACCGCAATGTGCACGACGGTCGCTTTGGATATGAAGATGTACGCAGAAGAGCCTATGGCGTTGCCTTCCCGACATTCCAGTACTTCACCGGACAGACCGAAGGCAGCGGCAGCCGCTCGCTTAATTACGGAGCCGCCGAATATATCGAATGGATTGGCGCCCGGGACCTTGAGGTTACCCTCAGCGGACAGGAGGAAATCAGTTTTGCTTTCATAACCTACCCGCTTGACATTCAGAATGATGTGGAAGTACTATTTGCCGGCAACGGAACACATACCCTTACCGGAGAATATGAGCGCGTTGTTCTTGTTGCAGCAGGGGTATTGCCGGTAATTACAACAGCACCGGGTTCCACCCCTCTTCAAAATATAGGTAACCTTCTTCAGTATTCGTATGAATCAACCTGGCAGACCCTGCCTGTTATTGCGCAGACCTTATCACACTTCGGGCAGGCCTCAGCGTTCGCCGAACTTCCGGGAACACCAGGACGTCCAAACCGTGAGGGAATCAAAAGACTTGGCAAACGATTTTCTCCGGAGTTTGACAGCCGTATTTCGGACGTCAGCTTTGTCGTTAACGGTCGCGATTCCAGCCTGATCGGGAGCGACGATTTGAGAATCAGTTTCCATCAAGCAGCGGGGACGGCTACCAATCTCAGACCGGGTACCGAGCTTGGGTTCATTAATATTCCGGTGAATCAGGTCAGTCGCGGACAAAACAGGATAAATGTTGCCAACCAGGGCTGGCAAATGAACGGCGGCAGCGAATACTTCATCGTATTTGAGGTTATGAGCCCGAGCTCCAGAATAGAATTCCTGCTCGATGCCGGAAGTGATAACCAGTCGGACCCGAACTATTTTCCCGTTCGAACCCGGCTTTTTGTAGAGCCGCCCTCATCCAGTTCCCCGGGCTGGTTTAACTATTCCAACAACAACAATTTGCTGGCTTCTATCCGGATTAACGGTCAGTATTCCGGCCCCCTCGCAGCGCCGGTCATAACATCACAGCCGCAGAGTGTAGTTGCCCAGGGCGGACAGGACATCACTCTCAGCGTTGGTGCTGAGGCGACGCCCGAACCCGTTTACCAGTGGTTTAAAGACGGCGAACCGCTCTACGGTGAGAATGCACCAACGCTCACAATAGAATCACTGCAGCTATCCGATGAAGGCGAGTACACGGTTCGTCTATCAAACCCGGCCGGTTCAGTCCTAAGCGACGGCGCTCAGGTGCTCGTTTCATTCGATGATTTTGAGCTTGCCCAGAATTTCCCGAATCCGGTAAGGAATCAAACGACCTTCCGGTTTATCCTGCCGGTTGAGTCAACGGTTGATCTCGATCTGTTCGACGTTCGCGGCCGCAGAGTGGCAACAGTAGTACGATCCACAACCTACCAGCCCGGACAGCACGACGTTGCTTTTCAGCCGGAAATGCTGGCCTCCGGCGTTTATTTCTACCAGATTAGAGCAAGAGCGACTTCATCAGACGACTCCTTCACCAAGTCCCTCAAAATGATTAGATTGCGTTAAGCAAATCAAGCTTTACCTTCTAATTCAACTCAACGTCTATGAAAACTCCAGCTGCATTATTCTCGATTCTTATTGTTTTGAGCTTCACGCTTCAGTCGTGGGCGCAATCAGCGGAATACGCAGTTGATTTCTTCCCTCCTTCCCAGCAGTTTACCTCCGAGTGGTCTGTCCGAACATTTGATACAGAGGACAATACGCTTTCTGAATACACCCAAGTCAGTACGGAATTCACAGAGCTCGAGCTTTTTACACCACCTGATGGTCCGACAGAGGGCATCTATTTCATAGAAATCTATCCCGAGATAGGGATTCTGGAGTTCAGGTCCCAGCTTGATACCGCAGTTGTTCCGCTGGCAAGCCTTATTGACCTTTCAGTTTTTGATGATTTTGATATCGATCTCGGGCTGGAAGATTTGCTCATTCCCGTTATCCGAACGGACTTAGGCATAGACGATTCAGAAACGTTCTTTTCTGAGGCTCTAACCATTCAGATTCCGGACACCCTCAGAAACAGTATCGACCTGCCGGTTGGAGTTACTCTTGGTGAAGACCTGGATCTCGACATAACCATGCAGATTAGCCGGTTGGAGAATTTCGATATGGACACCAGCTATGGTTCCTTTACAGCTGCTGGATTCAAAACGGGTTTAAGTATAGACGCAACTATCTATCTCGATGTTATTTTCATTGGAACTATCCCTGTTTCATTTCCACTCATTTCAGACTATGGGCCCGAATTTTATTTCGCAGAAGGTAAAGGTCTGGTTCTTGAAAAGCTTGATGCCACCCGGATCAGCATCACCCTCCAGAATGATATTGTAGACATCGATGAAGAGCTCGCAACCATTAACGGTAGAAGAGTTGAGAAAACCTCCTTCGACTCCGAGCCCGGAACTTCCGTTGAAGCGTTAACAGATTTACCTTCCGGCCTGCAGATTAAGCCAAACTACCCGAATCCATTTAATCCGGGCACAAACCTGCAGTTCGAAATCAGAGAGTCGGCCTCGGTTACGATTGAAGTATTTGACCTGACGGGGCGCAAAATGGACGTAATTGAAGCCGGCAGCTTTGGCCCCGGACTTCACGCTGTCTATTATGATGCAAATCGTCTTGCAAGCGGCACCTACTTCTACAGAATTACCGCCCGTGAAGCAGGGACCGGCACTAATGCGTTTTCAGCCTCAGCTGCGTTCACGCTTATAAAGTAAATAGCATAATATTCCGGAGCAGCTCTTCCTGCGTGTGCAGCGTCTTGTCGTCTGCATACCATTTGTGAAGCTTGGTGGATAGCTCGTCGAAATCGGCATTGCTCTCTTTTAGATCATTAAACACTTTCTGGGCATGTGCCGGTCTGGGCCCCCAGGTAAAGAGCTCTTCTCCGCTTTCAAGATCAGTAACAATCAGCTTTGGGATCGACTTCCCGCCGTTAGTCAGATGCTGATTCATCAGATCTTCGTGCAGATCACGAAGCAGGAACACCAGCTTTATTTTCCCGTTTGAAGCTTCAGCTACTTTATTGAATATGGGTACAATTTGTGCTGCATCACCACACCAGGCCTCCGTAAGAACGGTCCACTTCTGTGGTTTCTCGAGCGTAGCTGCAAAAGCGGCAAGCTCATTATTGAGAGCAACGTGCTTGTCCAGACGCTTCATTCTGGTAACATTCATCTTTGTGTAATTCACCATCATCTCAGAATGATTGGTGCCGGTAGTCTTACCTTCACTAAGCAGCGCATCGGTCATGTCGCGGTATTCCTGATACGACATTTCTCCGGCAATTTGTTTTGCAGGGGTTTTAATACTTTCCATTGATTAAACGGCTATAGATTCTTTATTTGTAAAAATAGTTTAGATTATTCTGCGCGGCTTGCAGTAGAAGCCTGAATACCTATATTCTTGAGGGTTAACACCGCAACGTATTGTTGCATTCAGATTATCAGCAAAGCTTTGGTAACATTAAATAATTATTCGATTCCGCAGAAAAAGGGCTCTGCTGCGGAATATAAGACGTTTTCACGACTTGAACGTGATGAATGGATACATTTATCTGCTCAGCACCGCGACGAAGTTGCGACTTTGGTCGATGATTATCTTGAAGAGAAATTCAGCCAAAAGCAGAATCCGGTTATGGATTTCATGTTTACTTACTACAAGTTGAGCCCTTCAAAGCTGAAAGTCTGGTCGCCGGGAGCCGGTATTGTTTTGGGTGAAGCCCTCCCGACCGATGAAATCATCTCCAAGCATTTTACACCCGCAGAGTCCGGTTCAGGGATGTGGCTCGACCCATCGGAATTTCCTCAGAAAAAAATTCGGGGTACAACCTGGATTCTCGCGCTGCTTGAAGCTACTGAGCAGCGCAATCCTACGCTCAACTGCTGCGGCATGCACGAATGGGCAATGGTTTATGAAGCTGAGGAAATCAGACATGAGAAGTTTCCACTTCGCTTAAGCAGAGAAGAAATCCGGAATCTGGTTGACTCCAACCCGGTAGTCTGTTCTCATTTTGATGCCTTTCGCTTTTTCACTCCTAAGGCCAGACCGTTGAACCAAATTGAGCTGAGCAGAGACCGCATGTTGGAAAATGAGCAGCCCGGATGCCTTCACACCAACATGGATCTATATAAATGGGCCTATAAGCTCAGCCCATGGATTCCAGGCTCCATCACGCTTGAAGCCTTTAAACTGGCATCAAAAGCGAGAGTGCTCGACATGAAGGCCGGTCCATATGATTTGCGCAGCATTGGCTATGAGCCCATCCTCATCGAAACAGAAGCTGGCAGACGGCTTTATAAAGAAAAGCAGGCTGAAATCTGGCGTGAAGCAAAACCTGTACGCCAGAAGCTCATAAAATGTCTGAAGTACATCTTATCCTTCCACGCACCTTTCCAGCTTGAAACCAACAGCTGATTTAATCAGCCACACTCTTTTTCACTGTACCTAAAAACCGCAAATAACTTATGCATTTAAACCTGTTACGCATTTATCCAGTAAAAATCGCTTCTGTTGCACTTATCGCAGCCATGCTCTCGCTGGTCTCTGCCTGCGGAGACAACGTACCCTACAAAGGTGATTTTTATCAGGAAGCCCAGCAAAAAGGCTATGCCAACCTAAGTGTGGTCTACATCCCTGCTGAGGGTTTCGCCTATATCGATGAAGAGGGCAATCTCACCGGGGTCACTATCGATATCCTCAATGAGTTTGCAGATTTTGTGCAGGCATCGCAAGGTATTGAGATTCGCTACACTTTCCATACGGATGACAGCTTTAGCAGCTTCTACAGCGATGTTAAGAACTCCAGCGGCGGCGTTTTCGGTCTGGGGAATGTCACCATCACGGAGGATCGTAAAAAAGAGCTGCGCTTCAGCCCGCCCTATCTCACCAACGTTGCGGTGCTCATCACCAATGATTCCGTAGATGAAATTAGCGAGCTAAGCGAAATGGCGGAAAGATTTGCCGGAATGAGCGCGCTGGCATTTCAGGGGACGCTTCATCAGGATCGTCTTGAGCGGCTTCGCGACCACTACATGCCCGAGGCTATGATGGAGTTTGCGACCTCAAATGCCCAAATCATTGACATGGTCTCCTCCCGCGATGATCTGTTCGCATATATTGATATTTATAACTACTGGAGAGCGGCTGAGGAGGGCGCCAATCTTCGCCAGCATCCGGCTGCCGATCTGGCCAGCGAGCGCTTTGGTATCATCATGCCGCTGGACAACGACTGGGGGCCAATGCTAACCGATTTCTTTGATCAGGGAATGGGATTCCGGACTTCGAGAACCTACCGTGACATTCTCGAGCGCCATCTCGGTCCGGAGCTGACCGAAAAGCTGGAAGCCGCCCGTGAAAGCACTATTGGCGACTAATAAGCTGATTGCAGATACTTCAACCAAAAAGAGGTCATCCCGGAACGCCGGAATGGCCTCTTTTTTTGCTTAGGATAAATTAAACCCGGACGAGGCAGGATCCCCAGGTGAGGCCGGAGCCGAAAGCAACAAGAGCCAGCAGATCACCCTCTTTCAAGCGTCCCTCTTCGAAAGCTTCCGTAATTGCAATCGGCACGGAGGCGGCCGAGGTATTTCCGTATTTGTTTACATTCACAAATACCTTCTCTGCCGGGAGTCCGGCCTGCTTCGCTGCGAACTCAATGATGCGCGCGTTGGCCTGATGCGGAATGAATAAATCAATATCTTCGGGAGTATAACCTGCTTCATCAAGTACAATTTTAAGCGCCTGCCCCATCATACCCGATGCAAATTTGAAAACTTCCCTCCCGTTCATTTTGAGATACTGAAGGCCCTGATCTAAACTTTCGTGCGTAACCGGATTTCGGGTCCCGCCAGCAACCTGAATGATGTGCTCGAATCCGCTTCCGTCGGATCCAAGGTGATGGCTTATCATACCGGTTTCGCTTTCGGTACGCTGAAGCACAACCGCAGCGGCGCCATCACCAAAAAGAACGCAGGTGTTTCGGTCATCCCAGTCCACATTCCGGCTTATAACCTCGACTCCCACAACCACAATATTACGATACTGCCCGGAGCGGATAAACTGATCGGCCGTAGCCAAAGCGTAAACAAAGCCTGTACAGCCGACGACCATCACAAAAGCACCGGCATTTTTTGCCCCCAGGTTATGCTGCACCTGCGAGGATACAGGCGGCATGAGGTAATCCGGACTGGATGATGCCACAATAATGAGATCGAGTTCATCAGCCGTTATTCCGGCCTTCTCCATGGCTTTTCGGGCTGCATTCGTGGCCAGGTCGGAGCAGTGTTCGCCCTCAGAAACCACGTGCCTCTCCTTAATTCCGGTTCGTTCGGTTATCCACTCGTCGCTGGTATCGATGCGTGCAGCAAGCTCATCATTGGTAATTACCTTTTCGGGCACAGCCTTGCCATAACCGGCAAGCTTTCCATAGTATCGAATCATATAGTTTGTTATTTGGACGTCCGGCTTTCCAATCAAAGCTTTCGCCGGACCGTGTTGTAAGACTGCTCTTAGTTGTTGTTTTATTTTTTACAGGGTGATGCGCTCCTGAACCTCAATCCCCTTTTGCCAATCAGCTAGCTTTTTCCGTAAAACTCAAAAAAGGAACACACCCTGTCGAACTGCTCGTCAGTTATCTGAAAATGAAAAACAGCTCGTATTGTCCTGGGCCCGAAGGCTGTCATCATAATGCCATTTTCTTCAAGAATTTCCAATACCTCTGAAGCAGGCCCCGGCGTATCAAAAAGCAGGATGTTGGTGAATACTGATGCAGGATCTACTGTAAAGTGGGGATTCTCGGCGATAATTGCCGCAAGCTTTTTTGAGCGGTCGTTGTCGGTGCGAAGCTTTTCAAAGTGATAGTCGAGACCATGTTCAGCCGCAGCTGCAAGCAGGCCAATTTGTCGCATGCCGCCGCCCAGCATCTTACGGGATCGCCTGGCCATTGTGATTCGCTCACGGCTTGAAAGCATCATCGATCCGACCGGCGCGCCCAGCCCCTTGCTGAAGCAAACCGAAATGGTGTCGAAATAACGCCCGATTTGCTTGGCGTCGTAATCGGCTTCAGCCAGAGCGTTCCAGATTCGGGCACCGTCCAGGTGTAGGTAAAGCTTGTGTCTGTCGGCGATTTCGCGTAATTCCTGCACCGTCTCCAGTGAGTAGAAAGCACCGCCGCCTTTGTTTGTAGTATTCTCCAAAGCGATTACCCGGGTGTGCGGGTCCCAGTCGTTGGTGGTACGAATGGCCGCTTCCACATCAGCCGGGTCCAGCAGCCCGTGGTTACCTCTCAGAGGGCGAAGCTGCACCCCGGAAATCATCGCGGCCGAGCTGGCTTCATAATTAAAAATGTGCGCCTTCTCCTCAAGAATGACCTCATCTCCGGGCGACGTAAGCTCGAAAACGCACAGTTGATTGCTCATCACTCCGCTTGGCACAAAAAGGCCGGCTTCCTGACCAAACATAGCGGCAACACGCTCTTCAAACGCATTAACGGTCGGGTCTTCGCCAAAGACATCATCGCCTGTTTCAGCGTTGACCATCGCCTCAAGCATTTCGGGAGTTGGTCGGGTTACGGTGTCACTTCGGAGGTCAATCTTTTCCATTTCTTTATTATGATGCTTTGTGAATCAGTTTTTGGATGTTGTAAGAAGGCTTTGAAAAATCAGGAGACGTATTTGTATTCAACGCCTTCACCAAAACAAAACCGCGGCATAGCTGATCTATTCGAGGATTTTATTTTGGTGACAAGAAAGAAGGCGGAAAATCAAAGTTTTGCATAGCCTTCTTAAATATACAGCAAAAAAAAGGACGCCTCACAGCGCCCTTTAAACTACAGACTTAATCCGGATGAATCAGGATTTAGAGTAGAAACCCTCACCGGTTTTATCGCCAAGCTTTCCGGCATCGACCATCTGAACCAGAAGCGGACACGGACGGTATTTCGGGTCTTTGAAGCCATCATACAGCACATTCAGAATATCCAGGCAAACGTCAAGACCGATGAAATCGGCAAGGCGTAATGGCCCCATCGGGTGCGCCATTCCGAGTTTCATCACCTCATCTACGTGCTCCGGAGTTCCTACGCCTTCATACACGCAGAAAATGGCCTCGTTAATCATTGGCATGAGCACGCGGTTCGAGACAAATCCCGGAGAGTCGTTTACCGGCACCGGCACCTTTTTTAGCGTTTTGGACATCTCTTCAATTGCGCTATACACTTCGTCCGAAGTATCCAGACCGCGAACAATTTCAACCAGCTTCATCACCGGAACCGGATTGAAGAAGTGCATTCCGATTACCTGATTCGGTCGCTTGGTTACGCCGGCAAGTTTGGTGATTGAAATGGATGAAGTGTTGGATGCAAGAATGCAGCTCTCTTTTGTCTTCTCATCCAATGTTGTGAAAATCCTGCGCTTGAGGTCGAAATTTTCATTCACGGCCTCAATCACCAGGTCCACATCACCAACGGAGTTTTCCAGACTGGTAGATGTAGAAATCCTGCCCAAAGTTGCGTCTTTATCGGAGGCGGAAATCTTCTCCTTGGCGACCATTCTGTCGAGATTTTTGGTGATGGTGGCCATGGCGCGTTCAAGCACCGATTCGTTAATATCAATAAGAGTTACGTCAAATCCGGACATGGCTACCACATGCGTGATGCCATTGCCCATCGTACCGCCGCCAATTACGGCTACTTTTTTAATAGTCATACGAAATAGTTTTAGCTTGAATAATTAAATATAACAGTTGGTTAAATACGGCCGGATTTCATTTCCGGCCGGTTCGAATCATGCTCTAAAGGTAACATTTCAACCGCTTTTATGAAGCACCGAATTCAGGCTTTCTCGTAGCCGCAGCGGTCCAGAAAATCCTTCACCGTTTCAGACGCGCTCAGCGACGGACGAATGAGCTTCATCTTTCCGTCGGTTTTGAGCAGAATCTCCGCAGGCAGCGCTCTTCTGTTGTACTGAGATGCCATGGTCATGCCATAAGCACCGGCATCACAAATAGTCAGCACGTCTCCGATTCTGGCTTCTGGCATCATGCGGTCGAAAGCAAGAATGTCGCCGCTCTCACAAATATTTCCTGAAATTGTGTAGAGCTGATCAGCCGCTTCTTCGAAGCTATTGAGGTTCACAACGCGGTGGTACGAATCGTAGATAATCGGGCGCATTAGATGGTGCATTCCTGTATCCGTGCCCAGATAAGTCGTCTCAACCTGATCTTTAATCGTCTGAACGCGAGTGAGCAGGTAGCCCGACTCGGCTACAAACCAGCGTCCGGGCTCGAAAAAATACTGGAAGTTTTCAGGGCGCTCCTCCAAATCACGATGCAGCACCGGAGAGGCGAGCTCTGAGAAACGCGCCATATCCCACGGCTTGTCCGACTCACGGTAAGGGGTTGGCATTCCCCCGCCAAAGTTGATGAACTCCAGATGCGGAAATTCTTTCGAGAGCTCCAAAAGAACCTTCATAGCGGCGATCAGGTTTTCAGGCTCCTTAATTCCGCTGCCGATATGCGCATGGATTCCGGTTATTTTCTTCCCGTACTTTTCAGCCATCTGAACGGCTTCAGCAATGAGGCCGATACGAATTCCGAACTTGCTTTCCGGGTCGCCTGTATTCACGCGCGCGTGGTGCCCGTCACCAATGGCCGGATTAATGCGTACACAGCATTCTTTCGCCTTCGGATGCTGGCAAAATCGTTCAAGTCTGTTCAGCGAGCCGATATTAAGCACTACGCCCATTTCGATCGCGGCGTCCATCTCGGCATCAGACATGCTGTTTTCAGTATAGAAAATGCGGGACGGGTCTGTGGTAAATCTGTTGCTCAACAGCACCTCTTCATAGCTCACCGTATCGAAACCAATCCCTTGATTCTGGATTATTTCAAGAATAAACGGATTGTCGTTTGCTTTAATCGCGTACAGCCAGTTCACCGGCAGCCCGTGAAATTGCTCAATCACGCGGCGGCACTGAGCAACAATTTTCGCTTCGTTGTACACATAAAGCGGTGTCCCGAATTTGTCTGCAGCTTCCAAAAGCCTGGAAACGGCAACCTTCTCATTAGTAGCCAATGGTCGTCCTTTTTCTCTTTATATTAACACTCATAAATCAGCAGTGCGTGTATGCTTTCGGAATTTCAAACCGAGCTGTTTAATAATCAGTTCACTACACCTTTTAAGATTCAACTCCGATTTTTACGGAAATACACAGCACCGCATCAAAAACCTGATTATGTTGGTTTAAGGATGCAAAAATAAGCGTTTTCACCGTTTATGCACGCTGTTTTTACATTTTACTACTAAGTTATTCAAATCATTATCAACTGTTGGCTCCGGGCTTCATGAGGTTTCATCTGTTCTCACTTCTTTTGGGAATTCTTTTTTTCGTGGCATTAGCTTTCCTCATTATCAGGTCGAGCCTGTTTACCGGACCTGCAGCAGAGACCGGACAGCTTCAAACCACTGCTGTAACGGCGCAGACGCACATCGACCGCACCGCAGACGGACACGTAACGGTAAGTTCATCAACGATTAGGAACATCATCGCAGGAGTTGGTTTCGCTCACGCTCGTGACAGACTCTGGCAGATGCAGCGATTCCACTGGGCGGCAAACAGCACGTTTTCCTCCCTGTTTGGCGAGCGGTTTCTCGAGGCCGATAAGCTTGCGGCCGTTCTGCTCCACACTGGTGATGAAGAGCTCAAAGACTTTTTCGGCGTTTCGAATTATGATTACGAGCTGCTCGGCTACTATGCTGATGGCGTCAATTCATTCATCCGTGAAGCCGGTCGTAACTACCCGGTGCAGTTTACGGTAACCGGCACTCGCCCGTCTCCCTGGACAGCTGATGATGTGCTGCGCGTTCTCGTGCTTCAGTCGTGGCTGCTGAATACAGACTGGCAGCTTGAGCTTGCAAACAGCATGGTCGCAGCATCGCTTCCGGAAACCCTTCATCCCTATCTGTTTGATGGCGATATGCGGGAAATCATCCGACAAACCAACCTGCCGGAGCAGCTCTTTCCTCAGGTGCGAACCCTGCTTTCTGCCGACGCCCGGCTTCGTGAACTTCTGAACGCACCGGCCCATATTGAGCCCGTCCGGTCCGTCTCACAGCGATATGCTGACGGCACCATTGTTCACTTTTCATCCCTTCAATCAGGAAATCAGGCTCCGGTATTCTGGTATGATGTGAGTATTTCGAACCAGGCGAATCAGCCTCTTACGGGATTTACAGTACCGGGATCCCCTGTCGTTTGGGCGGGTTCGACATCAGGTTTAAGCTGGGTCCCTGAGTTCACGGTTGACCACAGCAGGCTCATCATTCAGGCCGACAGCATACAGCACACAGCCCGGATTCTTATTGATGACAAAGATGGCGGAAGACAGCTTTATCGTCTGGCCCTGACTCAAGGCGGATTTCTTGCTCACGTAGACTCCGAACCGGAGTTCCTGTTCAACCGCTTTCACCCTAACGTATCTGAACTGCTGGGTTCTTTCCGTCGGGCCGCTTTTGATGGCGTTATCGATGCGAATGTCAATTCCGGACTGCGCCCGAAAAGCATAAACATTTCAGAAACCGACAGCAGCCTCACCACCGGCTTTACAACGGATATCAGCGATTTCCTGAACTCCAGATTAATTTTCGACTCATCCCGTCTTCTTGCACTTAGCGATGAACCGGGCCATGAAATGCACCCGGGAAGGATCGAGCTGGCCGAACAGCTCAGCTTCATTCTGGCGGAGCTTCCCTCCGTAGCTGATCTGAACGTAACCAGAGAATACCTGAACAACTGGAACGGACAGTACGAGCGTCATGCCGTGGCCGCATCCATTATGGAGCTGAGCCTGCGCAAAATTGCTGAAAACGCACTGAGCAACTATCTCGAAGAGGATGATTACAGACTGATCGAAAGACTGGGTTTAATCGATCAGGAAATTGGCACTCAGCTTATCCGTGCGCATCATACTGCCCTGCTCAGGAATGGTGGCGGGGTATCGCCGGTGACTAACGCCTTCTTCGGTCGCCGCGTGCAGGAAGCACTGAATGAGCTCCGGGCAACAGCAGGGCCCGAAACATTCGACTGGCGCTGGAGTAACGTGAACAAAAACACCTTCAGCGATAAGCTCATCTGCGGTAATGCATCCGCGCAAAGCCGGAGCCGCGCCTGTATTCGGCTGGAAACAGCCCGGGACATCCCCGTTCTCGGCCAGCAGGACCTGCTCAACACAGCCAGACTTTACAGCGACGGGAACCGAATTCGTACGCAGTCGTTAACTACGGCCGTGCTGCAAACTATCCGCAGGCCGGGTCAGCCGCATCAAACCGTTAGCATTGTGATGCCCGGCACTTCGGCAGATCCGTTCTCCGAGTTTTACAGTAACGGGCTGGACTCATGGCCGCCATTCGGGCCGGTTGTCCGCACGGCGCAGGCAGGCAGACAAAGCCGCATCACCCTAACGCCCTGACCCATGAGCGACACTCCAAAAATACGCGTGGGCATTGATGGAGGCGGTACGGGCTCACGATTTTGTATTCTGCTGCCGGATGGTCAGGTCATCCCCGCTGATGGCCCGCCGCTTCAGGGCTCTTTGATGGAGCCCGGGATAGTCGCTGAGCGAATCATCACAACTATCAGCAATGAACTCGAGGCTAAGGCATCGGGCATTTCATCACTTACTGCAGGAATTGCCGGATTTGCCTCAACTTACAGAGCTGAAGCCCTCGAAAATGCCTTAGCATCACAATTGCCGAATACAGCACTTTCCATTCACTCTGATGTAGCCACTACATTTGCAGCCACATTCGGGAAGCAGCTCAGCAACTGTTTCCTGCTCATTTGCGGCACGGGTTCGGTAGTGGTAAAGGGTGATACACTCCGTGACGGAATCATGCTTTATGGCGGAACCGGACCCGGCACTATTGAGCCCGGATCAGGCCGTCAGATTGGTCTGGACTTCATTAACCACCTCAGGCAACTTCCTGCTGATGATGAGAGAGCCATCATTCGTCTAAACGCTGAATATGATGAACTGTCAATAGAAGAATGGCATGAACGGCCCGCAAAACTGGCTCCCTTATGCCTGAAACTGGCAAGTGAGGGAGATTCAGTCGCGGAAACCATCATACAGCACCACATCACGAAAACATTGAATCTATTGAATACCGCTTTGTCCGGGAGTTCGTTATCAGCTAAGCTGGCACTACATGGCGGCTTGTTTAATCATGATTTTTTCAGGAACGAGATGGTTAACCGGCTCGAAAAGCATCATCCTGAAATTCATATATTAAACACCCCAAATAACCTGGCTGAGCGGATCGCCAGACCCGGTTTTAAGGCTCCGCATGTGTTTTCAACGAATAAATAACGTAACTACTGTCAATCCACTTCTCTATGAGCAAGAAACTCATCGTCCTCATCAGCGCGGCATTCACTCTAATGGCTGCGCTTACCATTATGGCTTTTACCGGTACAAAATCGGCGGAGAATGAACCGGACAGACTGAGGGCGCATGTTACAACTCAGGCCCAAAACCTGCTTGAAGAGATGACCCTCAGGGAAAAGATTGCTCAGCTTATCGTCATTCGGGCAAATGGAAGCTACTACGCCGAAGATCACGATGAATTCCGGCACCTGGCCCGTATGGTTGAGGAGTATCAGGTTGGTGGCATCATCTTTTTTCGCGGTGACGTGTATAATCAGGCCGTGCTACACAACCATCTTCAGATGCGCTCCAGAATCCCGCTTTGGATCAGCCAGGACATGGAATTTGGGGCTGCAATGCGCGTTGGCGGAACTACGCGCATCACCCCGGCTATGGGCGTAGCGGCAACGGGGAATCCACGCTGGGCTTTCGAAAAAGGACGCATAACAGCGCTTGAAGCCCGGGCAATTGGCGTACATCAAATTTATGCACCCGTGGTTGATGTGAACAACAATCCTCAGAATCCGGTGATTAACGTTCGTTCATTTTCGGAAGATCCGGAAACAGTAAGCATGTTTGCGGAGTCATTCATTAAGGGCGTTCAAAGTCAGGGCCTGATTTCGACAGCCAAGCATTTTCCAGGCCACGGTGACACCGATACAGATTCTCATACGGCCCTGCCGACTATCAACCGCAGCTACGCAGATCTGAGCGAAACCGAGCTTGTGCCTTTCCGCAGGGTGATTGATGCCGGCGTGGAGAGCATCATGAGTGCTCATATTTCGTTTCCCAGAATTGCTTCTGATCCTGCTATGCCAGCAACACTCGACGGACGTCTCCTAAACGGAATCCTGCGCGACAGCCTTGGCTTCGACGGGCTCATTGTAACCGACGGACTCGAAATGCAGGGTATCGCGGCTCACTACGCCCCCGGAGAAGCGGCCGTTCTCGCCCTTAACGCAGGATCTGATCTGCTTCTGCTTTCTCCCGACGAGCTCACCGCCATCTTTCAAATAGAAGAAGCCGTTCAGCGCGGTGAAATATCCGAAGAACGAATTAATAAGTCTGTGATGAGGCTGCTCGAGCACAAAATCAATCACGGACTGATGCGGCGCGCAGATGTGAATATCAACCGGATTTCGCGTCTGATAAATACGCGTTCGAACCAAATGATAGCCGACCAGATCGCCCGTGAATCGATAACCGTTGTTCGTAATAATCGCGATATCCTTCCGATCCGTCCGGATCTTTACCCTAACGTTACGGTTATTGCAATTGCCAACAGCAGCAGCGGAACCGTTGGAGCGGGCTTCAGAACGGCGCTGAATCAGTATCACCCTAATATTTCCTTTCATCTCTATGATGACCGGACATCCAGAGAGGAGCTCGAGCAGGCCGTTACCTCGGCCCGTGGCGCTGACCTGGTGATAATCGGGTCGTTTCTTCCGCTCACGACTGGTCAGCCCATCACCTTTAAGCGGGCTCAGAAGCAGTTTGTAGATCGCATAACCGCATTGAACAAACCTACCGCAGTTGTATCATTTTCCAGTCCCTACGTAATTAGCGAAGTCCCGCGCGCTGACGTGCACATGCTTGCATGGACCTCACTCGGCTCGCACTCGGAAGCCGCAGCAGCTGCGCTCTTCGGAGCCTCTGAAATAAACGGCAGACTTCCAATAACAATCCCCGGACTTTATGGGCGGGGTGAAGGCATCCATATCCCAAAAACAAGGCTCAGAGCGGATTACCCGGAAGCTGCCGGACTATCTGCCGAGGGTCTGTATGAAGTGAACCGCATCATGAACCGTGCAGTGCAGGATTCCGTCTTCCCGGGCGGCGTGGTTGCTGTGGTGAAAGACGGCATTCTTGCCTATCAGGAGCCGTTCGGCTACCACGATTACAACAAGCGCAGACCGGTACGCAACAACGACATTTTTGATCTGGCATCGCTTACCAAACCGATTGCCACCACCACAGCCGTCAAAATGCTGGTCGATGAAGGCAAAATCTCGCTTGATGATAAAGTCGGAACACATTTTTCTGAATTCAGACAAGGTAATAAAGATGCGATAACCATTCGTATGCTGCTCAATCATACCTCAGGTCTTCCCGCATATCGCACCTATGTGGACCGTCACCGGACCAAACCGGCAATTCTGAATGCGATTCTGAACGAGCCATTGATTAATGCACCAGGTGAAACTGTAGTCTACAGTGATTTAGGTTTCATTTTACTCGGAGAAATAGCAGAGCGTGTGAGCGGACAGCCGTTAGACCAGTTCCTGAACCGCAACGTGTTTTACCCAATGGGTATGTCTGATACTGTATTCAACCCGCAGAGACGCGGCCGCTGGACGGTAAACCGGATTCTGCCAACTGAGGTCGACACCGTTTACCGTAACACCCGAATCAGAGCCGACGTGCATGATGAACGCGCTTATTACATGGGCGGAATTGCGGGCCATGCCGGATTGTTTTCAACTGCAGCAGACGTGGCGCGTTTCACCCAAATGATTATGCAGGAAGGTGAATACAACAACCGACGCTTCATACAAAGTGAAACCGTACAGGACTTCACCCGAAGAAGCGAAGGAAATATGGGACGTGCGCTTGGTTTCGACCTGAAAACGCTGGGCGGGTTTACAACCGCCGGCGCCCTCAGCAGCGACGATACATTTGGGCACCTTGGCTTTACAGGCACGAGCTTCTGGATTGATCCGGAACGTAAGCTTTCAGTTATTATATTAACAAACAGAACCTATCCGCACAGGGGAACATCGGCGGGTATCAATCGGGTTCGGTCTGCGGTTATGGATGCAGTAATCGAATCAGTTATCGACTAAATCTATTTGAATGGACTTTAAGACGCTTAACAAGCACAGTTACGTGCCCTACTCCGGCAACGCCAGATCCTGCGTGGTTCGCAGCACGGATGGTGGTTATTTCCCGGGAGTACGGGTTGAAAATATTTCTTATCCGCTCACCATTGGCCGCATACAGAGCGCCCTTTTTTCATGCCTTGGTGCCGGCAAACGACCGGAAACCATCATATTTCCTGAAGATCCCGGTGCGGAAGAGCTCATGCCCTACTGGCTGGCTGAATACGGAATAAATGCAGAAGTAAACAGCTCATTCAGCTTTGAGCCTGAGCCCTTAATCCTGAAAGATAAACTCAGCGACAACGAAATCTTCGATACGCTAAGTGAGCTTTGTGAAATGGCGGTAACACCAAACTCTGATTTTCAGGTATCGGCCCTGCTCGAGGTTGAAAACGGATACATTCCCGGTGTAAACGTGGAATGTTCCAACTGGGAGCTGGGCATATGCGCAGAGAGGGTAGCTATAAGCCGCGCCGTAAGCTTAGGCTACAAAAGCCTTGGGAATATGTATGTGATGGCGCCCAAAAGTGATTATGTGAGTCCCTGCGGAGCGTGCCGTCAGGTTCTGATGGAGCATCTTCCGGCCGGCCGCATCGTTCTTCACCAAAACGATAATCATACCATGTCTGTTACCAGCTCACAACTGCTTCCCTACCATTTTGGCGGCGAAGTGCTAAAAAAGAAATAATCCGATTTCGCAGCTTTTATGCGCTATTTATTTATACTTGACTACAAAAACCTCGACAACGGCGGATTTCTGAAGCTTTTCGCCAAGCGACTCTCTGAACTTCGTCTGGACTCTTTTATGGTGCTACATGCCGACAGCGAGTACACCGACCGCATAATGCAGACAGGTGTGATGAGAGAGGATGCCAAAATTCGTTCCATTAAGGAGCTCAACCTTCGCCTTACGGCTCTTTTTGCCGATGAAGGCATCCCGATGATCGCGATTAACGGATACCAGCGCGACACCGTTGTGCAGAAGGATGACGAATCGATCGAAATCAATAGCTACTACCTAAAAAAGCTGGGTACACAAACTAACGTGCTTTTATCGGCGCTGGTTAAAGACACCACCAAAAACGCTACTCCTAAACCACTTGCCGATCTGGCAGAGGCACTACACTCTGCTATGGAATTTCATCACATCATCGCATTTGATACCGAAAACAAGCTCGATGAGATTTTTGTAAACGCCGGGTCCGGTAGTGTAAACGACGCCCCCTCCATGCCTAAGGAATTAGCCAATACCAGCCTTCCACTCTGCATTTTACGCCTGAATAACCTTACAAATCGGAAAAATTTTGACAATTCGATAGGCTGATTTGGCACGTAAACTCAAGAAAAGTGCCCGCAAACCGCTTTTTTTACAAAGAATCGCTAAAAAATCGCATTAAAGGCTTGATTCATGCAAACCATATAATTAGATTCGATGGTCGTTACACTTAATCTGACAACTACAACATACATTAATTGATAAACGGAGAAACACATGAGTCGTTTTCACGAAGTAAAAAGCCTTGTTGATTCTTTAGAGGAAGACATGGACAAGTTCTACGCTAAAGGGAATAAAACAGCTGGTACACGTGCTCGTAAAACCCTTCAGGACCTTAAAAAACTTGCTCAGGAAATTCGCATCGACATTCAGGATAAAAAGAACGAAGAATAATCCTTGCGTATCCTATGCTTTTGTAACAGAAGCCACATCTGATGTGGCTTTTTTTTTGCCCGATATTTTGTTCCACCCCTCTCTTTTTGAATCATGAAGAACTTTTTAAGCCTCTTTATCCTCAGTAGTCTGCTTATTGGATTCATCGGATGCTCCCATACAAAACAGGATGAAAGCACGCTCATCATCCTTTCTACTGCCGATGTTCACGGTCATGTTTTTCCGTGGGATTACTACAGCGATGAGCCTGATGAGCCCCACAGCCTGCTGAAGGTCGCCACGCTGGTCGACTCCGTAAAAAGCCGACAGCCCAACACCATTTTGCTCGATGCGGGCGACTGGCTTCAGGGTAACCCCTTTGCAGAGTTTTTTGCACGGGTAGACACCACAGGCTACTATCCTTTTTTGCAAACGCTTGACTTTCTTGAATTCGACGGCGTAGTAGTTGGAAACCATGAATTTAATTTTGGATTGCCCCATCTCCACTATCGTGAGGAACAAACCAATACGCCATTTATGGCAGCAAATGCGGTACGGGAATCAGACGGAGTACCTGCCTACACGCCCTATATCATAAGAGAAATTGATGGCTATAAAATTGGTGTGATTGCGCTCACAACGCCCGGATCAGCCGTATGGGACCGGCCCCGCGTGGAAGGCATTTTAAGATTTGAAGACGGGGTTGAAACTGCCCGACTCTATACCGAAAAGCTCTACAATGAGGGAGCTGATGTAATAATAATGGTGATGCATTCCGGATTCGAAGGAAGCACAAGCTATACATCAGACACGCTCGGTCCGGAAAACTTCGGCCGGCTAATTGCCGATGAAGTCCCCGGTGTTCATGCTATTATCGCGTCGCACACCCATCGTGTAATCGACGATTTGATCCATACCTCAGACGCCAATCCGCAGGGTGTGGCTGTAACACAGCCCGGTCGCTGGGCTTCACACCTCGGGTATACCGAGCTGAATCTCCACCGGAATGAAGAAGGACAGGCCGTAGTTCGCTTCGGCCCAAACCGCGCCCTTTCCGTGGAACACGCCCGTCCGCATCAGGAGCTCTACGATTTGCTTCTCGATGATCATGAGCGGGTAAGAAGCTATATTAATGAACCTGTAGCTACTACCGATTCCCTATGGGACAGCTCAGACGCAAGGCTTGTTGATCGGGCTATCACCGATTTAATTCAGCGCGTACAGCTTGAGGCAACCGGTGCTGATTTGTCTTCCACAGCTATTTTCAATACCAATGCCCGCTTTGAGGAAGGCGTGATTACAAGAGGAAGTCTTGCTCGACTCTATCCTTACGAAAATACGCTGTACACGATCAGAATCAGTGGCGCTGAGCTTCGTGAGTATCTGGAGTTTTCGGCTCGTTTCTTTGCTCAGATAACCGAAGACGGACAAACGCCGGAATCAGCCGGAGTTACTCCAGGCTTCAACTTCGACGTTCTGTACGGGGCTTCATACACCATCAACCTGCGGAATCCCGTGGGTGAACGAATAGAAAACCTGACCTACAACGGACAGCCGGTACAGGACACGGACTCCTTCACCCTTGCGCTAAACTCCTACCGGGCAGTGGGCGGAGGTGATTTCGATATGATTGCCCGCGCTGAGGTACTCGATATCAAAGACGTATCTGTACGACTGTTAATCGAAGAGTATTTGGCTGAAAAAGGCCATATCAATCCTGAGGATGTTGCCAACTCATTCTGGAATATCAGCTTCTAATTTTTGAGCTATGGAACTCGATTTAACCACTCCTGCCCTTCTTTTTCCAGCTATTTCATTGCTGCTTTTGGCTTATACGAATCGCTTTCTCACCATTGCGGGGCTTATAAGAGGACTATACCAAAAGTACCGGGAATCCCCCGACGATAACATTTACGGCCAGATTGAAAATCTGCGCAGGAGAGTGAATATGATTCAGTCGATGCAGATTCACGGGGTAATTAGCTTGTTTCTTTGCGTGCTTTGCATGTTTTTGCTCTACGCAGGATATATACAATCCGGCAGCATTGTATTTGGCTTTGCCCTGCTGTTTTTGCTCTACTCTCTTGGCGTTTCAATAAGAGAGCTGCAGATTTCGGTTACGGCCCTCAACCTACAGCTCTCACAAATGGAAAATGATCCGGCCGGCAGAAAACAGGTCGCCGAATCGAATGGCAAATAAAACCTAGTCGAGGCTTTCCTCGCTTAGCTCATCATCGCCATCTGTGCTTACGATATCGTCCGAAATATCGTCATCATCATCGTCGTCGTCATCAACAATGGGAGCGGTCGGCTTTTTCTTCTCTTTTTCTTCAACCGCACCGGCACGGCGCAGATAGGCCGCTACCTCAGGATGGTCGTTGTCGTTGGCTAAACGAAGCGCATTTTTGCCGCTTTTGTCCTTCACCCGAACATCGGCGCCGTGGCGCACGAGATAGGTACAAACGGCAAGGTGTCCTTCGCGTGCGGCGAGCATCAGGGCTGTTTGTCCCCATGACTGACGCGCGTTTACATCAGCGCCGTGCTTCATCAGAAGCTTCACGGCTTCCAGCTGTCCTTCTCTCGATGCGATGATGAGCGCCAGTGGTCCGACTTGAGCTCCCTTTTCGAACAGGTAGTTCATCATCTCGATGTTGCCGTTCTCTGCGGCACGGTTAAGGGCAGTACCGCCCATTTTATTGGCAATGTTCGGATCTGCCCCCGCTTCGATAAGCGCTTTTAAAACGTCGAAATGATCCTTCTCAGCCGCATAAATTAAAGCTGTTGAACCACTCTTGGCCTGCTCATTCAAATCAACACCTTCGCTGATAAGCTGCTTCAAAGCGTTCAAATCACCTTCTATTGCACAACTGTGTAGTTTTGGAATATCCATAAGGGACTGTAAATATTGATAATTAGAATAGATTACTCGTTGATTGCCATCATGACTGAAACTAATACCATTTTTAAAAAATTCCACCATCAATTCGGTATGATTTTTATCCCGTGTTTTTTCTCCGGAACAGAACTTTGTTATCTTAAGGCCAATCCAAAAAACACATACATTTTTTCTCTCTATGCTAACTAGTAAATCTTTTCTTTCAGTTTTCGCTCTATTTCTGAGCAGCACTATTCTTTTCTCCTGCGGTCAGTCAGAAACCGAATACGAAGCCGACTTTCCGGAAGGTCTTCAGGTTGAAGACACCGTAGTCGGCGATGGCGAACTTGCCAGCGAAGGCGACATTGTTTTGGTGCATTACACCGGATACCTCGAAAATGGTGAAATATTTGACAGCAGCCAGGAGCGTGGCCCGTTCTCTTTCCAGATTGGTGTAGGCCAGGTTATTGAAGGATGGGACAAAGGCTTCCAGGGAATGCGCGTTGGCGGTCAGCGTACGCTTATTATGGCTCCTGAGCTTGCCTATGGTGAAACCGGTGCCGGTGGTGGCGCAATTCCGCCAAATGCGACCCTAACGTTTGAAGTCGAGCTTCTTGACGTAACCCGTGAACCAGATAGCGTTTGGGATTACGACGAGGATGATGTGGTTACCACAGAATCAGGCCTGCAGTATGTAATTATCGCTGAAGGTGAAGGCGATGCGGTAGAATCCGGCGATATGGTGCATGTGCATTATGATGGCTTCCTTACCGATGGTACTCTGTTCGATACTTCCGTTCGCCGCGGTCAGCCGCTGGTGTTTCAGGTTGGCGTAGGGCGCGTAATTCAGGGATGGGATGAAGGCCTTGTAGGCATGCGGTTGAATGAGCAGCGTGTACTCATTATTCCGTCTGACCTGGCTTACGGTGATCAGGCCAGAGGCGACCTGATTCCCGCCGGAGCAACCCTGCTCTTCAACGTAAACGTGGTTGATATTATCCCCGCCGACTAATTTTTCAAAAGCCGTCACCGGCTCTTAGCTCGTGACGGTTTTCTTTTCCAAACGTCCTAATCTTCAAGGTATGAGCAGCATTCACATTAAGCAAATAGACGCCTTCACGCGTAAACCTTTTTCCGGCAACCCGGCCGGAGTTGTACTCGATGCCGACAATCTGTCCAGCACCGATATGCTGCACATCGCCAATGAAATGGCCGTTTCTGAAACGGCGTTCGTCCTGAAATCGGAAGACGAGGAGTGTGATCTCCGCATGCGCTGGTTTACGCCAACTCGTGAAGTCGATCTTTGCGGACACGCAACTATTGCAGCTTTCCACGCTATGGCCGAAGAAAAACGATTCGGCCTCACCGTCAATGAGCCGCAGTCCTTTCTGGTAGAAACCAAGTCAGGCATTCTAACCGTAGACGTTGAGTGGAAAGACATGCAGCCCTACATCAAAATGGGTCTCCCGATTCCTTCGTTTTTCCCGTTTCCCGATGACTATTCCCTGCTTTGCGCGGCCATCGGCATATCCGAAGTTGAGCTTAGCAAAAAAGTAAAGCCGCAAATCACGCAAGACGGCTACTGCTACATTCCATTGGCCTCCTACGATAGCATGAAGACAATTGAACCGAACTTCATGCTTATGAAAAAAATTGATGAACGGCACGACATAAAAGGTTTTGCGGTTGTCACTACCGATACCGGCGAACGCGACATCGACTGGCATCTTCGCTTCTTTGCGCCTACGCTTGGAGTGAACGAAGATCCGGTTACCGGTTCGGCAAACGGCCCAATGGCTGTTTTCCTCTGGCACAATGAGCTGCTCGACACGAGTAAGAAATTTTACTCGTTCAAAGGTTTCCAGGGATACTTCATGAATCGTCCGGGCTATGTTACCGTAAACATGCTCATTAAAGATGGCAAAGTAGATATGCTTCAAATTGCGGGACAAGCCGTTACCGTTCTCGACGGATCCATCCGCACACACCTGAACATTCCCGAGAAGCTCTGAATCTCAGGCTTCCGGTCTGCGGGAAATAAAAAAGGGTGATGGTATCTGAGATGCCATCACCCTTTTTCGTTTAATTAGCATTTGCGCAGTCACTCTTTCTTTTTCGCGGAAGCCTTCATCATATTAAAGAACTGCTTAATCTGCTCTCGCGGAGCAGCCTGCGCAATAAAGTTAAACTGGCCCGCCTTCAGTCGCTCTCCTCCGTCGATGGTGATGCACTCCCCGGTGATATAGCCAGAAGCATCTGAAATGAGAAAGCTGGCCAGATTAGCAAGCTCCTCGTGTTCACCGTACCTGCCCGCCGGAATCTGATTCTTGTACGCCTGCTCCATTTTCGGGTCGGGCATCAGACGTGTCCAGGCGCCTTCGGTTGGAAACGGCCCTGGCGCAATGCTGTTCACTCTGATGTTGTACGTGGCCCACTCGTATGCCAGAGAGTTGGTCATCGCATAGACGCCCGCTTTGGCGCATGCTGAGGGCATCACAAAGGCCGATCCGGTCTCGGTGTAGGTAGTTACAATGTTCAGTACGGAAGAGGCTCTCTTCGCCTTTATCGCGCGCTGACCAAAATGCTGCGTACAGTTAAACGTGCCGTGAAGCACAATATCCACAACTGATTTAAACGCATTCGGACTCAGATCTTCGGATGCTGATAAAAAGTTACCGGCTGCATTGTTCAGAAGCACATTCAGGCCGCCCGTTTCAGCTTCCAGAGCGTCCACCATGCGGCCGACGGCTTCGTAGTCACGAACATCCACTACATGCGTGAGCGTCTTTTTTCCGGCTGAGGAAGCAGCGTCAATTTTTGTGGCTGCTTTTTTAAGCTTTTCTTCCGTTCGGCCGCATATAGCAACGGTTGCACCGAGTTCGGCAAAACCGGTAGCCATAGCCAGCCCGAGGCCGCTTCCTCCTCCCGTAACCAGCACCGTTTTGGAGGCAAGCGCATCATCTTTAAACATAGATTATCCTTCGTAGATTTTCTCAATTTCGCCTTTGTACTTGTCGTGTACAACACGGCGCTTGGTTTTCATAGTTGGCGTAAGCTCACCGCCATCAATACTGAAGATATCATCAAGCAGCGCAAATTTCTTGATCTGCTCCCAGGCCGGAAGAAGTTCATTCATGTTGTCCACTTCTTTCTGAATAAGGTTTTCGACCTGCTGGTTAAAATCAGGCTTGTTTTCGGCATCACTACCGAGCTTATCACGAATAGCATCCATGTTCGGTACCAGAAGCGCGGAGCAGAATTTCCTGCTGGCCCCAAGCACAACCACCTGCTCGATGAGGGGGCTGTTCAGCAAGGTGTTTTCAACGTGCTGCGGAGCAACGTATTTACCGGTGGAAAGTTTAAAAATATCCTTTTTGCGATCGGTGATGTATAAAAAGCCCTCATCATCAATCCGGCCCACATCACCAGTTTTGAACCATCCGTCTGAGGTCATCACCTCAGCCGTGGCTTCAGGGTTGTTGTAATATCCCTGCATGATGTTCGGCCCGCGGGCAAGGATTTCACCGTCTTCGGCGATTTCAAGCTCCACGCAGCGAAGCTTCTTCCCGGATGAACCCTCCCGAATGCTTCCCAACGTAGTTACACTTAATACTGGTGATGTCTCCGTCAAGCCATATCCCTGCTGGCACTGAAGTCCAATTGCGGTAAAAAAGTTCATGAGGTTAGGTGATAGCGCTGCCCCGCCGGAAATAAACCCAACCAGATTCCCACCAAAACCGGCACGTATTTTCTTGTAGACCAACATGTCGGCGATCTTCCTTTTAAACGCTTCAAAACCAGCCGGCGGATTGTTGATACTATACGATTCCGCCAGTCCGATTGCCCACAGGCCCAGTTTCTGTTTGACACCGGTTGCGCTGCCTACTTTGTTGATAATGCCGGTGTGTATTTTTTCTAAAAGCCTCGGAACCGTTGCAAAAAACATCGGCTTGTGAAAGGCCAAATCATCCTTAATCTCTTCCACTACCTCGATGTAATAGATCGGATAGCCGATGTTCATGTAAAGATAGTTGAGCATCCGCTCGAAAATGTGCGACAGCGGCAGATAGGACAGAATTTTACCGCCGCGCTCTTTTTCAATATCAAAGGGTATACGCTCGATTGAATACTGCACATTAGATGAAATGTTATGATGGGTAAGCATCACACCTTTCGGCTTTCCTGTCGTGCCGGAAGTATAGATAAAGGAAGCAAGGTCATCAGGCTTTACGGCGCTCCGAAGCTCATCGAAGAGAGTCGGCTTTTCTGCATCCAGCTTTTTGCCGCTTTCGAGAACCTCATCCATCATCGTAATCCCCTTCTCACCGGTCGAAACCAGACAAACTACTTTGAGACCATCAACCTGCTTATACAGATCTTTAAAGTTGTTGAAGAGTTTGTCCTGAGAGAAGAGATATATTTTTGAGCCCGAATCCTCGATGATATACTTGATTTGATCACCCGGCTGCGTGCTGTAAATAGGCACATTAACCGCTCCGACAGACAATATGGCCTGGTCGGCTATCATCCATTCAACCGAGTTTTCGGAATGAAGGGCAATCCGGTCGCCGTGTTTAACGCCCATACTCTGCAGTCCGAGGGCAAAATGGCGTACCTTAGTTTGGAAATCTTCGAGCGTGGTTTCAGTCCACGAGCCGTTGCGCTTGGTAGCCCCGATCAGGCCTGTGCTGTTGCGGGATTTTCCGGCTTCTGCAATTTCGAAAATGGTGGAAGGCTTAAACTCCATATTCCTGTATATTTTGGGTGAAGGATAACCTGAGCTGTATGATATGTACCCGATACCGCTTTGTTAGCTGAAAGTTAAACAGTTGATCAATTCTTACCTGCAATATCCATGATTTACTAAAAGTTTCAAAACCAATTATGCAAGTAGACGAAGATTTAAAGCCTTTGGTAAACGCTTTTCTGAAGCAAGAGCGCAAAAACATGGGTGATGCTCTCGGAATCAGCTTTACGGTTTTCACCAGAAACCGGGTTGAAGCCACCATGCCCGTGAATGAGAACACAATCCAGCCGTTTGGTCTGCTTCACGGAGGAGCTTCCGTAGCACTTGGAGAAACAATTTGTTCGGTTGGCGCATGGCTGAACACCGATCAGGAAAAACAGACGGCCGTTGGACTGGAAATTAACGCGAACCATATTCGTGCTGTACGAACGGGCACTGTCACCGGTGTAGCCACCCCGGTTCACAAAGGCGCATCAACCCAGGTCTGGAAGTATGAAATCTTTACCGAGACAGAAAAGCTGGTCTGCTCAGGGCGCTGTACCATGGCCGTTATCCAAAAACGGAAACCCTGACATCTCAGGCCACAATCATGCGTAGCAGCTTTCGCTTGGCCACCGGAAACAAAGTGGAATCGAAGGAGAACTCCAGCGGCGTATGAAAGGCAAAGGTGGCAGGATTTGGCATATCCTTAAACTCGCGGATGAGCTCCAGCTTGATGGCTCCCGGGCTTGAATAGGACGAAATGCCATCATCCAGCGTTTTAAGCAATCTTGTTTTCAGCGCCCTATAGGTTTCGCGCGCATCGAGGTAAATGGACATCTCATACCTGAACAACCTTAACGATCCCGTTTCATGATCCGGCAGAAACAGGTAGCCCTCATCTTTGTAGCCCGGCTGAATACCTACCGAGTCCACCTGAAGGTTTTCATCCACAAACTCATAAATGCTGATTCCCTCACGAATGGCTTCTTCAATAAGCGGCTGTGCCCATTCAATCAGCTCTTTGATTGAGCTTAGATCGAGGTTTTCGGGCAGCGTTGACTCAAACTCAATGCGCTTATTTCGGATATCGATGGTCTTGATTCGTTTGGGCCCCATCCCTTCTATTCCCGTAAAACCCGCCAAAATCTGGTTGAGATTCTCCCTCAATGCCAGCAGTGAAGACAGGTACGGATAAAGCCTGTTCTGCTGAAACTGATCGCGGATGGACTTAATGTTGCCCATCACCATATACTGGCGCTTTTCGAAGTCGTCTCCCGGGCGCGTAAACAAATCAAGAGAAAGGGTAGAATCCATAACAATCCGGCTATATTGAAAAATGCAGCGATGCACTTAATAAAACGTACGGAAATGCAAAAATCAATATACCGGATCGCTATTTTTTAGCGAATTCCATAAACCTTTGGAGCTTAGTGAATACGGGTGAACTTTTTAATCTGGGTTTCGCGACCTGAGTGAATACGGGCATAATAAACTCCTGCTGCCAGACCGTCTACCGAGACGTTTCCGACCAGCGAGCCGACCTCAACCAACGCAACCCTCCTGCCAAGAATGGTGTAGATCTCAACCTTGTCAATTACGGAATTAGACTCAATCGTAATCTGATGGGTGGCCGGGTTTGGATATAGTGTTACAAATCCGCGTCCTACAGGGTCACCATCCACATCCAGCGTTACCGTTACCGGCTCCGACCAGTTTGCACCGGCTCGCACGCGATAGGTAAAGCTGTCTGTTCCCGTGAATCCCTCACGTGCTGTATAGGTGAAACTTCCGTCGCCGTAAAGCTGCACTGTACCATTTAGCGTAGGCCTGCTAAGAGTTGCAAACATTGGCGTACCGTCCAAAGAGAGGTCATTAACCATAACGCCAAGCTCGGCCGGGATTTCGTTGACTCCCCCGGTTCCCAGATTGTAGTGGTCACTAACAGCAATCGGATTTCCGGGCAGACGCGGCAACGCTTCCTGAATTACAAAGTAGGAATCCTTTTCATAGGGCACAGCGTCGAGTGCGTGGTTCCAAACCGGCCATTCGTAGCGTCCGGTAGTTTCAACAAAGAAATCCCCGTATTGGATAGCAAAGGCGACGCCGTCTGAAATTCGTGTTTCGGTCTGAGGCGTAGAACGATCGTCGTGCAAAACCCGTCTCTGGCTGGGGTCCGTAACGTTTAGCAGGGTCCACGGAATTCTCACTTCAATGCGATCATCCTTCAGACGAACACCATCGTTACTGTGCTGAGGCATATCCAGCCGGTTGACCCTCAGACTACCGATGTCTTGAACCTCTTCATCCCCCGGATTATTTTTCCAGCGCACCAAACGCCAGGGAGCGCCGTCGGTCGCAATTGAGCGGAACAGCTGTTCATCACCAGAAGTACCGAACCATTTTGCAAACGTGTCATAGGCTTCTGTTACAAACAGCTCCGCTTTAAAATTGGTAATCATTAGTGCAAACTCAGCGCGGTTAGAAACAGCTTGTCCGTTTGGTAATATGGACTCACCCAGATCTGCATCATAGGTATCAAGTGCGATCCAGACGGTATCTGCCTCGCCGATGTGCTCAGGAATATCAAGTCTTAGCTTGAGATATGAATAGTCTGATGCCGTATGAAGGCGCTCGACCGGACAGTCGGTACAAAAATCTTCCATGAGCTCCATGTTGCTGTCGGGCGCACGATAGCCGATTATGCCAAAGTTCTGCTCTGCAGCCGTTGCGTTATGCCAGATAATCCGGCGCTCGATATCGAAGTCCAGCGGGTCGGTAATCCACGTACGCTTGAACCATTCATCAATCCATGCAAACTGCATACCACCACCAGCACCTGACTGATAGATATTCTTGAACATCCGAACCGTATTTTCTCCTTGCTCTCTTTCCGAGTAGCCGCCATGATGTATACCGCTGTGCGCATATTTGGCGACGCCCCAGCTTGAAGATCCGCCAAATTCAGCGATAATCAGCGGAAAACGCTCATAATGAGCCTTAAGGTAGGTGAGATAGCCCAGGTAGCTATTCTGTCCCAAATGATCAAAGAACGGCGTATAACGCGGATCACGGCTGATATAATCAGGATAGTACGGATAAGCGTGATATGAAATAAAAAATCCCGCTGGTGCATTCGAAATATCCACGTTTTGAAAATCTACCGAAGCTGAAACCTCATATTCGTTTTCCTCAAAAGGGTGATCCAGTGGATCAAGAGTTGGCCAGCTCGAAGCTGAAATCGGGCGCATTGTACCAAAGTTGTCCATTTCATATTGAAGCAATTTATCCATTCGCTCGAGCAGCCAGGCCTCTGTCGGATTGGTATCCTCAATCGAGAGATAAACTCCCTCATAGGAGGTTACGCTTGAGTGAAGCTCGTTGGTCAAAAGTACTTCCGGCGGATGGATTTCACGACCGACAATGTAACCGATTACCCAGGGCGAAATGTCTGCGGTAAAGGTGCCGTATGCTTTTCCCTGTCTGGGAGCAATGGTATGATTTCCGTGAATACTCCTGACATTATCCCTCATTTCCTGGTCAAACAGATCGGTAAGCGTAAACAGGTCTTCGTTGTAACCGGGCACCTCTTCTTCAAGCCATACGCCATGAAAAACGTAGATTGGATAATTTGGATTCTCTTCATTGAAGCGCTTCAACTCTTCGTAAAACCTGGGAAAATGAAGCGTATAAACACGAATGGTGTTGAAGCCTGCATCCCGTATTTGGCGAAACCATGTTCGGTAGTCTTCACTGGTTGCGGCGAGCTCCCCGGGAAATGTCCCCGGAACAGCTACGCCCATGTTCATCCCTTTGATGAAGAGAGGCACATACTCCTCACCGTTCCAAACCGTGATGTTGGTTTCATCAGTAGAAAACGGAAACGGATTATCGCCATTATTCTCTTGAGTGAAGGGTCTGTCTGCTAAAGCAGTAGAGAATAGTGTAAAAATAAATAGCGCTGAAAAAACAAAAATACGCGTAGCGGTATGTAGCATTGAAGTCGTATGAAATCATTATAGAGAAGACCTGCATCAATCAATATACGGAATTTTTAATGCTCGCTGTCTTTGTCCGGATATCCCGGAATCAGGGTATCATAAATGAAACGCCAAGCTGGAACGAAAGTAAATCCGTTCTGGAAGTTGATGTATCAAAAGTGAAGTTTCCGTTTCCGGTCGAAATTGAACCCGGCTGAATATACTCGGCTTCACTTCCCACCATGTAGCGGACCTGCGCATTCACAAATGCACGTCCTTGTCCCAGCGAAGAGCCATCCCATACTAAAAACCGCATACCTGCGCCGATGCCATAGCTAAACGCGAAATCATCGAAGTTGGTATCTGTGAACACATCCTGCTGCGAACCAATGCTCGACCGTACCGAAGACTGTGTATACAGATAATTAAAGCCAACCAGCAGGTCCATGTAAGGCTTAAAGTAATAGTTCTGCCCGGACAGGCGTGTGAGAAAGTGGCCATGAGCCATATTGTAACTGTTCTCCACAATCACCCGAACGTCGGGTATAGTTGAGCTGAGCGGCTCTGAGCGCGAGTCGGTAGCAAAGCTGAAAAAACCAAGGTCCAGCCCGAACATTACCGGTGTGAAGGGAATATGATATCCGGCCATCCCCTGAATTCCAAAGCCTATTTCATCCAGCTGATCCTGGAACGGACCCTGTGGTAAACCAAGCTGCAGATTCAGCCCGAACTCTGCATGCTGGGCATTGGCTTCGCCCGAATCAGAGGCTATCGGCTGCAGAAGTAAGAATGCGGATAAACTTAAAACAACTACTGTAAAATTGATGACCGTTTTCATAATAATCCTCTGTAGGATTTAGGTGGATACTGTAAGACCAGCACATTTTCTTATACGTAATTTACGCATGCTTGTTTTATGATTAACACGACATTCAATTTTTTTCCAATAAAAAAGGCCGCCAGTAAAACTGACGGCCCCATCCAGACACCGGTGGTGTAGTTTATTCTGAGACTGATTCAGAATTACTTATCACCATAGCCGCTATCTCTGTCGTAATCGCTGTCTTTGCCAGGGATAATTACAGAGTCGATAATGTGAATTACGCCGTTGGCGGCCATTATATCGGCTTCAGTTACGGTAGCGTTAGCAACCTTAACCTTACCATCGTAAGATTTTATACGGAGCTCTTCACCTGTTGCTACCATGGCTGCCTCAAGGTTCACCACTTCCTCAGAAGTAACTTCACCTACCACAACATGGCTCAGAAGAACTTCGCGCAGCGCTTCCTGATCTGCCATTAGCTCATTAAGCGTTTCTTCGGGTAGCTCTTCGAATGCTTCATTGGTTGGGGCAAAAACGGTGTATGTTTCACCATTCTGAAGCGTGGCTGCAAGACCGGTTTCCTGCAGAAGGTATGCAAGTGTTGAAAATCGCTCATCAGAACTTGCGATTTCAACAATATCAGCTGAGGTATATTCAGCGGACTCAGCTGAAGCTACTTCATACTGTGCATGTGCATTAAACGTCATCATAAAGATGAGTGCGATAGCGGTTGAGATGATGCTAAGTGATTTCATGATATATATGGGTTAGTTAGCGTTTTAGCTTCCGGTCAGTCTGACCGGTGTATGTTTTGGTAAGGCTGTTGCCTTTGTCTCTTTTAACCATCACAAATGGCCAATGCACAACTTAAACGCAGTTTTTTTAAAGATAAATTGTAAACACTTGTTGCAACATATAACTTATTGAAGGCCATGCAGATTCCAACCGTTAGGAAAAACAGGTAAACGCAAAATTGCCGCAGCACTCAATATTTTTTACAAGCAGCAGCCTTCTTTTTGTGTGCAGATTGGAAATTTTTCGCAAAAAAAAGAGCGCCTTCCAGGGGGAAGGCGCTCCTTTGAAATAGAACTGTCTCCAGTCTATTCACATTCTACTTCACGCTTGGAGTCAATATGTACACCAAAGTACTTGTATGCTGCTACCGTGATTTCTAGCTCATTACCTTTGTAGGTGGTAAATCCTCCTGGTGCAGGATTACCTGATGGCGCGTAATCATACCCCTGAATTTTCACGGCCTCTTCCACATCCTGCAGACCGGCGCCATCGTTAAAGTGTATTGTGATGGTTACGTTGCCTTCACCATCGTGCTCGAAACTTACGGTTCCGATATCCTTGGTTTGACCGGCAAACAGCGATACTTCGATGTCTTCGCCGTCTACCTCGGTGTAGGTCGCCCAGTTTCCGCGTGGCGTGTAGCGGTAGCCATCACTCCATGCGGTATCTTCTTTAAAGCAAACTTCACCGTTATCGCCGTTATCATCGTCGCAATCATACTGGAGCATATATGTACCGTAATACCACCATGCGCCGGGAGAATCAACGTTTACAGGAATATCACCACCCCATCCTGTTTCACTATCGATCTCATGACCGTCTTCATCCAGTTTAACAACTACGGCATGTGTAGCAATTACCAGCAGCGGATTCTCAACATCATAATCAAGCTCATCCAGTGAAATCTCGTACTCGTAGTAGGTTATATAGTTATGGTCTTCTTTGTACGTGAACTGACCTGGAATCGGACGACCGCTACCGGCAAGAGGAAGAGCATCCACGCTCGATACAGCTTCTACCTGCGTTTCTTTCAATAACCAGTCACCAGTGGTTTCGAATTTTACGTACAGAAAATAGTCATCATTAGTAATAGTAACCGTTCCTGAGTTAATCGACTGTCCGGCCCACAAGGTAAAAACCTGTGGTTCACATTCCTCCTGAGGAGAAATTTCGAAATTGGCTTCATTTGTGCTCAAGCTGTTGGCAGGCGCCCTTCTTTCATCAACAGAACTGGATGTCCCAATTAAGCTGTCGCATGATGCAAGCAGTAGTGCTGAAATAAGCAAAATAGCTCCCAGATATAGTTTTCTTGATATCATAATAGGTCTCTTAATTATAGTGCAAAGTTTAATAGCGTAAACCGCCTTGCTCGAACGGTTTATAGCTTAATTAATATAAGCACGATAAGAGACTGTTTAGCATACAGTTAATTAAAATTGCTTAATTCAGAGAATGCCCACACACTGTTTTTATTTAAGATACAAACAAAGGCATAATTAGAATAATGTAATAAATCTGGCTAAGGCTTTATGAAGCATTCGTTTCAGAACGTTACTGCGTCGAATTTATATTATAATTTTGGTCGCGGGATATCTATTACTTTTCCTAACGTGCTATAGCTCATGCCCGCCAGCCTCGACACTGGTTTGAGCAGCTTTTCATCTATACGGTAATTGTCGATAAGCCGGTCATCTGCATACAAATGGACCACCCTTCCGAATATGGCATCGCTCCCGCCCTCATCCTCTCCAATTGAAAGTGTTTTATAGAGCCTGCACTCCATCCTGATTGGGCTTTCAAGCACACCGGGAGCTTTCACAGTGCTCGATTCAACCGGGCTTAGGCCCGACTTGCTGAATTCATCCACCTCGGCGTCATATAGCCCGGAAGTCGTGTTTAATTCCTGAAGGATGTCTTCCGTTGCAACGTTAACCACGAATTCTCCGGTCTCCATGATGTTCGTGCAGGTATCCTTTTTCTCGCTTCCTTTTTTGTATCGTATGGGAAAGAAGGCAATGATCATTGGGTTAAAGCAAGCTATCGTATAAAATGAGTAGGGCGCCAGATTGCGTACGCCTTCCTTGCTTATTGTAGAAACGAACGCGATAGGCCGTGGAATTACCGAACCAATCAGCAGTTTATAGCGCTCTTTGTTGTTGAGATTATCAGGATTGATGTCCATTGTAAAAAAATCTATCAGGTTTCTGGTTACGGCTATAAAAAAACCCGGTGCTTCTGAAAACACCGGGCTCAGTTTTATCGGATAAAGCGCCTAAGCATGGTCGATCCATGAGTAAGGATAATGTCCATCATCGAGCTCCTTTGCGGCTTCGGTAAGATGAAGCGGACGGAAGGTATCAATCATAACAGCATATTCATCTGTTCCCTCCTTGCCTATGCTTTTTTCCACCGTTCCCGGGTGCGGACCGTGTGGAATTCCGCCAGGGTGATGGGTAAGCGAAGCAAACTCTACTCCCTTACGACTCATAAAATCACCTTCAACGTAGTACAGAACCTCATCGGAGTCTACGTTTGAGTGGTTATAAGGCGCAGGAATAGCCAATGGATGGTAATCGTATTTCCGCGGACAGAAAGAACAAATCACATAGTTATGTGCTTCGAAGGTCTGATGCACCGGCGGCGGCTGATGCACGCGGCCCGTAATCGGCTCGAAATCCTTCATATTGAAGATATAAGGATACAAATATCCATCCCAGCCGACAACATCGAACGGATTGTACTCGAAGAAATAATGATGAAATCTGCCCTGTTTTTTTATCCTTAGCTCAAATTCGCCGGTCTCATTATGAAAGAGCGGCTCCTGTGGCACACGAATATCACGCTCGCAAAACGGACTGTTTTCCATAAACTGACCCATATTCGATACATAGCGTTTCGGGAAATGAACAGGCCCGGTAGAGTCCACAACAAGCATCCGGTTATCTTTCGTGGTGAAGTGAACTTTGTAAGTCGTACCTCTCGGAATTACGATATAGTCGAAAGGCTTGAACTCAAGGCGTCCGAACTGAGACTGCATATACCCTTCACCCTTATGGATAAACAGCACTTCATCATGCTCACCGTTGCGGTAGAAATAGTTCATTTCTTCGTTGGGGAGACAGAGTGAGATTTTAACATCATCGTTGTACATCACGCAAACCTGTCCCGAAATCGGGTCCCCGTGTGGCTTCATGTCTTTGGTGAGCAGATGGTGATGCCTGAGCATTCCTTCTTTCCAGGGCTTGATTGCTATCTCCTTTCCCTGCTCCACCCGCTTCACGTTTGTGGGAATATGATGGTGATATAACAGAGAGGAACTCCCGCTGAAGCCTTCAGCGCCGAACAGCTCTTCGGTGTAAAGCTTACCGTCTTCACGGCGAAACTGCGTGTGCCTCTTTTGCGGAAATTTCCCTAATGAATGGTAGTACATAATAGAAGTTGTTGAGTTTCGGTTTTAGCCGGATGAAGCAGCAACCGGGCGGTGATTAAACCGCCGGTTCTGCATCATCAATAAACTACAGATTACCGCGAACGGCCTGCTCGCGCTCGATTGACTCGAACAGCGCCTTAAAGTTTCCTACACCGAAGCCACGAGCGCCTTTACGCTGGATGATTTCGTAAAAAACAGTCGGGCGATCAGATACGGGCTTGGTAAAAATCTGAAGCAGGTATCCCTCTTCATCGCGGTCAACCAGAATGCCGAGACGCTCCAGATCGTCGATGTTCTCATCGATCTTGCCAACGCGTTCTTCCAGCGTTTTATAATAGGTGGTAGGGATGTTAAGGAACTGAACCCCGTTAGCCTGAAGCTTGGTTACCGTATCCACAATATCTGAGGTCAGCAGCGCAACGTGCTGAACACCCGGGCCACCGTAGAAATCGAGATACTCTTCAATCTGAGACTTTTTCTTGCCGTGGGCAGGCTCGTTAATCGGGAACTTGATGCGTCCGCGTCCGCCTGCCATTACTTTCGACATCAGCGCTGAATATTCGGTCGCGATATCATTATCGTCGAAGTGGAGGTACTGCGTGAAGCCCATAACCTGTTCGTAGAATTTCACCCAGTCGTTCATTTTACCAAGCTCTACGTTTCCTACGCAGTGATCCACAAACTCGATTCCCACCGGATTGCCCTTCACAGGGAAATCAATCTCCTGGAAACCCGGGAAGAACGTGCCGTTGTATTTACTTCGGTCGATGAAGCTGTGGATGGTGTCTCCGTAAGTACGGATAGCCGCCATTACAATAACACCGTTATCGTCTTTGTACTCGGTTGGCTCCATAGCGCTTACGGCACCTCTGTTGAGGCATTCGTTATAGGCACCGTGAACATCTTTCACAAGCATGGCAATGTCTTTCACGCCGTCGCCGTGCTGACGGACGTGGTCTGCGATTTCTGAATCACCGGCAAGTGGCGATGTAAGCACAAAGCGTACGTTGCCCTGCTCGAGCAGGTAAGAAGCCTTGTCGCGCACACCTGTTTCCAGTCCGCGGTAGGCGACCACATTAAACCCGAAGCAGTTGATATAGTAATGAGCGGCCTGCTTGGCGTTGTTTACGTAAAGCTCTACGTAATCAATATCGATCAGGCCGAGATGATCTTCATACTCTTTTTCGACACGCTCATCTACGAGAGTGCCTTCTTGTGCTGTTTTTGTGCTCATGGTTTTAATTTATTTGAGATGACGGCTTAAGAAAAGCGCTTTTTTATTTAATACAGGCTTCAATATAAACAAATATGCGCTTCTTTCATTCAGGGTGATGGCATCAGAATGTTAAGAAATGTTGAGATGCGCCATATTAAGAAATTGACCCCAATCCCGCCCTCGCGTTTCCACAGAAACCTCATAAAAATAAATTAGGACGCCCCGCCAATAATACAGCAGAGCGTCCTAATTGCAACATTAACCTTATCTTACAGGGCTGTTTTTATTTCAACAGCATCATTTTTCGGGTAATGGTCTGGTTACCTGCCCGTAAGCGATACATATACATTCCACTATTCAGTCCGGAACCATCGAAATTTACCGTATGACTACCCGGTGCCAAGGGTCCGTCTGCTAAAACAGCTATCCGCTGTCCGAGCATATTGTAGACCTCGAGCCGGACTTCAGTTTGTTCAGTTGTATCAAATGATATAAGGGTTACGGGATTGAACGGATTTGGATAATTTTGATGGAGTACAATAGTAGCCGGAGTCTCCTGATTATCAATTCCAGTAGGTTGCTCGTCCCAAATATGAATTACAAGCTCAGAAGCCTGATCAGCCACCATTTTTGTATGCTTAGCCAGATCATTGTCGGCCTCAGGCTTTACAGCCATGCCTTTAATCACTTCTGCGTTAAACGTATATGAACCGGGTTTCATGAGGGAAATAACTTCACCAGTTCTCAGGTTGTGTAATTCTGCCATCAGACCAGCGGGGAGATTTAAAGGTTCCCATGAAAGGGTCAGTGGCTCTTGGTTTCTATTATGAGTCGATGAAATACCTATTGCTACTTCAACCGGTACGCTTAACTCTGTAGGCAGTGAATGTATATCGAACGCATCACCATTGGCAGATATGGTAAAAAGTGAAAGGTGGGCAGAGCTTAAAGGCATCAGCTTAAAGGCGCTGTATCGATCTGCTCCGGGAACAGCTTCTTCATTGAAATAGAAGATCGTTTTAGAATACTTATCACCCTGAGTCAGATTTAGCCTGATCTCCGCATGTTCCGCAAAATCACGATAAAAGACAGCGCCATCATCTTCTGCAGATTGATTGATGCTAAGTGATGGCGTTGCCATATTGTTTGCCTTCACCCAAAACCCCTGCCATGGAGCAATCAGACCGTTTGGAAGCGTGCCGGTAGTTCCATTCCAGCTCAGAAAATCTCCAGCGGACGGGTCATATATGTAGAAAATATTATCTATTCCTTCTTTATCCCAGCCTGTCTCAATATCCCAGTTTATATCAAAAGGAAACGGGTTTCCGACCAGATTCCATCCATCTTCGCTTTCTGTGTATGTTCCATCGGATAGCGACAGAGACACCGGCATATTTATTGTTCCGGAATGTACGTCACCATCAATAAGCAGAAATTTCGGGAAGCCTCCATTTATACCTTCTTCAAAGGGATTGTCATCCTCATATACATATGCAGCAAATCCCTGCCCTGCAGCAGGAGCATTCTCACCGCTGACAACAGATATATATCCTCTCGACGAGGCATCTGAGGCCCCGTCACCCTCATTGTAGAGAAATACGTTTGATGCACCAGCTTCCGAGTCAGCGCCGTCAAAGCCCTGCGTCCAGATGCCATCAAGCAAATCCGAAATCGTTGCATTAGCCACTGGCGAAGATAAAAGTCTCCATCCTTCGGGATTTTCTATAACCTGCTCAACGGGTCCGTCATCCCCGGGTTGTTCATTAAGCACCAGCTTCGGACGAAAGCCTACATTGAATTGACTGGAGATATTTTTTAGCGTGCGGAATTCTGTGCCAACTTCGAATGTGTCGGGTTGAAGCCTGAAGAAAACCCATGTATTCCCTGTGGAGAGCGCGCTGTTTATTCGCGCGTTAATAAAATCGGTAACATTAAACTCAATAAACTGCCCAGGCTCATCTTCAGGTGTAATAAACGCTCCGGTAAGAAACTGATAGCTGTTATTACCGTTAAAAGTGTCATCGTACTCACGGATTGCCAGGGTGGTAGACGTCGGGGGGATTGATGAAGCACGGTTTATAGCCGACCCATATAAATGAGTGGTAAACTCAGCAACCGGGGCGGTTGGGGCCAAATTGCTGTAAAAAACTCTGAACACAGCGTTTTCAACAGGTTCCGTAACACCATCCAGATTGAACTGAAAAATAGGCCGCCACCATTCTTCTTCTATTGGACTATTGTCCGTTACCTGAACCCGAAACTGCTCCTCAGGCGTAAAAGCTATCGAGAAAACTGATACAGTGAAATTGCTTCCGAATGCAAGCCCACCTTTTAGATTATAGCTGTCTTCATCAGCAATGATTACCTGGGTCTGAGCCACTGAGTTCCCAGGGAAAAGCAACAGAATTAAACATACTAATGTTGCGATAAAGTAGATTTTTTTCATAACGTAATAGAGATAGATGGAAGTTAATTCCGTGATTTCTATCTCTATGCGTATTTTTTTTGTTACTGGCGCAAAAAAACTAAAAAATCTACAATCCTTTATTTTTCCGTATGATATCTTTATAG
>JAIUMA010000003.1 GCA_022565795.1 Balneolia bacterium
AATAAAAATTGGCTAAACCGTACTGCGTTCCGCTAAAAGAAACCAAAGCTCCCCATCTCTCCGTGCAATTTTAAAAACCTCTCGGCGGTGTGGTTTCTTTTTTAACGCTCCACTCCGCTTCGGTTCTTCACGCCATTTTTTCCTAGGCCCGAATAGTTGAGGGCATATTTAAGCATTTGTGGTTTTATCACTTATTCTTTTTAGTGTTTTTCTTCACAGCCAGTATAGTTTCCCCGGACAGCAATGATTGTGAATGGTGAATTAATACGTTGCTTCAATAACCTGGAGATTCCTTAAATGTCTTGAGTAATCTGTGAAACTCTGCGTGTAATTTGCGCAAATCTGCGTCCTTTCCTTAATCAGCTAAATCTATATGGTTTTTGTTATTTTAACCCCGATATTCGATTTCAACCTCCAGATTCTAATATGGAAATATGAAAACACTTGTTGCGTTCGTGGAAGGCCACGTTAAGAGCTATTCAGACAAACCCTACATGTGGGAGAAGGTGAAGGGCACCTACAAGCCTACAACCTACGCCGAAACCCTGAATCTCGTGCGTCAGTTTGCAGCGGGGCTGATGTCACTCGGGGTGGAGAAAGGGCAGCGCATCGCCCTGCTGTCGGAGGGACGCAACCGCTGGATCATCAGCGAATTGGGCATTCTGTTCACGGGCGCCATCAACGTGCCGCTTTCGGTAAAGCTGACGCCCAAAGAGCTCGAATTCCGCCTGAAGCACTCCGACGCGGAAATCATCGTGGTTTCCAAACGTCATAAGGAGAAGGTGGATGAAATCAGGCATCACCTACCGGACCTGAAGCAGATCATTGTGCTCGACGAGCTGGATTCCTATCAGCCGGATGAGATGAGTTTCAAAAAGATGATGCAGCTGGGCAAAACCTGGCTGGAGAAAAACGAGCAGTTGCTTAACGATCGCAAGGAGAGCGTACAGCCCGGTGATATCGCCAATATTTCCTATACCTCGGGCACCACGGCCGACCCGAAAGGCATCATGCTTACTCACCGGAACTACACGGCCAACGTGGAGCAGGCGCTCACGCTTATGCACATCCCGTCCGATTACAAAACCCTGCTGATTCTGCCTCTGGATCACTCGTTTGCCCACACGGCGGCCATGTTCAGCTTCATGTCGAAGGGCGCGAGCCTGGCCATGATTGAGGTGGGCGAAACCATGATGGAGACCCTGCGCAACATCCCGAAGAACATAAAGGAAATCCAGCCCGACCTGCTGATGAGCGTGCCGGCTCTGGCGAAGAACTTCAGAAAGAACATTGAGTCGGCCATACGCGAAAAGGGTCCGAAGGTCGAGAAATTGTTCAATAACGCATTGGGAACGGCCTACAAATACAATCAGGAAGGCTATAACAAACGAACCTGGGATGTCATCAGCCGCGCAAAACTCTTTGTGTATGATAAAATCCTGTTCAGCAAGATCCGGGAGAACTTCGGCGGCAAGCTGAAGTTTTTCATTGGCGGGGGCGCGCTTCTGGATATCGAATTACAGCGCTTTTTCTACGCCATCGGCATGCCCATGTTCCAGGGCTACGGGCTGTCGGAGGCCACGCCCATCATTTCGTCCAACTCCCTGGCCAATCACAAATTGGGATCATCCGGTAAGCTGGTCGGGATGATGGACCTCAGAATTCTGGATGATGCGGGCAACGAGCAGCCCGTGGGCGAAAAGGGTGAAATTGTGATCCGGGGCGAAAACGTGATGAAGGGCTACTGGAAGAATGAGGAGGCCACAAAGGAGACGATTAAAGACGGCTGGCTCTACACCGGCGACCTGGGCTTTATGGATGCCGACGGCTATCTGCACGTGCTCGGCCGCTTCAAGAGCCTGCTGATTGCGAGCGACGGGGAGAAATACAGTCCGGAGTCCATAGAGGAATCGCTGACCGATCAGTCATCTATCATCGAGCAGGTGATGCTGCATAACGATCAGGATCCCTACACCACCGGCCTCATCTTTCCGTACCGAGAGGGGTTGATTCACCGGTTGAAGCGCGAAGGCGTGGATCCGAAATCCGATGCCGCCATCGACTGGGCGCTGGAGCTGGTTCAAAGCGAGGTGGACGCCTACAAAAAGAACGGCAGGTTCGAGGGACAGTTTCCCGAGCGCTGGCTGCCAAGCGCCATAGGCGTGCTTCCGGAAGGCTTCAACGAGGAAAACGGCCTCATGAACAGCACCATGAAAATGGTGAGGCCGAAAATCAATGCGTACCACGCATCGCTCATGCAGTATCTCTATGAACCCGAAGCTAAAAAAATCACCAATCCCCAAAACCGGGTGGCCATGAAAAAGCTGCTGCAGGGGCAAAAGGAAGGGTGATGGGAGTTGGGTGGAAAATCAGAGCTTCGGAAAAATCAGCACTCAGTAAGGTTTACCACGAAGAAAAAAAGCCACGAAGTTTCACTAAAAAAATGCTCTTAGTGTCTTCTTACTTTGTGGTTCAAATTGATGATCCGGGATAAAGGTCTTTCCACATTGGATTACTTTTCTCTATGAGCTGAAATCCTTACACGAGAAATTATCACTATCCCAAACATTTGATACGAGATGTCTCGACTCCGCTGCGCTGCGCCTGCCTGGCTTCGCTACGGCAGACAGGCTCGACATGACAGGAGCGCCTTTCGCTACTAATGATAGGCGGCGTACAAACCAGTAGCTTATAAAATGGATCGGTGCGCCGCCCTTTTTTTAATGAGCCTGTCATCTCGACCGGAGGGTACAGTGAGCGAATGCGAACTGGAGCCGGAGTGGAGAGATCTGGCGAATTCCGGGAAAATGACCATTCAAAATTATCCAGCCACTAAGTTTCACCATAAAATACTCTTCGTGTCTTTGGCTCTTTGTGGTTCTAATTATTTCTGAAACTGGATTGACATCACCCATACCCTAAAAAAATAACCTTAGTGTTTTTTTGTGTTTTCCTTTTTAGTGGTTAACCTTAAGCAAAATTACATAACCGTACTTCAATCCCAATACAACCCACATGACTCATCCAACCAAACGCCTCATTGGCCTCGTCATCATCCTGGCCTTTACAGGCTTTACCACGCTGCAGGCCCAAACCAGGGACAACGAGCTGGAGCGCTATGCCTCTGTTCAGGACGCGCTCTTCAGCGGCGGGATGCTTTCCGGCGGCAACGGACCGGCGAGCGTCAACTGGATTGCCGGGGGCGACCGCTACTCCTATATGATTCAGAATCAGGAAACCGAAGCCACCGAAATTCGCACCTTCGATCCGGCCAGCGGGGAGGATGTGCTCATCTTCGACAGCTCCGAAACCACCTTCCCGGGAAGTGACGTGCCGTTTTCATGGCGCACCTTTCAGTGGTCGGACGACGCGAGCTACATCGTGTTTCAAACCAATTTTGAACCGATCTACCGCTACTCCGGCATGGCCGATTATTTTTACTACTCGATCGAAGACCAGACCCTGGAGCTTATCGTCGACCGCGCCTTCACCGCACAGCTTTCACCGGACGGTACGAAGCTGGGCTACCACAAAAACGGCAATATGTTCGTGTATGATATCGCCACCAATAGCGAAACGCAGCTGACCTTCGGAGAGGAGGAAAACGTCTTTTACGGCCGCTTCGGCTGGGTGTATGAAGAGGAGTTTGGTCTGGTTCAGGCCTGGGAATGGTCGCACGACAGCCGCTACATCGCCTTTTGGAAATCCGACGAGCGCGACGTGCCCATGTTCCGCACAACCGACTATGAAGGCACGCATCCCGAGTGGTTCGAAATCCCGTTTCCAAAAGTAGGTGACACCAACCCGACCGTAGAAATAGGTGTGGTCGATATCACCTCCGGCGACATGAACTGGATGGACCTGGATCTGGGTGAAGGCTACGTGCCCCGCATCTACTGGACCGCCAAAGAAGCCACCCTGGCCGTGACGCAGTTCAACCGCGCGCAAACCGAGCTCTGGCTGCATCTTTTCGATGTAAACACCGGCAACGGCTCCATGGTGATGCACGAGGCCTCCGACGTCTGGATTGATATCTTCGACTTCTTTGCCGGTATCGACGACTACTTTTTCTTTCCGCAGGACCGTGAGGAGTTTTTCTGGATTTCCGACCGTAACGGCTGGAAGCATATTTATCAGTATGATTATGAGGGCAACGAGATTCGTCAGGTTACCGACGGGGAGTGGCAAGTCACCTTTGTTCACGCGGTGGACTCCGAAAATGAGGTTATTTATTACACCTCAACCGAGGTGTCGCCACTGGAGCGTCATCTGTACCGCATCGGTTTCGACGGTTCGGGCAAGGAGCGCATCACCCTTGAACCGGGCAGACACACGGTGGATATGGGTCCGAACGGACGCTTTTTCATCGACCGCTATTCCAATATCGATACGCCGCGTCAGGTTGAATTATGGAGTACATCAGACGGCATGATCCGCAAGCTGGAGGACAACAGCCGGGTGCTGGACTTCATTGAGGGGCACGTGTATGCACCGCGTGAGCTGTTTTCGTTTACGACAAGTGATGGTCAGCAGCTCGACGGCTCACTCGTTCTTCCGGTTGATTTTGATGAAAACGAGAGCTATCCGCTGATCGTGAGCATCTACGGCGGGCCAAGCGCGCAGGGCGTGTATAACGAGTTCGAAACTAACGCTTTCAATCAGTTTCTGGCCCAGCAGGGCTATGTGATTGCGAATGTCAACAACCGCGGCAGCGGGGGATATGGACGTGACTTTGAGAAGGTGGTGTACAAAAATCTGGGCTATTACGAGGCCTTCGACTTTGCCGAGACCGCCAAATGGTTGTCCGAAAACCATGATTGGATCGACGGCGACCGTATGGCGATTCGGGGTCACAGCTATGGCGGCTACATGAGCTCGCTTACCATGGGGCTTCAGCCGGGCGTGTTTCAGTCGGCGATTGTGGCGGCTCCGGTCACGGACTGGCGGCTTTATGACACGATCTACACCGAGCGCTACATGGGCCTGCTTGATGACAACCTGGAGGGCTATATCGAGTCTTCAGTGATGCATCATGCGCACAAGATTGAGGGTGAGCTGTTTCTGGCGCATTCGGCCATGGATGAAAACGTGCATCTGCAAAACACCATGCAGCTCATCACTGCGCTAACCAACGCCGGAATTGATGCCGATGTACGGATTTATCCGCCGGGCAACCACAGCGTGGCGTACAACGGCCCAAGCTTCGTGCTGCTTCACGAGGCGTACTACAATTTCCTGAATCGTACCATTGGTAAATAGGACGCAGAACTTGTCCCGGCTCCGCCAGCAGGCGGATGTCGGGAGGCGGATGTCGGGAGGCGCACAGATTATGCCGCGGATTAACGCAAAGAAGAGAAAGTTTTGTGTTTATCCGCGTCTTTTCAATTCACAATTCAACACTGGGAGCGGAGCGACCCGTCGCTTTGCTGATTCGGTTCAGAAGGGCTTCGGCGGGCTGGTTGTCGCGGATGACTTCAGCGGTGATCGGCTCGATGTAAATGTGGGTGATTTTGTCGAAGTCGGCTCTGCGGAATGCGTCGTAGAGCTCGTGAGCCATGCGCTTGTAGTCGCCTTTGAAGTGTGTCACCTTAAGTCCCTTGTGTGGCGGCGAAACCGGGTTGCTCATATGGTGTAAAATTAGCAGGGTTCCGCTATTGTCGTTGCTGCTGTTGAGCATACTGCTATACTCCGGTGTGAGCCACCCCACCTTTGCCTTTGGGGCGTAGTGAGTGTATTTCATGCCTGGACTTTTGGGGGCTGTGCCTTCAGAAGCCTCGTAATTGGCGATTTCGGGCAGAAAGCCGCAGGCTGCTTCAATCTGTTTTGCGGTGATGTAGCCGGGACGCAGAATCACGGGTGGATTCACGCTCATGTCGATCACGGTTGATTCCAGCCCAAGGTCGCATTCGCCTCCGTCAATGAGCGGGAGGGAACTGCCGTAATCACTGCGGATGTGGTCGGCGCGGGTTGGGCTCGGGCGGCCTGATTTGTTGGCGCTCGGGGCTACGAGCGGACCGGCGAGTTCAATCAGCTGGAGGGCTATGGGATGATCCGGCATGCGAAGCGCAACGGTGTTGAGTCCCGCTGTGACGGCATCAAGCACGCCGGCCTTTTTGGGAAATACAAGAGTGAGGGGACCTGGCCAGAACTTGTGCATGAGCGTTCGGGCACGGCCCGATACCTGATCGGTAAACTGTTTTACCATATCAATCGAGCTGATGTGTACAATCAGGGGATTGTCGCCGGGGCGTCCTTTTGTCTTGAATATCTGCTGAACGGCTTTGGGATTCCAGGCCGATGCCCCTAATCCGTATACAGTCTCGGTGGGGAAGACCACGAGGTTTCCCTGTTTTAAAAGCTCAGCGTAAGATTCGATTGGTGCCTGACTGCTCATAGCATTTGTTAGAGTAACGGAACACATGGTATTAATCAGCTAATATAAACACCTGTGGCCAATCATCAAGCAGCTTGAAGCCGTGATTTACAGTTTAGAATGGGTATAGGGTTGGGGGCGCGTTTACACGCAATTTTAAGTGTTGAATTTTAAGTGTTGAATGTGTTTCCAATGAGTCATGGATGTGCATTGATTTATGAAGAGTTAGTCAGTAAAACTAAAAGCCATTGATAAGTTTAGTGATTACTCACTGGTACTTCCTGAATTCCCCAAAAAGGTTGTCGGATCAAAAATTTATGCACTAAGGCAAATAAAAGGCTCCGAAGGAGCCACATGTGCGTAGCCCCGTGCGTAAGCGCGGGGTAGGCGTGATCGACAGTTCCGCCCTGAAGGGGCGGCACTATCGTTGCTGGATGTCAGTTCGTCACAGCAGGCAGGGCTGTTTCTTCGCTAAGGATGGATGCTATACACATGAGATTCTTTCAGAATCGGTTGGGTGAGTTGCGTTGCCCCTGCACGATTGACCCGCCGTTTTGAATCAGGTTGCCTGGTCCATATTATGGATTCGGAGTCTGCCATGAAAATGAATGATTCAGCTATTCAGCCATTAATGAACTGTGGCGCTTTAGATTACGTTGTCTAGTACAGCATATTCTTTGTATCAATATTTATTAATCATATACAGGAGGGCTCATTATGAGACTTGAAGAAATCAGACGAGAACTGGAAGACCTTATTTCGGAGCGGGGCATAGGTTCGGAACAGCTTGCAAAAATTGAACGCCTGCAGCGGGATGTCAACATCGCCCTTTTTCTTGCAGGAACAGCAACTGTGATTGGAATTATGGCCTACGGTATTTTTAAGCTGCGCGAAGACTAAAGCTCAACCCGTTACTTATTTACAGCAAAGCCACGCATCTTTCTTAAGGATGCGTGGCTTTTTATTATCATAATGTTAACAAAAAAGGGAATGATTCCCCCGCCGGCTTGATTTGTTGCATATCATTTATGTACAATGATCCACCTGAAAAAGGATTCATAACTCAAGCAAATGTCAAAATTATCGTCCGGAGAAAAATTTCTGGATCTCTCTGATTACGGCCGTCCCGTAGCCACTTCTGTCGTGAAGCGCATTTCTGACACCGGCATCACTCCGGTTCAAATCACGCTTATATTCGGATTTTGCGGACTTTCAGCCGTGTTCTTCATACTCAACGGCTTTTATATTACTGCCGGAATTTTCCTCGTGTTGAAATCCATCATCGATGCTATGGACGGCGAGCTGGCACGCGTGAGAAAAACGCCATCTTTTACGGGGCGTTATCTCGACTCGGTCTTCGACATCATCCTCAACGCCATGTTTGTACTGGCGGTCTGGTCGGTAACCGGACAGAGCCTCTGGATTGCAATAACAGCTTTTTTCTGTATTCAGCTGCAGGGCACGTTTTATAACTATTATTACGTGATTGTGAGACACTTCTCAGCCGGCGGTGACCGTACAAGCAGCATTTTTGAAACAGAAACCCCGAAAGCCTTTCCCCATGAGAGTCAGCGCTCGGTCGACGTGCTGTTTTTCCTTTACACCCTTTCCTACAGTCTGTTTGATAAAATCGTGTACGCACTCGACCGGAAAGCTTCCACCGTTATCCGTTTCCCCCGCTGGTTCATGACGCTCTGCTCGCTTTACGGGCTCGGCTTCCAGCTGCTCGTTTTTGCCCTGCTGCTCGCTACCGGAAACATCGGCATTATACTGCCGTTTTTTATCGCCTACTCGGTTTTTATCCCTGTGCTGCTGATCATTAGAAAGGTCTTTCTGACGGAGAGAGAGGCAAGGTGAGGACGCAGATTCGCGCATAACCTGTCCCGATTTTTCGGGATTATGCCGCGGATTAACGCAAAGGATTATTGCGGAGTCGTTATTGAAATCTGAAAAGATCAGTCTCTCAAAAACTACCCATACTCCTGAGAGGCTCATTGTTTATGAGGAATATAAGGGTGAAGACATTTGGATTGGTAGCCAACCCAAAGCAAGCCCGAAGGATCCCCCAATAGGGGCACGCAGTAGGGTAGAGTCAACCAAAAAAGATCGCCTCCGATAAAGGAGTTGCCAAATAAGGGGAGATCCTTCGGGCATGCTTACTTTTTAATAAATGATAAATCGTTATTTAGTCTTGTAATTATCCAGGAGAGCCTGCCGCTCAGGAGTCTTAGCTCTTTAATAACTATACAATAACACCCCAAAACAAAAAAGCCACCGGTTCTGGAAAGTTCATCCCGAAACGGTGGCTTTTTTTATGATTCAGATGCCAGAGCTTTCATCCGGCATCATTCAATATGTTTAACTGTCAACTGTCAACTGTCAACTGCTCATTGTGCACTGCGTTGATCGACTTTCTCGCGGTACTTTTCATAGAACTGGCGATGCATATCCATCATATCGCTTTTGCGGCCCTGAACGTACACCTGCTCGACCTGAGTGCTGTACTCAATAGGATTGCCGGTTGTGATCATCAGGGTGGCGTCTTTGCCTGCCTCCAGCGTTCCGATCCGGTCGTTCAGGCCAAGAATTTCCGCTGGCGTAGTCATTACCGAACGAAGGGCCACATCAACCGGAAGTCCGTAAGCAACTGCTGCACCTGCTTCGTATGGGAGACGGTTGGCGTTGGCCGCGCCGTTACCACCGGCAATAGCAAAGGTTACGCCGGCTTCATGCAGACGGGCCGGGAGCGAGTAGATATGGTCATACGCTTCCCAGTTGCGGAAGGGTGATGTAAGCACGGTGGTTAAAATCACCGGTACGTCCTTTTCTACCAGGTGATCAGCAATGAGGTGCGCATCAACGCCGCCAAGAATGATGATGCGAACTTCTTCTTCTTCAGCCCAGGTGATGGCGTCCTGAATCTGACGTACCTGATTGGCGTTTACCACAACCGGACGATCGCCTTCAAAAACGGGAATCATGGCTTCCCAGCGCGAGTCGAAGTCGTGGTGTTGCGCATCACCATTTTGCATAGCCTCACGGGCCTTCATGTAGGCGCGGGCGTCGGCAAATACGCTGCGAAGCTCACGGATCTGCTCGGCATAACGGTTCTGATTTCCGCTTCCCGGCCAGTTGATGACCATTCCAACGCCGGATTTGAGCGTCATTTCATCCCATGCCCAGCCGTCCATTTTCATGGCTGCAGACTGACCCGAAACAATGCCGCCTCCGGGTGTGGTCACAGAGGTCAGAATCCCGGCTGAGCGGGCTATTCCAATATGGCGGCTTTCCGGGTTGAACGCCCGCTCCACCATCACGTTCGGGTTAACCGGTCCCTGTTCGTTTACATCGACGGTCATGTCTACAGCGCCGATTTCGAAAATACCCATGTTCGACCAGGCGTCGATCAGGCCGGGATAGATGTGCTTCCCGCTAACGTCCTCAACCTCAGCTCCGGAAGGAATCTGAACGTTTGTTCCGATAGCCGTAATAACGCCGTCTTCGAAAAGAATGGTGCCGCCTTCAATGGTCTCGCCAGCCATGGTGTGAATGGTGCCACCGGTGAGGGCTACAGGCGCTGACTGAACCGGAGCCGGCGTTTGAGCCAGCGCTTCAGTCGCAGCTCCGAAGCTCATCATTCCGGCAAACAGTGCGGCAATGATTGTACTAAGTATAGTTTTCATAGGGTTTCTGAATTTCAGAGTGGATGCATCAATCATTCCTGTTCGGGAGGTTCTAATGTGATTTTTCATGATTAGTCCTCCAGAATGCGTTGAATCAGGGCGGCGCGCTCAGCTTCCACATTACGGCGAAGCATAGCGTCTTCCTCCAGGTCGAAATACTTGCGACCGTCTACCCAGGTTTGCTCAGCAATGGTAAACGTCGACAACGGATCACCACTCCAGATTACGAAGTCGGCGTCTTTGCCCGATTCGAGCGAGCCGACGCGATCATCGATTCCAAGAAGCTGTGCCGTTGCGCTTGTTATCATCGACATGGCTACTTCCGGCTCCACGCCTGCGCGCACCATTTTTGCGGCTTCCCAGTTCATACGGGTGGCGATCTGGCTGTTATCGGAGTGTAGCGAAGTTACTACGCCGGCCTCATGAAGGAGTCGCGCGTTGTACACCGTGGCGTCATACGCCTCAATCTTGAAGGACGACCAGTCTGACCATACTACGGCACCTGCTCCGTGCTCGGCCAGCTCGGGAGCAACTTTGTAGGCTTCAACGCCGTGGTGGAACGCTTTAACGGTGAAGTCGAACTCTTCGGCCAGTCGCATCAGCATCAGGATTTCGTCCTGACGATAGCTGTGGGACTGCACCAGTATGTCGCCGTTAAGAATGTCAACCAGCGCGTCGAGGCGAAGGTCGCGGCGGGGTGGGATGCCTTCACCGGTACGCTCCCAGGCAGCCCAGCGCGCTTCGTAGTCGCGGGCCATACGGAATCTGTCGGCGATAATTTGCTCAACGCCCATTCGGGTATCCGGGTAGCGGTTGGAACCCACTCGCTTCGGGTTTTCACCAAGGGCAAACTTGATGGTACGAGGCGCATCTTCGAGCATGATGTCATCAGACAGCGCGCCCCATCTCATTTTTACAAAGACATTCTGGCCGCCAATGGCGTTGGCAGATCCGTGCATTACATGGGCTGTGGTAAGGCCGCCGGCAAGCTGACGGTACATCCAGATGTTGTTGATGTTCAGCACATCACCCATACGCACCTCAGCGGTGATGGCGTTGCCAACTTCATTAACGCCGGTCACGCCGGAGTGAAGGTGGGCGTCGATAAGTCCGGGAGTTACGTGTTTGCCGGTTCCGTCAATTTCGACCATGTTGCGGCGTGATCGAAGATCCTGACCCACTTCAACAACGCGTCCTTCTTCAATGTAGAGATCAGCGTTTTCGAGTATACCGTCGGGGCCCATCGTCCAGATGGTAGCGTTACGCACCATAATCCGGCGCGGCTGCTCGGGCAGAGCCTCACGGCCAAATTCCATATTCGGGCGAAGTTCGGCGAGCTCAAGATCTCTTGAAGGCACGCTACGCTCACGTGGTTCGGACTCTTCCGCCGTGCTTACGCGCGATCCGCTCCACTGGATCCGCTCACCCTCACCAATCTCGGCCCAGCCGTATAGCTGCTCGCCGGAAATAGTAGCCGTTAAGCGAACAATCCCGTTTATGTTGAGATCGCTTCCGTCAAAGTCAGCGCGGATTCTGCGTGATTCGTCGTGGAAAGCAGCAGACTTAAGCTCAATCTCAGAGTCGTTTATGGTGATAGCACCCGAGAGTCGGTTTCCCTGACGCTTGATTTCGATAACACCGTCGATCTGTCCGTTAGCAGATGCGATTTCCCACTCGCCGCGCGGATCGATAGCGTCCTCACGATTGATGCTGTAGTGATGGCCGTCTACCCACATGTCGATAATGCGGTTTCCGTATTCGAATACATCACCGCTGGCTATAATAAAGCTGGCTGATTTACCGGCCGACAGGCTGCCGTGCGTATTGTCGATGCCGAGAAGTCCGGCAGGCGTGGTTGTAAGTGCGGCCAAGGCAGCGTCTTTGCTGAGCCCAAGCTCTATAGCTTTGCGAAGATTACCAAGGAAATCGCCTGTGCTGTCAAGGCCGTCTGTGGTGAGGGCAAATCGGACGCCGGCATTGGCAAGGCGCGCCGGATTTTCAGGAGCAAGATACCAGTGGCGGAGGGAGGCCAGGTCGCGGTTCAGGGCGTCTTCGGGAGAATCCACGTCCGGTTTATCCGGAAAGTTAATTGGAAGAATCAGAGGCACATCCGAGCCTGAAAGCACATCAAGAACTCTGTATTCATGGCCATTACCCCGAATCCAGGGGGTGATGGAAAACTCATCGGTGAAACGCATCGCACGCAGGATTTCCTCATCAGTACGGGTTTCGAAGAGCAAAGGCTGAGAACCGTCTACCACATTATGAAGTGCGGCCAGCATAGCATTGTATTCAGGTCTTTGGAGTCCTGATGGATTAGCATTGTAAACGGACTGCGCGTTTTTGTACCAGTCGGCATCATATAATGTCTGGCGGATAAGCGCTATGGCTCCAATGGGTGAAGTGGGGTAGGAAAAGCCAAACTGATTGCTGCGTATTAGCGAAACGGACTGTGCGACTTCGGAGCGTATCACCCTGTCTGTAACTGTGCCGTCACGAAGGCTGATCACAGCCGTTTGACCGCGAAAAATTCCCAGTGACGGAACCGACATTACCGCTGCGAAACCCTGAGAACGAAGGGCGGAGCTTCCGTCGTCTTCGGTTTTATACTCCTGTTCTGCCCGAAGATGTGCCCGAAGCTGTGCGTTCCATGATTGCGATCCGCGGTCGAGCTCAACGCGCGGGTCCTGCATACCGGCACCCGAGTGCGCATCAATAAAGCCGGGATAAATGGTTTTGCCTTCCATATCCCAAACGCGTGCATCGGCCGGAACCCGCGCATTGCGACCAACGGCCTCGATAACACCGTTGCGGATTACGAGTGTCGCGTTTTCTATCGACCGACCGGGTTCGGTTACAATCGTTGCGTTGGTAAAGGCGTGCACGTTGGGTGTGTTAACCCTCATGCCATCGGTTGGTGATGTCTGAGACTGTGCCGTAGCAAATACGGGCAGAAGCATCATACAGCACAAAGCCAAGAGGAGGCTGAACACACGTGCCTTTACAGGCATGCGGTAGCATGTATTTTTCATAGAGCTTGTTATGTTTGAGTTATCAGGTTGCATTCAAAAGCTGCGGCTATTCTCGGCCCGGCAAGTGCTCAGGCGCTAAAAATCATACCCCGTTCATGGCTGAGAAGAAAAGCAAGGCAGCAGTTAGTTGATTCGATTCATGAATATAATAGCTGAAGTCGGGCGGGGTGGATAAAAAATGTAAATGAAACGCGAAGCATTACGGTAATACTGGCTTAACATTCAGTTAATACTATTGGGCTGAAAAATTACCAATCCTTCACCGAATGAATTACCATGCTTTTAGACAGCAAGCCTTACCCTGTTATCCTTCTATTACTTGTTTTGGTATCATGCTCCGCACCGGAAAGAGAGACGGATCAGATCACAAATGAAGTTCTAGCTCCAGTCACAGCCTTTTCCATATCGGACTTTTCGTTTACTGGTCAGGTTTTGGACATATCCGGTGAAACTGATAATGCCCGTGCCACAACGTGGAATCCGGATGGAAGCAGGATGTTCATTACCGGCAGATATTCCGAAAATGTGGTAGCGTATGATATGGTCGAACCATGGGATATAACAACTGCTTCGTACGCCGGTGAATACAAGTTTGAGGAAACCTTTAGCGAAAGTACCGGACTTTCAGTTGGTCACGGGTTATTTATACGCGAGGATGGTTCACGAATGTGGGTGTTCAACCGGACAGAAATACGTCATTATGATTTATTAGAGCCATGGAACCTCGAAACAGCATCCTTCACACAGCTTCGCGATTTGTCGGATTTTGTGCAGCGAGGTCATGATTTCGACTTCAAAGAAGACGGTACCGTACTTTTTATAGATGATAGAAACGCGCAGGCTGTACATCAGATGATCCTGGAAACGCCGTGGGATATCGCAACGGCTTCACACGTCTTCACCCTCGATATAAGTGATGTAGAGCAGGAAGTTCGGGGTCTTGAGGTAATTCTGGATGGTACCATTATGCTGCTACTCGATACCGTGCGACATGAAGTGCTTCAGTATGAGCTAAGCGAACCATGGAATTTATCTACTGCTGTACTTCATAACTATCTTGATGTAAGTGACCAAACAAAAGATCCGAGAGGTATAAGCATTAGTACGGATTTAAGCACCGTTTTCATAACCGGAAGAAATGAGCAGGAAGTTTACACCTTCCGGAGGTAGCTTCGTAGCCAACAAATGACAGTGCGGCAGATTATTTGTAGCTGATAATACTTGTTTTATTAGATCGATTTCAGTTGTACATTTACCGTATATAACTGGATTGTAATTCAAGGGATCAATATATGGGCAAGAAAAAAATTGCTTCATCGGCGGATAATCGACAGACTGTTTTTTTAGAGCATTTCGAGTCTATTGCCAAAGCAGGCGCTTGGGAGATAGATTTGGAAACAAATGAAGTCTATTGGTCCCGTGGTGTGCATCACATGCTGGGTATTAATCCGGATGATTTTATACTTAATTACGACTCGGCAGTTGCGCATATTCATCCCGAAGACAGACAGCGTTCACTTGATAACTTCAAGAACGTTATTGAGAACAAAGTTCCGTACGATATACAGAAGCGGCTTCTGACTACCAGCGGTAAGGATGTTTTCGTACGGTCAAGAGCTGAGGTCATTTATGATGCCGAAGGCAAACCGGAACGGCTTGTCGGCATATTTTCCGACATATCAGATCTGATTGAAGCCCGAAAAAAATACGAAGACGCACAGGAAGCAACCAAAAGTCTGATAGAAAATCTGGACGGAATTTTCTGGGAAGCCGATGCACAGACTATTCAGTTTTCTTACGTAAGCCCCCAGTCTGAAGCGATTACCGGCTATGCACCTGAAGAGTGGATCGATGACCCCGATTTTTGGGAAAAACATCTGCATCCCGAAGAGAGGGAGGAGATCTTCAGCTATTGCAGCGCAGAAACAAAGCTGATGCGGGATCATACGTTCGACTACCGCTTCAGACATAAAGATGGTCATTATATATGGTTGCATGACCGCACCAAGGTAGTGCTTAAAGACGGAGCGCCGTATAAGCTCACCGGTATGATGGTAGATATATCCTATGAAAAGGAGTTGTCCCAGGCATTAGAGCAGGAGAGCAAGCTTAATGAAGTTCTGATCAAAACACTGCCAAGCCTGTTTTATCTGTTCGATGAAGAAGGAAATCATCTGCTTTGGAACGAGAAGCTGGAAGAAATAACAGGCTACACTGCGGAAGAAATTAAGAAAATTAAGCCGCTTGATATGTATGAAGGCGAAGACCGGGAGCGAATTGCAAAACATATCGATATAGCGCTGCGGGAGGGGTTTACGCAAGTTGAAGGGCAGCTCATCACCAAGTCAGGGAAAAAGGTGCCTCTGTTTTTTACGGCAGCTACTACTGTATACCAAGGTAAGAAATGCATATTTGGAAGCGGTATAGATATCTCCGCTATCAGGGAGGCTGAGCTTAAGCTTCGGCAGAGCGAGCAGAAGCTGCAAGCGCTGGTTAGCGAAGGCTCAGACATGATTAGCATACAAAATGAGAAAGGGGAGTATCTGTTTATCAGTCCGAACCACGAAAGAATTACAGGAAAGCCGGGACATGAGCTGATTGGGGCCAAGCCGCTTGACTTTATTCATTCTGAAGATGTAGAGCGGATTAGCGCAGACTTTAGGCGTGCGGTAGAGGGAGAAAGGGTGAAAACAGATCCGTATAGAATTAAGACCAGAACGGGCAAGTGGGTCTGGCTGCAGAGCACGGCTACGAACTTAACGCACGATCCAGCTATTGGCGGTATTGTCGTGAAGACGACCGATATTACATCGCTCATGCTTTCCCGTATGGAAGCAGAGCAGAAGAAGCAGGAGCTTCAGTATATCCTGGATTACTCACTCGACGTGATTTGTACCATAGATGCCGAAGGCAATTTTATAAGCGTAAGTGCGGCAAGTCTTCAGATGTGGGGTTACGAACCCGATGAACTCGAAGGCAAGTCTTACATCGAATTTGTTTGTGAAGAGGATCGGAAAAAAACGCTTGATGTAGCCGGCCGGATAATGTCCGGCGAAGAGTATACCAATTTTGAAAACCGCTATATGCATAAAAACGGATCAATTGTTCCGGTCATATGGTCGGCCCACTGGAACAAAGAGCTGAATCAGATGCATTGCGTGGGCAGGGATGCATCGGCCATTAAAAAAGCGGAACAGACAATTCGTGAAAGCGAAGCCCGCTACCGTGGATTGTATGAGTCTCAGACGAATTTTGTAATTCGTACAGACATCTTCGGAAAGTTCACCTACATGAACAAGAAGTACGCCCGGGTAATGGGGTTGCCCTCAAAGGTCGATGAGTTGAAAAATCATAATGTGATGGAGTCCATTTGTGAGTATCATCACGAGCGCGTACGAAAAGTGGTGGACGACTGCATCGCTGAACCGGGTAAGGTGATTAAAGTCACCATGGATAAATATAACTCAGGGAAAGAGGTCATCCACACGACCTGGGACTTTGTCTGTATCGCAGATCAGTCGGGCAAGCCAACGGAGTTGCAGTGTGTCGGAAATGATATAACTGAGCAAATCAGGTTTGAACAAGAGCTTCTGAGAAGCAATGAGCGTTTTGAAGAACTGAATAAGGCCAGTTCCGAGAGTATTTATGAGTTTGACCCGTTATCTGAAGAGTTTTTTCTTGGGGACGGCTTCGAACGTAATTTTGGAATATCGGCCGACGATGGTTTTAACCAGTTTGCTAACATTTTTCAGCTAATTCATCCCGACGACAGGGATCGGGTAAGACTATCCTTTACCAATTGTTTGGAAAATCCAGACCAGTATAAGTTCTCGACTACATACCGCTTTCGCAAAACTAACGGAGAATATGCGCGAGTAACAGACAGAAACGTAATCTTAAGAGACGAGGACGGAAAGCCTGTAAGGATAATTGGTTCCCTTCAGGATGTAACAACGTCCTATTTCTTTGAAAAGATAAATGAGGCAGAGACAGAATTGCTTCGCAAATCTATGAAGCAAGATGTGGATATAGTCGAAGTATTGAGTGAGTATCTGCTTCAGTTAGAGGATTTATATCCTGGTATGAAGGCATCAATAATGAGACTCGAACAGGGAAAATGGTTGTATCCGGAGGTAGCCCCGTCACTACCAGCGGCTTACATAGAGTATTTGTACGGTTTTGAAATAGGTGATAACAGAGGGTCTTGCGGCACAGCAGCCTTCAAAGGTGAAACTATAATTTCGGGGGATGTACTCAATGACCCTAAATGGAAAGATTTTCTCGATGCCGCAGAACGATTCGATATTCGAGCTTGCTGGTCGAAGCCCGTATTCGACTCCGGCGGTGAGGTTACTGCAACTTTGGCTTTCTATTATGTAACACCAAGAAAGCCTAATGAATTGGAGCTATATGGTATAGACAGGGCAGAGAAGCTTATTGCAATCGTGCTTGCCAAGTTCAGATATCTTAAGCGTATCCAGGAAAGCAATGAGCGATTTGAAATTGTGTCGCGTGCAACCAAAGATGCTATCTGGGATAACGACTTCGAGAACAGCAAGCTCTACTGGGGAGACGGTTTTAAAACGCTTTTCGGGCATGAAACCGGTTTGGTAAATCCCGACTTTGATTATGTACTGAAACTTATACATCCAGATGACCGGGACCGAATTGCCAAAAGAGCCTTTGAAATGGTTTCCGGGAAGGACGATTCTCTGCTTTGGGATGAAGAGTTTCGCTTTATGAGAGCTGATGGTTCTTACGCATTTGTCAACGACAGGGCTGTATTTCTTCGGGCTGAAAAAGGCCAAAACGGCAATAATAGTAAAGCCGTACGTGCTATTGGAGCCATGACTGATATTTCACACCGCAAACAGTATGAAGAATCACAAAAAAAGCTGAATGAAGAGCTTGCGAGAAACGTGAAAGAGCTCGCCCTTTCGAACGAAGAGCTCGAGCAATTTGCCTACGTAGCATCCCACGACCTTCAGGAGCCGCTGCGTATGGTAGATAGCTTCCTTACTCTGCTTCAAAAACGATACGGCGACAGGCTGGACAATAAAGCACATCAGTATATTTACTTTGCTACGGACGGTGCCAAGAGGATGCGGCAAATCATACTGGATCTGCTTGAATATTCACGAATCGGTAAGTATGAAAAGCAAGTTGACAAAGTTTCACTAACAGAGGTTGTAGATGAAGCTATCAGCCTGTATCGCAGAAAGGTGGATGAGAAAAAAGCTGTAATCAAATATGATAATCTTCCTGCTATTCCTTCTTTCAGGGCACCTTTGCTGCAAATTATTCAGAACCTGATATCAAACGCACTCAAATACAGCAGGCCGGATATACCGCTGGAAATCAGTATTACAGCCCAAAAGAACGATGATAAATGGATCATCGCTGTTAAAGACAACGGAATTGGAATCGAAGAAGAGTATCAAGACAAAATATTCGTAATCTTTCAGCGCCTGCACGGGAAAAATGAATATGAGGGCACCGGTATAGGTTTGTCGATGGTAAAAAAAATTGCAGAAACTTTGGGCGGCTCGGTTTGGGTTGAGTCGGTTCCTGGTGAGGGCAGCACGTTTTACGTCAGCATTAAAGAAGAGGTCACCGCCTGATTCTTTATCAGGCTTCTGCTTCTTTAAGTGACATTGTTCTGGCCTGCAGTTCACTCAGGAACGGTATGCATTCCTCCAGTCCGCTCACGCCTTTTACCACGATCCGTATCGCCTGATCTTTCTGAGCAACCGATACCTCGTAGCCCATCTCCTGTATCTGCGAGATGACGAGCTGCATGCGCGCTTCCTCATAAAACACCTTGCCGGCCTCGGTATCAGATGGCGGACAAACCAGCCACACTCTTCCAGCCCGTACGGTCACCTTCACAAAAAGCAGCTGACTCGCCAAAACCTTGATTCTGGTCGCGTTGATTAAATTTCGGGCATCATCAGGAATCTTGCCGAAACGGTCCTCAATCTCTTGTGCCCACTCACCAATCTCTTCCATCTCCTTTGCGCCGGCCAGCCTGCGGTAGAGATTCAGGCGCTCCACATTATCCCTCACGTACCACTGCGGCAGCAGCGCCTGCTGATCAAACTCAACGGTTGTTTCGGGCAGCTCGATATCCATGTCTACATCCTCAAAGAGGTCGCTGAATTCACTTTCCTTCAGCTCTTTCACAGCATCATTCAAAACCTTGGTGTAGAGGTCAAAGCCGATATCGCTGATAAATCCACTCTGCTCACCGCCGAGAATATCACCGGCTCCGCGAATATCAAGATCACGCATCGCAATATTGAAGCCCGAACCAAGATCGGAATACTCTACAAGTGCCATCAGGCGCTTACGGCTGTCTGATGGCAAGGCCTGAAACGGGGGGGCAATGAGATAACAAAACGCCTTGCGGTTCGAGCGACCCACGCGACCGCGAAGCTGATGAAGCTCGCTTAGTCCGAATTTATCAGCGTGATTTATGATGATGGTATTCGCATTCGAAATATCGATTCCGTTTTCTACGATGTTGGTAGAGACCAGAACATCAAACTTGTGGGCGTAAAAGTCGAGGATGATCTTTTCCAGCTCGGAGCCCTTCATCTGCCCGTGGGCATAGCGTACCTTGATATTTGGTGAAAGGTCCCGGATCAGGCCGGACATCTCTTCAATATTTTTCACACGATTATGAATGAAGAACACCTGACCACCGCGGCTTATTTCCTGATTGATCGCATCCTGAATACGGTCCGAGCTGAAATTTATGACCTCGGTCTGTACCGGCTGACGGTTGGGCGGTGGCGTATTGATGACGCTCAGATCACGCGCGCCCATCAGCGAGTACTGAAGCGTTCTCGGAATTGGCGTAGCGGTAAGCGTGAGGGTGTCAACCGAGGCCCGAAAAGCCTTGATTTTCTCTTTGGTGGCCACGCCAAAACGCTGCTCCTCATCGATTATCAAAAGGCCGAGGTTTTTGAACACAACGTCTTTCGAAGTGATTCGATGCGTGCCAATCAGAATATCAACCTTGCCCTCATTCAGCTTCCTGATCGTTTCTTTCTGCTCGGCCGTGGATCGGAATCGCGAAAGTACTTCAACCTCGATAGGAAACTGACCAAGCCGGCTTTTGAAGGTTTTCGCATGCTGATCGGCGAGAATGGTTGTAGGTACCAGAACAGCGACCTGTTTGCCGTCGAGAGCTGCTTTGAACGCAGCCCGCACGGCTACTTCGGTTTTTCCAAAGCCCACATCACCGCAAACGAGGCGATCCATAGGCATTTCCTGCTCCATGTCTTTTTTGACGGCATTAATTGCCTGTAGCTGATCCGGAGTTTCCTCATAGATGAATGAAGCCTCCATTTCGGTCTGCATGTAGTTGTCAGGCGGAAAGGCGTGCGCTTTTGATGCTTTTCTTTTGGCGTAGAGCTGAATTAGCTCACGCGCGATATCCTTCACCTTTTTCTTCGCCGAGGCTTTCTTTCGTGCCCATTCTCCGCTTCCAAGTTTTGTTACTCTCGGCTGATGTCCGGCCTTGCCCGAATACTTCTGGATTTTAAAAAGGCTGGAGACGTTCACATACAAAACGCTGTCCTGCTGGTACTGCAGCATCACAACTTCCTGCACGGTGTCTTTCACCTTAATCTTGTTGAATCCCATGAATTTGCCGATGCCGTAGTCCACGTGCACCACAAAGTCGCCTACGTTCAGATCTTTGAGCTCCTTGAATGAAATACCGCCCGTATATTTTCGCTTACGCGTCTTGGGGCGGTGATAGCGATTGAAAATCTGGTGATCGGTATAGAGTGCAAGTCCTTCGGCTTCGAGTACGAACCCCTCGTGCAGGGTCTCGATGCTCAGATGGTAATCAATCTCGTCGCCCGGGTCGCCCAGAAGCTCTTCAAGGCGCTCCTTCTGACCTTTGTTATCGCATAAAATGAACGTACTGATTCCGCTTTTGCTGTTGTCCCTGATGTTCTTATCAAGCAGTTTTAGCGATGCATTGAACTCGGGCTGAGGCTTTCCGCCAATATTCAATTCAAGACTGAAATCCACGTTTTGCGGGGCCATTTCACCCATAAATAAACGCGCATGCTTATCAGTGAACGAACGGAACTGAGCGGAATCCAGATAGAGCTCTGTCGGAGGAGGAGGCACAATTGATTCATCGTCGGCCTTCTTTTTCTGATGCTGCTGTATGATGGCATCATAAACACCCGTCGCACGGCTGAACTGGTCATCGATGTTGCTTTCGCAAAGAGTCGAGTCGAAAAGGAAACAAACGGTGTCAGCCGGAAAGTAGGAGAGCAACGGCTCCCGGTTGGTACTCGAAAAGGCGGACGTGTTCGGTACAATTCGTACGGAATCCAGAAACGAAATAGAGCGCTGCGAATCGGCATCGAAGTGGCGAATTGACTCGATTTCATCACCAAAGAACTCCAGACGAACCGGGTAATCACCTGAGTATGGATAAATATCGAAAATGCCGCCCCTGACCGCCATCTCGCCCGGTTGATCCACAAAGCTTACTTCGCTGTAGCCACTGTCGTTTAGCTTGCCGCGAAGTTCCTCCATGTCAATTTCAGCGTTTTTTTCGAGGGTGATGGCCGAGCTTGAAAACGCCTCAGGTGATATCACTTTCTCGCAGAGCGCTGCGGCTCCGGTTACCAGAATATTCCGGTCGCTTTGAATCACAGAATCAAGAACCTCCGCACGCTGCACAAGGGTAGCCGAATCGTTAATATTCACATCCTGATACGGCTTGTTGTTTGAATCAGGGAAGAAGTGGACGTTCTCTACCCCAAGCACTTCAAGGTCACCTGCAAAAAACTGAGCCGTTTCCTCATCGGGGAAAATAAGCACCATGTTTTTTGCCTTTTTGGCAATTTCCGCAGCTAAAAAAGGTGCCAGCGCGCCGGTGCATTTCTCCAGGCGAATGGCCTCTTTATGTGAAATTTGATTTAAAATTTCGCCTGTTGGAAGAATCCCTCGAAGCCGGTCCTGAATATGCTTAATGCTCATGTAACTGAAAGTACTGTTGGAATAGAAAAAGGTATGTTGGAAAATGTTTGCGCAGGGTGACGGCAACCTGAACCAGGAAGAAAATCCCCTGCTGATAAAAACGCCAAAAGCCCGCACTCCCGGAAAGGGGGGCGGGCACGAGACCAAACAAACGGCTGGTGAAAACGGTTCATATCGGGTGAAAGTATTCTGCCGACCCTTAATCTTCAGCCGCGGCCAATATACGGATATTGGCATCAAGCTTCCGAATGGATGAGGCGGTATTACCTTTTTAGCATCGACGGTGAAACTCAGCGTTCATCGTCCTATATTGAACGCGCAGCCAATGAACTGCGGAAGCACACTAAACCGATGTAGCCACCATGGCGGAAAGCAAAACAGATATTCGCGATATGAAAGAACAGCTTTTTGAGCGTGCCGAGGAAGCGCTTAAGAAGTACTGGGGCTATCCTGCTTTCAGGCCGGGACAGGACGAGGTCGTAAAGTCGGTTTTCGACGGACGTGAAACATTGGTGCTTTTTCCGACCGGCGGTGGTAAATCGCTCTGCTATCAGGTGCCTGCACTGGTGCTGGACGGGCTTACGATTGTTATCTCGCCCCTGGTAGCGCTTATGGAGGATCAGGTGGAGCAGCTGGTTTCGCGTGGTATTAAAGCCACGTATATCAACAGCTCGCTAAACCGCTATGAGATCGAGCAGCGCCTGGTGAACGCCCGAAACGGAATGTACAAACTGCTCTATTGTGCACCAGAGCGCCTCAAAACGAATCTGTTCCAGAGCGAGCTTCCCAACCTGAGTCCGGCCCTTATTGCCATCGATGAGGCCCACTGTATTTCGGAGTGGGGGCACGACTTCCGCCCATCATACAGAGATATTCGGGAGGCCATGGAGCCGGCGGGATCACGCGTTCGCTGGCTGGCACTAACCGCAACGGCCACGCCTCAGGTCCGCGATGATATTCTGAAGTCCCTCAATTTCAGCGAGCCGAATATCATTTCCAAGGGTTTCGAACGGCCGAATCTGACCTGGTGGGTCTATAAAAATGAAAATCGAATGGCTGCTATCAAGCGAATGGTGATGAAGCAGCCAGGGGCATCCGGCCTGATCTATGCGGGCTCGCGAAAGAGCTGCGATGAACTTGCGGCTCAGGTACAGCAAATGACCGGTGTTAAGGCATCATCCTACCACGCAGGTCATGATGCCGCTAAGCGAACACTTGTTCAGGAAAAATGGATCAGCGGTGAGATCCCGCTTGTGGCGGCTACGAACGCCTTTGGCATGGGTATCGATAAATCGGATTGCCGGTACGTGATTCACTACGACGCACCTTCCTCGCTGGAGGCCTATTACCAGGAGGCAGGCCGTGCCGGACGAGACGGTAAGCCGGGATATCCGCTGCTGCTCCATAAACCGGCAGCGTTCGACCTCATGCGAAGGCAGATTGAGGAGAGTTATCCTACATTGGAGCAGCTTCGCAAGCTTTATCTTGGCATTTGCGATTCGCTCGGACTCGCCCTTGGTTCAGGCATGGAAAAAGCACAGCCTTTAAATATGGCCGATGTAGAAAAACGCACGGGCTTCAAACAGGGCATTATTCTGGCCGGGCTTCGGATATTCCAGCGGCTTGAGCTTTTCGAAAACACCCTAGAATACGAGCGGAAACTGGGTGTTCAGTTTATGTTCGACGTAGCGGGCATTCGCTCACTTACCAGCGAGCCTCGCTACAATGAGCGAAAAAAAAACTTTGTGATGGATATGTTTCGGTTGTTTGGGCCCGAAAGCGTACATGAGCTTGTATTCTTATCCCTCAAACGCATTTCAGAACGAACGGGGCTAATGGTCACACGGGTGATTGCGGGTCTGGATGTGCTCAAGCGTGAGCAGGTGTTGCGCTATCAGCTGGTGAGCGGAGATCCGGTTGTGCGCATCATTAACACCCGAGAAGAAAAGCCGGGACTCAACCGTGAAATGGTTGAAATGTTCAGAAACGTACTGTTCAAAAAGCTGGATCATATGCAGGCTTATGCCGAAACCACGCAGTGCAGAAGCCAGTACCTTCGCACTTATTTCGGCGAGTCCGATCCGCCGGCATGCGGGAACTGCGATAACTGTCTGAAAGGGAAATCGCCGGCTAAGTATGTTTACACTCAGGAGCTCAAGCTTGTACGTGAAGCGCTCGACGGTGGAGATGGTATGCACATTCATCAGCTGGCGAAGGAGACGGCTCTGCAAACGCGCAGGCTTTCAGATTCTCTGAAGTGGATGATGAAGGAGGGAATCGTAACCAGAGAGCGCAGGGGAGACGGCGCCTATTATAAGCTGAACCGGTCTGATGAGTAGACGGTAAATTTACTCCTCCTGTTCGCGGCTGCGCAGCTGCTCATTGAGTTGATTGGTGAGTTCACTGTGCACCTGGCTCACTCTTTCAACCGCTGTCCTGTGTCTTGAAACCTGATTTTCCACATCCCGCTGGTAAAATTCATGCGATCTGAGAAACTGCTCTTCAGTCACTCCGTAAGCGACAAAAATCTGGTCGATTGCTCTGAGTACGGTGTCTGTATTGCCTGTATCGGAATTAAACGCGTTGATGAGCTCAAATTCGACTAAAAGGTTGATGTAATCATCCTCGGGTATCAAATCTTCGGGCTCTTCGCTGCAGCCTGTTAGCAGCACGGAAGCCATCACCCCAAGAGAAAAAAGGATAGCCATGAACAAAAAGCGTGATGATATGTGGTTTAATACTGGCATCGTACTATTTGGGCGTTCTCCACAGGAGTATCAGGCTGAATATGAAAAACAGAGCGTGAGGTGAGGCGGCTGCAAACAGCGGATCGAGCTGACCGCTGGCTCCGAATGGCTCCATCAGCTTCATAATTATCAGGTAGAAAAAGATGATGATGAGTCCGCTTCCCAAAAGCACGCCGCGCCCGCCTTTCCGGTTGTTCGTGGATATACCAATCCCTATGAGCGCAATGACGATGGTGCCCAGCGGATAAAACAGCTTGCCGTAAAACTGAACCCTCTGAAGAGACACACCCCCAACTCCGCTTCGCTCGAGCGAGGCAATGTAGTCGATAATCTCCGGATAGGTTAGCTGATAAATATCTGACGTGGTTCGGGCCATATCCCGCGGCAGGGTAGTAAGCACGCTGTCCAGTTCGGGGTGGTAAAAGCGTTCAAATCCTTCATCATTAAAAACCCGCCTTTCAGAGCGTATAAAGCGCCATTTTCCGGTATCTTCCATCCACTGCATCCTTGCGGCCTCTTTGGTTTCGACTATGGTATCGCCGTCAAACGTTACCAGGCGCGGGCTGAATGCGGTTGCGTTGCGCGCGTCGAAGTAGCTGATAGTGAGCAGGGTTTGTTCGCTTTCCTGTCGATAAATCCTTGAGCGGTCAAGCCGGTCGCTCTGCCGCGTGAGATACTGCTGCTCGAAAGCAAATCGTTCTGCGTTAGAGCCGGGAATGACAAAGCCGTCGAGATAGCTGAGTAAACCCGTAACCGCTATGGCGAAGAGCATGAACGGCGTCATAAAGCGATAAAGGCTAACGCCTGCGCCTTTTATGGCGGTAAGCTCCAGCCTGTCGGTCATCTGTCCGGCAACCAAAAGGATGGCGACAAATACCGCGAGAGGAGAAACCAGGCGAATCATCTCAGGAATATAGTTGAGGTAGTATTGCCCCCAGATTTCCTGCATGGTGGCGCCACGGTCGGCAAAGGTGTCGCTGTTTTCCGAAAAGTCGATGATGATGAAAATGAAAATCAGAACGGCAAGCACCATAAGGGTAGCCAGAAACAGACGCATCAGGATAAAGCGGTCAATCCGGTTCATGGCTCAAGCTCCTGCGTTTTTGCTTCCGGTTCATCATAAAGCTGAGCTTCAGAAGCTGGCTCTCCGGCTGGAGGTTGTTCCAGCTCAGTTCTGGTCCAGATGTCGGATATCCGGAATTCGTACATCACTTTTGCAGTGAGATAAAGCCCTAATATCAGTAGTGTGATGTTTCCGAACCACATTCCCCAGAAGGGCGAGATAATCATTCGGTCGGCAAGCTTTTCACCCTGAATAATCGTCACCCAGTAGTAGGTGAAAATCACCGCTGAGATTAGGGCATTGAAGCCGAGATTTCCTTTTCGCGTTAAAATACCCAGGGGAGCACCTACAAGAACAAAAATGATACAACCGACGGGTATTGAAACTTTTTTGTGCACTTCAACCATGTACTGAGCGGTTCTTTCGGCCCGCCAGTCCATATTATTTTTTAATGAGCTGAGCCTTGAGGCCGTGTTGCGCAACGTGGTAACCGAGCTTCCCGCAACGTTTGTCTGAACTTCGAGATCCTCTATCATATTCAGTACCACAAAAGGTGTGAGCAGCGAATCCGGTGTTTCTTCAATTTCTTCAGTGTGAAGGGTGATGGCTTCTGCGACCGAATCTGCCGTGTCGTTTTGTGCTTCTTCACGACTAGCCTGTTCTCTCATTCTGGCGAGGCTGTCGGCAAAGGCTTCCATCAGATTTACGGATGCGCCAAGTTCTGTGGTGTCGACCGGGATTTCCTCCACATGCCCATCCGGCCCTGCTCTGAGCGCACGTCGAAGTGATAAAGCCCGGTTGGTGCCTTGTCCTTCCGCAAGCCGCTGGAAGTCACGCGCGGTATCGTTGTGAAGTGAATCGATTATGGCGAGCATCATCTGGGAGCTCATCGTCCGGTCGTCGCGCCTTCGCCTTTCGGGATCAGTACGCGAAAAGCTGAGGTCGGAGAGGTCGAAATTAACACGGTATTCGTTGAAGTGCGAGCGTTCGACCCGGGTTTTACCGTCCGGACTTTCGCTCAGGTTTCGGTTAACCGTGCCGTTGAAAAGAAACAGGCTGAGTATATCGGTATCCGGCACAGATGCGAGGTATCCACGGGAGGCTTTTATGATTGCGGCCTCGGTCTGATCATCACCTTCACGGAACAGCGTTACGTCGTGGAGGCTGTCCGTAGCGGCCGGAATACGCCGAACGAGAAAGTTGTAGCCGTCGATGCCATCATAAAATACGTTTTCCTGCAGATCGAAGCCCGGGCGCTGCATCCTGATGTCAAGGAAAAGAGAGCGGGCTTTGTAATTGGCATCCGGGAGGATTTCATTGGAGAAGTAGATGAGGAATACGGTCAGGAGGGATGCGGCTATAAATATTGGCCGGATGATGCTAAGCGGATTAATACCGGCAGCGCGTACAGAGGTAAACTCATTGAGTTCAGAAAATTTCCCGAAGGCCATCAGGCAGGAGACTAAAACAGCCATGGGCACGGCTAGCACAACCATGTAGGCCAGATTTGTAAGAATAAGCTCAAGAATTACTGCTGTGGGGATTCCCTTGCCGATAAGCTTATCGACGTGCAGAATAAGAAACTGCATGAGAAGCAGAAACATCACTATAAGGAAACAGAACAGAAAAGGGCCAATATGCCTTTTCAGAATCTGTATCTGAAGCTTGCGAATTACCTTAAATGACATTCAGTGTGGAGGGATTTAATCTTGAGTGCTATGCAAAAACGCAGTATTATGGCTGGTCAGTATAAAAACCTACCTAAAATACGATACTTTTAACGCCGTAAAAATTGATAACACGTATGTTTTTGCGTTATTGCATGCGTATATTAGGCGTTCGTTTCAAACCGGAATAAAAAAGCTCAGCCTATACCAAAATCGTTACAGTTTGCCGGAACAACCGGAATCATCAGTAAGTATATATCAACATCTGTAGTAAAGCCGAATCTCTAAATTTACGTGCATATCGCTGAGCACAACGTTTGGTGGATTTTAGCTTGTGTGCTGTTTGTTGCGTTAGCATCGGAAGCAAAAGCCAAAAGCCACGCATTGCAAGATTATTTTTCGGAAGAACCTCACACCCTTCGGGAAGAAGACCCCTTCTCCCGTTTTCGTGCTGAATTACCTTCAATAAACGACGGATTGCCGCTTCAGGGTGATTTGCGCCCTTTTCTTGCCGCTGCTTCAGATACCGTGCCGGAAACGCCGGTAACACCGGATTTTGATCCTCCCGCAGAGGGTACCGACGCTCCAGAAGAAGAGGATGATGAATTTGCGCTGTTGCCCGAGTCCGATCCACCTGCGCAGGATTCTGTAGCTGTACTGCCCGGCCCGCGAAGCTACATCTCCACTCCGGCATTCCCAAGGCAGCTTCCGCGCTTACTTCAAATAAGGCTGAATGAAGACCGTGTTGAAGCAGTCCGTGACAGTGCATCCGGCGACATCATCGTAAAACGAACAATGTTTGGTTTCCCGATCGATTTTGACAGCCGCTATACCTTCAGTGAATATGCGGCCGAACACAAGAGAAACTCACTCCGGGAAAACTTTAAAGACCTGATTCGTGAAGAGGATATTCGCCGGGCCCGTCGCAGAGGCGTACTGGATTTCAGGATATCGGTGCCGGGAGGACAGAGCTCAGCGTTTACGACTATCTTTGGCCGGCCGGAAGTAAACCTGCGGGTTACCGGTTCGGCTAATATGAACGTGGGCGTTTCGATCAGCGATTCGGAGGATCCTGCGCTCCCCGCCGATCAGCAGCGAAGGATTGACCCAAAGTTCGATCAGAATCTGAAGCTTAATATTTCCGGTACGATTGGTGATAAGCTCACCATTTCTACCGACTGGGATACAGAGCGGCAGTTTGAGTACGAAAACCGCCTTAACATTTTGTACACTGGTTATGAGGATGAAATTATACAGTCCATAGAGCTTGGTAACGTATCTATGGAAACCGGAAACAGGTTGATTCGAGGCGGTGGGTCACTATTTGGAATTAAGGCAACGGCTAAGCTTGGCGCTCTGGATATCACAACTGTTGTCTCACAGCAGGAAAGTGATTCACAGACTGAAACGATTACCGGTGGTTCGCAGGAAACAGCAATCAATATTGCGCCTAATGCGTATGAAAACGATCGTCACTTCTTCCTTGACTTCTTTGCCCGCCAGGAATTTGAAGATGTGATGGCCGACGTACTCAATCCACGACGACTGTTTGACATCGTAAACATTGAGGTCTATGTACTCGATATCACCTCATCTGATCAGGAGGGGCGCGTTCCGGCAATTGCGCTGGTAGATTATGGTACGAATCAGGTTGGTGATACGTTTCTTCCGCCTAATGAAGAGTTTGATGGCTTTGATCCCGGTTCGCTGGAACAGTTTCGCGATCCAACCGTGGGCGTCTCGGCTGAAGATCTCGGTGTGGCTTCCGATGAATTTGAAGAAGGTATTTTCATACCGCTACAAGAGAATGTGGATTATGAGATCAACCAAAGTCTGGGGTACATCAGCTTAACCCGTGCCCGACTTGATGAAAGGCAGGCTCTCGCTGTCTCGTATTCCTATCGTGATAACCAAACGGGTGAAATTATCTATGTGGGTGATCAAAGTACGGGCTCTAACAACCGCCTTTTTCTGAAGCTTCTGAGACCGTCGAACCAAAGTACAAGCAGCCGCTCATGGAATCTTACCATGCGGAATATTTATTCTTTGGGCGTTTCAAACCTGACCCGCGATAACCTTGAGCTGGATGTTTTTTATACAGGCGGGACCACAGATCAGATCAACATTCCGGGGATTAATAATATTCTTCTTCAGGATCTCGGCCTTGACCGTGTTGATGCACAGGGGAACCCGAGTCCTGATAACCGCATTGACTTTAACACCCAAACGCTCGATCCCCGCACCGGACGTGTAATTTTCCCTTACCTTGAGCCATTCGGACAGAGAATAGTTGATATTATTGAAGCTTCTAATCTCCCTGAAGCTGAGAAGCAGGAGGCAATTAACCGATTCGCATTCAGCGATCTTTATACGAGTCGCCCGAATACAGCTGGTCAGAACTCAAGAAACTCGATATACAGACTTCGTGGTGCGGCAAGAGGCGGTACATCCGATAGTTTCATGCTTGGTTTTGGTCTTATTCCCGGTTCTGTGCGTGTTCGTTCAAATAACATTGAGCTTACTGAAGGTGTCGATTATGAAGTAGACTATGTCCTCGGCAGTATCATTATCACCAATCAGTCGTATCTGTCGGCCGGGCAGGATCTTGAAGTTGAATATGAAAGTAACCAATTGCTTCAGATTCAGCAGACTACGTTCACGGGCGTTCGGGCACAATATAACTTCACCGACCAGATTCGCCTCGGTGGTACCTACTTCCGTCTGAGCGAGCGCCCGATTCAGGACAAAATTCCTATTGGCGACGAGCCCATCAACAATACCATTATTGGTTTCGACGCGAGCGCTCGTTTTGATGCGCCCTGGCTCACTCGCGCTCTGAACGCCATGCCTTTGCTTCAGACGCGGGCGCCGTCAACCATTGATATTTCCGGTGAATGGGCGCAGCTTCGCCCCGGCGTGGCTCAGACCAGCGCCGTTCAGCGTGCCATTAATCGTGGGGAGCTATTCTCCGATGAGGAGAACGGCCTGGCATTCATCGACGACTTCGAAGGCTCTCGCTCTACCGTAAGCTTCCTGAACCCCGGACGCTGGTATCTGGCTTCATCACCCTACGCATTACCATCCTTAGATCCGGATATGGAAAATGCGCCGCAGCAGCCGAGCATTCGGGCAAACCGCTCCGACATGAGGGCGCAGTTTTCATGGTACATGATTCCGACTACGCTTTCCAGAGGAGGCGTCTCATTTCCTGAATCTGCCGAAGTTCTGATTGAGGACGTATTTCCAAATCGGCAGGTATCCACACAGGATCAGCGTACAATCCAAACGCTGGATGTTTTTTATAACCCACAGGAGCGCGGGCCATACAACTATAACATGGATCTCCGCAACATTCTCGAAAATGAGTCAGAAGATATGTGGGGCGGTTTTACGGCGGTTCTCCCGGGCGGTTTGGGTGACTTTTCGCAGCAGAACATCGAATTCCTGGAGTTTTGGGTTCAGCCTGTCCTTCCAGATGGAAGAAGCCCAGAGTCGTTTAACCCGGCTGACTACGACGGTACCATCTATTTCGATATCGGTACGGTAAGTGAGGATGTGATTCCAAACAACACGCTGAATACAGAAGATGGCCTTTATGAGCGTGAAAATAACCTTCGAATTGATTCAGAAGGCCGTTCTTACGTTTTGAATTCGCCGGTTGAATTTAATGGTCAGTTCTCAGTAGCAAACATCAATCGTGAGGATGTTGGTCTTGACGGAGTGCCAAGTACCGGCAACGATGGCCTGAACGAACAGACGCTTTTTGCCGACTTCCTCGACGCGATGCGCGTTGCCTATGCCGACGATCCGGACAGGGTAGCCATCATCGAAAGCGATCCCTCGAACGATGAGTACATCTATTACGATAACGAGCTGGTTCGTAACCTGCCGCTGCACCAGCGTTTCTACCGCATGTACGGGTATCTGGAGGGAAACTCGATTTCTGTCGGATCTCAGCGTGCGGTAACGAACCGTCCGGATTCTGAAGGTCTGATTAACCCGGCTGTAGTAAACACAGAAAACGCATTTTTCCAGTACGAGTTTAATCTCAACCCGGCCGATACAACAAGCTTGCGCGTTGGACAAAACTACGTGGTTGATCGCCAGAACAGTCCGGATTTAGTAGCGCCCTGGTATCAGGTGAGAATACCCCTGCGCGATTTCGTACGTCAGGTTGGTAATATCGAGGACCTGCAGCGCGTAACTCATATTCGTATGTGGATGTCCGGCTACAAAGAGCCTTTCACCCTTCGTTTTGCCACTATGGAGTTCGTGGGTAATCTTTGGAGAAAAGCCGACAACATTGGAAACACCGACGACGAAACGACGATATTCGATATTTCTACCATCAACTTTGAAGAAAACGCCTCACGTCGTCCGGTTCCGTACCGCATTCCGCCGGGCGCAATTCGCTCAACAATTCGTGGTCAGCAGGAAACCATCGTAGATAACGAGCAGTCGCTTGTACTTACGGTAGAAAACCTGAAGTCTCAGGATATCCGAATGATTAGCCGCGTCTATCCGGGCAATCTCAGCCTCGTAAACTATTCCAATATGCGAATGTTTGTTCACGGCGAAGGCTATGAAAACAGGGGTGATGTAGAGCTTGTGCTTCGTTTGGGCAGTAACCTGGAGAACAACTATTACGAGTATCGTCAGCCGGTAACGCCAACCGATACCACTTATCAGTTTAATTCGGTTTCTGCCGGTGCAAGCGACCGTGAGGCTGGTCTTACGGAAGACGCTGAGCAGGTTTGGCTGCCTGATGAAAACAGCATGAACATCGTCCTCAGCAGTTTTAACGAGCTCAAGCAGCTTCGCGACCTTGAAGGCATTGATCCTGACGTGAAATATGAGCGCTCAGATATACTCAGGGATGCGGTACCGGGTGCAACGCTCAGTATTGTGGGTAATCCGTCGCTGGATCGGGTAACGGAGATCGGGATTGGAGTTCGAAATCCGAATCAGCGGGGAGCCGTGCCTGCCGGTATGCGAAACGTGGTTAAGGGTGATGAGCACCTGACCCCGACCAACGAAAATAATCTCGGCCCAGGCGTTCCAAATCTGGACGCGCAGCTTTGGGTAAATGAACTCCGGGTTTCCGGATTCGATAACCGCAGAGCGTGGTCCGGTAACGTTTCTGCACGAATTGAGATGGCCGATTTTGCCACGCTAAACGCTACGGTAAGCCATCGTCAGGATGGTTTCGGATCTATCGATTCCCGAATGATCGACAGAAGCACAAGCGATGAAACCAGCTACAACCTGAGCACGCGAATAAGCCTCCACCGGTTTATTCCTGAGGCATACGGTTGGAACATTCCGCTTCAGCTCAGTACGCAGAACTCAGTTTCCACACCGCGTTTCCTTCCTCGTGAGGGTGATATAAGGTTCTCCGATTTCGAAGCCGCAGTACGAAACGACGTAGCCGACCCCGACGAGCGCGACCGGATTATAAGCGAGCGTCTTCAGGAAATTCAGACTCGCAGAGAATCCTATACCATTAACGTTTCAGGACTCACTAAGAACAATTCACGAAATTTCTGGACGCGTAATTTTGTGGATCCGTTCCGTGTATCGTACAACTATACCACTTCTGATGCCAGCAATCCGAACAATGAGTTCGATAATCGCTGGAACTATACCACCTCGCTGGACTACAGTCTTACCTTCCAGAACGTGGACACAGTGCGACCACTCGGTTTCCTTGAAGATCTTCCCTTGCTTCACCTGATATCCGGATTCCGTCTCGCGTATCTGCCAAGAAGTATCGGCACATCGCACACGCTTGATCGCAGATACTCCGAACTTCAAAGACGCTCGTTTGAAGGGCAGGACCCGTTCAATCTGCAGCAGCAGCATCAGTTTACTTACGTGAACACGTTCAACATCAATTACGACATTACGCCGCCTATATCGCTGCGTATGACCACGCGAAATGAGTTCAACCTGGACGATATCTCCCGCGTTTTTGATGCTGATTCAACCCTGTACGACATTCGTCCGTCTTTCGACATTCTTGGTGATGCGCTTTTTGATGGCGATACCAGCGTGCGTCAGGAAGATTATCAGGAAAACTACACGGCGACATGGCGCCCTAGGTTTAACCAGATTAGTCAGCTAAACTGGCTGACCTACCAGGCGAGCTACCGCGGTGGTTTCCGTTGGAGAAACGCCCCGCAGGGTTCCGGACTCGGTGCAACATTGAGCAACACCTATGGACTTGACCAGACGCTGGGAATCAGGCTTCAGGATCTGCTTAAGAAAATTCCGTTTTATGATGCAGCCGTCCGCGCCAATGACCAGGAATTCCGGCAGCGTGAACAGGAGGCCAGGAGACAGCGCGAAGCCAGAGAAAGAGAACGGGAGCAGCGCCGCTACGACAGAGATGTAGCCAGAGCGGAGGAACGTGGTGAAGAACCGCCCGAAATGCCTGCTAGTTTGCGTCGCGGCGGCCGTGGCTCTGCGCCAACTCCAGAGGATCGCTCGCTTGCCGATAACGTGCAGTACAGAGCGCGACAAATGCTGCTTTCTTTGGTGAGTATGCAGAGTCTCGACATTACCTATGGCCAGAATACGACATCAAGCCAGTCTGGATATGCCGGAGATGCGTCCATCTTTAATGCCTTCAACGATCCGGCTGAGGGCAACAACTTTTCGCCGAATTTTGGTTACCGTCTTGGTCTCACCAATGAGATACCATTTGCTCAGGTTGTGCGACCGGAAGATGAGAATCAGGTTTTTAACCTCACTCAAAACGTTAACGAGAACAACGATCTTCGTTTGCGTACCCGCGTCGCTCCATTCCGTGATTTTACGGTTGATCTGGACTGGAATATCCGCTGGCGGGAAAATCAAAACAACTCCCTTACCGTAAACGTGGACTCTTTATCAACTCAGTTTAACCTGCGCGGTGAAGTTGAAACTTCCGTATGGTCGTTTGGTGGAGGATATCGTGATCTTTACAGCCGCCAGCTTGCTACCGGTTTGAATAGCTTGCCCGATGAGGGATTTGAGATTAGTCCACAGGATGGACGCGACGTGCTTCTTAACCGTAACAGCGTAGGCGGTGACTTCCGTGGTGCTTATCTCGGCGGTTTCGGCGGAACGGTCGACTCACGTGGATACATGCCGTTTCCAATGCCTACATGGCGCGTGAACTGGGGAGGATGGGAGCGACGAATAGGCTTCATGCGAAATTATATCTCAAGACTGACGCTGTCTCACAACTATTCCTCTTCATACCGTCTGCAGTGGCAGTTCAACCCGGATGAAGGCAACCCGATTTCGCGTCCTGTTGGTGACTACACCATTTTGGATACAAGACGTGAATTCGAACCGAACTCAATAACGCTCACCCGTTCATTCCAGCCGCTGATTGGTGTTAACTTCACCTTTGTGAACGGCATCAGGACGACGATAAACTACAATCAGTCGCGAAACACTAGTTTGAGCGTTTCTAATTACAATGTAGTCGAGCAAGACTCGAGAAGCATCACGGCTCAGGTTGGTTACAGCGTGAGAGGGTTCAGGCTTCCGTTTTTCCGCCGCTTCTCCAATACGCTTGATCTCAACCTGAACGTAAACTATGCTGAAGATCTTCGTAAAACATATGCACTGAACAGTGATCTCGCCGATGTTTTCCGCGGGCCTGCCAACGATATTATTCGTGATCCTGGCTTTTATGAGCCTGCCGAACCAACCGAGCGTGGTGATGCGCGCCTGACCATCACCCCGAGTATTGGGTATACCTTCTCGCAGACAATCCGTGCAAACTTCGAGTACCGCTACTTTCAGCTCACGCCAAGGTCGAGCGGTGTATTCCCGAGAACGGATCAGGACATCATGTTTAACATCGTCGTAACCATTCGCTCCTGATGCCATGGGCATAGTATTTATTCTGCTGAGCGTGTCCTGTTCGCTTCTGCTGGCTCACCTGCTAAAGCTGGGCGAGTTTCGTAAATACAACGTGCTTAATATTCTAACCGTTAACTATGCGGTTGCATTTTCGACTGCAGCTGGAATCAACGTCTGGAGTGGTTTAGAACTCGTTCCGGGCTTCCCGCTCTGGTTTTGGTTGTTTTGTGCATTTATTGGATTCATCTTCATCGCCAACTTTTTTGTCTTCAGCAGATCAGTTCATCAAAACGGCGTAGGAGTGAGTATTGCCGCGATGCGCTTATCTTTGCTGGTGCCGGTGCTGATGTCCATCCTTTTCTACGGTGAACTGCTCACCCTGTCTAAGTCGCTCGGAATTCTTCTGGTCTTTGGTGCTCTGTTTATGTTGATTGCCGCCAGAAGAGACGTGAGTCTCACCCGGGTCGGAAGTGCGGGACTTCTGATTATACTTTTTTTCTTTTCAGGAATGGCTGATGCCTCACTGAAAATTTACGAGGAGGAGATGAGCGGGATAGCGAGCAAAGCCCATCTGATGAGCGCTATTTTTATGTTTTCGCTAATCTTTGGTTTGATGGCCACTTTTAAAACCGGCCAGATTAAGAAAATAAATGCCGCCGAAACTCGTCTTGGAATCGGAATTGGCGTACCTAATCTGTTATCATCCATTTTTCTCATCAGTGCATTTGATTATTTTGATGCCAGCGTAGTTTACTCTGTTATAAACATGCTGGTTGTAATGGGAGGAGCCTTAATCGGACTTCTCTACTGGAAAGATAAAATCAGCCGTTTTGAAGCAATTGGAATGGTTCTGGCCATATTGGCAATTATAATATTGATACAATTTTGAACACTTAAACTATTTATGTGCATATGAGCAGCAATAAATCAGCAGCACCAGTCGAGCGTATTATTAAGCAGGCATCTGCTGCCGGGAAAAGAATTGGATTACCGGAAGCAACCGATTCCAGAATGCTGGAAGCAGCATCCGAGCTAATGCGTGAGGACATCTGTATTCCGGTCTTGATCGGCATTCCCGAGCAGATACAGCAGGCGGCAAACGAAGCCGGTATCAAGCTGCCGGAAGGCATAGAGATTCAGCCGGTAGATGATCTTGAGAAACTGGATAGATATGCGACCCAGCTTTTTGAAAAGCGTAAACACAAAGGTCTTGATAAAGAAACTGCTCTAAGCCTGATGAAACAACCGCTTTGGTTTGCAGATTTCATGTTGAGCAATAATGAAATTGACGGATGTCTCGCCGGAGCGGTTCACACAACGGGTGATGTAATCCGTGCGGCAATCCAAAGCGTTGGAGTAGCAAAAAAAGGAGGCATGGTTTCCAGCTGCTTTCTTATGATTCTGCCCGATGGGCGGGAAATTACGTATGCTGATTGTGCGGTAATTCCATATCCGGATGAGCAGCAGCTTGCCGGTATTGCAGTCGACGCAGCCGAAACGCACAGAAAGCTAACAGGGCAGGAGCCTGTCGTGGCTATGCTTTCCTTCTCTACTAAAGGCAGCGCTGCACATGAACGGGTAGATCTTGTAACCAAAGCCACAGCGTTAGCGAAGGAAATGGCTCCGGACTTAAAAATAGACGGTGAGTTCCAGTTTGATACTGCTTTTGTACCTGAAATTGGCAACCGGAAAGCGCCTGATTCTGAAATAGCCGGCCGCGCCAACGTATTCGTATTTCCAAATCTGGACGCTGGTAATATTGGCTACAAAATCACGGAGCGGGTTGGCGGAGCAATCGCCCTGGGTCCCGTGCTTCAGGGACTGGCGAGTCCGGTAAATGATTTATCAAGAGGATGCTCAGCCGGAGATATCGTTTTGATGTCGGTCATCACCTCTTTGCTTGCTGAGTAGTTTGCCTGAATGTTCGTAATCAAAAAAAGCCCGCATCGGATATTATCCGTGCGGGCTTTTTGTTTTTGGAAGGGTAATGCCCCCGGATGAAAATTCCATCTCGAAAGGCATCACCCTTAAATGATTTAATTCGTGCTTACAAAAACGTGATATTCCCAGGCTTCCATGTCGATTGAGTTAGGGATGCCTTCGATGGAAGTATCATCACCGAACAAGCTTATGTAAGTGGCTTCCGGTGCCGTTGCCTCAAGCGTTACGGCTATATCCGAGTCTGAAAGGTTCAGCACCACAACAACATGTTCGTTGTCCATGGAGCGGCTGAACGCAAATACAGCTTCGTCATCAGAGGTATTGATGCGAACCAGTTCTCCGCCGCGAATGCCGTTTTGCAGGGCTGGATGCTCGCGCTTCAGGTGGAAAAGGGTAGAGTAGAAATCCTGAAACGGGCTGTCGAAATCCCACACAATCGGGTCTTTTTCGAAGAATTCGAGCATGTGGTCGAACCCTGTTTCCTGACCGTTGTAGATTAGCGGCATGCCTTCGAGGGTAGCCATGAGTACGGCAAAAGCTTCAACACCATCACCAAGACGGTCAAATTCGGTTCCCGCCCAGGAGTTTTCGTCGTGGTTGGTAATGAAATTCATCATGAAAACTTCACGTCCAAAGCGGTCATTCACGTTTTGCAGTTCTTGCTCCAGATCAGCAACAGTGTTCTCGCCTGCTGCAATTCTGTTCATAATATGGTGAACTTCCCAATTGTATCCCATATCGAATGCCGGGTGAAGTTCAGGCTCGTGCGCCTCAGCAAGCATAAATACAGGCTTGATTTCATCCAGCTCACGGCGGGCGCGTTCCCAGAATTTGGTTGGCACAAGATAGGCCACATCGGCGCGGTAACCGTCTACATTAAACTCCTCAACCCAGTATTTAAGGGCAGAAATCATGTAGTCATGGACGTCAGGATTGCCGTAGTCCAGCTGAATCACGTCACTCCAGTCGGTTCCTCTTGGAGGTATGAAGTTTCCATCTTCGTCGGTTTCAAAGAACTCGGGATTCGTTTCGGTGAGCGGATTGTCCCAGGCCGTATGGTTGGCAACCCAGTCCAGAATTACCTTCATGTCTAGCGAATGAGCGGTTTCGATAAGTGAGCGAAGGTCATCTTTGGTACCAAACTCCGGGTTTACATCGAAATAGTCTTTCACAGAATAATAGCTTCCCAGGCTTCCTTTGCGCTCAACTTTTCCGATTGGATGAACGGGCATCAGCCATACAATCTCAATTCCAAGTTCTTTAATACGGGGCAGGGCCTCTTCTACACGCGCAAAAGAACCTTCTTCGGAAAACTGGCGCACGTTTACCTCGTAAATAGTGGCGTTGTAGCTCCACTCAACAGGGGTGGGTACGTGTTCAGTATTTGAAGCGCTTTCAGTCCCGTTTCCAGCGCATGCTGCAGTAAATAATGTGAGTACGAGTGCAATATAAAAGAGCACGTTATATTTCATCATAGCAATTGATTTATTATTAAAAATAAAATTAAGCACGAGTTTCTAATTTCGTGAAATTCCCATTTAAATACTAATGTAACCGCTTACAATCCGTGTGCCCATAGATTTATTGCTATGTCGATTATCTCGAAATTATTCGTATTTTTAAGATATCTTAACACTTAGATATGAACATCAAACCGCAGTTTATCTTTTGGGACTGTAAAAGATTTTGTTAGACCTTAATTCATTTGTTTTACCGGCTTGTCTGGGCAATTCATCAAGACCCGACGCTCATACTAATGAGGCATACGACGAGTTTGTGTTCGGTATGAGTGCAGAAGACCGCGTTTCGCTCGTTCAGATGCTAAAATCCGCCAATGCTGACGATATTGTGTTAAGTGTCACGCTCTCTTCGGGCTGTAGCTTCGATGCAAAACGAATGAATCTAACCGACGGTAACACACTGTTTGTTATAGAGCCGGTAAAAAAACTGGTTCCTGCTGATAGTGCCAAATTTGTGGGCTACAGAAGTGACTCTTCCGTTGCGGGGTTTACAACAACAGAAGATCTCAAAATTCTGGATCATAATAACGCCGCAAATCAGCTCGTAAATTCGCTCAATGGGATCATGAAGTCGAAAGACCTGAGCTCATTTTTCCCAACCGGGGCTCTTCGGTTTTTAGAAGATGATGGCTCCGATATTTCTTTTACTACCAAAATTAAGAACAGACAGTTTGAGGTCCGGGTAAGAAAATCACAAAATGCCGGGCAGCTAATCGTACGGATAGACGAAAAGACCAACACTGCTGATATTGCCCGGATTCTGAAAAAGCAGATGGAGCCGTATCAAAGCGTTCTTAAGACGCTGAAAATCGGCTTTTTCCAAAGTACGCCCTCCGGTAAGCTCTTAATGGTTAACGAGCAATTTGCCAAAATTCTGGGTTACGATTCACCCGAACAGTTCCTGGAGATGGTACCGGATGCCCATACCATTTATGTGGATTCAGGGCGCCGAGATCGCCTGATGAGCCATCTTCGCCAGTCCGGACAAATTCTTGATTCTGAAACAGAGATATACAGAAAAGACGGAAGTATTGCCAAAGTTTCCGGAACCATGGTTGCCGTTAAGAATGATACAGAACAGGTCATTTTGATACAGGGCACGGTTTTGGATATTAGTGCCGATACAAAGAATGATAAAATTCTCAGACTCCTTAAGAATACTCTGGTTGATGTTAATGATAGCATCAACATTGCAGATTTGAACGATGAAATAATTTATGTAAACCGTGCTTTTACCGAAATGTACGGTTATGAGCCTCAAGAAGTGGTAGGTAAAAAATCCAGCATTTTTTGGTCAGGCGTACAGGCTTATGATGATAATGCTCCCAATGTGAAAGACACTGTTCTGGACCAGGGAGGCTACCGAACGGAAGTAATCAATCGCCGAAAAGACGGCAGTGAAATGATTGTATCACTTTCTGCGTCGGTCATAAAAGATGATTTAGATAACCCTATTGCATTTATTGCTATTGCGCGTGACATCACAGCTGACAGGGAAACGGAAAAAAACCTGATTGAAGCCAAGCAAAAAGCCGAAGAGGCCAGCCAGCTAAAGTCGGTTATTTTATCCAATATGAGCCATGAGCTGCGAACACCACTTACCGGAATTATCGGCTTCGCGTCTATTCTGCTGGAGCAGCTGGAAGACAGCACTGATTCTGATACAACTTATTTCCTCGATAACATTAAGAAAGCGGGTGAGCGTCTTCTTCAGACGATGAATAACATCCTTTTACTCGCTGAGCTGGAGTCCAGGACAGTAGACCTGAAGTATTCCGATACCAATCTGCATAGCCTTTTGGTACAGTGCAGAAAGCTTAACCGAGACTCTGTAAGAGAATCCGGCCTGACCATTGATGTTTCGTGCGATCCTGAACTTTCGGTAGTCACGGACAAAAACCTGCTTATGCAAATCATGAGTCCGCTGGTTGATAACGCCATCAAATTTACGGAGGAGGGAGGCATCATACTTTCCGCTGGTTACGTAGATGATCGCCATATTTATATTTCTGTTAAAGACTCGGGCATTGGCATAGACCCGGGGCACGCCGAGAAAATATTTGAACCATTTACTCAGGTAAGCTCCGGAATCAGGAGAAAATATCAGGGGACCGGCCTGGGTCTTCATATCTGCAAACGCTACACCGACGTGCTCGGCGGTAATCTTGTTGTAATAAGTGAACCGGAGAAAGGTGCAGAATTTAAAATCATATTACCCATATATCAGCTAAAGGCCTGACTGGCGTTATTAACAAGCTGAAGCCCAACGTTTTATGGACCTGTAAAGCGTCATCTGATAAGGTCGAATGGCCATAAACCTTATTTAGACCGATTAGACATAAAGAATAATAATTTGTATATTAGGCACGTAAATAAAGTGCCTGAATCAACCTAAATCGCTGATAATATTATCTTAGATAAAACGGCTGATTCTGAACGACTCCCATGTGGCAGTTGTTAACTGACTACTATTAAAATACCATCAAAAAAACAGAGCAATTCTTATGTCAAGACTAACTGAAGCAGAAGCGGTTGAAACCGCGGCGTCCCGGAAGTACAAGTACGGCTTCACGACAAAGATGGAGTATGAAGAGTTTCCGAGAGGACTCAATGAAGATATCATTCGCGAAATCTCACGTCGTAAAAACGAACCAGAGTGGATGCTCGAGTTTCGTATCAAAGCATTTCACCACTGGCTAACCATGGAAGAGCCCGACTGGCCCAACGTGAATTACCAGAAGCCAAATTACGACGATATTATTTATTACTCTTCACCGAAGGAAAAGCCTAAAAAAGAAAGCCTCGATGAAGTAGATCCTGAAATCCTCGCAACATACGAAAAGCTTGGTATCCCGCTTCACGAACAGAAGATGCTTCAGAACGTGGCTGTAGACGCTGTTTTTGATAGCGTTTCTGTAGCTACTACATTCAAAAAGAAGCTGGCTGAAGCAGGCGTAATTTTCTGCTCTATCAGTGAAGCTATTCAGGAACACCCTGAGCTGGTTAAGAAATACATCGGAAGTGTAATCCCGACAAACGATAATTTCTTTGCAGCCCTGAATTCTGCGGTGTTTTCAGACGGATCCTTCTGTTTTGTGCCTAAAGGCGTGAAGTGTCCGATGGAGCTTTCAACCTATTTCCGTATCAATAATCCTGATTCAGGCCAGTTTGAGCGTACACTTATCATTGCTGAAGAAGGCGCTGAGGTAAGCTATCTGGAAGGATGTACTGCCCCGATGTTCGATACCAACCAGCTTCATGCTGCTGTTGTTGAGCTCGTAGCTCTTGAAGATGCGGACATTAAGTATTCTACTGTACAAAACTGGTATCCGGGTGATGAAAACGGTGTGGGCGGTATTTTTAACTTTGTTACGAAGCGGGGTATTTGCAAAGGCGATCGCGCCAAAATCTCCTGGACTCAGGTAGAAACCGGTTCTGCTGTAACATGGAAATATCCAAGTGTTATACTAAAAGGTGATAACTCTGTTGGTGAATTTTATTCCGTAGCTCTAACCAACGATTACCAGCAAGCCGATACCGGAACCAAAATGATTCACCTTGGCAAGAATACACGCAGTACCATTATTTCTAAAGGTATTTCAGCCGGAAAGTCCCAAAACAGCTACCGCGGACTGGTGAAAATCGGCAAGAAAGCCGATGGTTCAAGAAATTATTCTGTTTGCGATTCCATGCTGATTGGAAGCGAGTGCGGTGCACATACCTTCCCATTCATCGAATCGTCTAACAACACTTCATCTATCGAGCATGAGGCCACGACCTCCAAGATTGGTGAAGACCAGATTTTTTACTTGCAGCAAAGAGGACTGGATGAAGAGCAGGCTATTTCGCTCATCATCAACGGTTTCTGTAAGGAAGTTTTCAAAGAACTCCCTCTTGAGTTTGCTGTAGAAGCCACTAAGCTATTGAGCATCAAGCTCGAAGGTAGTGTAGGCTAAAAATTTTATAAAAGAAAATATTAACCTAAATCGCAATCGACGTGTTAAAAATTATAGATCTTCACGCCCGTGTAGAAGGCGAAGAAATTGAAATCCTGAAAGGCATAAACCTTGAAATTAATAAAGGCGAAGTCCATGCTATTATGGGACCAAACGGCAGCGGCAAGAGCACGCTTGCAAAAGTTATAGCGGGACATCCTGCTTATGAAGTAACCAGTGGTCAGGTTCTTTTTGAAGGGGAAGACATTCTTGAAATGGATCCGGACGAAAGAGCCCGTTTGGGTCTGTTTCTTGCGTTTCAATATCCGGTAGAAGTACCGGGCGTAAGTAACTCTATGCTAATTCGTGAGGCAGTAAATGCCGTGCGTAAAGAAAGAGGACAGGAAGAGTTCGACCCCCTTGAGTTTGAAGACTTCATCATAGATAAGCTTAAGCTTGTTGAAATGGATGAGAAATTTCTCGATCGCAGCGTGAATGCAGGTTTCTCCGGCGGTGAGAAGAAGCGCAACGAAATTCTTCAGCTTGCTGCTATGGAACCTCGTCTGTCTCTTCTGGATGAAACTGACTCAGGCCTGGATATCGATGCGCTTCGGATCGTTTCTGAAGGTATTAACAAGCTTCGCAGCTCAGAGAACTCCTTCATGCTTGTAACGCACTATCAGCGTATTCTCAACTACATTAAGCCTGACAAAGTGCACGTTCTGATTAACGGACGTATTGCCAAGTCTGGCGGCAGTGAATTAGCCCTTGAACTTGAAGACCAGGGTTATGACTGGCTCGTTGGAGATGCTCATGTAAATGGAGAAGCCTGATGAAAGAAGCCGTTCAGTTCAAACAATCAACCTATCTGAAAGATCTGCATGAAAATGCAGTGAAAGCGGAAACCGGTGTTGATGCAGTTGAGCAGGCTCGTGCAACGGCTGTTACTAATGTCGATGCATGGTCGTTTCCAACGCCGCGTTTTGAAGACTGGAGACAAACTTCACTTAAGCCGCTGTATCAGCAGAGTTTTGTTCAGGCAGCGATTAAATCGGACGTGAGTTCTTCTGATTTTGATCACATTCGCCTCAAGGAAGCATCCGATGCGACCATTGTTATGGTAAACGGTAAGTTCAGTCCGGCTTTGTCTACGGTTGGAAACCTTCCGGATGGCTGCTATGCCGGTTCGGCTATTGATGCTCCGGCATCGGTTCAAACCGCGCTTGCAAAGCAGTTCAGTAAGGTTGCCCGCTACAGCCAGGACGCCTTCACTGCTTTCAATACCGCAATTCTGCCCGACGTGGCCGTAGTATATGTTGCCAAAGAAGTGAAGATTGATACGCCAATTCACATCATCAACATTACCGATGCCCGTGCTGAGAATGTATATTCCGCAGCCCGCGTCTTTATCTACGGTGAGCGTCATAGTGATGCCACGATAGTTGAAGATTTTATCGGTCTTGGTGAGAATCCGTATTTTAACACGGCTGTTTCTGAAACAGTGCTTGAAGATGAGGCGCACATCACTCACGTAAAAGTTCAGCGTGAATCGCGCAAGGCGATTCATATAAGCCGTGTGGCATCGCTTCTTGGCCGAGGAAGTAATTACAATTCGTACACCATTTCCATTGGTGCACAGCTGTTCCGCAATGAGCCGTTATCTCTGGTTGACGCTGAAAATGCACACGCCACGCTCGATGGCCTGGTGCTTGTAGACGGAAATCAGGTTTCTGATACCCACTCGGCGCTCGATCACATGAAGGCAAACTGCACAAGCCATCAGCTCCATAAAGTGATTGCTAATGGTGAAGGTCAGTCGATCTTCAATGGCAAAATTTTCGTGCGTAAAGACTCTCAGCTGATTGATGCTTTCCAGGAAAACAGAAACTTACTGCTTTCCGAGAACGCCAACGTGTTTACAAAGCCGCAGCTTGAAATCTTCGCAGATGACGTGAAGTGCAGCCACGGTGCAACCATTGGTCAGCTTTCCGAGGAAGAGCTCTTCTACCTGCAAACCCGCGGCGTAAGCCGGGCTGATGCGGTACAAATGCTCACCTACGGGTACGCGCTTGAAGTAATCGAAAACATTCCGGTTCCAACGCTTCGCGAGCAGCTAAGCTATGCTGTAGCAGAGTTTACCGGAGCCAAAATTGAGGCACAGGATATCGTATAATCCTGGTAGTATTATGGACACAGTTTCTAACGACATATTATCCCAAAAAAGAGAAACTCCCGGCAGGATTCTTGAAATCCGCCGGGATTTTCCCATCCTGAATCGTGTGATACAGGATAAACCATTGGTGTATCTGGATAACGGAGCATCAACCCAGATGCCCCGGCAGGTGATGGATACCATCACCGCTTATCACGAATTCCACCATTCAAACGTGCATCGGGGCGTGCATCAACTGAGTCAGGAGGCAACTGACTTGTATGAGGGCGCCAGGGAAAAGGTGCGGTCTTTTATTGGGGCTAAAAGCACTAAAGAAATTGTGTACACCAGCGGCACTACGGCAGCTATCAACCTTGTAGCGAACAGCTACGGAACGGCGAATCTGACCAAGGGTGATAAAATCCTGATTTCAAACATGGAGCATCACGCTAATATCGTGCCATGGTATATGATTGCACGTAAAACCGGCGCGGAAATCGTTGTTATTCCAATACATGATGATGGCTCGCTGGATATGGATGCTTTTGTTGAGCTATTGGATGAAAAGGTGAAAATCGTGTGTGTCAACCACGTTTCTAACGCGCTTGGTACCGTAAATCCAATTAATGAAATCGCTGTTCTATGCCGTGAAAAAAACATCGCCACCGTTGTGGACGGCGCTCAGGCGATTGGCCATTTTCCCGTCGATGTTACGGATTTAGGCGTAGATTTTTATGCTTTTTCCGGACACAAAATGCATGGGCCAACCGGTATTGGCATTCTTTACGGACGAGAGGAGCTGCTTGAAAGCATGGAACCCTTCATGGGCGGAGGCGATATGATTCTTTCGGTTTCATTCGACGAGATCTCCTGGAATGAGCTTCCCTATAAGTTTGAAGCCGGAACACCTCCAATTGCGCAAGCCATAGGCCTTGGAGCTGCTATCGACTATCTGAACAGTCTGGATCGCGAATTCCTCGAGTCATACGAGCAGCAGCTGCTCGAATATGCCAATGAAAAACTTTCTCAAATACCGGGAGTGCGCATTATCGGAACGGCCGAAGGTAAAATTTCGCTCAACTCGTTCGTTATAAATGGGGTGCATCCACACGATATCGGCACCATACTCGACGGTGAAGGAGTAGCTGTACGAACCGGACAGCACTGTGCCGAACCGGTTATGGATCGCTTTGGGATACCGGCTACAACCCGTGCATCCATGGCTTTCTATAATACATTTGAAGAAATTGATGCGCTTGCCGACGCACTTCTAAAAGTAACGGAGCTATTTGATGTTACTGACTAACCGTTCAAAGAATCTCTATCAGGAAGTAATTCTTGATCACAACAAAAATCCACGGAATTATCGGGCGATAGAAAACCCTTCCCACTTTGCGAAAGGGAATAATCCGCTTTGTGGCGATAAGCTCGATGTTTACTTAACGGTAGATGAAAACAATGTGGTAACCGACGTGAGTTTTGTTGGGGATGGTTGCGCCATTTCTAAGGCTTCAGCGTCAATTATGACCACTTTGGTAAAGGACAAAACCATCGATGAGGTTCATAAGCTTTTTGAAGGTTTTCACGATATGGCCACAGGAAAAATTGAGCCTGATGATGACCCGAAGCTGCGCAGGCTGCGTGCTTTCTCAGGAGTAAAGGATTTGCCGGCACGCGTTAAATGCGCCACACTCGCATGGCACACGTTAGATGCCGCCCTGAAAGACAAAGAAATTGTTTCAACAGAATAAAAATTTTCAAGTTAGAGGTACCGTTATGCCTAAGATCGCAGAAATTGAACGCACCCCGAATCCAAACGCAATTCGTTTTGTGCTGAAAGACCCTATTTCACAGGGAGTTACCCGATCGTACGAAAACGCTGAGCTTGCGGCTAAGGACCCGTTTGCCACTCAGCTGTTTGAGATTGATCACGTTATCAACGTGTACTACGTAGACAAATACGTTACCATCACGCAGGACGGTGAAGCCGACTGGAACGACCTGCTTCGTAAGCTTGCTCCGCCTATTCGTGAAGCAGAAGCCGTGGGAGCACTTGAAAGCGACGATGAAGAGGTTCACGTTAGTAAAGAGGCGCAAAACGACCCGAGGCTAACGGAAATCAACCAGATGCTGGATGACCAGGTACGCCCATATCTGCTTGCTGATGGCGGCGGTCTCAAAATTCTGGGGCTGGAAGATAACATTCTTAAAGTTCACTATCAGGGAGCATGCGGAACATGCCCTACAGCGACAACCGGAACGCTATATGCCATCGAAAGCATGGTGAAGCGAATTCATCCGGAAATCGAAGTGAAATCCGTTTAGCGGAAGCATTCTAAAAGTTTTAAGAAGCATTATGGCAATTCAAGTAAGTGACCGCGCAGCCCGCCGGATTGAAGAAATCCGTTTGGCAGAAAACCGTACGGACCAATGTCTGCTTCGTATTGGTGTAGCGGGTGGAGGATGCTCCGGACTAAGCTACAAGCTTGATTTTGACGAGAGCGGAGCTAACGAAGAGAAAAAAGACAAGGTATTCGAAAGTCATGGAATCAAAATCGTGGTAGATATGAGAAGCTTTCTCTATCTGGCAGGTACTGAACTCGACTACACCGACGGGCTTCAGGGTAAGGGATTTCATTTTATCAATCCGAATGCCAGCCGTACCTGCTCATGCGGAGAGTCATTTGCAGTTTGATTCACACCAAATTGAGATTCAAATAGCAGTATGATTGAAAATAAAGTAGCAAAATCAGGACTCGTAACTATCGATTTAGAGCAATTCCGGGAAAGAACAGAAGTCGTTTCATTCGACTTGAAGGATTATCTGTTCATGGAGCTCATTCTCAAGGAGAAAGATTTCCGTGAGGCGTTAGAAAACCTGAACTGGTCGCAGTTTGAAAATAAGGTAATAGCCGTTCATTGTTCGACTGATGCAATTATCGCACACTGGGCGTATATGCTCGTAGCTGCCCATGCAAATGGCTTCGCAAAAAAAGTAGCCACCGGAACACCGGATGAAGTTAAACTCAGGCTGATGCTCGAGAACATGCGCAGTCACGACTGGAAACAGTATGATGATAAACGCGTTCTCTTAAAAGGCTGTAGCGATGAAGAAATGAATCCGGCTGTGTACGCAGCAGCTACGGAAGAATTAATTCCATACGCAACCCGTCTCATGTACGGCGAAGCCTGTTCATTTGTACCTGTTTATCGGAAAAAGAGTCCCAAACCGGTATCTTCCTGAATCGGAAGAAACGTTTTTTAGGTAAATTGTTTTAAGGCAGTACTTCTGAAGTACTGCCTTTTTTCTTTTCATATTTCACTGCAAACAAACTGCATCCATGTCCATTAAAGACAGGAAGAAGGATCACGTGAGACTGTGCCTCGACGATCAGTCGGCTTACCGCAAGTCAGCCGGCTTTGAGGCCTACGATTTTGTGCACAATGCACTGCCCGAAATCGACTTCAATGAGGTCGATACATCGGCTGTGCTGCTTGGTCGCCGATTTGATTACCCGCTGTTTGTTTCATCAATGACCGGTGGATATTCCGAAGCCGGAGCTGTTAATGCTGTGATTGCATCATTCTGCGAGAAGAATAATCTGCCGTTCGGCGTAGGAAGCCAGCGGGTGATGCTGGAGAAGCCCGAAGAAACGGACTCATTCAGCGTTGTACGCGAGCATGCTCCTACTGCTTTCATAGCGGCTAACATTGGCGGTGTTCAGCTGGCAACGGGACTTTCCGACGCCCAAATCGATCTGTTAGTCGGAAGCATCCGAGCTGACGCCATCATCGTACACCTTAATCCCTTGCAGGAACTTATGCAACCGGAGGGAGATTTGAACTTCAAAGGAATTTTAAATGCTGTGAAGGAGCTTGTTGCCGCAGTGGAAGTACCGGTAATTGTTAAAGAGACCGGTGCGGGGATCTCGGCGAGCGTTGGCCGAAAATTATATGATGCCGGAGTAAGGGTGATTGATACCGCGGGAGCTGGTGGCACCAGCTGGTCTAAAGTTGAAAATCACAGAACAGGGAATTCCGAGTCCATTTTTAACGAATGGGGTATTCCCACGGCCGAGTGCATCAGGCAGCTGGCAGAAGAGGAGTTTGATGGAGTTGAATTGATTTCATCCGGAGGGATTCGTTCATCACTGGATATTGCGAAATCTTTGTGTCTGGGTGCCGACTTTGCGGCCACCGCCCAGCCGGTAATTCAGGCAATCATAGATGGAGGAGAGGAAGAACTTCAGCGTGTTTATGAAAAGTGGAAATACGATTTGCGCGTCTGCCTGTGTCTGCTGGGAGTTTCATCTATCGATGATATGAATTCATCTATGTTGCGGCCGGTATTCCGGCCGTAATCTGCATCTTCTGCTACATTTCTCTTTCAAATCCATTATTTTCCCACTTAAGACAAAACGTACATTAGCTGCGTTCATCATCATTACTGAAAAATCAGATCGTTAACCCGTACTAAAGTGTCAGAATTTAAAAATCCTGCAGAACTCGCCAAGTTAGCTATTGAGCAAATACATATTCCGGAACGTCCTAAAAGTTTGTACGATCCGGTGCGATATACTATGGCATTGGGAGGTAAGAGGGTTCGGCCTCAGCTTGTTTTTTTAGGCACTGGAATGACTGGTGGAGATCCCGAAAAGGCATTAAACGCTGCCGCTGCGGTTGAGCTTCTGCACAATTTTACGCTCATTCATGATGACATAATGGATCAGGCTGATTCCCGTCGTGGCCAGCCATCGGTTCATACGCGCTGGGATGAAGCGACCGCAATCCTGAGCGGAGATGTAATGTTTAATATGGCTTATGAGCAATTGGCGCATTACCGGCCGGAGCACGGATTTGACAGCGGGCTTTTCCTTGCCCTTAATGAAGTGTTCAGCGATGCTACCCGCATTGTATGTGAAGGTCAGGCGATGGATATGGAGTTTGAAACTGCGCTTACAGTAGAGCTGAGCCACTATATTGAAATGATAAGCTGCAAGACAGCCGCGCTGCTCGAAGCGTCCCTGAAAATGGGGGGGCTGTTATCCGGTGCAGATTCTATGGCTGTAGAAAAACTTGGAATTGTTGGTCGTCAGGCAGGTGTGGCGTTTCAGATACAGGATGATTTACTGGACGCCATTGCCGACCCTAAAACGTTTGGAAAAAGGCCGGGCGGTGATATCTATGAAGGTAAGAAAACCTACCTGAGCATTCTGGCTCTTGACCGTGCCCGGAAAGATGTACGACAAAAGCTGTCTGCGATTTTACAGAATTCTGCATGTACGGAAAGCGACGTTAGCTACGTTATCGACGCGTATCACGATCTGAATGTGATAATCGATACGAAAGAAGCGATTAAAAATCACTATATTGCGTGCTTGTCAGCGCTGGAGTATTTTGGCGATAGTAGCTACAAAAAAGCGATATCTGATTTAATCGAGTCTTTAAAAGAAAGACAGTCTTAACAAAAGGCGCTGTATCCAGAACTTTTCAACACACTATAAAACAATAGCTTCATTTTGAAACGTACGTTATTCCCGGGCTTAATCCTTCTTATATCTGTTTTAGTATTGGCATCTTGCGGAAACCAAAATCAGATCCGACCCGGAGATTCGCTTGAAGTCGCCTTCGAAAAAGCCATGAACTTTTACGACCGCGGGCGTTTTAGCGACGCCGCCAACGCTTTCGAAACCGTTATCTCTGTCGGGAGAGGTACTGAGATTGGTCAGGATGCGCAGTTTTATCTGGCCGAAAGCTACTATAACGGTCGTCAGCTGCTGCTTGCCGCTTCTGAGTATCAGCGCTACCACGTTTTCTTTCCGCGCTCAAGCCGTGCACGAGATGCACAGTTTATGGAAGCTTTCTCCTACTACAGACTCAGCCCGCGTTACAATCTTGATCAGTCTGATACCTATCGTGCGATTGAGTTGTTTCAGCTGTTTATCAGCCGCAACCAATCATCAGACAGAGTAGAAGAAGCTGCCGGTTATATCGATGAACTACGTACCAAGCTGGCCCGTAAAAACTTTGCCGCTGCAGAACAATACATGAGGCTTGCTCGTCGTGAGGCGCGCAACTACCGCGCGGCAGCCGTTTACTTCGGCATCACTATCGATCGTTTCCCTGAAACTGAGTTTGCCGAAAAAGCGCTGGCGAATCAAATTCGTGCGCTCACGCTTTTTGCAGACAACAGCGTGCCTGTGCGACAGTCCGAGCGCTATCAGGAAGCCATAGATACTTATGAAACCTATCTCCAGCTTTTCCCGCGCGGAGACAACCGTTCCCTGGCTGAAGAGTATTATGACCGTGCCAGCAGTGGTCTGAGAAGCGCTCAGGAGCGCGATCGTGAACGTGCCGAACGCACGGCCGCAGATGAAGCTGCTGCAAGCTAAACAGGCTGATTTAAAATACGTACCCATCATACTTTAAGTATGAAAAAATCAACTGAACGTACTGTTGGAATATTTGGTGGTACGTTCGATCCGGTTCATCAGGCGCATGTGCAGGTAGTTGAATCTTTATTGGCGTCCGGACTGTGCGATGAAATTTGGGTAATTCCGGCTCTGGAGTCGCCATTCAAGCAGGGAAGGGAGACAGCAACCTTTAACCACAGATTTCATATGGCAGAGATTGCGTTTTCGCATCTCAACTGCGTAAAAGTGCTGGATACTGAAACCAGGCTGCCTAAACCAAGCTATACCGCAGACACCCTGGCAAAACTGCGTGAGGAATACCCCGACACAGACTTCAGGCTGTGCATTGGGTCTGACAACCTTTCCGGTTTTCACCGTTGGCATAAGTACAAGGAGCTGCTCGACTCAACAGGTTTGATAGTTGCTGAGCGGCCTGGTTTTAATGCAAAGGATGTACAAGGAGATGTTATGGCCAAAGCCACGTTTGTTAAGCACAAGCCAATGGCACACTCATCAACAGAAGTTCGCCGCGAGATTGCAGATGCACGTTTTCCTTGTACCGTCCCGGAAGAAGTCCTTCGGTACATTCAGGAGCACGGTTTATACTCCGCTTCATGATATTAAATATGTCGTAATTAGCGTCTTCGGTTGAAAAAGCGCTTGAGTAGTTCCGAACACTCTTCCTCAAGAATGCTGTGCACGATTTCCACCTGATAATTTAAATTCCGGTTCGAGCTAATATTAAAGACGCTGCCTGATCCGCCGGCTTTAGGGTCTAATGCACCGATGTACATCGTTTTCATACGGGACCAAACCACCGCTCCGGAACACATCGGGCAGGGCTCCAGCGTCACATAGAGGCTGCATTCGCTCAAAAATTTCTGGTCCAGAGTACCGCATGCCGATGAGATAGCAATCATCTCTGCGTGGGCCGTTGGATCCTTAAGCGTTTCCACCATATTGTGCCCTCTACCTATAATACGGCCTTCGTGTACAACAACAGCCCCAACGGGCACTTCTTCTTTCTCATAGGCAAGTTTGGCTTCATCGAGTGCTTTTCGCATAAAAGCCTGATGCTGATGCCATGAGTCGGGTAAATTATATGATTCTGACAAGGGTAGTTCTTTTTAAGTCGATGTAAAATTGTTATTTTTGAAAGATCATAAAATTGAAGACAACTTTATACCCAAATTTAATGAGTGTGGACAAAAAGGGGTGGAACGAGGTATACATACAACATCTTAAAGAAAATATCAGGGATGTTAAGGATTTTCCTAAACCGGGAATTTTATTTAAGGACATCACCCCGTTACTCAAAAATCCCGACACACTTCATATTACCAGCCGCTTGCTGGCTAAGCCTTTTATGAATAAAAATGCCGAGCTTATTGTTGGATTAGAATCCAGGGGATTTTTATTCGGTCCGACTATAGCTATGAGGCTTCACGCCGGTTTTGTTCCAATTCGAAAGCCGAATAAGCTTCCTGCAAAAACGGTCTCTGCGACTTATCAGCTAGAATATGGTGAGGATAAAGTTGAAATCCATGCTGATTCCATTATTGAAGGCAGCAGAGTGATTATCCACGACGATCTCATAGCCACCGGTGGAACTGCTGCCGCGGCAACCGAACTGGTAGAAAAGCTGGGTGGTGAAGTAGTTGGCTACTCGTTCCTCATTGAGCTGAAAGCTCTTGAAGGACGAAAGAAGCTAAAACAGGACGTTGAATGCTTTTCACTTATGACTTTCTAATGAATATGTAAATCTGCATATTAAAGCAGATTTATTTACGTTGCGAATTAAGGTTTTAGATGTAAATCTTACTTTTAGCACGGCAAAAGCTTAAAACCTACATCTTCAGCTCATTTATATAACTCTCATTATCACAATTAACGAATCACAACGATTACCTAAGAGATATGAAATCTAACATATATATACAGATATTGATTGCTGTTTCCTTCGCCGTGCTACTTTCGGCGTGCAGCAGCAGAGTAGCTATCGAAAACGTAGACTTTGCCCAACCTCTGGAGACTGTAGTACAGGCTGGCAGCGATGGTCAGGTTACTGATGTTCGTACGGGTGTAAGTTTCAACGTACTTCCGCTTCTTGAGAAAGAAGGTCTTAACGCTTCAGATTTCGCAAATACAGATGTGCGCATGATTCGAAATCACCAGGGGTACTACTTTGTTACCGCTGCAGGATTCAGAAATGTGTATGTGATGAAGACACGAGAGAATGAGCTTCGTTCAGAAAACATTATCAGGATTTCTTCAGATCGTATGGAAAATCCCGCTCTGAACCAGAGAAATCCCTACATCCAGCTGGTTTACGGAGACCGTTCCGTTAATCTTAGCAAGAACGGTATTCAATAATCAACCATCACAGTTTATACGTACCCTTAGGACATATACATACTATTATGAATTCAATTTCCCGCATTAACGTTTTAGCTGTGATTCTGGTTTTACTTGCCGGATTCAGCTCACAGCTTATTGCTCAACAGCAATCAGACTATCAGATAGTTCGCAACTATCAGTCTGAGTACAACTCTGTAATAAACAGCATCAAAACACTTGATTCTGTAGAAGAGGCTGATGAGATTCTTGCTCGTATCGACCGTGTCGAAAACGAGTTTAGCGAGCATTCTACGCTCATTAACCGCTATATCTTCCCAGAAGACTTCTCATCGCAAATCAATAGCCTTCGCGATATTACTTCCTCTTCAAGAGGTCATCTCAGCACAGTAGCTGAGCAGTCTGGTCGAATTGACAGCATGACCGGCGAGATCTCTGATCTTACATCTCAGTTAGAGCAATTTTCTCAGGAAGCCGATGATCTGCGTTCTCAGCTGGATCAAATGACCCGTTCGCGCAATGCCAGCGCAGCACAGGCGCGTCAGCTGCGCAGCCAGCTTGAAGGCCGCGATGAGTTCATCCTCAACCTTGTAGACTCACTATTTGTAGCCTACGATAATCTTGACCTCGGCTCACTTTCGCCATCTGAGCGTCAGGAGTTTGCTCTTCGCGCAGATGTTGATAACGTGATTGGACACATCGAAACTGTAGTTGAGAGCAACATCTCTTTTGTAGATACACATACTCAGCTCTCCAGCGGTGATTATCTGAAGCTTCGCGCTAATCTTGTGAATTTCCAGAATGCATGGGAAAAACTGGGTAGCCGCCTTGCTGATATTTACGAAGCTGAGGGTGAGCGTGCAGACAAAGTTAGCGAAGTTAACGATCGCATAAGTACCTGGAGCAGCAGACTTGATGATGCCGTTTGGGCAAGTCTTCGTGCATCTTTTGCCAACCGCGGCATTGAGCTCGATTCTTTCAACAGCTCATCGAGCTTTTACTCTGCGCTAAATTCATACCTGGATAACGCACTTTCACGTGTGAGCGAGAGTGGTGGTTCTGATGACGAAAAAGCTCGTGTAGCCAATTTCACTGACGTGTGGCAAAATGAAGTTAAAGTTAACTGGCAGGAATTCATTATCGACGGTCGCGTGCTTTCTTACGAAAACATGGCAACTATTGATGGCAAGCTAAGTGACTGGGCTGTTAGCGCTGAGCCGCGTTCTTCTACATGGCTAATTGTTGCAGGTATCCTTGGTTTGGTAGTACTTGTACTGGTTGTACTATTGGTAACAAAGTCAGGTAAAACCGAGAAGAAATAACGTCTTTAAAGGTTTGAAAGAAGCCTTTTACTGATCATATAAAGGGGCGAATGGCATAAAGTCATGCGCCCCTTTTTGTTTTGAAATGAATCTGAATTGAAATGATAGTCCGCTTTCAAGCGTTAATTGAACATACCTAAACGTAAGTAACACCAATTCCTGAACTGATTATGCGAACTAAAGCAAACCTACAACTTATTAATGCACTCAGGGAAACTGCACGCCGTCTAAACAACGGTGCAGATTATAACTGGTGCCACATGGGACGCTGCAACTGCGGTCATTTAGCTCAGACCATCACAAGAATGAGCCCGGCAGAAATTCATGAAAGAGCACTCATGAAAGCAGGTGACTGGACCAATCAAACTTTGGAATACTGTACTGCAACAGGGTATACCATAGACCACATCATTGAAACTATGATTGAAATGGGCTTGACCAAAGATGATATTGTTCATATTGAGAGACTTTCCGATCAGCGTGTGCTGCAGCGAATTGAGCTGGACAGAAGAATCGGCATGGATCATAAAAAACGCGAAGACGTGGTACTTTACATGAACACGTTTGCCTCCTTACTTGAAGATGAACTGATTGCTAACACACCGGATCCTTCAAGTCTGCTCGAGACTGCTGTTTCTAAAAATAAGTCCGATTCGAGCCGCAAGGCTTCTGAACGTATTGTTGAGAAAGTCCCGGCTATCTGATATAGTTGTTTACCAAACATCGAAAAAGCTTTTCATATTAAAATGAAAAGCTTTTTTTGGTTAAATCTGTTTTTAATGAATCGAAATATTAGAATTCGTTAGTATATTAGAATTAACTCGTATCGCTTCAAAAAAACTCATCACTATTCTCGCAGATAACTGTTCTTAATTGATTTGGCCTGCAATACACTTATTTATTTTTAGACTCTTGTATGGAAGTACTTAGCACGGGCAAGACATCATTCAAAATTGAAGTACCCTATAAACTGCTGCAGACTGGTAGCTCTATATCTAAACCACTCATTGTTTATTTGCACGGATCCGGAGGAAACATCAACGGGTTTGAAAAGCAGATGAAGCCGTTACTCGATATTGAGGCTTATCACTTGTTTATTCAAGGGCCTTATGCAGATACCTCAACGGTTAAACCGCGCTCTGAATGGGGATTCCGATGGTATCTGTACAACGGAAAGCAGGGCTCCTTTATTCGCTCACTGGAATATACCTCAGAGTTTATTCAATCTGTAATTGACGGCCTTACTTCACGTCTGGATGTAAACCGGCTTTGCATTATCGGCTACTCCATGGGGGCTTATCAGGCCGGATATTTTGGTCTCAGCAGGTGGAAACACACCAATGATCTTTTTATGATTAACGGAAGATTAAAAGATGAAGCCTTTAGTAAGTCACGATTGGCCAAATGCAAGCATATGAACATTGTTGCAATTCATGGTAAAACTGACCAGATTGTACCTGTAGAGGGTCAGGAAAAGGCTTTTAAGCGTTTAAGCGACAATAAGCTGAACAGCCGTCTGGAACTCATTTCAGGAGGACATAAACTTACTTCTGCTGCTGTTAAGAAGGTGTTGGATAACCTTTTGCAGATAGGTTATAAAAAAAACTAAAGGTTGAAATAATTATTAATTATTCTTTATTAAAATTTATATATTGAAAGCTGATTAAATTGCACTGATAAATCCTTAAACCTCTTTTATGAAGGTTCTTATTATCGAAGACGACGAGATTATTGGTAATCTTGTTAAGCAAATCCTGCAACGAAAGGAATACGAGCCCGTATTGGTTGATTCAGGAGCAGAGGGCGAAGAAAAAGCACTGAATGAGTCGTATGATTGCATTATTCTTGATCTTGGTCTTCCTGACAAAGACGGTTTAGAAATATGCAAGAACATCCGCAGTGCAGGTATTGATACTCCGTTACTTATTCTTTCTGCGTACGATACGGTCGATACGAAGGTGAACGGCCTTAGTCTGGGCGCAGACGATTATCTTACGAAGCCTTTCGACTCTAAAGAGCTTGTTGCTCGTCTTCAGGCCCTTTTAAGAAGGCATGAGCAGGGCAAGACCAAGGATACATTCTCTTGTGGAGAGCTCGAAATTAACCTTCTTGAACGCAAGTTCACGGTTAACGGAAATGAGGTCTACCTCACTAACAATGAGTTCGATTTGATGGCCTACTTCCTGAAAAATCAGAACCGCACGCTTACACTCAATGAGCTTGCTGAAAACGTCTGGGATATCAGCTTCGATACAAAGACTAACTACATCAATGTGTATCTGAGCTACATCAGAAAGAAAATTAAGCCTTATACTAAAAAGAAGTATTTCGTTACCATGCGTAAGCAGGGGTTCAAAATAGTTAACGAATAGTGAGGCGCACCCCGTCAGTCTTTAAGGAATGGATGTAGATTTAAAGCGCAGGATTACAGAACATCTAAAGGATTTTGCAACTCCTGATCGCTACGAACGAATGTTGGGAGTCCTGGAAAACAGGACTTCCTATCTTTCGGTTATACTTGAAGATATTTATCAGCCGCATAATGCTTCTGCAGTAATGCGTAGCTGTGACTGTTACGGTGTGCAGCACGTATATAGTGTCGAGAACAACAATACGCTCGATATCAGCTCCGGTGTAACTATGAAGGCGCATCAGTGGCTCAGTCTGCACCGGTATAAAAGCCACGAGGACAATCTTCAGCAGTGCATAAACGACGTTCGGGAAAAAGGCTATTTGATTGCTGCTACCTCACCTCACACAGATGATGTGCTCCTTGATGAGCTTCCGCTCGACAGGCCTGTCGCACTTATGTTCGGCACAGAGAAAGAAGGAATTACACCCCGGGCACTTGAAATGGCAGACATTAGAGTGAGAATCCCGATGTACGGATTTAGCGAGAGCCTCAACATAAGCGTATCCGCAGCGATCTGCCTGTATCAAACTGTAAGCAGGCTTCGGAAAAAGTTTAGCAGGGAAGAGCTGGCTTTAGATGAAGACGAGAAGACCGAGCTGCTATACAAATGGCTTAAACAATCAGTTCGACGCTCTGCTTTAATCGAAGAAAAGTTTTTGTCCGGAATTGGGAAATAGCATCGGCTGAAGCTACTTGTGAAAACTGGATTAATAAATCTAAAAACAGCCGGCTTTAGCCTTAATTTGATGCCGTTTGAGCTGAATTGATTTGTGTAAAGAGTCTGTACTCCTGTGGCGTGAGATCAGCAAACAGATAATTTAACGGATCTACAGGGCGACCGCTTCTATGGATCTCGTAGTGAAGGTGAGGACCGGAAACTACACCCGAGCGTCCGGTGTAGCCAATTAGGTCACCTCGTTTAACGCGTTTTCCAACGCGAATGCCATCACCGAATCCTGAAAGGTGTGCAAATCTTGTCATATATCCATGGCCGTGGTCAATTTCGATTACAAGTCCGTATCCACCGGCGCGGTTTGCGGAATATTTGATGACGCCATCACCGGGGGCATAAATTGGTGTTCCCACTCCGGCGCGGAAGTCAATGCCTTCGTGCATGCGGCGAACGTTAAGTACAGGATGATTTCGCATGCCGTAGCCGCTTAATATTACGCCTTCAACAGGTCTAAGGATAGGAAGGTGGCGCATTTTATCGGCGTTCTGATTGTAGAACTCTTTAACTTCATCGAAGCTGAACTGCTGCATAGACAGGCGCTGCTCAAGATTCTCGAGCTCTGCGGATGTTTCTCTTAGCAGGGCAGTGGTTGAGGCGTTGAGGCCATCATAACGCGCAAAAATATCAGCACCACCAACACCTGCTCGTAATTGATCATCGGAAATGGGATCCATGCCAAGCACGGTACGGTAGACTTCGTTATCGCGTGTAGCAAGCTCTGAGAGCTGCATTGATAGCCTGTTGAGATTGGCCTGATGAACGCGATGCTGGCGAATTAGCTCATTGTTTTCAGCACGAAGGGCAATCTCAGCCGGCGAACCTGAGAGGTAGATAAGAGAGGTAAGAAAAATTCCTGCGGCAACGATGCCTACTAGCAACCAGGTCGTTACAGTATGAAATACTTTGTCCTTTTTGGAATAATCTACAGCTACAAAGTCGCAGCGTTGATTATCATAAAAATATAATTTTCTCAAAATCCCTGTTGTTTTCCAGTCTTGTATGTTGCCTGATCCACGTAATAATTGTTTTTAAGCTGTGCAAAGATAAGGCGTTGGTTCGAATAAAACAATCATACAACACATATCTGCATGGTGTCGTTTACTTTGCCTAACGACCTCCTGCATATGTATGGTCGTAATCGCTGTAGAGCAGATCATCAAGGATTTCATGTAGATTCCCAGAAGGGCGGAAGTCATTATTTCTGATGATGGTTCCATCCCTGCCTATAAGCACATAGTAAGGAATGCCTCCTGCTCTGTAAGCCTGAAAGGTTTCCTGCTCAAAAGCTGCATTGTCGTAGAGCTGAACCCATGGTTTGGGAAATCGCTCCAAAGCCTGATCCCAAAGCTCCCTGCTTTCCTCCAGCGAAAGTGAGACGATTTCCAGATCACTGCGATCAAAGGTATCGTAAATCTCCTCCAGATAGGGCATCTCTTCAATACACGGAACGCACCAACTTGCCCAGAAATCTAATACAACATATTTACCTCTGAAATCCTTCAGATTTACGGTTTCTCCAAACTGGTTGGCAATAGAAAAATCAACGGCCGGATTGCCCGGCTGCGTTTGGCTGACTTCGTAGCTTAAGGTTGTTACAAACTGATGATACTCCAGACGCAGCTGAAGAAGCGAATTAAATTCGTCTTTTAATGCCAGACCGGCCTGAAAGTCATAATCACCAATTTCTTCTGCGATTAAATACATCGCTGCGTGGGTCAGCGCATCCTGATCATCAATATACTCCAATAACCCGATTTTCAGATTTCTGACTTCATCACCTGCTGTTCGAATCCAGCTACCTGCTATCAGTTCGACATCATTGTCGTTTTTAATTCGGTTTTCAATGCCGAAAGTCTGAATCCAGTGGTGCGCAAAGTCGCGGATTCCGGCACGCTGTGAGCGCAGGCTTTTGTAGCTGAAGAAATCCAGAAACAAAGCTTCATTCAGTACAGATCGACGCGCAAGATCCTTATTGAAGCCTTCGTTGCCCTTTTTAATCCGAATTTCCTCCAAACGGGCTACGAGATATTCGCCAATATTTTTTGATATGATGAATGCAAACGGTGTATCTGCTAAATATTCTTTCGCCAGCTGTACACGAAGACGTTGTGTATTCAGGTAGTTATTTTCTTCAGCGCGGATGAAACGTGCTCTTTCATTTCTGAGATGACGGTCAGCGGCTGTAAGTTCTTCCAGATAGGTGTTGTATGAATTATAGAATGATGCGCCAAAGCCACTAGCCTGCACCCGGTTTGGAAAATGAGCTTCGTTGATGCTGAGCATTGTTTTTCGGCCCGGAGAGATGTAAACCGGATATTCGCCATCTCTGTAGATGAGCATGGCCGTATAGGCAGAATCTGTGCTGATAGAAAACGAGAATTGACCTTCGTGGTCAATCTCGGCACGAATTAATTCAGGATTGGCAAATTTATAATGAATGCGCTCTGTCTGCAGGAATATGGAGTCTTCAGAGGCATTTGTTATACTACCCGAAATGATGGCGTCGCCACCACGCTCGTTGCATGAATGAAGCAATACGCCCAAAACCAATAAGTAAACGACTCTATAGTATCCGTGCATCATCTGAAGAAGTGTTTATTTAAGCAGACGTAAATAAATAAAAATTCTTCATTAAAAACCGATTTGATCTCATAATTAACTGTATTTAACACATACTTACAGTAATCCTGCGTTTACGGCCCAAATGTATCAAATGTTGAAACAGTATTCATTACGGCTTCGATAATCCATAAATTAGGGTATCATTTAAGTAAATATTCGCTTACAAAAAAATATGAAAGTATTGTTTCTGTTGATTGTGACCTTATTCACAACAATCAATGTCGTCGGACAAGACAACGAGTATAAGCTTGTTGTTTATAACGTTGAAAACCTATTCGATGCAGACGGAGTAGCAGTTTTTAGTGATTATCAGCCATTCGATAAAGATGGAGAGCCGCTGTACACTCCGGCACATCTGCTTACGAAAATCCATAAGACAAGCAGACTCATGGCCCGATACAACAACGGCGCGGGTCCTGACATCATCATGTTTGTTGAAATCGAGGCCGACTACACGCCGCTTCCCGGCAATGAACAGCGAGATCCGCTACAGTTTCTCGAAGAATACAGCGATGTGAGCATTGAGTATATGCTCGGTGATGGCATTAATGATGAAATCAAAGACCTTCCGGCCGAGTTGCTCCTGCTTAAGGGGATGCATGATGCAGGCCTTACTGGCTATGACGTTGCCGTAGCATACGATCGTGCAGAAGACGGGAGACCTCGCCATGTGCAGAAGAATGTGCTGTTTTCAAGGCTTCCGATTCTGCATGAAAAAACACGCTCATGGCCAATCGAAGACGCACGTCCAATTCTGGAGACATGGGTAGACGTGGATGGCTACGAGCTTGCGTTATTCGTAAACCACTGGAAGTCTAGGGCATCTGATGCGGAGGTTGAAAAAATCAGGCTTCAAAATGCCGAAGTGCTGAAAAACAGACTAGACACAATTCGAGCAGAAAACCCACAGGTAGACTTCATACTTGGTGGCGATTTCAACAGTGACTATAATCAGTCATATCGATATCAGTACATGGAAACAACGGCTGTAAACGATGTGTTGCGGTCTACCGGAGATGAGCGTTACGTAAAAGCCGGCGGCACGGATGCGGTTTACAATCTCTGGTACGAGCATCCGATAGATAAGCGCGGCTCCGATGTCTTTCGTGGTTACTGGGGCACGCTAATGCAGATTATGATAAGTCCGGGCCTCTACGACTTCTACGGAATACAGTACGTTGATAATTCCTTCGATGTCGGTCGTTTCCCGGGCAAAAATGTGTATGAGAATTCTCTCACTCCGAGACGTTGGCACGCATTTGAAGGTGGTGGTGGCTACTCCGATCACCTTCCGATAAGCATGCGATTTACCGTCACCGATCGTGATGAGGCCAATGAGCGCATCACCCTGCAAAACCCGGGATATGTGGATGATGAAAAGTGGGAGCCGATTGAAATACAGTATTCCATGCCAGACCCTTCCAGCGTTTTGCGCCCGAGTGATTACCAAAATGTTGATATCAGGACGCTGGAATTTTTCGACAAACTTTTTCTCGTAGAAGCTGCCATCACTGAAGATTACACTGTTTTGGTAAACGGCGAGGAGTATGAGCTTTGGTCTCCAACCTTTAATACCAGAAGCCGGTTTGGATCGATTCGGGGGCAGGATGAGCCGTTGACATTTATCGGTCGTCTAGGCAAGTTTCGCGGCAACTGGCAGTTTGTAATTGAAAGTGAAGACTACATAACTCCGGAAATTTGATTTCATCAAACACACAGAAACCCTCCGCTGATATCATTCTGGCCATCGAAACCTCCACGCCGGTTTGCTCTGTAGCGCTGAAAGCAGGCGACAGCGAGCTGGTAAAAACAGAAACCGGTACGGGTATTCACTCGGAAAAGACCTTCATATTTATTGATGAGCTATTAGCAGAAGCTGGTTTAAAACCAGCAGATGTTCAGGTTGTTGTACTGAGTGGCGGTCCGGGCTCCTATACAGGTCTCAGAATTGCTTCAAGCGCGGCTAAAGGCCTCTTGTTTGGGCGGGAGTCAGCATTATACTCATGCCAGACGCTTGCTTCGATAGCAGCAGGCGTACATAGAAACCAAAAAGCGAAAAGGATTCACGCGGTTCTGAATGCGAGAAGAACCCACCTTTACCACCAGATGTTTCAAGTTAGTGATGACGGAATCCTGACACATTCTTCACCCTCCTCAGTTCTTGCTCTTTCTGAAATTGAGTCTGTGTTGGAAAAAGGCGATGTCGTTGCAGGAACCGGAATTCAGCGTCTGAGTAGGGACCTTTTGCTTGAAAAGCAGGTTCGCACATACCGGGATGATGAAGCGTTGTCAGCGTCAAATTTGCTGTATATGATGAAAACGGATGATTTCTTACCCTACCTGAGGGAAGAGGATGTAGCATCTTACGAGCCCGTTTATCAGCCGCCTGAAGCCTGAAAATTTCCCTGGGATGCCTTCAAAATGACAGCTAAAGAGAATAGCATGGTCAGTGATACAAATATTCGTATTTTAAGGCAGAATTTTAGCCGGAATCACATTTAATTTAGAATTCAGACTACTTTTATATGAGTTGGTTTAAAAGAAAGGGATCAAACATACTAACCGACACCCCAAAGGAAATGCCGGAAGGGGTATGGGTGAAAGTACCGGAAACCGGAGAAACGGTTCACCGGCGAGAGCTTGAGGATAACGCCTGGGTTGATCCCGCTTCGGGCTACCATTTCCCTATTGGCAGTAAAGAGTATTTTGCGCTTCTTTTTGATGATGAAGAGTACACCGAAATTGCAAAAGAAATTATGCCGGCCGATCCGCTCAAATTTGAGGATCGCAAGCTTTACAGCCAAAGACTGACCGAAACACAGAAAAAAACCGGACTTGATGATGCCGTACGGGTAGCGGTTGGTAAATCCAGAAAAAACGATCTGGTTGTTGCCTGTATGGATTTCCGTTTTATTGGTGGAAGCATGGGCGCGGCCGTAGGAGAGCGAATTGCACGTGGTATCGACCATGCGCGTGAGCACAAAATACCGCTGTTGATTATCTCTCAGTCTGGTGGTGCCAGAATGATGGAAAGCGTTCTTTCGCTCATGCAAATGGCTAAAACATCGGCTAAGCTTGCCCAACTTGGCGAGCAGGGTATCCCTTACATCAGTTTGATGACTAATCCTACAACGGGTGGGGTTACGGCAAGTTTCGCGATGTTGGGAGATTTCAATATTGCCGAGCCTAAAGCGCTTATTGGTTTTGCAGGGCCGCGGGTTATACGTCAGACGATCGGGCGTGACCTGCCGGACGGATTCCAAACCTCAGAATACCTTCTCGAGCACGGATTCCTGGACTTCATTGTACCGCGTACGCAGCTCAAGAGCAAGCTCAGCAAGCTGCTGAATGTGCTCAATAAGAAGTACGAGAAGAAGGGTAAAAAGTAGACTCAGGTTCTCTTAATGCTAATATTTAACGGCCAATGTGAGCTTCTCCATTGGCTGTTTTTTTTAATTTATTTCTTTCTGTAAGGATTCTGCATTTCGCAGATTAATACTACAGTTCACTTTATACATTTGATACTATGCGATTTGCTGACTATGCCAAAATGTACCTGCGCGCCGGAAAAGGCGGTGCTGGTTCATCACACTTCCGCCGGGAAAAATACATTCCCAAAGGCGGCCCCGATGGCGGGGACGGGGGAAGAGGTGCGCATATCATTCTTCGCGGAAACGCTCAGCTGAACACACTGCTCGATTTGCGCTATAAAAAATACATTCATGCCCCAAACGGTGACCGGGGCGGAAGCGCTCAGAAATCCGGAAGAGACGGTGAGGATGTCTTTTTAAGCGTGCCACTTGGTACTGTTGCGTATGAGTTCGAAACGAGACGACTACTGGGTGAAATAACCGAGGATGGGCAGGAGTTAGTTATTGCAAAAGGGGGAAAAGGTGGTTTAGGAAACACGCACTTTAAATCATCCACGAACCAGACGCCCCGATATGCACAGCCCGGAGAAGAAGGGGAAGAGCTCACTGTAGAAATTGAGCTTAAGCTTATAGCCGATATTGGTTTGGTAGGCTATCCGAATGCCGGTAAAAGCACATTGCTGTCATCTATTTCTGCAGCGCGCCCAAAGATTGCAGATTACCCGTTTACCACGCTCGAGCCAAACCTGGGCGTTGTTCAATTGCCGGATTTCCGGAGTTTTGTGATGGCAGATATACCGGGCATCATCGAGGAAGCGCATACCGGAAAAGGGCTGGGACTCAGGTTTCTGCGTCACATCGAACGAAATAAAGTGCTTCTTTTTGTGGTCTCTGCTGACACCGATATTGAGAAAGAATACAAAATCTTGCTTAACGAGCTTGCCGAGTATCGTGCTGATTTGCTCGAAAAACCAAAGATACTTGCCATTAGTAAGATGGATTTAGTCCCTGACTTTTCTCTTGAGGACAAGCCTGATCTTGACATACCCGTTATTGAGATTTCAAGCGCAACAGGTCATAACATAGATCTGCTGAAGGAAGAAATCTGGAAACTGCTCCATCGAAATGAATCATGATGAGATAAAAATACACATTGCCCTCAGTCTGGTTCATGGACTGGGTGCAGGCCGCATCATTCGGCTGATGCAGGAATTTCCTAATGCCGAAGATGTATTCCGGGCTTCTGAGAAACAGATTCGTGAAATTCCCGGATTCGGCAAAACAATAGCTTCTAATATCTTGAAGTTCAGAGATTGGAAGCGGGTCGACGAGATACTTTCGGTAACGGAAAATACTGACGCCTGGCTTCTCAGTATTAACGATGAGAAGTATCCCAGCCGTCTCAGGCACATTTATGATCCGCCTCTTATCATCTGGGGCAGAGGTGAGGTTGATGCACTTTCACGCCAGGGGATTGCCATCATAGGAACACGAAAGCCTACCGCGTACGGAAGAGATAAAGCAAGCTCATTTGCAGGCAGGCTTGCTAAGACAGGCTTGAGTATAATCAGCGGTCTGGCTTATGGTGTGGATACGCTTGCGCACACGGCCGCCGTGGAAAACAATGGCTGCACCGTTGCGGTTCTTGGATCGGGAATCGATAAGATTTATCCGGCTTCGAACAAAAGACTTACCGACGAGATTATAAATAAAGGCGGAGCGGTGATATCTGAGTTTGTGCCGGGTACAAAGCCTGATCGTGAAAACTTTCCAACGCGAAACCGGGTAGTTAGCGGTCTCAGTCTCGGTGTGCTCGTAGTTGAGTCTGATGTAACCGGCGGCAGTATGATTACTGCGTACTCCGCACTTGATCAGGGACGGGAAGTGTTTGCAATTCCGCACGACATTACCACTCAAACAGGCAAAGGTTGCAACACCATGATCAAGAAGGGCCATGCCAAGCTCACGATGAATGTGGATGACATTCTTGAAGAGCTTAACCTGGACTGGTCGGTGCTTGAACTTCCAGAGGAAGACCCCGAGTTACAGAAAGAGCTTTTTGGTGAAGAAGGTGAGGGTAAAGGCGTAACACATCCCAAGCGAAAAGTATCCGAAGCCCCAAAGAAGAACTGGCGCAGCAAAGAGGATTTAACCGAAGAGATGAAGCAGGTTTGCGAGCTGCTGGAAGCAGGAGAAATGCATATCGATGATCTGGCGGATAAAGCAGCAAAGCCCGGCCACTTACTGCTTGGCACTCTACTTGACCTTGAGCTTCAGGAGCTTGTGGTAGCGAAAAGTGGGAAGAGGTTCTCGCTGGCTTAACGCTGAGGCGGGTTAGTCCAGTTTGTACATGAGTGTAAGCTTGTTTCCTTTATCGTTGTAGGAAACCTTATCGGCGTACTCTTTCATGAGATATACGCCTCGCCCGCTGGTTTTAAGCAGGTTCTCCTCTGCTAACGGATCGGGCACTTCTTCAAGACTGAAGCCATCACCCTCGTCAGAAACCTTAATTTCAAGTTCATTCTGATCTGTCCTGGCAACCGCCATCGTGGCTTGTTTTGCGGGGTTTTCTTTATTACCGTGGCGAATGGCATTCGTGACGGCTTCAGAGACCGTGAGCATCAGCCTGGCTTCTGTTTCGGAGTTGAGTCCGAATGTTTTGCAAATCTGGTCGAGTATATCAGGAAGGCGGTTTAGCTCTTCCAGATTTGATTCGAATGTGTAATAAAGCTGCGTTTTTTTCATGGCATAAAATAAAAAAGGGAGCGGAATAATCCGCTCCCGATATTTTAAGCGTATATACCGCGAAGTTTCAGCGTCTCAGACACTTTCTTAATGGCGTATACATACGCAGCCTGACGCAAAGTGATGTTGTATTCTTCCTTTACGTCGAAAATAAGCTGGAATGCGGTACGCATCATACGGTTAAGGCGTCTGTTAACGCGCTCTTCCGTCCAGAAATATCCTTGTCTGTCTTGTACCCACTCAAAGTAGGAAACCGTTACGCCGCCGGCATTTGCCAGAATATCCGGAATTACGAGAACGCCTTTTTCCTCAAGAATTGCGTCGGCGTTGGCCGTTACCGGACCATTAGCACCTTCAGAAATAATTCTGGCTTTGATATTGTGAGCATTATGCCGGCTAATTTGATCCTCTTTTGCAGCAGGAATAAGCACATCGCAGCTCAGCTCAAGCAAGTCTTCGTTGCTGATTTTCTCAGCACCTTCAAAGCCCTCAAGGCTGTTGTTGTGCGTGGCTGAATACTCCATAGCCGCGGGGATATCAATCCCGTTATCGTTGAAGTAACCACCGCTCACATCGCTGATGCCAATGATTCGTGCACCTTGCTCGTACATGAGCTTGGCAGAGATGGAGCCTACATTGCCGAAGCCCTGCACCACAACTTTAGCGTTGATGGGTGAAATGCCCAGTTTGTTCATAGCGGCAAGCGTTACAGTCACAACACCGCGTCCGGTCGCTTCCTTGCGTCCCAGAGACCCGCCGATTATTGGAGGTTTACCGGTAACAACCGGAGTTACAGTTTTTCTGGCATGCATGGAGTAGGTATCCATAATCCATGCCATGGTGTGCTCATTGGTTCCCATGTCCGGGGCGGGAATATCGACATCAGGGCCGAATACTTCCAGCATGCTTGCCGTGAAGCGTCTGGTGATGCGCTCAAGCTCCCGTGCGCTTAGTTCACGGGGATTACAGCGTACGCCGCCTTTGGCACCGCCAAAAGGAACGTTAACCACAGCGCATTTCCAGGTCATCCAGGATGCCAGCGCCTTTACTTCATCGATGTTTACATCCGGAGCAAAGCGTAGACCACCCTTACTCGGCCCAAGTATATTGTCGTGTATTACACGGTAGCCTTCAAATACTTCAAGGCGACCATCGTCCATTTCAACAGGAATTGATACGGTAACCTGCTTAACCGGGTTCGAAAGATAGTTGAAGAGGCCGTCATCAAGTTTGAGCAGGTCCGCTGCAAACCGGAAACGCTCCATCATGGATTCGAACGGACTTTCTTTGTCGAGTTTTGGTCCCGGCTCTTTGTAGTACAGGGTGTTGTACCCATCTTTTTTATATGGCATCAGTCTGATACTAAGCGTGAATGAAAGTGATGAAAAACAGCTTCAAAAATAGTGATTATTGCACTCTGTTTGTGATTCATTTTAGCCTGAAAACCACCTTTTTATAAAAAAGAATGAAGCTGTTGTTATTCTTGAGGATGTGTAAATGAATCAGAAAAGCGCTTTTATAATTTTGATGTAAACTTTTTGTTTTTGATTGACTATCTGTGACTTTTATCCCATACTTAGGGGCAAAAACTGACGGATATCGCATGGCTCACATCATAATAAAAACAGCAACGGCACCACTTAGAAGCGCTGACTCGGAATCATCAGAAATGGTAAGTCAATTACTGCTTGGTGAAACTGCGGAAGTCCTGGAAACAAAGGAGAGATGGGTGAGAGTGCGTTGCTCCCACGATAAATATGAAGGCTGGCTGAGCATCACCCAGATTCATGAGCTTACTGAGCAGGAAGTTACCGGGTGGGTAGCCTATGGATTAAGCTCCAGATCAACAAACCGGCTGTTTAAAGCGGTCAACAGCCGCGGAGATGTTTTGCTTGTTCCTTTCGGAAGCGTCATTCATGAACCAGAACCTGGCTTGCTGAAATTTCCTTTTGGTGAATTCATCGCCACCGAGCAGCGCGCCCCTGAAAAGCGAAGTTTCCTTGAAATGGCTCGTTTTTTTAGCGGAGCACCGTATTTATGGGGCGGACGCTCAGAGCTCGGCATTGACTGCAGTGGCTTCGTTCAGGTTTTGTATCAGGCAATGGGGGTGCAAATTCCCCGTGATGCATCCCAGCAGATTCACGCCAAAGAGTGTCACAGCATAAAACTGGAAGATGCGGAACCCGGCGATTTAATCTATTTCAGCTTCGATGGCAAAAATGTGGTGCATGTTGGAATTTACATCGGAGATGGTTTACTTATACACGCCTCGGGCGATGTGCATATCGATAACCTCGATGCAAGTAAACGAAAAACATCACCCTTTGCGTTTAATGAGCGACTCTCAAAACATATCTGCGGTGTCCAGCGATTAGGGGCTCTTCAGATCACTAATGATTAAGCCTATCGTGTCCAAACAGTTAATACTATGCTCGATGCCAATGTGTTAATCCTGAATCAGGACTATCAGCCCCTTAACGTGGTGAATGTCCGGAAGTGTCTCATGCTTATTGTGCTTGAAAAAGCCGAAATGCTGCATGATTATCCAAACCGAAAAATCCGGACTATATCAACAGAATTCGACTACCCATCAGTAATCCGCCTTCGCAAATACGCCAGAATCCCCTACAAATTCATCGTGCTTTCCCGCAAAAACGTGATGAAACGCGACGGCATGAAGTGCCAGTATTGCAAAAGCGGACGCGATCTTACTATTGATCATGTAATTCCTAAAAGCCGTGGTGGAGCTGACAGCTGGGAAAATCTTGTAACCGCCTGCAATAAGTGCAACAATAAAAAAGGAAATAAAACGCCACGTGAAGCCAATATGCCGCTTCTAAGCAAGCCTTACCGGCCCTCCCATATCGTATTCCTGCGCGATTATGTGGGAAGCATCGAAGACACCTGGAAGCCCTATCTCTACATGTGATTTTGTTTGTGACTTAAACGAATCGCCAGCAATCAGATAATTGTATAGCCGATGATGGGGCACGGTGCTCACCATAAGTCTCATTTCATAAAAAAATCACAATTTATCTGTATTTTAACTGTTTATCAGAATTACGGGCACGCTAAAGTCCGGAAAGTAGTAAACGACATAAAATTCAGGAATTTATCGTGCTATTAGACTGGCGCGAACAGACATCATGAGTACAAAAGGTAAAGTTTTAGTAGCAATGAGTGGCGGAGTGGATTCATCCGTTGCGGCCGTTATGCTCAAAGAGCAGGGTTACGAAGTAGTGGGTATCACCATGAAGACATGGGATTATACCAGTTCGGGTGGTAAATCCGGTAAGGAAACAGGCTGCTGCTCGCTCGAATCTATGAATGATGCCCGCCAGGTTGCGCTCAAGTATGGCTTTCATCACTTTATCGTCGATATTCGTGAAGAGTTTGGCGATTGGGTTATCGACCGCTTTGTTGAAGAATATCTTGATGGCCGCACACCTAATCCGTGCGTGTTATGCAATACCCATATTAAGTGGACTGCGTTGCTAAAGCGAGCAAACGATCTTGGCTGCGACTACATCGCTACCGGCCATTATGCTAATATCCGGACGGAAGACGGACGTCATATTATTTCTAAAGGGATTGATCATAACAAAGATCAGTCGTATGCACTTTGGGGCGTTTCTCAGGAAAACCTTGCCCGTACAATTTTCCCGCTGGGACAATTTCATAAGCCGGAAATCCGCCAGATGGCCGAAGATTTCGGCTTGCTCAACGTTGCCAACAAGCGCGATTCGTATGAAATTTGCTTCGTGCCGGATAATGATTACCGCCGTTTCCTCAAAGACCGTGTACAGGGTCTCGAGGAAAAAGTTGAAGGCGGTGCTTTTGTTGATATGGAGGGAAACGTGATTGGCCAGCACCGCGGGTATCCGTTCTACACCATTGGTCAGCGCCGCGGACTTCATCTGGCTATGGGGAAACCGGTTTACGTAACACATATCGACCCTGAAACAAACACGGTTGTTGTTGGCGGTGAAGAAGATCTTAAGAGTACCTACTGTACTGCTAATCAAATCAATATGATTAAGTATGCGCGTGTTCCTGAAGAGGAAATGCCCGTTACGGCAAAAATACGCTACAATGATAACGGCAAGCCCGGCTTCCTGACGCAGGGCGGAGATGATGAGCTTATCATGCGTTTCCCCGAAGCCAGGACTGCTATCACGCCGGGTCAGGCACTTGTCGTTTATGAAGGCGACGATGTTATAGGCGGTGGATGGATCAAGAAAGTCAGAATGGATTTTGATTAACTGCTGATGGCGTCTGTTTACGCAATCATAGACGTAGCGAAAAATTTCAGGCCGAAGGCAGGTTTTGCTCTTAAAACCATGCTTTCGGCCTTTTTTTTGTATGATGAAATTCAGGTGCTTCGGGTTGAGGAAGCGAAATCTCTCGCAGAAGTTGAAGGGGCTATTCTCGTCTACTACGGACCGCAACAAAACTTCGGCCTTGTGAAGGCTGATGTGAGTATTGCACATGATGACAATGCGGTCTCATTTTTCGATAAAAAACATCCTTTCAGCCCGAAGAGGATATTTTTCACCGGAGCTGAAAAGACTCCTGTATTATTTGGCACCAAAAAAATTACAGACCATAAAAACGGCTATATATTCGCTGATCTGGTGGCATCAGCTTTCTACTTTCTAAGCGATTGGGATGCACTGACCATTCTTTCCAAAGATCAGCACGGAAGAACTCCCTATACTGAATCGCTTGCCGGGAAACTAGGACTCGCGGAGAGACCAATTGTAAATGAGTACTGTAATCTCATCAGAGATGTGACAGAATCCCGGAGAAGCATCACCCTATCACAAAAAAAGTTTGGTGATAGCACCTTCGCCGCTTGTATTACACACGATTTCGACCGAATCAAAAAAAAGTATAAAGGTACGGTTAAGCGTGAACTTTATGATCTTCCAATCAAAAATCCCCTGAACCAAGCTGCCGGAGAGCGATTTGGCAGAGCTAAGCAATCTTTGATAGATCTTCTGAGAAGTGAGGATGGTTACGAGCGCTCGATATTGGGCATGTTTGATTTTGAACGAAAGCTTGGAACTCGCCCAACGGTATTATTCAAATCTATTCTGCAAAAACATGAACGCGATGCGGCAGACTATCTGGATTATCCGTTCATGGAAACGATTATTGGGAAAATCGATCAGCTGAACGGGGAATGCGGGCTTCATGCATCCTATATAGCAGGGTATGATGAGGCGCTGTTCTCTGATGAAAAAAAGAAGCTTGAGAAGAGATTAGGTAAATATGTGCTGTCTCACCGCTTTCACTACTTGCGGTTTAATCCTTCAACTATTGCAGGAATGCTCAGTAAAAATGGAATCAGGTACGACAGCTCGGTGGGCTGGGCAGAGCAGTCAGGCTTCAGATCCGGATTCACCTATCCATACTATTTATTTGATCCCGAACGTAATACAACGAGTGATGTGCTCGAAATCCCGATGCAGATGATGGAAGTTCAATTATTCAATTATCAGGGATTAGACGCTTCAGAAGCTGTTGAGGCCGCCAAACGGCAGGCTGATATTGTGAAAAAATATGGCGGTGTTTTATGCTGGAATTTCCATCATCATGCGCTCGATCATATTGAGGTTAAAGGTGGTTCTGTTTTATTTGAACAATCTTTAAGCTATCTTCAAACCCTTAATCCCTCGTTTCTAACACTCGGAGCTGTACATGAAAATCTTTAGCTATACCTTCAAGGCGATGTTGCTTTCACTGGCCTTTTTATCGGCTCCTGAAATAGCCGTTGCGCAGCATTTTGAAGGCGAAATCCGTATGCAGTTTCACTCACCGGATAACGGTGAAACTGAAACTCTTACCATGTTTGTGAAAGAAAACCGACTCACGCTGGCAGGGGATCTCAAAAATTACGCTGATTTTCCATTGCTTCGGGATGCATTAACCATTCGAGCCGATCGCAGCGATGTACTTATTCATTCAAGCGATCAGGTGGCCGTGGTGAATCTTCGCGATATAGAGATGTTAATCAGGCAGTTTATGCCGGCTAACGGCAATCAGCAGCCTGAGCTTGACTTGGATATCGAAGATCGTACGCTCATAAACGAAACGGGTGAACAGCGCACGATACTTGGCCACAACAGCCGCAAACTGATTGTTCAGGACGCTGAAAATGAAAATGCTGAAACCCACATCTGGGTTTCGGATCTGGGAATTAACTGGGAGCAGCTTTTAAGTCCGGTAATTTCACTCGGCCAGACGCTTGGCGGAAATCTCGATGTTTCATCGTGGGACTGGCCACTTAGCGAGACGCCTATGCTAATCGAGTACTTCGATTCTGGCGAGCTTCAGATGCGTGCCGAGATCACCCACGTAACGCCGAGACCGCTATCGGCTGATGAAATTGATATACCCGAGGGTAAGCAGGCTATTTCCCTGTTTCAGCTAATGATGCAGCAAAACTAATCCTAAACCGTACTGATGCTCAGTAACTTTTTACGTAATCAATCAGGCAGCAGACTGAAGCTGCTAATCATTGTTCTTTTTCTATCGGCTGCACCGGGCTGTGCCAGCCTGTTCGGAGGTGGTGAGAGTGATAATATCCATACGCTTGAAACATTCGATCCGGAATACGTTTTTGTAGACTCTTCAATTGAGCCGGATGCCGCTATCATCGCTTTTCTTGAAGAGTATGCCGTAGAGCTGAATCGTAAGATGAACCGTCGAATCACCATAAGTACCGGCGTTATTGAGCGCGGACAGCCTGAAAGCCCGTTGGGAAATCTTACGGCAGATATTGTGCGCAGCCATGCGGCCCGCACGCTGGGTAAAGAGGTGGATATCGCTCTGCTAAACAGAGGCGGACTTCGAATTCCAATTCCGCAGGGTGATGTGACCGTTGGTACCATGTACGAACTTATGCCATTCGAAAACTACATCACGCTTTTGCGTTTCAACGGGCGCCAAATCCGCCAAATTGCTGAAGAGCTTGCCATAGAAGGGGGAGAGCCAATCAGCGGACTTCGTATGCGAATCGACGGCAACCGGGCAGTTGATTTGCTTGTAGGTGGAAACAGCATCAATCCGAACCGCGACTACTGGCTGGCAACAAACAACTGGATGGCAGACGGCGGCGGACCTATTCCTACGCTTTGGCAACCTCTTGAGCGTATTGATACAGGAATCCTGATCCGCGATGCTTTCATAGAGCATTTAAATACGCGCGAAACCATCGAACCTGAAACAGACGGCAGAATCAGAAGATAGTTATGATTAACAGAAAGACATTTCTCAAACAAGTTGCAGCAGCCGGCGCCGGTTTATCATTAATTGGCATGAAGCCTTTGGTTTCGTACGGACGCCCGTCGTCGTCGAAGGTTATCAGTATTATGCATACCAACGACACTCATGCCCGCATTGACCCGTTTCCGGCCGGATCAGGAACGTATGAAGGACTTGGAGGTGCAGCACGAAGAGCTGCGCTTGTTAAGAAAATCCGTGAGGATAATCCGCATAACCTGCTGCTTGATGCCGGTGATACCTTTCAGGGTACACCGTACTTCAATTTTTATCACGGCGCTCTCGATTTCGAGCTGATGTCGATGATGGGGTATGATGCTTCAACGATCGGGAACCACGAGTTTGACAACAAAGTTGAAGGCTTCGTTGATGTAGCGCCAAAGGCAAATTTCCCTTTTGTTAACTCCAACTATGATTTTCGCGGAGCTCCCGAAATGGGCGCGTTTATTGAGGAATTTATCATACGTTATGTAGATGGCGTAAAAATCGGAATCTTTGGCCTGGGCATCAGCTTTGAAAGTCTGGTGCTGCCTGAGCTTCATGTTGGTGTGCGTTACATGAATGCTGAGCTCATTGCGCGTCAGCTTACAAGAAGGTTGCGCCAGGATCATAACTGTGATATGGTTATTTGTCTGAGTCACCTTGGTTATAAATATGAAACAGACCGCGTGAGTGATTACGTGATTGCCAATGAAGTAGACGGCATCGACCTGATTATTGGTGGCCATACGCACACCCTTCTGGATGAGCCCCACATTGTGGAAAAGTCCGGAAAAAATCCGACAATTATTTCTCAGGTTGGTCATGCGGGCGTAGTGCTTGGGCGGTTAAATTTTGAGTTCGATCGCACAAACCGCATCAGGCGCGTTTTTGTAGCCAACCAAAGCATTGATCCGGAAATCGACAAACTGGTATAGTCTGACGGAACCGGAAGATGGCGCGGCTTGTTGGGGGACAAAGAGCTACGCTCACCGGCTAATTAAAACGATTACAGGATCATCAACCACGTGGAATGCATTAACGTACTGCTGCTCGGATCAACGGGCTCGATAGGCACACAGACGCTTGATATCATCAGGGCGAACCCAGGGAAATTCAGGGTAACAGGAATTACGGCTAATTCAAACGTTAAGCTGCTTGCTGAGCAGATCAAAGCGTTTAACCCGGAATTTGCAATCATCGCTGATGAAAGCAAATTTTCAGAATTAAAAGGGTTGGTGTCGGGTACGGAAACAGAGCTTAGCTGTGGCTATGACGAAATAATTACCCGGTGCATTGATGCTCAATATGATGTGCTTCTGAATGCGCTGGTGGGTTTCGCAGGATTTGTTCCGACCGTTAAAGCGCTTCAATCCGGCAAAAAAGTTGCGCTTGCCAATAAAGAATCCCTTGTAGTTGGCGGTGAGCTTCTTAAGTCCTACACGGAAGACGGCATCAAAAATCTAATTCCGGTTGACTCCGAGCACAGCGCTATTCTTCAGTGCCTCATCGGCGAAGAGCATAATCCAATCGAGAAGCTTCTCATCACGGCAAGCGGCGGACCATTCCGAACAACGCCGATCGAAGAGATGAAAAACATTACCGTCGAAAAAGCCCTGAAGCATCCGAACTGGTCGATGGGTGCAAAAATAACGATTGACTCAGCCACGATGATGAACAAAGGGCTGGAGATCATCGAGGCCTATTGGCTGTATAATCTACCCGTTGAGAATATTGAGGCCGTTATTCATCCGCAGAGCATCATTCATTCCATGGTTACCTTCAGAGACGGGTCTACAAAGGCACAGATGGGATATCCGGATATGAAAGTACCGATTCAGTATGCGCTTACCTGGCCTGACAGAATTCCGCTTGATACTCCACGGATGGACTTCAGTCAGTTGAGAGAGTTAACGTTTTCTGAGGTCGATTTCGGACGTTTTCCTTGTTTGAAGCTCGCTTTAGACTCAATTAGCGACGGTGGTTTTGCCCCGGCCGTATTGAATGCCGCCAATGAAATTGCTGTACATCGCTTTCTCAACAAAGATATTCCGTATATTCATATTCCTGTGATCGTTGAGAAATCGCTTGAGGCTGTACAATCATCAGACCAGATTACGGTAGCGTCACTTATGGATGCAGACTCCGAAACCCGATCATTTGCTTCATCACTGAAGCTTTGATCTGAAATATCTTATTAATCAGGCGCTTTTAGCGCAGAGTAACAATTTACTATAAAGCTATTAGATGGAATTTCTTACAAGTTTAGGAAGTCTCGGAACGACGATTATGCTGTTTGTCGCAGCTATCTTTATACTCGTTCTGGTACACGAACTGGGTCACTTTCTGGCGGCCAAACTCTTTGGCATGAGAGTCGATCAGTTTTCGATTGGTTTCCCACCGCGGTTGTTTGGTAAAAAAGTTGGGGATACCGATTATTGCATTTCTGCGACCCCATTGGGAGGATACGTTAAAATCGCAGGTATGGTCGATGAGACCAACGATGGTCGTTTTCTTGCCGAAGAGCCAAAACCCTGGGAATTCAGATCAAAACCGGTTTGGCAGAGATTAATTGTGATGGTCGCCGGGGTCGTATTTAATATCTTGCTGGCTGCTGTTGTGTTTGGTATGCTGCTTTTCTACTACGGAAAAGAGATGATTCCTGCCGACAACGTAGGTTCTATGTATATTCCGGAAACCTCCGTTGCCCACGAAATCGGTTTCGAAACGGGCGATGAGCTTCTGCTCATTAACGGTAACCGCCCGGAAATGTACCAAAGTGGCAATATGATTCCCATTGGTGACCTCACCAGAAGCAATCTTACCTTTACCGTACTTCGTGACGGTGATCAGCACGTAATCAACGCACCTTCGAACTTTCTGGACTACCTTAACAGAAATCCTGAGTTTCTTTTTGTAACGTTTGCGATTCCAAGCGAGGTGTCTCAAGTAGTGAGCGGCTCACCAGCTGAAGAGGCTGGTTTGCTTCCAGGAGACAAAATTGTTGAAATCGATGGGGAAGAGGTTGGCTTCTTCATTCAGATGTCTGAAAAAATCCGGGCTTCAGAAGGAGCCCTTTCGGTTGTAGTCCTGCGTGATGGCGAGCGAATCCAAAAGCAGATTACTCCCAACCCTGACACCAGACAAATCGGTGTGGGAATGATTGACCCGGTGAGCTATTTCGGCGTGATTTACGAGCGTCAGGGTCTGATATCATCCCTCGGCGGTGGTTTCGTTGAGACCTGGGACACAACGCGAGGTATGCTCGGAGCTTTTGGTATGATGTTCCGCGGCACCATTTCATTCAGGGATAATCTTGGAGGCCCGGTTGCAATTGCCTCAGTTACCAGGGAAGCTACCGATAGCGGCGGAACACGCGGATTCTGGTATCTGGTGGCATTCCTTAGTATCTCACTTGCTATTGTGAACATGCTGCCAATTCCCGTGCTTGATGGCGGCCATGTTGTCTTTTTGCTTTATGAAGCCATCACCCGAAGAGAACCTACCGTTAAGGTAAGAATGGCGCTCCAGCAGATTGGTTTAATTTTTATCATTGGTCTGTTTATCTTCGTAACGTTCAACGACATTATGCGTCATATCGTCAACTAAAAACTGTTTATGTTCGCTAAAGAAGGCTACACTGTAATAACGTATTCTTTCATAATTGGGCTGGTTTTTGCTGTAGCCGGTTTTTTTATTGGATCATTTTGGGCGTATTTATTATATGCGCTGGCTCTTTTTACTATTGGATTTACGCTCTATTTCTTTCGTGATCCCGAGCGTACACCACCCGCAGAATCAGATAAGCTGCTTATTGCCCCGGCAGACGGGAAGGTGATTTTGCTCAATAAAGGAATCCAACATGACTTTTTCGACGGGCCGTGTACTCAAATCAGTATTTTCCTGTCACCGCTTGATGTGCACGTCAACCGTGTTCCGGCCAGTGGGACCATTGTGCAGGCAGACTATTTTCCGGGTGAGTATTTGGTGGCCTGGCACGAAAAGGCTTCAGAGCTTAATGAGCGGTCTGAATTTGGTATGATTCATCCCGGTGGAACAAAAATATTTTTCAGACAGATTACCGGATACATCGCACGGCGAATCGTTTTTGATATAAAAGAGGGTGATGAAGTCCGTGCAGGCGATAAATTTGGGATGATGAAATTCGGCTCCAGAATGGACATCCTTATCCCGGACGAAATCGAGCTGAACGTGAAGCCGGGAGACCGAACCGTTGCGGGCGAATCCATAATGGGAGTGCTTAAGTAGTGATTGGTAAAGGCGTAAAATCGAACATACCGAGAAACAAAATACGCGGGAGGGGCAAGGAGTTTCGCCAGAAGGCGAATCAACGCTTTAAAGAGCGCATCAAAAAGCCCATACCACGTTCGGTATATCCGAGCTTTTTTACGCTGATGAACCTTTTTTCCGGCTTTCTGGCCATCATAATGATTTATGAAGGAAAGCTGATCAACGGTGCCTGGCTCATCGTTCTTGCGGCCTTTTTTGATGCTCTCGACGGCTTTATGGCACGTCTTACAAACGGTGACAGCGACTTTGGTATTGAGCTTGATTCTATCAGCGACGTCGTGTCATTTGGAGCGGCGCCTGGATTTCTTATCTACGCATTTGCCTTTTCAGATTCAACGAACATGGCGCTGCCCATAATTGCGGCGTTGCCTGTGCTTTGTGGCGCTATTCGACTAGCCCGATTCAATGTGAATGCTAAAATTGAGCCTTCATCCTATTTCATAGGACTGCCCATTCCGGCGCAGGCGATGATTCTTGTTGCTTTTTTTCTCACCTTCCAGGGGAGTCCGGAGCTTTTTGAGGGATTCAAACACGGTGTAAACTCCGTTATCATTACCATCATCATTGTACTTTCGCTGCTGATGGTAAGCACGGTGCCCTTCGATAAAGTGCCCCGGTTCAATAAAGAGTATATGAGGCAAAACAGAGGGCTGGTATTCCTCTTTATCGTATATGCGCTTACGATTCTCGTGCTCCAGGAATACGGCCTCATTATTGTGTTCACCATCTTTATTCTGCGCGGACTTATCGTTTTTGCAATCCGTTTCTGGAATGATTTGATGGGAGATGACGAGCTTCCGTCAGAAGCAGGCTGATGAATTAGCAAGGGAGTAGAGAAGCACGAAGCAGTTTTGTTGGCGTCGCCTGATCAGGCTATGTTGTAGACTTTTCTTACAGTCCACTCAATTCCAACCAGTAGAATAACAACTAAAAACCACCAGGCGCTGTGATGCGCTCTGCGAGCTGAGGTGAAGGCTTCCGTCCTGAATTCATCAAATCCACGGGAGCGCAATTCTTCATGAAGCTCATCCAGCTGTTCAAATGTGAAGAATGCTCCGTCCGTTGTTTCGGCTATAAACCGTAGCAGATCATCACGGCGGATGGTATCTGTAAACTCCAGAATACTCTCATTCACGCTGAATGAGCCGGATTGGCGGTCAATTTCAGCTGATCCCCGCTGTGCTACAGCTTCATATTGATACGTACCGGCAGGCAGGGGACGTGTTTCCAGCCGGAAACGGCCGGAGCCCAGGCTACGCATCACAAAGTCCTGAGAATCAAATTCATCGCCGGAAATGCTTACGCTTACGCGGGCTTCATTATCAGGTTGTCCCGTTTCTGTCTGTACAGACGCCCGAAAGGTGATGGCTTCACCTTCATCAAAGCTGCTCCGGGTCGGGCTGAACTCCAGTAGTCCGTCAGAAACGCCCGTGCTGGTCCACTTCACCAGATTGTTCATCAGGTTGCGGTAGAACTCGCGATACTCCTGAGTAGTGGACTGCTGCCATCTGTGCCATTGCCAGGCGTTGAGCTGGCTCACCCGATTATTTCCCAATTGCTGCACAGAAAGCATTGGAATGCCCGTATTTTCGTTTCTGTGTGAAGTCATCAGCAGATCTCTGGCAATCGAGGCAGATGCGTAGTTTCTAACAGGACCGCGCAGCTCTGGCCCCCGGCTGAGGTTGCCCGGCATGTCAAAATCGAATACCGCGTGTTCTCGTTCTGCGTCGTTTAGCAGAGGGAGAATGTTTCCAACCGGTGAAGCTGCCCGCTGCCGGATTGGGGCAATATTCTGTAAATCACTCTGCAGGTTGTCGAGGTCTGTTCCGGGAAGCGTAAGGAGTAACAGATTCGCTCCTGAAGCAAATTCGGCCAGAGATGACCGGAGACCGGCGTCCATCTGGTGATGCGGAAAACCATGGAAAATGACGAGATCAAGCGTGTCTGCAGACTGTGGCGCAGAACCGCCAAGGAAGCGATCGCCACCGGACCATGTTCTGTAATCAGCGAGAATGCTCTCATCAGTTGCGAGCAGATGCCGGAGTGAGCTTACGTCCGGATGAATTTCAAATGCGATATGCAGAATCCGAACCTGATCATCCTGTACATCTATGGTAAAGCTATACTGATTGTTGGCGGTGGTCCACTCGTCGCCTAATTCAGGAATTTCAATGCGAAATCGCTCCGTGCCTTCTTCGGTGAAGTCGACCTCGAACTCGGCGTTGTGAACGGACCTTTCACCGGTAGTTTGTATTGTTTGAACGTCCTCAAGAACATCATTCCGGTACAACTGTACCTCGATCGAGCGGTCTGGAAATCCGTCGTTCAGAATTTCAGCACGAATGGCGCCGGTAGAATTGGTGAAGGCTGTCGAGTTATAAAAAACGTTTCTAACGAGTACATCGCGCACTGCAGAAGTATCGCCTACTGCTACGGTAAAGACTGGAGCGCCTATGCGCTCTGCAGCTCGCGTTGGATCCAGACCACGGTTAAAAATTCCATCAGTTACCAGGATGATGGCATCAGGAGTTGAACCCGACTGGTGAAGAGTAGTCAGCGATCGGTTTATATCAGTTACGCTTCCATCGAGTGGAAGGGAGTCGGGTGTGGTTCGGAACAGGTCACTGTCGAAACCAAATATACGGTAGCGGGTTGAGGTGGTATCGTCCAGGTTGAGGCCATCTACGACGGCTCTCATACTTTCTTCACCCTGCCAGTCACCTTTTTCAATAGTAACGCTTCGGGTGTTATCGAGCACAACGGCAACATCATTTTTTAAAGTCCGGCTGTCCTCATACTCATAAACGGGATTAAACAGAAGCAGCAGGAGTATAAATACAGCAAGACTTCTCAGCCCGACGTTTACCCACTTTGCGGTTCCGGGCAGCTTGGTATTGCCGGAATACGTCCACCAGCCAACGAATACCGAAAAAATTACGGCAAGGGCCAGCAGAAGTATCGCAAGGTCGGATTCAAAGCCGATTATCATGAAGGTAGTCGGGCTTAGGCTTCGCTTAGTATTCGCTTGATGAGGTCTTCAGCTTTAATGCCTTCGGCCTCAGCGGCGTAGTTGTTTACGATACGGTGGCGAAGTACCGGAACGGCAATTGCGTTAATATCTTCCTCGGTTACGTTAAAGCGACCCTGTGACAAAGCACGTGTTTTTCCACCCAGAATGAGGTACTGTGAGGCGCGTGGTCCGGCGCCCCAGGTCATATACTTGTTTACAAAATCAGGAGCGTGCTTGGTGCCGGGACGCGTCATGTTCACGATTTTTACCGCATAGTTCATTACGCTTTCAGGCACGGGTACCTGTCGCGTGAGCTGCTGGAATTCAATGATTTCCTCTGCAGACAGAATTGATTTCACCTGCGTATCCTTGCCGGTAGTAGTCCTGCTTACGATTTCAACTTCTTCTTCAAAGCTTGGGTAATCAAGCCATAAGTTGAACATAAAGCGGTCGAGCTGAGCTTCCGGAAGAGGATAGGTTCCTTCCTGCTCAATCGGATTTTGAGTTGCCAGAACAAAGAAAGGCTTATCAAGCTGGTACGTAGTTCCGGAGGCAGTTACGTGGTATTCCTGCATGGCTTCCAGCAGGGCCGCCTGAGTTTTAGGAGGAGTACGGTTAATCTCATCAGCGAGAATGATATTTGCAAAAATCGGACCTTTAAAGAATTTGAACTCTTTCTTACCGCTAACAGCATCGGAATCGATAATCTCGGTTCCGGTAATATCGCCGGGCATCAAATCCGGTGTAAACTGAATGCGGCTGAAACTCAGATTAAGCGAGCGGGAAAGCGTTGAGATAAGAAGCGTTTTTGCCAGACCCGGAACACCAATGAGCACACAGTGTCCGCGAGAGAAAAGGCTGATCAGCAGATTGTCCACAATATGCTGCTGACCAACCACGATTTTCCCAATTTCTGTTCTCAGCTCATTAAATACTTCATGAAATCGCTTAGCTTTTTCAATGGTTTCCTGGTTTTGTTCTGTGGACATTCGGGGCAGATTTTGTTAGTAAAAGTATTCGGTTTGTAACAGAAACAGCTATCGGTCAGTTCGCGCTGGCGTAAGGACTGTCGATTCTGTATTCAATAAAAATCTCGTCACGTAGTTCAGATAGCCAGCGGTTCATCGCTTCGAGCTGTTTCTCCTGAAGTGCAAAGTTTCTGATGATGTCGAAATCCTGCTCCATATTTGCTATATGCTCAGGTATCCGGTTGTTTAGTCGAATAATCCGGAACGCAACCTGTCGATTCTGACCGCTGCCAACGGTGTAGCGAATCGGTTCAGTGATTTCACCAACTTCATCAAGGTTTACAATAGCTCGGTATAAACCCGGGTCCAGCTCGTCAACAACAAGTCGTCGCTGCCCGGTTTGGCTATCGAGAAGACGACCACCGGTAGGAGCAGTATTCGGGTCTTCAGAGTGGCGGCGGGCCATATCTGCAAAGCTTTTCCCGTGGGTCAGCACACTGTCGCGTATGGCTTCAAGTCTTTCAGTTGCGAAGGCTTCATCAACCTGATCTTCCTGAACTTGAATCAAAATTTGGCTGGTTTCAATCTGGTCGCCGCTTCTGCGATTCAGGCGAATTACGTGGAAGCCGGCGCGGGTGCGAACAACCTCCGAAATGCCGCCGGGTTCAAGAGCGGACGCTGCAGCTGCGTACTCAGAAACAAGGTCGCTTAGAGGCATCATGGGCAGAAGTCCTCCACGGGAAGCGCCGGGTCCGTCGCTGTGTCTGCGGGCCAGCTCTTCAAAATCAGCACCGTGTGTTAAAATAGAATCTCTTAAGGCTTCAGCTTTTTGCCGGGCCATTTGCTCGGCTTCCTGTCCGGCGGGTGCAATCTTCACTATATGAGACAGCTCTACCGTTTCGGGTATGGGTGGCAGTTCTTGAGCCGGAATGGCATCAAAAAATTCCTGAACCTCAGGGCGGGTGATGCGAATACCTCTCATTTTACGCTCACGCACTCGCTGAACCATAATGTCGCGGCGGAAGCGGTCACGAAATTCAGAGCGAATCTGAATCAGGCTCTGTCCCAGAACCTCTTCAAGGGCCTCTTCGCTTCCTACCTGAGATACAAGCTGGCGAATACGGCGATCCATTGCGCGGTTAACTTCATCTTCACTTACAACGATGGAGTCAATCTTAGCCTGCTCGTAAAGCACGTTGTTATCGATGATATTTTCAAGAACATCATACCACATTTCGTCGCTGTAGCTGATATCACTGCGTTGAGATAAAAATTCGGCCAGCTGAGCATCAACGTCTGACTTGAGAATAATCTGATCATTAACTACGGCAACAATTTTATCCAGAACTTCGCGCTGCTGGGCTTCGGATTGCTGCGGCATCATAAGCAGGAAAATGCCAAATAACGGCAGTGCGAGCTTCATTAAAGGATTTTTGTAAGTCATTTTGATGGTGTTGATGTAAGGTTTAATCATGTAATCGTATGGATCGGTTAGCTTCTGCCTGACGAATCAGGTTTTGCTGGAATGCGTTTAGTCTTGTTCGTTTTTGTTCTACGGAAATCCAGTGCTCAATTTGCTCAAGAGCCCAATCGAGTTCGGGTACGGTTCCCTGATCCTCATTTTCGAGTAGCTGCACAAAGTGATACCTGCCGTTTATGTTTCGAATAGGGCTTACTTCTGAAACTCCTATAACTCCAAGAAATTGTGCCATTGCCGGTTTATCCGGAAGCGCCCCGCTAAGAGGATGAAATACGGTTGATGTCCGGAGGGAATAGGAGGGATCGTCTGCATAGTTTTCGACTATTTCCGTCCAGTCGACTCCACGGAGAAGATCGGTGCGAGCCTGCGTGGCTTCATCCATAGTAGCAGCTATCATGTGATGAAACCGGACATGGCGCTCGGAAAGGACCAGCTGATCGCGGTGCTGCTCGTAGTATCTCATGGCCTGCTCGCGGGTGACTTCAACCTCTTCGGTTTGGTTCATCACATGATCCATCAGTAACTGAATGAGAAGCTGTCTTTCAAAAGAAGCCATAGCTGCAGAAAAAGCTTCAGTCTGGTTAATTCCGAGCCGGATGGCTTCATCAGCCAGAAGCTGCTCCCGAACCCATTGCGTGCGGTACCGGTCTACAGAAGCTGCGCTATCCTCAGCTGCAGCGTAGGCAGGAATACGGTCCATAGCTTCGTCGATGGTGAGGCGATGGCTTCCGACTTCAGCTATAACCTGCGAGTCAGGTACTTCCCTCTCCGGACCACAGGCAAGCAGGAATACGGTCAGAAACCATATTCCTGCTGTTGAAACTATTCTATGGAGGCGATTAGATATCAACCTGGTCGAGAACCTCTCTTAAGCGTTCCGGATAGGCAATTACGTTGTAGCGTTCGCGCAGCTCGTTGTTCCACTCTTCATCACGAATAGGCTGGAAGTCAGCTACAACACGCATGAACGCTTCTTCGAAGGTCATCGGGCGTGGTTCCAGTATTTCAGTCAGGAAGAGAACGGTTTTACGGTTTCGGTATTCAAATATATCGCTGAATTCACCCGGCTCAACGCCCTGAAGGTAGTCGAATGGAAAGTCTTGCAAGCTATTGATTACGTCTGTTCTTACGATTAAGCCGCTAACTGCTTCGCGGATGTCGTCAATATCCGTGCCGTTGTGAATGGCCTCTTTGGCTTCTTCAATCTTGGACTCGCTGTCGGCACTTATGCGATAGTATCGGTAGCGTGTACCGAACGCATAGTTCTCTGCATTGGCTTCGAAAATCTCTTTTAATCTGGCAGTATCCTGAGCCGCGTAGTTCCAGACTTCGGTTTCTGTAAGTTTGAATACGGCAAGACCTTCATGATAGCGCTGGCTTAGCTCCTTGAAATCAGGGAATTCATCTTTTGTTACCTGTACAATTACGTCTTCTGCTTTTTCGTCTTTAAATACGTCGAGCAGGTTATGGCGATAGCGGCGGTCGTTAGTGTTTTCAACGGCACGCGCCACAAAAGTAATGAATTCCTGAAGAGTGTAGGTCTGGTCTGCAATAGTGTAAATCGGCATTTCCAGCTGCTCGTCGGTGAAGTCGAGTTCGAGTACGTTCAGTCCGGGATGGCTGTCATGAACCTCAAGGAAAAACTCGTAGGTTGAAGTGTGAAGACTGTCTCCGGCTGTGCGACGTACGTTTTCCAATGTAATGGTTCTGTTTTCGCGGTAGCGGGGCAGGGCACGAAGACGCTCATACATGGCATCACGAAACTGCTCGTCGCTCTCGTAAGTGCGTATGGAGTCGAGACGGACAATATGAATACCGTATTCGCTTACGAAAGGTTCTGTGAATGTCCCTTGCTCTTCAAGCTGTTCTATATTTTCCAGAAATATAGGCTGGTAGCGGGCACGTTGTATCCAGCCTATGTCGCCGCCGCTGCTGCGCGTATCAGGATCTTCGGAAAACTCCATGGTAATCTCATCCCAGTCGCCACCTTCGTTTAGCTGCGCATAAGCTTCCTGAGCCTTTTCCATTGATGCTTCCTCAGAAACATTGGCGCCGCGTGTGCGGAAGTAAATATGAGAGTAATTTTTTTCGGGTACGGTTTCACGCTTATCATAAACATGAACGATATGGTAGCCAAAGCTGGTGCGAAAAGGCATCGAAACATCACCAACTTCTGTAGTGTAGGTAACGTCTTCGAATGGTTTTACTGCCCAACCGGCAGAAATGAAACCAAGATCACCACCCATGCTTTGTCCGCGTTGAGAGGATGAATATTCATTAGAAATTTCTACAAAGCTGCGCGTGTCTTCCTCAGAGAGAAATAACTCTCGGGCTTCCATCAGACGATTGTAGGCTTCAAGCGTATCAGCGGGGGTGGCGTCTTCCCGTACTGCGATGAGCACATGCGAAGTGCCAACTTCATATTGGGCGCGTTCAACCATTTCATCAAGCAGCTCGTCACGAAATCGCATTTCGAGCCAGTAAGGAAAGACTGACTGCATCTGATACTGTTCTAGTTCGGCAAGAACTTCGGGGTCATCGTAGAATCCATCATCTTTAGTAGCTTGTACTTTTGCAAGGTAGACGAGGTATAAGTCGAGGAACTCCATTATTTCCTGTCTTGTGAGATCAGGGTCTTCTTCTTCCAGTAAAGGAGATGAAAAAAAATTAGCTCTGAGCTCGCCATAGGTTACGTCTGTGCCATCCACAGATCCGACTACCGTTGCTTCAACATCATCTGAGGCTGACTTAAACAGTGAGCAACCTGCAAAACTTGCAGCGATGATAAAAAGAGCCAGAAATCTGATTGAACCTGAAGGTTTCATAGAATGTATGATGCGATTAGTGGATTAGGTGATAGTTGATTGTAAGCGTTAGATTTGTGCTCGCAGGGAATTCCGTAAGACCGAAACTGCTTAAGCCTCACAAAATACATAAAATTTAACTTCGAGTGAAGATAAAGCAGTTTTGAAAATCATACTGCAAAACGCAGAATGACCGCTTTGATTGTACGGAATGCCACAGTCTTAAACAGAAAAGGACAGTCGTGATGACTGTCCTTTTGTATGAAATAGATGAAACGGCCTTTAGTAGAGCACGCCGGCAATTGTGGCTGTCATCATATTGGCAAGCGTGCCGGCAAGCACGGCAAGAAGTCCGAATCGGGCCAGGTCTGATTTGCGTGAAGGCGCTAGTCCGCCGATACCGCCAATCTGAATTGCAATAGAAGAGAAGTTGGCAAAGCCGCATAATGCAAAAGTTGCCATAAAAATGGTGCGCTCTTCAAGGGCGCCGTCCATCACAAACTGTGATAAATCGATAAATGCTATAAACTCAGTGAGTACAATCTTAGTACCAATCATCGAACCCACATTTACCGCATCCACCCAGGGGACGCCAATCAAAAAGGCTAAAGGAGCAAATATATAGCCTAATAATCCCTGAATTGTCAACTCGAAGTTTTCGGAGATTGAGTTCAGCCCGGTCATGTCGCCAAATATGCCCAGGAAATGGTTGAATAAAGCCAGAATCGCAATAAATGCAAGTAGCATCGCGCCTACATTCAGCGATAGCTTCAGGCCTTCCGTAGCGCCCGAGGAAGCGGCTTCTATACCGTTAGCATCGGTTTTCTCAACTTCGATTTTTACCTCACCCATTGTGACGGGCTTTTCAGTTTCCGGATAGAGAATTTTGGCAATTACAAGTGCAGCCGGAGCGGCCATAAGGCTGGCACCGAGAAGCTGCTCGGCAAAAAGCTGACGACCAACCTCAAGAGCAAGTTCGTTGGCTTGGGCATAGGAGTCACCGAGCATCTGAATGTATGCCGCCATGATGCCACCGGCGATGGTTGCCATACCGCCCGTCATAACGGCAAGAAGCTCAGACTGGGTCATTTTTTCGATGTATGGCTTTACAACAAGTGGAGCCTCTGTCTGCCCGACGAAGATGTTTGCAATAACAGAGAGGGACTCGGCGCCTGAAGTACCCATTAGCTTTTGCATCCCGGATGCCATCACCTTAACCACAAACTGTAGTATTCCGTAGTGGTATAGGATGGTTGTGATGGATGCAAAAAAGACAATGGTTGGCAGTACCTGAAAGGCAAAGAAAAAACCAAGGCTTCCTTCCATTCCAGGGCCCATTGCAAGATCTCCAAATATGAAAGCTGCGCCTTCGGTCGTGAATTCAAGCACAAGTACAAAAAAGGAAGATACAAAGCTGAAAAAGAGTTTCGGCCAGCCCAGAGGCGCGAAAAACTCAGCCATGTCTGAGCCTTTTAGTATAAAAAGAGCAAGCGTGAGCTGGATGCCAAGACCAATACCAACAAGCCGCCAGCTGATAGCTTTGCGGTTGTTACTGAGTGCCAGGGCAATGCTGAGGATAACTGCCATCCCCAGAATACCGCGTAAAAGTTCCATGTAGTTATGAGTTAGTTATGTGTCTGAATCAGGTGATTGCTTCGTTGACTCGCTGGTCACGTCGGCATTTAAAGGTTCAATCGTTCGTCCACGGCGCTTATCAACCGGCGGGCGAAAACAATGACGAGCCCGTGGTTCGTAAGCGTCTTTTTCACCAACCAGGATGCGGTCGGTGCTCTCGGATATTCGTTGGGAGAAGTTCGCAATGTGTCCGCTTTCGGAACAAATTGCATGAAGTTTGGTAACGTATTCCGCTATGGCCAGCAGGTGGGGCATAGGCTCAAATGGCTTGCCGAGATAGTCCATGTCCAGACCGGCGATGATTACGCGCTTACCGTCGTTTGCGAGGGTGTTTGCAACATCAATCAGGCGGTTGTCGAAGAACTGGGCCTCATCTATACAGACTACCTCCGAGTTGCCGGTCATCAATACAATCTGGTCTGCCGTTGAGGCTACAATTCCGGGAAGCCTGGTTGAGTTGTGAGAAACCACCATTTCCTCTGCATAGCGGTTATCGATAGCCGGCTTTACTACAACAACACGCTGACCGGCGATTTGCGCTCGTCTGGCTCTTCTAATGAGTTCTTCAGTCTTTCCGCTGAACATGCCCCCGCAAATGACTTCAATCCAGCCAATGCGTCTATTAATAACAGTAGGTTCGGTAAACATCTATTCGTGTCGGGATAATCCTGTTTTACGCAGAATTATCGCAGAATATTCTGATTTAGAGGATACGGGTTAAAAAAGATTAAAATGAGGGTTCGCGGCTTAATAATCAATCAGAATATTAAGCCGCAATATTTATGACTTGTTCGGAGTCTGAATGCAAACTGTGATAGAGGCGGAGGATTATTATTCATATATTGATATTATATTATCAAGCCTCGTATGAGGATCTGACACTAAATGTCGACACCTTTTATTTATGGAATTATACATTGCCGGGTTTGTTTTCGGCCTTTTAGGCAGCATGCACTGCGTTGGCATGTGTGGGCCAATTGCTTTGGCTTTGCCTGTACAGGAGAAAAGTTCATCTTTTTGGTTGGCCCGGATTAACTACAACCTTGGCCGATCAGTAACCTACGCCTTAATGGGGGGCTTGTTTGGTCTGGCCGGTTTTGGGATCTGGCTTGCGGGCTATCAGGAGGTTATTTCGATTGTTGGCGGTGGACTCATTATTCTAATCGCCGTTATTTCAATTGTGTCTGGTAAAATTAACTGGATGCACCTCAAACCGGTGTGGCTTCCAGTTGGTGCCCTGAAAAAAGGTCTCGGGAAATTACTAAAAATTAAAAACCCGTCAGGAATGCTTGGTGTAGGAATGCTGAACGGATTTTTACCTTGTGGCTTTGTGTATGTAGCTCTGGCAGGTGCTCTTGTGAGCGGATCGGCAATTGACGGTATGATTTATATGTTTCTGTTTGGCCTAGGCACATTCCCCGTGATGTTTCTGGTCTCCTCATCCAATAAGCTTATCAGTCTGGACTGGAGACTCAGGCTGCAGAAAGCTGTTCCGTATGCGGCTATTGCGCTTGGCGTGATCTTGGTTATGCGTGGCCTGGCGCTTGGAATACCGTTCATTAGTCCGGTATTGGGCGGAGATATGACAACCGGCGAAATGATGTGCCATTAATTTTAGTTATCCAGCTGCCTGAGCGAACAGAGCGGTTAAAATTGGAAAAACTAAAAACCGGTTGTTCCACGATTTAGTATTTTCAGGCGGAATCTTAACAATAACTAAATAGAACCCACTTAACTATGGCTGATAAGAGATACTGGCTAATGAAATCCGAACCAGATGAGTTTGGAATAGATGATTTGATGTCACGAGAGAACCAGACTACATATTGGGAAGGCATCCGTAATTATCAGGCCAGAAATTTCATGAGAGATGAAATGAAGGTCGGTGATAAAATCTTTTTTTACCATTCGCGCGCAAATCCTCTGGCAATTGTTGGCACCATGGAAGTAGCCAGCGAACCCTATCCGGATCCAAGCCAGTTTGATCCCGATTCGAAATATTTCGACGAAAAAGCCACTGAAGAAAAGCCTCGCTGGTTTTTAGTTGATGTAAAACTCATCAAGAAATTCGACAATCCGGTGCTCCGCGACGATATCAAGGAAAAGGAAGAGTTGGCCGACATGATGCTCATCAAAAAGGGTTCGCGACTTTCTATACAGCCTGTAACCGAGCAGGAGTGGAAGATTGTGCACGAAATGGCGGGAGAAAAAGCGTAGTATCCAAAGTTTGCTTAATTAGTTTGGGACGATTCAACATTTTATTACGCATCAGGAAAGTAAATAAAGGCTGAAAATTTGTATCTTGTCAGGCTGTAATAAAATTATGTGAATTCTCGATCTTTATACATGCAATTGAACCGCCGGACCGCAAGAGAAACAGTTATGACAGCCCTTTATGCGCTGGAGCTGAGTGATGATTCCTTGGAGCATATTATTGAAACTGTTCTCAGAAAACGTCTTTCTTCCGATGAACAGATTCTCGATTTCGCTGAAAAGCTGTTTCTCAGAACCGTAAGGGATAAGAAAGAACTGGATGAAGTAATTTCCGGCTTCGTAACAAACTGGGATATTAAGCGAATTGCAACTATCGACCGTTGTGTGCTTAGGATGGGACTCGCTGAGATGATGACGTTCGATGATATTCCAACTAAGGTGAGTATCAATGAAGCCATCGATGTGGTGAAAAAGTTTTCAACACATAAATCAGGCAATTTTGTAAATGGTATCCTGGATTCGGCTTCAAAAAAGCTGGTTGAAGAAGGAAAAATTAAAAAGCAGGGTTCGGGTCTTATCGACAAGACGCTTCCCCGCGAAAAATGATGCTGCGCTGAAAAGTCATAAGCATACAGACTCAGATTCGTTTTGAATAAAAATTTAGTTGCCATAGGTGATGTGCACGGATGTGCTAAATCACTGCAAAAGTTACTCCACACCCTTGAGCCTTACAGCGGGAGTACGTTTGTTTTTATTGGCGACTACATAGATCGCGGGCCCGACAGCAAAAGTGTTTTTGATATTGTAATCGAGTTCGGAAAAAAAGAAGAGTGCGTATTTCTCCGCGGCAATCACGAAGCCATGATGCTGGATGCGCTCGAGAACGGTGACGATTTCATGTGGAAACTGAACGGCGGTCGCCAAACGCTCGAGTCTCTTAAAATGAGCTGGCCCGACGACTTCATCGATTCACCGTATTACGACTTTCTACGGGATACAAAGTATTACTACGAAACCGAAGATTTCTTTTTTACTCACGGAGGGCTTCACCCTTTAAAAAGTATTGAGGAAAGCCTGAGTGAAGACTCGCCTGAAAACCTTCTTTGGGAGCGCTCACACATTGATATGCCGCGACCGGTTTGGAATAAACCCGTCGTTTTTGGCCACACACCAATGAGCAAGCCCATGGACGAACCCCTTAAAATCGGAATTGACACCGGCTGTGTGTTTGCAAAAAGACCTGGACTGGGTATGCTTACAGCCGTAATCTTACCTGAAAGAAAATTTATTCAACAACCTTACATCGATTAATTAATTTATGAGTGTACGCTGTGGTATTGTAGGACTTCCAAATGTCGGGAAATCCAGCTTGTTCAACGCATTGTCTAATGCAGGCGCTGAAGCCGCCAACTTCCCTTTTTGTACGATTGACCCTAATGTGGGCATTGTTTCGGTTCCTGATCAGAGGCTAAATAAACTTACTTCACTGGTAAAACCTCAGCGTACGCTGCCTACAACCATCGAGTTTGTTGATATCGCAGGTTTGGTAAAAGGAGCCTCAGAAGGAAAAGGAAAAGGAAACGCATTTCTGTCACACATCCGTGACGTGGATATTATTGTCCATGTGGTTCGCTGCTTCGAAGACGATGACGTAATCCATGTAGAAGGTGGCGTTGATCCAATCCGTGATATTTCAATCATCGACTCGGAGCTTCTTTTCAAAGATCTGGAAAGCGTTGAAAAACGCATTGATAAACTCAAAAAGCAGTCAAAATCCGGAGACAAGGTGATGAAGGCGCAGCTTGATGTCGCTGAGCGCCTCCGCGACCATATTGAAAACGGAGAACCTGTACGCACTTTCGAAGTGAGCCCCGAGCAGCGCGACGCCTATAAAGATCTGTTTCTGCTTACTGAGAAATCAGTACTGTTCGTTTGTAACGTATCCGAAGACGATATCGCAGACGAAGGAGCGAACAACGATTATGTGAAGCAGGTTCGCGAACTGGCCGATTCCAGAGGATCAGAAACCGTTGTGGTTTGTGCCAGCATCGAAGCCGAAATCGCCGAACTGGATGATGAAGCCCGTACCGAATTCCTTGCAGACCTTGGCATCGAAAGCGCTGGTCTGGACCTGCTTATTCGTGCTGCCTACCGTGAGCTTGGTCTCATTACCTACTTCACGGCAGGGGAGAAAGAAGTTCGCGCCTGGACTATCCGTGAAGGTATGAAGGCACCGCAGGCAGCTGGTGTAATTCACTCCGATTTTGAGCGTGGATTCATCCGTGCGGAGACCATTGCCTACAACGATTTTGAAACACACGGCTCAGAAGCTGCAGCGCGTGAGGCCGGAAAGCTCAGAAGCGAAGGAAAAGAGTATATCGTGAAGGACGGCGATGTTCTGCATTTCCGCTTTAACGTATAGTTGAAAATTACTTTAGTTCGATCTTCTTAAGACTTGAAGTTAAAAGCCTGCTTCTTTACGATGCAGGCTTTTTTCATTTATAACCTGACGAAACAGTAACGGCGGTCATTTTCCTACCTCTTTATTCGATTTTTGAGTCAGGGATGCTTATATTGAAAAATGTAAGCGCTTACTTTTGTATTTGGGTTTCATCCGCATCTTTAGTAATCGAGTATTATTGTATTGTAATTAATTGTACTCCATGTGCTTGCGAAGATCTTTTAATGTAAAGTCTATTTAAATCCACAGGTATGTCTTATTTAATGAAACTAATTGGTTCGGCTGTTCTGCTCATTGCTTTGCTGACCGCTTGCGATCAGCAGCCCGACTTCAACACCGATGATCCGATCGCCGGAGCATCGGCGCACTGGATTTCCTCCGACCGCGTAATCTGGAATACAACCGAATCGGCGGCTACCTATGAGCTGCGTTTTAGCGAGACAGCAGAATTTGAAATAAGCAGTGACGGTATTAGCGGGGGAGAAGTCATCACCCTGCAATCCGAAGCAGAGCTGGATGCCACGCAGGCCGATACCTACCGCCATATTAACGGCTGGCCCGTGTACTCACTCGAATCCGACCGTGAACTGGTACAGCGTGCCGTAAGGGGACTGGTGATTGCGGCTTCCTACGACGCTAATGGCAACGTGGTCGAAGTAACCCGCGTGCAGACGCCCGGTGTAATAGATGAGTTCTTTCGCTATGATGGTACGCTCGGTCCCGTGTACAATGGCGATGAGATTACACTGAACGTGTGGGCACCAACCGCTCAGGAGTTGACGCTCAAAACGTATAATTCAGATAAAGAGCATCAGCTTAATATAGAGGCGGATTCTTATGATAGTGAAACCGGCCTGTGGCAGTTCAGCGGTTCGGTTGGTGATTTAGACCGTGCCTTTTATCGCCTCGATATCCAGGTTTTCCACCACGAGAACATGGAAATTAATAATTATGAAGTAACAGATCCGTACTCTGTGAGCCTTTCCACGGACAGCTATTTCAGCCAGTTTGCGGATCTCTATACCGATGATTCTTTAAAGCCATCAGGCTGGGATTCCATACGAAAGGAGCTACCCCGGGCTACAGACATCACCCTTTATGAAGCGCATGTTCGCGACTTCAGCGCTTTAGACCATTCGGTTCCTTATGAGCACAGGGGCACGTTTATGGCCTTTACTCATCACGGTAAGAACGGAAATGAGCTTTCAAACGGCATGGCTCATCTGATTGCTCTTCAGGAGGCAGGGCTAACGCATTTGCACCTGCTGCCCGTGAACGACATCACTACGGTTATTGAAAATCGTGAGCGCCGTGTTGATATTGATCAGCCCTACAGTGACTTATGCGAACTGATGGACTACCAGGATGAGCTTCAGCCATACTGCGATCGTTTTGGTGATATGCCGATTGTTGATGCATTTGCCGAACTTGCTGCCGAAGATCCTGCTACAGAAAGTATACAGCTGCCGTACAGCCTGCGCGGCCGGTTCAACAGTATTGCCAACTACGATGGCTTCAACTGGGGTTACGACCCGTTTCATTTCAATGCTATTGAAGGCAGCTATTCAACCGATCCAGATGGGGTTCAGCGTATTATAGAATTCCGGGAAATGGTGAAGGCACTGGATGAAATTGGTCTGAAGCTTGTTGTCGACGTTGTATATAACCATACGTCAGCACACGGTCTTGCGCGAACTTCCGTGCTGGATCGGGTCGTTCCAGGCTACTATCAGCGCTATGACGTAATTACCGGCGAAATTGAAACCTCCACCTGCTGCCCGAATACGGCTGCAGAGCATTACATGAAGGAGCGTTTGATAATCGACTCTGTCGTGTTCTGGGCTAAGCATTACAAAGTTGATTCCTTCCGGTTTGACCTTATGGGTCATCACCCGCGCTATGTGATGGAGCGCCTGCAGGATGCGCTGGCTGAGCTCACTCTCGAAGAGCATGGAGTAGACGGAGCCAACATCTATATTTACGGTGAGGGGTGGAATTTCGGAGAGGTTGCTGATAACCGCATTTTCGACCAGGCTACCCAGTTCGAAATGAACGGAACAGGCATCGGGAATTTCAATGACCGGTCGCGGGACGGAATCAGAGGTCGTAACTTTACCGATACAGGTCGTTTTCAGGGATTCACCAGCGGTCAGTATCTGTTCCCGAACGAAGAGGCCGGAAGTGATCGTGAAAGCCAGCTTGCCGACCTGCTGTTTCAGGCCGATCAGATTCGGGTTGGGATGACGGGTAACCTGCGTTCATATCCGTTTGTCAATCGAGAGGGGAGTGCTGTGGTAGGTTTTGACGATATGATTGGTTTCGCAGACCTTCCGCAGGAGTCTGTAAACTATATTGACAAGCACGACAACGAGACGCTTTGGGATAACACCCAGACCAAACTACCGCTCGACATGAGCACCGATGACCGTGTTCGGGTGCAGATGCTGAGCAACTCATTCATTATTTATGGTCAGGGCGTACCGTTTTTCCAAATGGGTTCAGACTTCCTCCGCTCAAAGTCGCTGGACCGAAACAGCTTCGATTCGGGAGACTGGTTCAATCAGGTTGATTTCACCATGGAAACGCATAACTGGGGCAGAGGCTTACCGCCGGCCTGGGATAACAGAAACAACTGGGACAGACAGGCAGAGTTTCTGCGTAATGATCTCAGCCGTCCGGACAAGCATCATATGGAGCTCGCTCATGAAGTCTTTAAGGATCAGCTAAGGGTGCGCTACAGCAGCCCGCTGTTCAGATTGGAAACCGCGGAAGAGGTCAACCGCAGAGTGATGTTCCACAACACCGGCCCCGATCAGCAGCCCGGCATTATTGCGATGACCGTATCGGATGGTCGCTGTGCTGGAAATCAGCTCGATGCCGACCTGGACGGGATACTCATTGTATTCAACTCCCATATAGAAGAACAGGAGTTTGAAACCGGAATTACAGGGCTTGAGCTTCATCCAATACTCCTGAATGGCGCTGATGATGTAGTTAAAAGTGCCCGCGTAAGCGAATCAGGTACAGTTTCGCTGCCACCGCTGACCTCAGCCGTTTTTATTCAAAAAAGTATTGGTCACCAGGGAGAATTTGTGTGTAATGAAAGTGAGTAGGGCAACAACAGCCCGTGAGTTATGTTGATGATCTGAAAAGCCACCCGTGAGCCGGGTGGCTTTTTTTATGCGCTAAACTTTTTGTAGATATCAATCAGGCGCTGTTTTTCTGTTTCCCAATTGAGCTTTGAAGAGGCTTGCTTCAAACCTGCTTCATACTCATTGCTATTTCTCCTTAATTCAGAAAGCTTTTCTGAAACGTTTTGAGCTGTGAACGTTTCAGGCGAAAGGGTGACTCCGATTTTGTACTCATTTACTATTCTGCTTATTTCCGGCAAATCGGATGCCAGCACGGGTAATCCAGCCTGAATGTACTCTGTAAGCTTGTTTGGGAGTGAGTAGAAGTAGCTTTGTGAAATAGGTTCAATAATGCAGTAGCCCGCATCGGCGATTTTAGCAAGCTTTAAAAACTCAGAACTGTTAATGTATCCGGTGAAAAGTACCTGGCTGCTCAGATCCATTTCCTCACATAGGTACTTGTAATGAGTCATGCGTGGACCGTCTCCGCAAATTATGGCTGATACACCCGAATCATTGCTGAGCGTATTAAACAGCAAGTCCAGTCCGCGACCGTGCTGTATAATCCCATGGTACAGAAGCAAGGTGTGGGAGCTTTCTTTTAACTCAGTGGCGGCATCACTGAATTGAGAGTTATAGCTTTCGTTCTTGGTTAGACTGGTGAAGTTTCTTATAACGAAAGGCTTTTCGGATAAAGAATATTTAGATTTAAGCAAACCGGCGATGCTTTCATTTACCGTGATGACCGCGGATGCTTTACCAATGGAAAGACGCTCGACTGCTGTCCATATCAGCTTTGGTAAGAGTCTGTTACCGACGCCTGTGCTTTGGGTGTACATTTCATGGCTGTCGTAAATGATACAATCATTTCTTGATTTTCTATAGATTGAAGCAGCAAAGAATGCGTCAAGATCGTGAGCATGGATGATGTCGTACGGCGTGTCTTTTATCACCCGACCGAAAAAACGAATAACCTCATAAAACCGTAGTTTGCCTCCTTTTCGTGAAGGATTATAGCTGATCAGCTTCACATTTCCGGCAGCAGACGGGATTGCGTCTCCGATGCAGGCGCAGCTTACCTCATACCCGTTAGCCGACAAGGTCTCAGCCTGTCGTTTTACGCGGTTATCGTGGAGATAATCGCTGTGAACCAGTTTTAAGACCTTCATACAGGTACCGGTTTAATTAATACTACCAGTCAAAGAAATATTGAAGGCTAATCGAGTGCACGGAGCCAAACCCTGTTTCGAAAGGCACGAAACCGTAATGGAATTTAATCGGATCCACGCTTATGGAAGCTCCGAGGCTCCAGTGGCGGACGGTATTTCCTGTTCTATAGCCACCGCGAACAGCAATCATATCATACAGCTCAGCCTGGAGTCCGAAAGAGAAAAAAGGATCAGATTCGATTGCGTTATCGAGGGTTGTATCGATTTCGTCCTCGAGTGGGACGACCACGTCTCCGCTGAGATTAATGATCAACGGTATTTCAGCTCCGGAAAATGCGGAAAGCTGTATGGCGTTCACATCAAAACCGGCACGCCATCGGGTGGGGACTTTAGTCCTTTCAATATCGAGTCTGGACATCTGGCCTGCGTTAGTTAACGCGGTACCAATCCGAAGCCTTTCATCCATTAGCTCTGCCGTAGCGCCGAATGAAAATGAATAGCCGGAGGCGTTTTGCTGGAATAGTTGTTCGTAGAGGTAGCTTGCAGAAACGCCGGCTGAGATAAAGCCAATTTGACGGGCATAAGCACCGCTAACGGCTAAATACTGCACTGAGAAGGTGCCGCCTGACTGGCCTGGGGAGTCACGCTGCTCAAATTCATCAATCACTGAAGAAAGCACCCCGAATGCGAAGCTGTCGTTATCGCGGCGGATGGCAGCAGAGGCCTGCGTATTCTGAGTTTCGGCAATCCAAAGGGTATAGGATAGCCCAAGACTTGACTGGTCTGAAAGTAGCAGATTCGCCGGATTTGTGAATACACTGTTCGAACCCAGAGGAACCGCAGTGTGGGCTTCAGAGAGGGAAAGCGAATGGGCGTTAGGGCCAATATTGAGAAAATCAAGGCCCGTTTGGCCGTGCGTTTCGTTCTGGCTGAATACAAGCAACAGAGCGGTAAGGAGCAAAAAGCGGATAGAGGTCAGTTTCATAGATTAGAGCTGAACGCGCAGGGCGAAAACGTGCATGTAAGAAATTCCTTCGGGTTCACGAACGAAGGTGTAGTCAATATACGAATCGAATGCCGAGAGTGGCAGCCAAAGTGAGAAACCAGCTGAGGCACGCTGTGATTGTGAAATTTCGGTAAGGTCACCGATGTCGAAACCTGCCCGCACGTCGATCCGCTCGTGCACACCATATGAAGAGCCGATTCTGAACTGTGATGAGCCTGTTACAATGTCTTCGCGACTGGTAATCACACCGGGCCGTCCAGTATCGGTGTTCACGCTTCTGTTTATGACCTCAGAACTTTGAGAACGTGTTTCGATATCGGCGGAAAGCAGAAGATCATAGTCCCTGAACTCATAGGCGGCACCAAACTTAAATCGTATTGGGAAACTGTCGGTTCGGTTTGCGAGTGATCCGCCATACAGACCTGAGGTATTCCAGCTGTAGGATGAGAAAATATCCTGAACAGTCGCACCCAAAGTGAGTTGAGAAGAGGCATGATATAGAAGGCCGATATCAATTCCGAAGCCAAGGGGACTGTCGACACTATCGAAGTAGTCCACATAAAAAAGCTTAGCCGAAAAGCCGAGACTTAACCTTTCTCCAGGATTCAGCCCAAAAGCAATAAACGCGCTGAATTCATTGGTTGAAAACTGCTCGGTCGGAACGCCACTTGATGTTCGTCCATCGAAATCACTCACCCCGGCATGCAGTAACCCAACATTGATTCCTGCATTAGGTGGCAGCATAAACGCTACGTTGGCCATGTTGAAGCTTCTGTCGAACGACATGGAAGAGGCCGAAAAATCGAACTGTGTTCCTTCAACCGTTGAGGCCAGAGCCGGATTATAGTGAGCAAAAACACCATGCTGATGAACCGCCGTCATAGCATTTCCCATACCCATACCGCGCGGGCCGAAGCCCATACGGGTGTAGGCCCCTGCAAAGCCACCTGACTGTGCCATGAGGTCACCGGCGAAAAAACAGCTCATGATAATAGCAAGCAGGGCAGGTTTCATAAATCCCGGTAAGGATGGAAGCTTTTGTTTCATTTCATGTGTGATGCTTTTCTGAGAATTCTTCATATCAATCGAGTACAAGTATTTTGCCACGGACTTCCGAGCCGCCGACGTTTATCACGTAAAAAACAGGACCGTTAGCAACCAATCGACCGCCACCGTCTGTACCATCCCAGACGGCTTCATAATTTTGTCCACCGGTTACGGGAATACCTGCATCCAGCTCACGTATAAGATTCATGCTAAAGTCGTAGAGGCGTATGCTTGCATTCCCTGTTGATGGCGCCTCAAATTTGATGCGTACAATTTCATGTGCGCGCTGGGAAAAAGGATTTGGATATGCATAAGCATTCACGGAGCGGGCGTCCGGGGAGAACTGGTTTCCGCCTTCAAGCGGGAAGTTCACTCTGGTTAACTGCCAGGTTTCTCCACCGTCTGCCGTTGAGGCCAGACCGTCTGTTGTACCCACCCATAGCCTGTCGGTGGTAGTGGCGAGACTGAGATAATCAGCAGTAGCTTTTATGAAACCGTTTGGTGTTCGTATCTGCCGAATTTGGTTCCAGCTGGTCCCGTTGTCATTACTGATGAACAGCCCGTTGGTTCCGGCTGCATAAATGCGTTCACCTTCGAAAGCGATATCATAAATTTGCTCTCCGCGCAGGTGCTGAGTGAAGGATTCACCCTTGTCGTAGCTTACAACTATTCCCTGCTGATCACCGTCTTCGGCAATCCAGTTTGTTAGCCAGACGCCATTATCAAATGGGTTTTCGCGAATACGGATAATCCAGCTTCCCAGCAGGCCGTCGTTCTGCCCCGTACGCCGCTTCTTCGACCAGCTGATTTGGTCTGCCGGAGCTGTTAGAGCGTCTTCTGAAATATTGATGCCACCAGCAGTACCGGCCCATACAAAGCCGTCGCTGTCAATCATCACAGAAAAACCGAGGAAATTGTTATCAAGACGGGGATCAAAAAGGAAGTTATAGGTATTCTCGGGGCGTAGCTCAGAAACATCCCTTGGTGGAAGAAGAATGCGCTCCCATGTTTCACCAAAATCGGAGCTCCTTCGTATTCCCGATGCCCATGCTGCCATAAAAATGGTATCACCGCGAAAATCTACGTTGTAAGGAGGGGACTGCTGCGGAACAATTACAGGAATCGATTCAATCTGCTGACCTCCATAAGATATTGACGTTTGATTCTCATCGTCCAGCGGCTGGGCGATGTAGTCCCAATTGACCCCGCCGTCGGTTGAAATATGGAGTCCCAGTCCGGTTTGTACGCTTGTACCAGCGCTCACGAAGTTAAATCCAAGACCGGCTACAACAGTATCAGGAGCCAGCGCTATTGAAAACATCCGACCGGGGCCGGCCGCTACGGAATCTGCGTTTTCAGGAAATATGAAGTCAATATCATTGTTGATGTTGAGCATTAGCAAAGGACCAACCCAGAGGGAATCACCCAAAGCACCCATATTAGATACACTGTTCTGGCTGATAGAATTAAATGTCTCAGGAGGAGTTGGCCCGGTAATCTGTGCTTCTGAAACCTGAGTCCAGACGAATAACAAGAGAAATAAAAAGCCTAATCGTATAAATATCATTGCTGAATTGTAAGTGTTGATGAAAGCGTGTCGCTGGATAGACCCTGGCGGTCGATTGCCCATGTCAAAACCTCGTAGGTATCCGGCTGATTGTTCGGGCCGATTTCAAGCGTCCTGGTGAAAATTCCGTCGCCTTCCTCAAGGTCACCAGATCCACCTTCATCGCCATCATCAAGCATGGTGAATGGTTCGCCCCCAAGCTGGTTTCCTGCCGTATCGAATAGAGCCAGAAATACAGTTTGAATTTGTGCCTGCCCCTGCGGATGTTCAACCTCCGTTTCAAATCGTATAGGCTGAAATCCTTCAACCGGAATCTGCACTACAGAAGGGAACGTAAATGACAGAATTTGGGGAGGCTGAGTGGTGAATCCCTGAAGCTGTAGCTGAGTTTGGAATGTACTGCTAACGCGACCGCCTTCCGTTTCATCGAAAACATAAATGGTAAAGTCCTGAAACGTATTCGATGGAACAGTAAAAGTGAAACTTCCAACCACTGTGTTGTTATTACCTGGCTGAAGCAGTCCTTCTCTGAAAACAGTAGAACTTCCGTGTCTTGAAACGGTAAACTGAGGGTTATTCGTGATTGCATCAGGTTTCAATCCGGCCTCAATCTGAATGGTAAGCGTGGTGTCTGAAATCTCCTGAGTAGAATCAAATACAACTACTGAAGGATCAATCGACATGGAACTGAAAGGCGCCGGAATTTCTTCGTAAGGTGTGGCTCCGGGAGGGGAGTCGCAGGCTGCGATAAAGAAAAGGAGCAGCATGGGGACTGCCACAGGAAGAAGTATTGAACGAAGTTGACTACTTCGGGTGGATATGTTCATATGGGAAAGTTTATCAGTCTTGCTGTAGTTTCGTATAATCTGCTTAAGGTATTAAAAAAGGGGCGGAATACATCAAAGCTGAGCGCAAAAAGATGTATAAGTTGTACGCAGAGTTTAGTAAACTTCGACAAACTGTAATAGTTCCTGATTCATCACCAATCAAAAACGTTAATGCAAAAAAAAGACCCGGGTTCCTTTCGGATCGGGTCTTTCGAAACTGAACTATTTCATGAGGTCACTATGAATGTTCATGAGAAGCATACGAGAGAAGCTTCAAATAGTTTCAAGCTATTGTCTTGCAGAAAGCAGACCTTCGAGGCGAATAGCCTGAGTAGCTTGCTGAGAGTTCGGGAACTCACGCTTGATGCGAGTCGCAAACTGCTGGGCACGGTTGTAATCACCGGCTGCATAAGCAGCTTCGGCTGCCTGAAGCAGGTTGAAAGGAGTTGTGGAGTTGTTTTCATCCCACTCTGCAGCGCGCTCGAACATGCGGGCGGCGTCTGAATAGCGCTCAAGCTGCATCAGAATCATTCCATGTAGTGAAATAGGAGCTACGCCCAATACTCCGCTGGGTGTGCTGAACTCCTTAATCATATCCAAGGCTGACTCGTAGTCGCCTAATTCGGTGTGGCTTACAGCAGCATAGTAAAAAGCGAGATTGCCGGCAGTTGTGCGAGGAAAGCGATTTGCAATTTCTACCAATCCGGGCTCGAGCTCTTCATCGCTGCCGAAAAGGGCAGTTTCGAAATTACCCATAAGAAACTGCTGCTCAGCAAAAGCTATACTTTCTCGTGCGTTAGTTTCCTGTGCTGCAGAATTTGTGATGTACCAGAAAATACCACCAACTACTACGATAAAGGCGATAAGACCACCGTAAATCGCGCCTTTATTTTCTCTGTAAAAAGTGGTTGCTCTTACGTAACCGGTTACCAGCGCATCTGATTCCAGTTCATCTTTCGAAAGTCTTTTGGACATGTCAGTCTTAAATGGTTAAAGTTTACAGAATAGTTAAAATATGACCTTAGTGACTAATAGACAAGCATTAAATGTGCGTCAATTCTGAAATTAGTCCCTGTTCAATCTGATAATTTTTGTCGCACTGGGCGGCGATTTGTTTGTCGTGTGTTACCATCACAATGGTGATGCCAAGCTCTTTTTTCAGGCCAAAAAGCAGATTTAGCAGGCTCGTTGTGTTAGCTTCATCAAGGTTTCCGGTAGGTTCGTCGGCCAGAAGAATGTCGGGCTTGTTGATGAGTGCTCTGGCAACGGCTACCCGCTGCTGCTCGCCACCGGAAAGCTCGGAAGGGCGGTGTGAAGCCCGTTGTCCCAAACCAAAGCGTTCGAGAAGATCTTTTGCTTCCTTTTCGATTTGCTGCTGAGGGCGGCCTGCTATCATAGCAGGCATAAACACATTTTCAAGCGCAGAAAACTCAGGTAGCAGATGGTGAAACTGAAACACAAAGCCCAGATTCTTATTTCGGAATTTGGCTAGTTCTTCGGCATTCAGGCTGTTCAGGTTGGTTCCCCTGTAGAGGACATCACCTGCGGTTGGCCTGTCAAGTCCGCCAATAATATGCAGAAGCGTGCTTTTGCCAGAGCCGCTCGAGCCAACGATTGAAATAAGCGAATCTTCCTCTATGCTTAAGTCAATACCGCGCAGAACACGTAAAGGTTCTCCGGTTTCTTTTTCATAATACTCTTTTGTGATGCCGCTGGCCTGAATGATCACCTTAATCTCCTGCTCGTAATTCGGTTTTGAGAACGGATTGAATCTACATGAAAGTCAAAAGCGCGTCAAGTTACAAAACGCTGGTTTTGAATGAGGGATATATAACGGGCTCAATGTGATCACATTTTCCGGTTTCTATATTCAGCACGGCGTGCAGCGCACACATGCGATTGTCGCCGTTCGCGGAGCTATATCGGTGTGGTGTTTGAAGTAAAAATCGCTTAATAGCTGTGTCTTTGTCCATTCCAATAACGGAATTAAATGCTCCGGTCATGCCTACATCAGTGATATACCCTGTGCCTTTGGGAAGAATCCGGTGGTCATTAGTAGGAACGTGTGTATGCGTACCGGCGACCAGGGAAACCCGACCGTCTACATACCATGCAAATGCCTGTTTTTCTGCCGTGGCTTCAGCATGGAAATCGATGAAAATCAAGTCTGTTTCAGCTTTAACTTTCTCAATTACCCAGTCGGCTGTTCTGAATGGATCATCAAGTGGCTGCATGAAAGTCCGCCCCTGAAGATTAATCACTCCGATTTTGAGATCTCTGCCAGGAACATCATAAATGCCGTACCCAAAACCATGTGCGCCCTTAGGATAGTTTAGCGGACGCAAAAGCTTTGGATCGGTTTTCATGTAGGGGAATATTTTCCACTTGGCAAAACTGTGGTTGCCGCCCGTTACAACATGAGCACCGAGGCTATAAAAGTGTTTTACGATGTGTTCGTTGGTTCCCATGCCTTCGTGGGCGTTTTCACCGTTGATTACTACAAATTCAGAGCTGTATTTCTGAATGACGGAGGGGAGAAAGGTGTCGAGGAGGGAGATGCCTGAGTCGGAAACAATATCACCGACAAAAAGAAGGTTTATGTGTTTGGCCATATATGATAGGGGCGCAAATAAAAAAAAGGGCAGCGGGAATTGCAAAGAACCGTTAAAAACACGGTGGGAATCCTCTCATCCGGGTCCGCCTTCCACTATTTCCTTTCGGAACATGAGGCACGGCGTTGCCGGACAAAGCCGAACTCCCTATTTATTAATTATCGTTCAAGCAATAACCAAACGCTGCCCTTGGTTTAATATAACACCTTTTAGTGGGTATTAGTATGTTTAATTTCTTCGAGTAGGTCGGAAAGTGTCCTGTTTATTTCATCAAAAAACAGTGAATTCAGTAGTTTAGAGTCGCCTGTATCATTTTTTTTAGCAAGAAAAAGCTCTTCTGCAATGCTCAGGCAGCTAAGAACCAGAATTGTTGTTTCATTCTGGTTGGTGAGCTGTTTTTTGAAAAGACGAAACCGCTCATCTACGAATTGAGCGATGTTATGCATATTCTCTTCGTCCTCATCATTTACCTTAAGGGGATACTGTCTGCCGAGGATGGTTACTTTGATTGATTTCATGCGTTTTCCTCCAGATGGTGGTCGATTCGCTTAATCATAGAGCTGAGCTGCTGCTTTAATACAAGACGTTCTTTTTGAGAAAAACCGCTCGAGGCGCCTTTAACGGCAAGTTTATCGGACAGTTTAGCATTCTCTTTTTTTAGTTTTGCGTTTTCCGCCTTCAGGACAGCGTTATGCTCAACCAGCGTTTTGCACTCCACAGAAAGTTCCTGCAGCAGCGATCTGAATGATGCTATTTGCTCCCGGGTAACCTTTGTTGGTTCGCTCATAATATCAGGCCCTGAGTTGAGCACCGAATGTCTTGCTTAGCCCCTTTGTAATTTTATTGATTTTAGGCTCCACGTTTTTAATAGTGAGCGTCTTTTCCGAATCCTGAAACAACAGTCGGAATGCAACGCTTTTCTGACCTTTTTCAAGGGGCTTGCCTTCAAATACATCAAATACCTGAATATCAGCCAGCTGCCTGCCGCCTAGCTTGCGAATGAAATCCTGCATTTCGCCGGCGTTTACATTGCTGTCTGTTATTAGTGCGATGTCGTATTCGAAAGCGGGATACTTCGGTACGGGTTTATATCGAATTGGTTCTGTATTTGCCGCAGCTTTTGCGAGCAAATCAAGATTAATTTCAGCAATATAGGCTTCATTATCAAGCTCAAACTTCTTCCTGATCTCTTTGGTAACTCTATAGGCTATACCGAGTTGAGTATTATTTACTTGAAAGTGTATCAAGTCTTCCTGGTACTCATAACTCACCTTTTCGCCAAGCCTCAGTTGGCTGAAGAGACTGTCGGTCAACGCCTTAAGATCGTGAAAGGTAAAGGCAGTCTCCGGGTGCTGCCAGTGCTGGGTCGTCTTATTGCCTGCGACTGCAATCAGCAGATTACGGTGCTCGTCTACGCCGTCAATCCATTTGCCTGTTCCTTTGGTGAAAACGCGGCCGATTTCGAAAGCGCGGAATCCGGATGCCTTGCGGTTAAAATTGTAGGCTGCAGAGCGGAGGAAACCATATGATAAATCCGGTCTCATGATAGCCTGGTCCCTGGAAATCGGATTCAATGTCGGGATGAGCAGTTCAACCATTTCATCGGACATCTCTTTTTTTACTGACTCCGGCAGGAGAGAGTTGCTGTAAATCTCCTGTAGCCCCAGCTTCACGCAGGCTAATCTCACCTGTTGCAAAAAAGACTCATTAAAGGGTATGACTGGAGGTCTTGCAAAGGTGATTCGGCCCGTGGTCGGAATGTTGTTGTAGTCGTAAATACGTGCTATCTCTTCAATCAGATCGACCTCGATACTCACGTCGGGGCGAAAAGCGGGAATGGTGCATTCAATGCCCCCTGAAGTGTGTTCCGGCAGGAAGCCAAGGCGTTGCAGAATTTGTGCCATTGCTTCGCCGCTGAGTGACGTTCCAAGCAGCTTGTTGGCTCGCTCAGGCCGTAATGTCAGTTTCTTTGGCTCGTAAACCACCGGGTTGATGTCAATAACCGGGCCTTCTATTGAGCCGCCACACCATTCCTGAATGAGCGCAGCGCATCTGAGGGCGGCTTTAAGCGTAATGGTCGGATCAACTCCGCGCTCGAAGCGATAGGAAGAGTCGGTCTGAAGCGCAAGACTTCTGGATGTTTTACGAACGGATACAGGCTCAAACCATGCTGATTCGATGAGGATTTCGGTGGTGGAATCTGAAATCTCAGAGTTAATACCTCCCATAACGCCGGCCAGTGCAACGGGCTTTTCCGCATCACAAATAAACAGGGAGCCGGCCGGGACTTTCCGCTTCGTTTCGTCGAGCGTTGTAAATGAAGTCTCTTTATCGAATGACTTCACCTGTATCTCAGCGCCGGAAAGGGTTTTGAGATCGAATGCATGCAATGGCTGTCCCATCTCATGCAATACATAGTTGGTTGCGTCTACAATTGCATTTCTAGGTCGTAATCCGATTGCTTTCAGTCGCTGCTGAACCCAAACCGGAGATTCACTTACGTTGATGCCTTTCATCACTATTCCAACATAGCGATGACACAGCTCGTCGTTCAGAATAGATATTTTTACAGAAGGGTTGCCGGATGACTCTTTTGTGAGTTCATGTGAGGGCAGGTTGTCGCCGGGATGTTTAAAAGCTTCACCGGTTACCGCATGCAGATCTCTTGCCGTACCAACGTGGCAGGCAGCATCCGGACGATTAGGGGTGAGGCCAATTTCAATTACAGAATCTTTAGTGGGCTTCACCACTTCGGAGAAAGGTGTGCCGGCAGTCAGGGCAGGGTCTAGAACCATAATGCCGCTGTGATCGGTTCCGATGCCCAGTTCGTCCTCGGCGCAAATCATACCGAATGAGGCTTCACCGCGGATTTTGGATTTCCGGATGACCAGATTCTCGCCTTCTTTAATCTCAACGGGAAGCTCGGTTCCCACAGTCGCCACCGGTACTTTCTGCCCGGCCGCAACATTCGGTGCACCGCATACGATCTGCACAGTCTCGGTGCCTGTATTTACCTCGCACAAGGTGAGTTTATCGGCGTTCGGATGCGATTTTACGGATAAAACTTCTCCAACTACGATACCGCTGAAGTCGCTGCCGCTGCTGGTAATTTCTTCGACTTCCAGACCGGTGAGCGTTAGCTTTTCTGCAATCTCAGCATCACTGAGGTTTGTATCTATATATTCTCTGAGCCAGTTAAGGGAAATATTCATTGTGGCCTATCTATTGAAACTGTTTAAGAAATCGAATGTCGTTGTCGTAGAGCAGTCGGATGTCATCGATGCCGTAGAAAAGCATGGCAATTCGCTCTACGCCCATACCGAAGGCAAATCCGCTGTATTCCTCAGGATCTACGCCCACGGCTTTCAGCACGTTGGGGTGAACCATTCCTGCACCCAGAATTTCAAGCCATTTACCGGTTTCTTCATCACCCCACCATATGTCCATTTCCAGGCTTGGTTCAGTGAATGGGAAGAACGAGGGGCGGATGCGATATTTCACGTCTTCACCATAGATCATTTCCACAAACATCACCAGCGTATCCTTCAGCTCTGCGAGGGAGACATCCTTGTCTATGTAAAGGCCTTCAACCTGATGAAACAGACAGTAGGATTTTGCGGTGATTGATTCATTTCGGTAAACGCGGCCTGGCATGATGGAGCGAAGCGGTGGCTTCTGCTCTTTCATCAGGCGAATCTGCACAGGGGAGGTGTGCGTTCTCAGAACGAGATCATCAACGTCTTCAGATTCGGTTTTGCGTATGAAAAAGGTGTCCTGCATATCTCTGGCAGGATGCTCAGGCGGAAAATTCAGCGCGGTAAAGTTATGGAAATCGTCTTCCAGCTCCGGTCCGTCCGAGACAGTAAAACCAAGGCGGTAGAACACATCTTTGATGCGGTCGAGCGTCTGGGTTAACGGGTGAAGCAATCCGGAAGGAATTTCGGCAGCCGGAAGGGTGATGTCGTCTGTGGCGCTTCTCACCGTCGTTTGCTGGCTTTGAAGAAGCTCGTCGGCTTGTGAAAACTTTTCGGTTGCGAGCTGTTTTAGCTGATTTACCTTTTGGCCGAATGCTTTACGCTCTTCTGCGGCTACGCTGCCAATCTGGCTGAGGAGGGCGGATACTTGTCCTTTTTTCGACAGATATTTTAGTCTGAAGGCTTCCAGCTCTTCACGACTGGAGATTGTTACCGATTCAATCTCTTCTCTGAGTTTGTCTGTAAGTTGACTCATAGGTATGAATGGTTATAAAAAAGGCAAGCCTAATTAATTAAGCTTGCCCGTATCATCAAAAACGAAATACAATCAGGCGGTGGCCTGTTTCACAATTGCTGTGAACGTCTCCGGCTCGTGTACAGCCAGGTCTGCCAGTATCTTGCGGTCGATTTCAATATTTGCGGATTTCAGACCACCCATAAGTCTGGAGTAAGATACTCCGTTGAGGCGGGCTGCCGCATTAATGCGGATAATCCAAAGTTTACGAAACTCGCGCTTACGATTGCGTCTGTCCCGATACTGATATTGAAGGCCTTTCTCGACCGCATTTTTAGCGACCGTGTAAACCTTGCTACGTGATCCCCAGTAACCTTTCGCTGCCTTTAAAATCTTCTTGCGACGGCGACTGGAAGCCACTTTGTTCGTTGAACGTGGC
>JAIUMA010000004.1 GCA_022565795.1 Balneolia bacterium
GCCATTTTTTTCCTAGGCCCGATTTATTGGGTGCATATTTAACCTTTAGTGGTTTTTAGCACCTGGCTGTCCTCGCCGCGGCAGACAGGCTTCCCTTTTTTAGTGTTTCTGTAAATAGTCAGATTTTCATCTCAAATTACTTTCCCCGGACAACAATGATTTTGAATGGTGAATGGTGAATTGATGTACAAACAGGACGCTGATTAACTCAGATTTAAAATTATTAGCTCCGCGACCTTTGCGCAAACCTTTGCGTTTCTCTGAGTGAACCTCCAATTAATTCACAACTTATTGCGCCTTTCTGATTCGGAATAAGCGTATCTTTCCAAGTCGTATTTCACTCTTTTTCAATTTGTCTTTTTCATCATGGATATCCTTCTGCAGCCGACAGGATTTGACTGGTTCGCCTGGATAGTGCTGCCCCTGCTCATTTTTTTGGCCCGCATTGTAGATCAGTCGCTGGGCACGCTTCGCATCATCTTTGTATCCCGCAGCCTGCGCAAGTTCGCGGCATTAGTGGGCTTTTTCGAATCCCTGATCTGGCTCGTTGCAATTAGCCAGATTATTCAGAACCTGGGCAACTGGGCCACATTCATTGCCTTTGCCGGCGGCTTTTCGATGGGCAATTATGTGGGTATCTGGCTGGAGGGCAAGCTGGCCATGGGCATGCTCTGTCTGCGGATTATAACGCATGAAGACGCCACCGAACTTACCGAAGTACTGCGTGAGAATCGCTACGGTGCCACAACGGTTTCAGCTACCGGCAAAAGCGGTATGGTTCGGCTGATTCTCACTATCATAAAGCGAAAAGATCTCAACAAAGTGCAGAATTTGGTAAAGCAGTATAACCCCAACGCGTTTGTTTCGGTTGAAGACGTACGTTCCGTACATGAAGGCGTATTCCCGGAACCCGCACCTTCGTTTCTTTCGAGACTCAATCCTATCAGGAAGTAAATTATTTCTTTCTGGCGTAATTTTCGAAGGTATTATGAGACGTTTGGTAAAGCTTTTCTTCAGGCAGTGATTTAAAATACTCATAGGTGCGTTTCAACCCTTCGCTACGGTCGATACGGGGCTCCCATTTCAGCAGCTTCCTTGCCAGGGTGATGTCAGGTCTTCTCTGCTTGGGGTCATCGACTGGGAGGTCTCTATAAATTACTTTCTGATCTGTTCCGGTTAGCTTGATGATTTCGTCTGCAAACTCGCGAATCGTGATTTCATCCGGGTTGCCGATGTTTACCGGCTCCGCATAGTCGCTCATGAGCAGTCTGTAGATACCCTCAACCAAATCGTCTACAAAGCAAAATGACCTGGTTTGGGATCCATCACCAAAAACCGTGAGATCTTCTCCACGAAGCGCCTGACCAATAAAAGCCGGCAGAACGCGACCGTCATTAAGGCGCATTCTCGGGCCATAGGTGTTGAATATTCTCACAATCCGGGTTTCCAGACCGTGATACCTATGATAGGCCATCGTCATGGCTTCCTGAAAGCGTTTGGCTTCATCATACACACCGCGCGGACCAACCGGGTTCACGTTGCCCCAGTAGTCTTCCGGCTGCGGATGCACCGTAGGATCGCCATACACTTCCGAGGTTGAAGCAATGATGATGCGGGCATTCTTTTCCTTAGCCAGACCCAGCAGGTTATGAATGGCAAGTGAGCCAACCTTCAGGGTTTGAATCGGTATTTTGAGGTAATCTATGGGACTTGCAGGTGATGCAAAATGAAGGATATAGTCCAGCTCTCCCGATACATGTACAAAATTGGTGACATCGTAGCGTACAAACCGGAAGTTTTCATTACCAAGCAGATGCTCAAGATTATCCATATCGCCGGTAATCAGATTATCCATGGCAATTACCTGCATACCTTCCTTCAAAAAGCGGTCGCATAAATGTGAGCCTAAAAAGCCGGCAGCTCCTGTGATGAGTACTTTTTTCATTTCAGCCAGTTAAATGTTTGTATATCTGATTTTAAAAACCATTGTGATTATTTATGCAGTTTGTTGCCCCAATTTATTTTGTAAGCCGAATATGAGGAAAAATTTATCAGCTAAAAAATAAACCTTTACTAAAATTCATAAAAAAGCCCGTTCATCAATAGAATGATAAACGGGCGTGTTAATGATTTGGCTAGCTATAAGCTGACAATCAACCTTCGCTCAGGATACGCTCAAGATCTTTGAGGGTACCGCGAACAGAATCTGCTGAGTTGTTAAGAAGAGCAAGCTCATCTTTATCCAGCTCAATTTCGATAATTTGCTTAATACCACCTTTGCCCAGCTTAACCGGAACGCCGATGTAGAGATCCTTAAGCCCGAACTCGCCGGTCAGCAGAGCTGAACACGGGAAAATGCGGTTTTGATCGAGGGCGATGGCTTCAGCCATTTGGGCTGCTGCTGCGCCGGGTGCGTACCAGGCTGATGTTCCCATGAGGCCGACCAGCTCGCCGCCGCCAACTTTGGCGCGTTCGATGATGGCGTTCAGCTTTTCATCAGAAATAAGCCGCTTTACGGGAATACCTGAAACGGTGGTGTAGCGCGGAAGCGGCACCATGGTGTCGCCGTGTCCGCCCAGAATCTGAGCCTGTATATCTTTTGGAGACACGTTAAGCTCTTCGGCCAGAAATGCGCTGTAGCGGGCCGTATCGAGTATACCAGCCATACCCATTACGCGCTCTTTCGGGAACCCGGAGGCTTTCCAGGCTACATAGGTCATTACGTCGAGCGGATTCGAAACCACAATGATGATGGTGTTCGGAGACTGGGCTACCAGCTGCTCGGTAACAGACTTTACGATATTGGCATTGATGCTCAGCAGGTCGTCGCGGCTCATGCCGGGTCTGCGTGGTACACCAGCGGTGATGATACAGATATCGGAATCTTTGGTATCAGCGTAATCGCTGCTGCCAAACAGATGCGTGCTGAACCCATGGATAGGTGCGGTCTGCCACTGATCCAGGGCGCGGCCTTTAGATGGATAAAAGGTTTTTTCCCCGTCTTTTTTCTCGAGGTCGATAGCTACAACTGTTTTTGCGAAGTCGCGCTGAGCAATAGTCAGGGCTGCGGTCGAGCCAACGTTTCCACCGGCTCCTACAACTGTGATTTTCATAATAGTACTGAGGTTTAGAGTTTAATACTTTTGTTTTAAAAAGCCGCTGTGCCGGCCGGGCTACTCGCGCAGGTCTTTACCCCACATAAGCTTGGCCCGGAGCGTTTCAAAATAGTTGCGGCCCGGTAGTTTTATCAAGCGGACATTAAAACTACTCTTGCTTATTTCTATGTCCGTAAGTTCTTCATTATTAATGTTGCAAATTTTGCCATCATTCGAAAATAAAATCTGCTGATTGGCCGGTACGGCTTTCACCGTAATCACCTTATCTGCAGGCAGTACCAGCGGACGCGTGGTAAGCGCGTGCGGGCATACCGGCGTAATTACCATCACGTCTGTTTCCGGGTAAATTACCGGTCCCCCGGACGACAGGTTATAAGCCGTGGAGCCTGTAGGCGTGGCAATGATAAGGCCATCGGCCCAATATTTGTTGATTTTCTGATCGTTACAGTACACTTCCAGCGTAATCATCGCAACGCCGGAGTGTTTGGCAAATAAAAATTCGTTAAAGGCCAGCGCATGGTTGCCATTCCAGTTGGCCGATAGCATGAAGCGCTCCTCAACTTCCCAGTTTCCGTCAAAAAGATACGAAAGCGCGGATTCCAGATCCTTCAGCTGCGTATCGGCCAGAAAGCCAAGGCGGCCGCTGTTGATGCCCAGAATGGGCGTGGAGGCATCTCCAACAAGTCGTGCGGTGTGCAGCATGGTACCATCGCCGCCAACGGCAATAACGGCATCTGTGCCGGATACGGCCTGATCTTCAGTTGGAAATACTGAAACAAGGGGAGAGGGTGATGCAGGCTGAGGAAGGCGTTCCGAAATAGCTTCAGCCAGATGTACCGACTGCTTATGATCGGTAAGGAAATCCCTGATCCTGCGGACAACCGCGAGGCGTGGTTCAATTTCCGGGTTTACGATCAGGCAAATCTTCATTTCACATCTTTATATTAAAATATCAATCATGATAAGATACAAAATTGCCTAATGCCCTGAAACGAAAATCGGAAGCTCAAATGATGAATAGCGGATAGATTCAATAAGATTTTTAGCTAAAGGCAAAGGGGTTGCCGGTACTCTTTATTACAAGAAGAACTGTAAAAAATGGCTATCTTCGATGCTCATAATCCGTTGATAACTGTTTAATGAAAATCCTGTATATAACTCAATATTTCCCACCGGAAATTGGAGCTGGCCCGGTTAGGGCTCAGGCGAATACTGATTTCCTTTCTGAGCAGGGACATGATGTTGATGTTCTATGTCAGTTCCCTAATTACCCTACTGGTAAAACACCAGGAAATTACAAAGGGAAATGGTTGATTGCGGAGCAGCACGGCTACCTGCGAGTAAACCGAGTCTGGGTTTTCCCTACAGCACGCAAGAATCGATTGGACCAGCTTCTTTTATTCGGCAGCTTTTTTATTACCGGGCTCTTTTTTGCTATCAGGAATATCAAGGAGTACGATATAATTTACGCTTCAAGCCCGCCCCTTTCTTCAGCGCTTATTGGAGCTTTTTTGTCGCGCTTAACTGGTATTAAATGGATTTTTGAAGTCAGGGATCTATGGCCCGATTCTCTGCTTGGAACAGCTGGGGGAAGCTCCGCAAGCCTGCTGTACAAACTTTTAAAACACACTGAAAACCGGTTGTACAAATCGGCAGACCTTACTATTGCCGTTACCGATGCAGCAGCCGAGACCATTCAGTCTAATCAACCTCTTGCCGATGTACGGGTTGTGCACAATGGCGTAGACCCGGAATCTTTTATTCCGGCAGAACCGGATGCAGAAAACAGCACAGATACCTTTAGAGTCGGATATATTGGCTCTATTGGTGTAATTCACGACTTTGAGCCTGTTGTCCGAGCCGCCAAACTCTGTGAGGACGATAGCCGGATTCAGTTTATCATTGTAGGAGACGGAAGCAGGGCAGACGAACTAGAAGAGCTGGTCCGGTATTATAAGCCGTTAAATCTCCAATGGATAGGACTCAAACCCTACAGTGAGATACCAGATATTATGAAAACGTTTCATATTGGCCTTAACCCTATTCGAAACGCAAAGCCTTTCGAGACTATAATAAATGTGAAGTTTTATGAATACCTGTCCTGCCAGGTACCTGTTATTAGTCTTGGACGCGGTACAATTAAGATGATTGGTGACGAAAGCCGGTCGGCCATCACCCTAGACCCTGGAGACTATAAAGGACTGGCTGAGAATATAAAAGAGCTGCTGGCAAATCCGGATAAGCTCCGTAAGCTAAAGGAAAACAGCCGTTCATTCGTATATGAAGCTTATAACAGGAAGAATCTGGCGGCCGATATCGAAGCGCTGATCCAATATACCGCGAACAAATAGCCGTTTTCGCAGTACAATTCGGCTATAGAAATACAACACATTCTGTATTTTTAAAGGATTTGTTATCTCTTTATCTTTACCGCTTACGTTATTAAGCCGCGTACTACTCTCTGATACACACCTACAATCAACTCTTTGCAATACATGAATTCTTCATTTCGCTGCCTGCTTATATTTTCTATTACTTTTCTTATTTACATAAGCGGGCTTCAGCCAGAACTTTTTGCCCAGCAGAGCAGGCAGAATGATGACCGTCGTGGTGGCCAACAGCCTCAGGTTCGTTCTCAGGGAATCAACATTTCGGGAACAGATGGCCCTTTTTATTTCATCGACCCTCTGGGTATCAGCCTTCTCATGGAGCGAATGGACTCGGGCGATCTTATCGATACTGAAACATACACATTGGGTTCAGGAGATATGGTATCAATAGATCTAAGCGGCAATATGTCGGGCACCTTTCGTGGAATTCTTATTTCCCCTCAGGGTAGAATCGTAATACCAAATGTTGGTGCAGTTACTGTAGATAAAATGCTTATTGATGAAGCAGAACAGGCGATTCAGGATTTAGTCAACCAGAGGTTTATTGACACGCAGGTAAAGCTAACGCTGGAACACCCTCGGAATATTCAGATACATATTGCTGGTGAACTTGTGAATCCCGGATTCTATCGTATGCCCGCGCAAACAAGATTAGCACAGGCCTTAGTGCCAGCTGTAACAGAAAAAGATTTGAGCGACAGGGATATTTTGAATGCCAATATTCCACTTGAGCTCGTGCTTGAAGGTCCTCATTCGTTCAGAAATATTACCATTGAGCGTGGCGAAGAAACGATAACAGCTGATCTTGTGGCCTATAAATTGAGCGGTGATCTTGAGAGCAATCCATTATTGATGCACGGTGATGTAATTCGGGTAAAAAACAAGAGTCAGTATGCACCGCAAATTACTATCTCAGGATCAGTAGTAAGCCCGCTTTTGACCGAATATCGTGATGATGATACCATTTCAAAACTGGTTCGAATGGCCGGAGGATATACCTTTGATGCATCCTTAGGTGATATAAAGGTATACCGTTATAGTTTAAGCGGTATACAAACAATTAATTTGGATCAGGATTCTGCAGAATCTTTTGAACTGCAGCCAAATGATCGTATAGTGGTGGGATATGACGACGAAAAACGGTACAATCAGAGCGCCCGGGTAAGCGGTGAGGTTAATACTCCGGGTACATTCCCAATAGTAGAGGGCCAGACAACAGTGAAGGATTTGCTTGAGATGTCAGGTGGTTTTACTGCTGATGCGCTGCCATCAGCAACTCGTCTGATGCGAGGAAGGCCCTGGGGGAATATCAATGCCCTGATGCGAACATCTGATCAGCTTCTCGAAGGTTTTGAGTATCTGGAAATGGAAAATGCGCTGCCTAACAACGAGGTATTTATCGACCTCATGGACCCTGATCAGCTATCCGAAATCAAGCTGTACAATGGTGATATCCTTACTATTCCACAAAATAGAAACAATATCTATGTATTTGGGCAGGTAATGAATCCCGGGTATTACAATATCATTGAGTCTAAAGGAGCGTTCGAATATGTTGCCAGTGCTGGAGGCTTTTCTTTAGCCGCCGATTCGGATCGCACCTTTATTATAAAAGCTAGAAATAACGGCTGGTATAAGCCGGGAGAAACAAGTATAGAACCCGGAGACATGATTTTTGTAGATCGTCAACCGCTTGAATCACTTGCTCTAGAGCGGCAGGAGTTGTTTCACCGCAGAGAAATTCGAAACAGAAATATACAGCTTATATTTAGTGGTCTGGCTACAATTACCAGTGTGATTACTGCATATGTGGCTATTCGGCGGTAAAGTAGGCATATTCAGCTAAAAACTTTTGTAACCGGAGGTGGCGAGGCCACTATTTCATCTGCTTGTTTTATCAGCGTCAGCGGGAATACCAAATCACGTTTTTTTAAATCTGATGACCTTTATGCTATTTCAGGCGCTGCGAAAGAGGTGTTTAATTTGCTGAACAAAGCGCCCTGCGGAATGTGCTAAAACAATAGTATTTATTGATACCCAGGTATAAAAAATTCTGGCCGCTAATCCCGGCATTTGGCGTTCTTCACCTCTCCAGAACGCTTCACGAAAGCTCTTATTAAACTTAATAGATACAGTGGCTGCTGCAATAAGCGTTACAAGTAATGCCACAAGAACCAGCAACCCGCCAAGTTCCCCGCTGGTGAAAATCAGGATGTCCAGCACTATAAAAATAAGAGCCAAAGAAACAGCCAGGAAAGGCAGCTTGCTGCGAAAAGGAGCATTTCCAGGGTGTAATTTCTGAGTCATTTTACGGCTCTTCCCGTAAAAATAATACTGTTTCCAAAGAGAGCTTGCCGAAGTACGCGGATAGTACCATACTTTAATTTTGGGACTGACGTATACGCCGCCTGGTTTAAGCTTGTTAAGACGGGCGTTGAGTTCTGCATCCTCGTTTACATAATCATTCGAAAGAAGTTTATATCCTCCTATTTCACGAAGCACTTCAGTTTTGAAACATCCGAGGAAAACCGTGTCTGATGGGCCCTCATATTCAGGATTTTTGTAATGAGCACCTCCGTTCCCAAACCATGTTCGGGAAGCCAGGGCTACTCCCGATTGGAATGGCACTTTAGCTACATGCCGCTGAGAGCCACTTACATTCAGGGCATTCGATTGTTGCATCACCTCTACGCAATTCTGAACATAATTCGTATCGTAGTCTGAATGCCCGTCTGCCCGAACCAGAAGCTCGCCTTTTGCAATTTTAATGATCTCATTCATTCCAGCCGCTTGTTTTTTCGCTGGATTATCTATCATTATTACGCGCCGGTCCTCTGCACTTAACCGACCCATAATTTCACGCGTTTTGTCTGTGCTACCACCGTCTGCAACGATTATCTCAATGATGTTTTTGTACGAATTGTTGAGAAAACCCTTTACTACGTCTTCGATGTAGTCTTGCTCGTTTAAAACAGGGAGTGCTATCGTGACGGTTGGTAAGGATGCCAAGAGTATCTAACTTATTAATTAGCGTTTTAATCAGTTTAGTAAGCTAAGAAAATGCCTTATAATAGTAAAACAGTAACTTTTTGGAGTATTCGTTTCTCATGTGGCTTATTTCATTTATTTGAGTAACCGATATCCACAGCGAACCTGGAACAACAATCCCATTTTCCCTAATTATTTGATCTTTAATGAAGCTAAGTGAAACTAGCTGACCCGTGCAAAATGTATATCAAGTCCATTAATTAATGAAGGAAAATCTAACAGAAAAAACGGTCCGGAGCACAAATTGGGGCTTGGGTAAAACCCTTGGGCAGAACATTGTTGCCTTTTTTTCAAGCATGGTGCTGGCCAGATTAATTGCCCCTGAAGAGTTTGGACTTTTAGCTATCGCGATGCTTTTTGTAGGGCTGGGGATGATAATTTCTAATCAAGGCATAACGCCCGCACTTGTTCAGAAAAAAGACCTGACGGATGAAAACATCCGGGCGAGCTTTTTGTTGTCGCTTTTGGCTGGAATACTGGTTTTTTCAATAATTTGGCTGCTGGCACCGCAAGCAGCATTGTTTTTTAATGAAGGCCGTGCCGAGAATGTAATAAGAGCTATTGGTTTTATTTTCATCCTTAACGGAGTTTCGGCAGTTGGCCGTGGTCTGTTAATGAGGAAATTTCGGTATAAGCCTCTTTTCTTTATCGAAGTTGGGGCATTCCTATTTGGTTATGGTGCAGGAAGTATAACATTCGCCTTGATGGGGTATGGAGTGTGGAGCCTGGTGTGGGGAGTACTGCTTCAATATACCATCATGGCTATAGCATTTCTGGCTTACGTGCGGATTCCTGTTATTCCTGTAATTAACGGTGGCGAGTATGGAAAGCTTTTCCGGTTTGGAGGTGGAGTGAGTTTGCTAAGCTTTCTAAACTACTCGGCTATGAATGTTGATAAATTAATTATTGGCCGTTTTTTAGACTCACGTGAGTTAGGGTATTACTCCAAAGCATTCGGACTCATGCAGGTACCGGTAATGGCTTTTTCTTATGCAATCGGAAGCGTCTCCATGTCTGCTTTTTCTACTATCCAGCATGAAACGGAAAAGTTGAAAAGAGCATATCTTAAAGCCGTTAACATTTTGTTTTTAATTGTGGCCCCACTGTCGGTCATTATGGTAATTTCTGCGGAATATCTGGTGCTGGGCGTATATGGTCCCGACTGGGTTGGAGCGGTAGAGGCGTTTCGTATACTTAGCATAGGTATCATTTTCAAAATGTTCTTTGGCATTTCGGGCAGCATGGCCAAGGCAACTAATAATGTGTTTCAGGAAACCAAAAGGCAGCTGGTTTTTGCCTTGAGTGTTGGTGGGTTGAGTCTGCTGCTGATTCCTTATGGTGTTGAAGGGGTGGCCGCTTCTGTGACTATAGCTTCTTTGATTTTTTTTATTTTAATGACTCAACTGGCACTTCGCATATGTCATGCTACATTTTCGGAGTTTATGGGCATGTTGAAAAACGGGTTTATTCTGGCCATTTTATGCGGTGGAATTAACCTGGCAGCAGTACTGATACTGGAGTATTTTTTACCCGGCATGAACACTCCCTTAAAAATGCTTGCCACGCTTGGCATCACATTTGTTGTAAGCCTTTATCTATTTTTCAGGCTTCCAGTCTCATTAATAGGTAAAAACAGGACATGGCTTATAGAAACCTATGCCCGCTATTTGCCTGAGAAGCTTTCGAAGCGGATAGTCCAAAAATAATTATGATTAAAGAATTAATTCCTTCAATAGCAGTTGTAATACCTCTCTACAACAAACAGCCTCATATATCTGAATGCCTGCATTCTGTATTTGCGCAAAAGATCCCGCCGGATGAAATAATTGTCGTAAACGACATGTCTACAGACGGAAGCAGGGAAGAAGTAGTATCAATAAATCATCCGAAGGTCAGGATTATTGACAGAAATGAACCCGGACCAGGTGGCTATGCGGCAAGAAACGCAGGTGTTGAAGCCTCTGATAGTGATTTTGTAGCGTTCCTGGATGCAGACGACATCTGGGAAGAAGACTATCTTTACAGTATGATTAGCCTGATAAATAAATTCCCGGATGCAAGTTTTTATGCAAGCGGCTGGATCGAGGATAATGGATATCAAAAACACGTTAACGCACATACTGCAACATACGGCAAGCAGGGAGCGCATCAGATAGATAGTAAAGAGTACATGAAACTAGCCATTTCCGGCTGTAATCCGGTTTGGACATGTGCTACCGTCGTAAAAAAGTCTGTTTTAATGGGTGCAGGTGGTTTTCCTGAGGGGAGATGTCGCTATGGCGGAGACATCGATACCTGGTTAAGAATAATGCTCAGCGGAAATAAGCTTGCTATCAATCCCGTACCTAAGGTTGTTTACAAAATGGATTCTGTAAACATGGTTACCCGGCAAAACGCTCTGAATATAATCGAAAGCTGTATGCGAAAAACCATGATGGAAATGAAGGAAGAATTATCTGATAAACCAGAGCTCGCAGAGCTTTTGCGGACCTTCGTAAGCTATTTCCAGATGTTACCGGTCAGGCGCAGGGCAATGGCGGGATTGCTACAACCCGGAGATTTACGCTATGTGGATGCTAAGGCGCTGCCAGGTAAGTATTTCACCTTTTATCTGTTTTCTTTACTCCCCTCTAAAATTCAAAAATGGATTGCTCAAACCTACACAGCTTCAAAATAGCTTTCCATACAAAATTTGAACCCTAATGCTTTTCAAGAAGATTTTTATATATACGGATAATTTTATCTACTCTCATTTTATTTGAAAACCTGTTGCTCACCTCATTGTGAACTTCATTCGGTTTGTAGCTGCCGAAAGACTGAAGCATCTGGTCTAAAGCAAGTGCGATGCTCGGAGAGTCTTTTTCACAAACAAAACCTGTCTGATCATTAACAATAGCATCAGGTCCACCGCTTTTCGTGACAACCGCTGGCTTCCCACAAGCCAGAGCTTCCAGAACCGTGATTCCAAATGTCTCACTTATACTAGGCTGAACATAAAAATCGCAGCTCCTGTACCAGCTTCTGAGCTGCTCTCTGTTAGCCGGACCATGGAAAATAAAATTGCTTACAGCACAATCGTTTATCATCGTTTTCAGTTTTTCATAGTAACGATTGTCTGATATTGGACCAACCAAATGGAACATGCATTTGCTTCTTAATTGAGGAGAATCAGAGACCGCTTTGATAAGTAAATGCAGTCCTTTTACTTTTGATATCCGCGCCACACAGAGGATATTAATTCTATCAGGCACCATTTTAGAAGCCTCGTCTTCGTCCGCAAAACCTGGCTGAAAGAATTTATAATCTATGCTGTGCATAACGGTCTCCGTTTTGCTTTTTGCGAACGGAAATTCATGTATCAGGTCTTCTTTAAGCTTTGGCCCGACACAAATAATAGCCGAAGCTATCTTAAGTGATTCTTTTACTCTGCTTCGAAGCTGCCTGTTGTTAATTGATGAATATAAATCATCTCCATGAGTGGTTAATATCAACGGGATTCTTAATTCTCTGCTAAGTGATGCAATCAGGCCGGCTGGGTACAAAAAATGGGTATGAATCAGATCCGGTTTGAGGCTTTCAATTGCCGGTCTCGCAGCTTTACGAAGAAAAGCACCAGTTATTCCCGGAAGCCTTCGTCTGGGAATTGAGAGGTATTTTGCCTCCTGAACATCAAACTCCGAGGTGTCATAAACATCATCTGTTGGGGCTGGCTCAAAACGAAATGGATTCGTTACAAGAACGCTTAAATCTACTTGTTCCTGCTGGTAAAGGAGATGCGCTTCATCCTCAATAAAAGTGTGGCGGAATGGGTGTCTTTGGGATGGATAGCCATAGGTGTGAATGAGAACTTTCATATTTTGAAGCCCGAAAAGGCTTAATCGTATTCGCTGATTATTTGATTAAGTCCTATCAGCTGGTATTTTTTTATCAGTTGAAGTTAGTAACAAAGCTGAATTTGCCCTGGGTGGTCTGCGTCTTTAATAATATACTATTATTAGCTAATTTGGCATCTACTCATAACGGCTAAATCCGGCACTTAACCAAAACTTTTCAACTTCAGTGCAATCCCATAAAAAAAAGCTTCCGCTTGTTTCCATTATTATTCCTACACATAACAGGGTTCAGCTTTTAAAACGTGCTTTAGAGTCATGCTATGCACAGACCTATCAGAATATCGAAATAATAGTCGTAAATGACGGCTCTTCAGACGATACTGAAAAATGGCTGATGCACAATGAAGACCGGATAAAAGCTATTCATAATGAAACACCGCAGGGTGCCCCATACAGTCGGAACAAAGGTGCGGCTTCTGCATCCGGAGCTTACTTGTGCTTTCTTGATGATGATGATGAGCTACTGCCAGAAAAAATAAATAAACAGGTTAATGTACTGGAACAAAAGGAATATGTGGAAGTCGGTGTACTAACCTGTGACATGCTCAAAAAAGGCAACGATTTTGAGGAGGTGATTGAGAATCGTAAACGAGGAGACCTTTTTACTGATCTTTTAGCTAAATATTGTGTGCAGGGGATTCATACCATGCTAGTCCGGACCCATATTTTTAAAAAAGCCGGAGGTTTTGACGAAACGCTGGAGTCTAATCAGGAATATGACCTAATGATTCATATGGCCGAGATAACAAAATTTGATTTTATCCCGGAGGTGTTGGCCGTTGTATATGCAACTGATGGGCAGATTAGCACCAATTTTAGAAAAAAGCGGAATGGAACTATACGCTTTATCAGAAAGAACAGGCACCTGTATCTTAAGGCGGGGCGCTGGTTCTATATTAAGCAAATGGCTCGTTTGTGGGCTATTGTGGCGGTTTATCAGCTCTCGATGATTCTGGGGCTTCGTTTCTATCGCCTCTTTGTGCGGTCTTAGAAAGGGGTGATGATGAGGTGTTTGCACTGGAATAGTACAAACAAAATGTGATTGCAGCCATTAACCACAGGTTGTTGTCATTCAGGGCCCCCCCGTAGAACTGATAAAAAACAAGAAAAGCAATAATCGTGGAAAAGGTGGTTACGGCTATTATTTTTTCGATTTCTGTTTCAGACAGCTTGATATTCAGCCACGCTACCCTTAAGATTTTAAAAAACAGCAACCCAAATAATATTATCCCTATAATGCCCAGCTCGGCAAGTATTGTATAGGTGATATTGTGGGGCTCCGTAACTCCAATACTTTCCTGTGTGGAAAAATAATCAGTAAACCTGTCTGGAAAGCCACGGAATCCGACTCCCAATAAATACGTGTCGATAAACATGCCAATAGCTGCAATGCCAAGTATAATTCTAATTCTTGATGAGTCGTCTGAGGCACCTGCAGTAATATCCAAAAACCGCTGAGCGGCATTGATTAATGTTATTGAAAGTTGCGGAAATGCCGCTAAAACTATAACTCCCAGTATACCTATGTAAACGAATAGCTTTACGTTACGGTAATACCATGCGATGATGATTATCATTAGTATTGCAGCTACCCAGGCACTTCTGGAATACGTAACAATGAGTCCGCCCCCCATTACGGCCAGTCCTAAAAACGCCATTATTTTATAGTAAAACTTGGCTTTTGCCAAAATAACGCAGCCAGCAAATGCCATTGGTATAAAAAACATGGTAGCAAAACGGTTCGGATCATCTGATGTTCCAACCGCTCTTCCCCGAATAAGAGTACCTTCGGCCATTATATTTTCTACAGCTACGTCTATATTGGTCACGTTTTGGTACAGTGCATAAAACCCCAAAAGAGTTGCTACGGCTATTGTTACCACAAAAAGAGTTATCATTTCTTCCTGTCTCTTTAGTTCATTGAAAACTATATAGATGAAAAAAAATGAGATAACGAGCCTGGTACTGTCAACGAAGCCGCCCATCGGGTCGGGGGCCCAGAGCAGGGATAGATAAATCAGAGACAGGAATAGTACTACTTCTATCTCGATACCCATATACCGGAAGTTGAAATCCTGTTCGACTATTCTCCTCAGAATAATAGAACCTACAGCAACAAAAAGAGCAAGCTGAAACAGAGTTAAAGGTACTACCCCCCCTTCTGCAAGATGAATAACATTTCCGAGAAATGTGCCAACAACCAGTATTACTACCCATAAATAGGGTTTAACATAGGTCTGCCAATAGGCAAAACCAGCCAGAGGGATGGCCAGCAAAGCCAGGGGTAATAATTCAATTCCGATAAGCCAAACCAAACCCAGCGCCGATAGGGAAACCGCTATAGCAATCGTAATTAACGATGTTTCAATTTTGGTATTCTCAGCGCTTGCAGGCATAGATTATTTTTTCCAGAATACAAGGTGGTGCTTTAATTCTGTATAACGATCGTAATCTTCATGGCTGTCTTGCTTTAGACTTTCGAGATATGAACGGAATAACACGATGAAGAGACAGATAAACAAGCTAAAAAAAAAGCCGCCAAGTACAACAAACGCTCTTTTGGGACCATCTTTATAGGTAGGTAAAAAAGCTGCATCTACGATTTGAATATTCCGGCGAGGTGCCTCAACCAGCATTTGCTGCTGAACAAACTGCGGGAAAATAGTTTCGTAAATCTTACTTTGTACAATCACATCTCTATACAGTCTCATATATCGCAGTCCCAGATCAGGTGCTTCCTGCAGACTGGGCACCCCACGGAACTCTGAAATAGTTCCCTCTTCCCCCTTCTCGGTGAGTTCCCGAATAACCCTTTCAAGCTCTCCCCGTGCACGCTGCAGGCTTCTTAGCTCGGGATTATTAGATTCTACACGGCTGCGCAGTAAGTTGATTTCAATATCGAGCTGAGTGCGCTGGGCTACGGCATCAGCCAGACTTTGAATCAGAACCTGGCTTTGAGTTTCGATATCAAGAATACCATATTCTTCCTGAAACTGTTTAAAAGCAAGTTCAGCCTGTTCCAGTTCAGCTTCATTTTGCTCAAACCGTTGTTTAATTACTTCGAAACGTGCTCTGGTGTTGGCCTCATTCAGCACGTTTGCGACTGAGTCCAAATGAGATACATAAAATGCAGTTATGGCTTGAGCCTTGGATGGGTCTTGATCAGTGTAAGAAATTTCCATTGCTGTAATAGGGTTAAAACCGAACCCCCCATCACGAACCAAAACTATATCGGTATTTGAATCCAGTTTTCTCAGCGTCTGTTCGATGTAGTTATGACTGTAGGTTTCCATCAGATCGAAAGTTTCGATTAAATCAACACGAACAGATCGGCTATTGAGGATTATAGCAAGTGATTCTGCCCCCATTGTCTCAGAATCAAAAGAAAGAGGTAGAATATTATCTGCCAGGCCACCCAGAACGCCAAGTGAGGATTGCTGCTTCACCGGCATTACAATGGAAGTAGATTTATATGTGGCAGGCAGCAATAAACTGATTATAAGCGCAACAATAGTAACACTTAACACGACTTTGAAAATAAACCACTTCGCACGGGCAAGCGTAATTAACAGCTCTAAAAAGTTAATTCTTTGGGAGGGCTCGTTGTGTTTCATTAGAAATGATAGAAGAAAAAATAAAAATTGATAAGCTAATAAATATAGGGTAATATTAACTAAAACAACAGAGTGTTACCGTCACTTTGCCATACCAAAGTCTGCCGGGTATGTGACTTAAATCCGAATCCATTACAAGTATTCTGATGCCGTGAAGCAGGTTCCGGCATATCTTTTCGGAATCCAGATTACACTCTTCTGGCAATGTGCACTTTCTTACGTGCCAGTACTATTCCGGTAATAATCAGCGCCGCGCCGACATACTGCATGTTGAACAGCTGTTCCCTTAGCAGCACAATGCCGAGTATGAGGCCAAACACTGGCACCAGATTTTGAAACGTTGCCGTACGAACGGGGCCTACCTGACGAATTCCGTAGTTCCAGATTACGAAAGCCATGCCAATGGAAAGCAGTCCGCTGTAGACTGTTCCGCCCCATGCGGCCATGCTTACCGATGCGTAATCGAGCTGAATGAGCCAGGGAATCCCGGCTATAATTACCGAGACACCTCCGGTGAGCATCATAAACATGGTAAACTGTATAGGCGTATAGCGGCCAAGCATCTGCTTGCTGAAGAGCGTGTACAAACCAAACACAAAAGCGGCGACCAGTATGGTGAGGTCCCCGATTATGTTTTCCGAGGCCAGGGTGATGCCGGTCTCGCTGCCCTCCATGATAAGAAAAATACCCGCAAAGGCAGCGAATACGCCCATGATCACAAATTTATTCAGCTCCTGACCAAAGAAAAACCGTCCTAAAAGCGCAATCCATACGGGTATGGTGCCGAGCATTACCGCAGCATTGGCCGCAAAGGTAAAGCTGATGCCCACAATAAACAGACTCTGATAAAGCAGGTTGCCCAGCAGCCCGAGCCCGATCAGTTTGGGCCAGTCTCCTTTATGCGCTTTTAGCTTTTGACCGCTCCGGAGCAGCACCAGGTACATAAAGGCGGTGGCCAGCATAAAGCGGAATGCATTAAAACTCATGGGGTCGATTTCTTCCAGCGTGAACTTCACGACAGAGAAATTAAGCGCCCAGACAACCGCTACCAGAAGAAGCAGCGATTCTACAACTATATTACGGTTCAACAGAAAGCTCCGGATGGTGTTTTTTCCAAAGGCCAAAAATACGAAATGATATCTGATATTTGATATCTGATTGCTGATTTTTGAATGGACAGTCGAAGGTCGAAAGTCCAAGGTCCAAGGTCTTCAGATATGCGATTTTTGATGTGATTTGATGAGGGGGATTGAGAGAGGGAGTGAGGGAGAGAGGGAGTGAGGGAGAGAGGGAGAAGAAAACCCCAAACCTGCATGGCTTCGCTGTGACAGACAAGCCGCAGATTCGCGCGTAATTAGAAAGGATTAACGCGAATTAAGGCAAAAGTGGTTGCAGTTTGCCCCGTAACATATCATAGCCCATCATTTAATCATACGAATCACAGTTCAAAACAGTCGAAGGCCTCTTAGAATTCTGTGAGTGAGGGTGTAACCCCAAACTGGCGCAGAGAGCGTAGCGAGCCGCCTCAAACAGCGAGCGTTAGCGAGCTCAAACACCCTTCAAATGCATCCCAAGCCGATTCTAATCCCTCAACATGCGCCTGGCGCGGTCGCTGAGCGGTGAGTTTTTGTCGGCATCGCGTACGCTGCGGAACATGCGGCGGGATTCGGCTTCCCGGCCGGTCCGGCTGTAGATGAGGCCCAGGTGATAGCGCGTGAACATCTGCTGATGCCGGGCTTCACCCTTCTGCAGTTCGGGGCGCAGTGCCATCACCTTTTCAAAAAGCTCTTCGGCCCGGTCGTAGTCCCGGTCGCGGTAATGAAGCATGCCCCTCATGGTGAGCAGTTCTTCCATGGTCGGGGCGTGGTTTTCAGGTTCAAATCGCTCGATGAGGCTGTCGTTGAGCATCATCGCTTTACCATACTGCCGCTGCTGATAGTAGGTACGGAGCATAAGCCGGCTGAAGAATGCATTGTGTGGATAATCGGTTACCAGTCCCGTGAGGTATCGCTCGGCCAGCTCGGATTCCTGCTCGTAATGCAGATAGATATGGCCCAGAAAATAAGTGGCTTCCGGCCGCATGAAGGCGCTTTGTTCGGCCGCGACGGTCAGCCGCTCCAGCCCTTCGTCTTTATCTCCGGAGGGAACCATCCAGGAAAAAGCGCGAACCAGCCTGTACTCGTCGTTCAGATGCGCGGTGAAGTACTTGTACAAACCCAGCCCGAACTGCACGTCGGGCACGTCCGGATAGAGCTGCTCGATGGCAAAAAGCAGGTTTATGGCCTGCCTTCCGTGGCTTAACGACTTGTACCAGTTTGTGCGGTTTGCGTGAAGCCTGGCCAGAAATCCGTTGGCGAGTGCCTTTATAACCATGGCATCCAGGTTTCTGCGGTCGCGCCTCAGAACCACATCCCCGGCCCGGTCGGCCTGCTCCATTATGGTGATGAAGGCCTCATCAAATTCCTCGCTTTCCAGATCAGCCAGTATATCCCACCAGATGGGCAATCCATCCCAGAAAATTCGGATGGGCTCAGCCTTGCCTGTTTCGAACCACGGATTAAGCAGCTCCACCGATGCCTCAAACTCCTGATTATAAACCAAATCAATGGCTTTTTGTACATCTGCAACAAAACGGGCATCCTCGATGAGGTGACCCTCGATATCAGGAGCGGATGCCTGCTGCGCATCAGAGCCGTTCGGATGGAGCAGTATCGCCATCAATATAAGCAGGGTGATGCGGGCAGTAAGCAGGTTTGAGGATGGTATCATAAAAAAATAACGCCCGGCCTCATAGTTTCCGTACCTGCCGGTGGCAAAAAACGAGATAATTCGAACCTCCGCCTCGTAGTGAAGCATCACCAATCACAAGCCAGCCTTAAAATTAGCGATTCTGCTGAACAGCCCTGGCTTTATCTGCTCAGTCATTCAGTGCTACGGTTATCGCTATGATCTATAAATTATGGCTCAGGTAATAGGTTTCCAGCCACTCGATGGTTTTATCAACCACGTCCGAGAAGTGTTCGGGCATGTCCTCTTCGTCCCATGGATGTGAACAGCCGAAGGTGTGGTCGGCACCGTTAATCATAATTCGCTCCTTTTCCGGACTCTTGCACATCTGGAATAACAGCTGTGAGTTGTTCATAGGAACGGATTTGTCGAGCGTACCATGAATGAAGCAGCAGGGTATCATCAGGCTCTGAACACGCTTTACGGCAACAAGACGGTCGGCATTTTCAAGAAAATCGTCATACACCGATTTATTGATTTTCATCTTCTGGCCGGTGCGCGCGTTTTCGATTTCGGTATAGCCCTTTTTCTCCCAGTCTTTTTTCATCTGGTCGGAGAACTGCTTGTTATAATCGGCAACCGCAGCCCAGGTGATGAGCGTGTTGACTTCGTTAAACTCGGCAGCTGCGGCTATGGCGGTATGGCCGCCTCTGGAGTGGCCAATGAGCGCAACGTCGTCGGTTTCCAACACGGCCGATCCGGTTTTTATTTTCTGGGTCTGCATGGCATCGATAACGGTTCTGATATCCTGCAGGTCCTGGCTGAACGTTTCATCCGCAAACAGATCGAGCCGGTCGAAATCCTGCCCATGACCGCTTACACCGTTACGTGAAAAGTTGAAGGCGATGACTGCGCAGCCGCTCCGGGCTATTTCAAAAAATGCGTCGGGGAATGCGCCCCAGTCTTTAAATCCTTTAAAGCCGTGCAGAAAAAGCACAACTGGGAGTGAGCTTACCGCATTCGACGGCAGATACATATCGTATGCAATGGGCAGCCCTTCAGTCGATTCAATAGCTCCCGACTCCTTTTTAATGGAGGTATGTCTCATAATTTCAATGACTTTTTGTCTAATATTTTAGTAACCTGCCGCAGTTCGAACACTTCTTTACGGGTGAGGTTTCTGTATTTACCTGAACGGAGATCACCAATTTCCAGGCCGGCATACACAATTCGTTTAAGATTAATCACTTCTGCACCAATGGCATCAATCATTCTTTTGACCTGGTGATTCCGTCCTTCAATAATAGACATTCGGATGACATTTGCAAGTACCGGATGACGATCGACTTTGTAAGCCCTCGCCGGGCCGTCTTCAAGCTCGACTCCGTTCCGCAATGCAGTGAGCTGTTCATCGCTCAGAATCATGTTTGTTTCCACCTGATACACCTTTCGAATCTGGTAGCTTGGGTGCATCAGACGGTGGGCAAGCTCACCGTCGTTGGTAAGCAGAATCAATCCGGTTGTATTCCGGTCGAGACGGCCTACAGGGTAAATGCGCTTGCCGGTTGCGTTTTCAATGACATCTATTACCGTGGTGCGGTCTTTTTCGTCGTCGGTGGTTGAAATGGTGTTTTTGGGCTTGTGAAGGAGGATATAAACAAATTCCTCCGGCTGAATTTCGTGTCCGTCGACCACAACTTTATCAGCAGGCTTAATTTTTACGCCCATTTCGGTAGTTACCTCGCCGTTTACCACAACCTTACCCTGCTCGATAAGCTTATCGGCCTCGCGGCGGGAGCAGACTCCTGCAGCAGCTATGTATTTGTTAAGGCGAATAGGCTCATCTTTCTCATGCCGAAATTCGTGGCGCTGCTTAGGAGCTTCCAGCTCTTGTTTACGGCCTTTTCCTTTTCGCACACCGGCTTTGGAATCGCCCCTTCGGCGTACTTCCGGCTCTTCTGAGTCCTTGTCGTCAAATTCTTTTTTTGCAGACGGGCGTCTGTCGGGTTTACTGCCCCTTTTGCCTTTGTCTTTATTGAAGGTATTTTTTTTAGCCGGGGCTTTTCCTTTTTTCCCGCCGTCTTTATTCTGCTTGCTGCTGTTCATCCTGCTCCTGTTGTTCTTCCATTTCCATTCCGGCCTTAAGCTCCAGTATCAGCTGACGATGCTTAGCCATGTCATCATCCTGCAGTATTTCTTCTATTTCACGGGGTTTAGGCAGCTCCTCAATAGCGTTGAGACCAAAGTGTCTCAGAAACCGATCGCTTGTTTTGTACAAAAGTGCACGTCCCGGGCCGTCGTTTCGTCCGGCAACTGCAATCAGTCCTTTTTCCAAAAGCTGTTTTACCACATAACCCGAATCCACACCGCGAATGTGATCAACTTCCGGCTTGGTAATGGGCTGCTTGTAGGCAACAATTGCCAGCGTTTCAAGAGCCGTCTGCGAAATCTTCCGCAGCGCATTCTCGTGCTGAATATGCTCCAGCCAGGGATGGTACTCATCGCGCGTGGCAAATGAATAGCCGCCCGCAACCTGCTTAATGCGAAACGCGTGCCCGCCTTCCTCATATTGTGCGTTGAGTTCTCCGATGTGGCCGGTAAGCTCCTCATCGGTTGCCTCATACCCGTCGGCCCTTGCGGCAATAATTGTTTTTAAACTGCTTAGCGATACGGCTTCCGGGGTCGAAAAAAGGATCGCCTCCACAACCTGCTTTAATTCTGAATCAATTTCCATACGGCAACTTAACGAAATACTTCCATTCGCTCAATAATCATTGGGGTTACAGGATGATTACTCAGACGCGGGTTGTCGCTCTGTGTATCCGTTGTGGCGATTCGGTCAACGACATCCAGACCGCTCGTTACGCGCCCGAAAACGGTGTATTCGCGGTCGAGACGCGGCGTATCTCCATGCATGATGAAAAACTGAGAACCTGCTCCCTGCCTCTTGTCGCTCACGCGCGCCATAGACAAAACTCCACGGGCGTGCGTTCTTTCGTTAAACTCATGCGGGATCGCGTTAATTGGTCCGCCGCTCCCCATAGCTTCCTTTTCACCATCACGGCTGACAGGATCGCCGCCCTGAATCATAAATCCGGGAATTACACGATGGAACCGGGTGCCATCATAAAAACCACTTTCGGCACGGGAAATAAAATTAAACACGTGTATTGGAGCGTCTTCCGGGAAGAATTCGGTCTCAATCGTGCCTTGGTTGGTAATGATTCGAACCTTTACTCCCTGCAGAAAAGCGGCAAGCTCATCCAGAATTCCGGATTCCGAACGGGCTTCCTCAAGCTCTGCCCTCAGCTGCTCCATCTGCTGCTCGTGGTTTCTACGCATCTCTGCGTTTTGGCGACCAAGCTGGCTCACCTGCTGTGTAAGCCGGTCAACTTCAGAGCTCCGGCATCCTGTAAAAAGCAGGCCGGTTGTAAGCATCATTGCTGCTACCAGCCAAACTGAAAACGTACGCTGCATAAGCGGATATATCTAACGGTTAAACGTGTTGAAAAAACTGTTGTTTAGGTGGCAATAGCCACCGGAATTTAAAAGCTGTTTAATATACGGCTTACTGTGGTTCAAACGAACGGCATTTCCGTTTACTGTGCAGGGTGATGGCATTGAGACCCCATCACCTTAGGAAACAAAAAACCCTCCCGGAAAGGAGTCCGGAAGGGTTCAGAAAGCTGAATGGTGTGTCTGCCGCTTAGAACGTGTAGCCAAGGGTTACGGAAAAGCCGCTGGTTTTTACGCTCAGATCAGAGCCAAAAAGTCCATCGTCGTCTGAGAGGTCGGTTAGGCCAAACTCATAGCGGTAGTCCAGGCTGAACTGACGCAAACCAAGGCCAATTCCAACTGATAACCCAACGTTGAGCGCGTTAAGATCGTCTTTGATGGATTCGGTGAAAGAAGCGCCGTCGCTTTCAATTTTTTGATCGGCACTCACCAGATAACCAAAGGTCGGGCCGGCGGTAATGTATGGAAGCACTTCAGTCTCGAGCGGAATATTGTAACGGACAAGCAGTGGAATTTCGATGTAGTTCAATATTGTGTTGCCTTCGATGTCTACTCCGCCCTCAGAGAAGGAGTCCCGACCACCCTTCTGAGTGAAGTAAAGTTCTGGCTGAAAATCGAACATTGAAGAGAGCGGGATGTTCGCAAATGCGCCAATGGTCCAGCCAAGGCGCAGGTCTGAGGTATCGGAATCACCGTTATCGACGGTAAGACTGTAGGCTGTGAAGCCTGCTTTTGCGCCAAATGTAGCCTGATCGAACTGGGCCTGAGCCGGATTTGTGATGCTCAAAACCACAAGCAGTGCAAGTGCTGAAATAAAAGATGATACAGTACGCTTTTTCATAAATAATGGGATTAGGTAAGTAGTTGTTGACCAGTCGCTTGAAAAGCTGACCGGATTTTTTCACTCTTTTTAACACAGTATAGTACACGCTAAGATACACTTTAGACCAATAGTATTGCTATGATGATTTTCGGGCATTGCATGGAGGTCTTAGAACTGCCTGGGTGCAGCTGCAAAATATGATTAAAGGCGACCTAAAAGAAAAAGGCCTCCCTGAGCAAGTCAGGAAGGCCTTTTAAAAACTAAGCGAAGGCTTTACTTAGAAGGTGTAGCCTACTGTAAGCATGAGCCCGCTGGTGGTTACATCGAAGTTAAGCTCAAAGAAATCGTCGAAATCGTCTTCATCATCAAAAATATTTGAAAGTCCGAACTCGTAGCGAAGGTCTACGTTCAGCTGGCCGAAGTTAACTCCGGCGCCTATATTGAAGCCGAAGTTAAGTGAATTAAGGAAATCGCTGGCGTCTTCACTTTCGCCATCAAACTTCTCGGTTGCGCTAACCAGAAAACCTACTGAAGGACCTGCAATCAGATACGGATTTAAGTTCGTTTCAATCGGCACGTTAAAACGCACCAAAAGAGGAATGTCTATGTAGTTAAGGATGAGCTCCGTGTCGCCGCCGAAAAAATCATCGTCGCCGTTTGAGTCGTTGCCACCCTTTTGTACAAAAAGCAGCTCCGGCTGAAAGGCAAACATGTCGTGGAATGGAACAATTGCATAGGCACCAAGCACAAAACCAAGTCGACGGTCGGAGGTTTCATCTATGCTAAAACCACCGGCGCTAACGCTGGTATTGATGTTGTACAATGAGATACCGCCCTTCACACCAAAGCTGATGTCCTGCTGAGCGTTTGCCTGCTGCGATCCGAAAAAAAGGAGCCCAACAGCCACAAATACGGTAAAGAAAATGTTTTTCATAATTCGAATTGAGATATGTTTTTGAGTAGTTAGTCGAGGCTCCGGCACCACAAGTGGCAACCCTCAGCCTGGTTCGCCTCCCAATGCGTTATTTTTTTGATAAAAGTGTCACGACGGTATAAAGAGTAGCAGAAAGGCCGCTCAATTCTATTACCGGCTTCACGATGGAGATTGGGTGCAACTTTTGGAAAATCCTGCGCCCGAGGAGATTGCGGGCATAATGGGGCTATGCCTTTGGGTTACTCCCTTGAAGTTACCGTTCTATGACCCTGCTCAAATAAACACCTGTCTGTTGCTTGAAATCTCCCTCTTCTTCCCCTCAAATCCGTCAAACAGCGCTTTGTGCGCGGTGTAGGACAGAGAATCTTTTCTGGTCACATATCCGGCAATCCAGTCTAGCAGCATGGGAAGGTTTTTGTCCTGCGCCTCTTTGGTTTTGTATTTGTGAGGTTCCCAGGGGCGGTTACGGGCGTTCTGCTGACATAGCTCAAAGGGAAGGTTCATGAAGATGGCTTCATTGGCAAACGGCTTCACCAGCTCGAGCAAATCTGCATAACAGCCTTCAATCACCCATTCGTCATGCTTTTCTAAAAAGTGCTCAATCTCGACATGCGCATCATCTAACGGCCTTCGCTCCGGCGGGTCCGTGGGAAGCCAGGCCAGGGTGTCCAAATCCAGATGAGCCAGTCCTTCGCCATTAAGCTTTGCAGCCAGCGTGGATTTTCCTGAGCCTGAGTTACCGAAGAGTATTACTTTTCTCATATCGTGGTCACCGGCTTATATCATCTCATGGCTCAACGTAATCCGTACGGTACTCGCGCCGTCGGGCTTGGTTTTGTCGTACCAGGTGTAGAAGTAGTCGCACAGCCGTTCGAGCTTTGCGGTTTTGATGTCCGGCGGTAATTTCATCATGGTTACCCAGCGGTATTCATCGTTCATCTTTTCGATGACGTCGGGCGTGGGGCCCAGCACCGGCCAGGGCGTGCCGGACTGCTCCATTACACGGGTGAACTGTTCGGCAGCCTTCATGCAGGTTGTCGCATCCTTCCCTTTGAAGCTGAACTGCAGCAGTCGTGAATAGGGCGGATAGAGCAGCGGCTTGCGGATGGACAGCTCATGTCGCGCAAATCCTTCAAAGTCGTGCTCCCGGGCAAAGCGGATGGCAAAATGCTCTGGCTGTTTGGTCTGCAGATATACCACGCCCTTTTTATCCGCACGGCCGCTGCGGCCCGAAACCTGACTCAGCAGCTGAAACATCCTTTCGTTGCTTCGGTAGGACGGAAAGGCGAGCTCGGTATCGGCGTTTATCACCCCAACCACGGTAACATTGGGGAAATCGAGCCCCTTAGCCACGAGCTGCGTGCCAATCAGGATATCGGCTTCACCACGGCCAAAGCTGCTCAGAATGCGGTCGTGTGCGTTCTTCCGGCTGGTTGTATCCTGATCCATTCTCAGCACCCGAAGGTCGGGAAACAGACCCGTGAGCTCTTCCTCAATCTGCTGGGTGCCGCTGCCCTGCATCTGCAGCTCGTGGCTGTCACAACCCGGACACGTATACGGCACGGCCGAGCTAAACCCGCAGTAGTGGCACCTCAGATGCTGCTGACGCTTATGGTAGGTCAGGCTCACCGAGCAGTGCGGGCACTCAACTACATCACCACAGGAGTCGCACTGCATGAAGCTGGCAAAGCCGCGTCGATTGTACAGAAGAATAATTTGTTCGCCCCGGGCTGCGGCTTCCTCAACCGCTGTGTACATGGGCACGGCCAGCGGTCCGCGCATGGCGTGTTTATATTCGGTGAGGCTCAGTACCTTTACCTCCGGCAGCGTTGCGCCCGAATGGCGGCTTGGTAAGCGAAGCAGACGGCTGCTCTTTTTGGTCGTTTCCACCAGGCTCACCAGACTGGGCGTTGCCGAACCAAGCACCAATGCCGCGTTTTCCTTAAACGCCCGAACGGTAGCCACTTCCCGCACGTGGTATCTCGGCGCCGGATCCGCCTGATAGTAGGAAGTGTCATGCTCCTCATCTATAATGATGATTCCCAGATTCTTTATCGGCGCAAATACGGCCGAGCGCGCGCCAATCACGATGTTTTTTTCACCTTTGCGCAGCGCCTGCCAGGCGTCGAAGCGCTCCCGGTCGCTCAGGCGGCTGTGCAGAATGGCGATCTTTTTACCGAATATCCGGTAAAAACGGCGGACAGTTTGTGGCGTCAGCGCAATTTCCGGTACCAGAACGAGTGCGCCCTTGCCCTGCTCCACGGCCTGCATGAGCGCGTGAATATACACTTCGGTTTTGCCGCTGCCGGTAATCCCGTAAATCAGAAACTTTTCGTACCGGTTTTGGGTGATGGCTTCCGAAATCGGCTTCAGCACCTTCTCCTGATGCTCGTTCAGTGCCGACAGCGCCTGTGGCTCAAAGTCATAGTCAGGCTCCGCGGCTGAAACCTTGTGCTCTTTTTTCTCGATGATTCCTTCTTTCTCCAGCCGGCCGATGGAGTAGTTTGTGAGCGCATTGTCCAGAGCATTGAGCGCCGGTGAGGTCGCGGGCAGCGGATCATCGCTGAGGAGCTTCAGCCAGCCCTGCTGCCATTTGTTTAGCTTGCCTGATTGGGCAATTTCACGGATCTCATCCTCTCTTTTTTCCTTCCAGTGCCACTTCAGCACCGTTTTTGTTTTCATATCCAGATAGGGCTCATCCCAAAGCTCCAAAAGACCTTTTTTTCGCAGCGATGCCATCACCCTTGCGGCCGAAGACCAGCGCTGCTGCGCCTCTTTGTGGGGATAGGCTCCATAACCCAGAAGCTCGTTGTAAATTTCCTCTTCCGTCTTGGTGAGCGATACCACGGCATCCGGGGACTGTTCCACGGCTTTTACATAGGTAGCCGACGAAAAGTTGAGTCCGGCAGGCAGGGCCGACTGAACCACTTCGCCCCATCCGGCAACGTAAAAGCGGTGCATCCAGCGCGTGAGCTCGAGCATATCGCTGTCCAGCACCGGCATTTCGTCGAGCAGGCGACGAACCGGCTTTGTATCAAAAGCCGGTATTTCGTTGTGAATGCGCACAATCATGCCAATATTCATTCTTCCGCGCAGGGGAACCCATGCCCGCATCCCAGGTTGTGCATCGGCGCTCAGATCTTCAGGCAGCTCATACGTAAAAACCTCCCGCACCGCCACAGGGAGGGCGATATCTGCAAAAAGCCGGACGGCTTCGGAGGTTTTTGTTTCTGGTGATGGCATGGTAGGTGGAATTTGAATGTCGGTCAATTTCGGGCTTTTCAGATTCAGATGCAGAAGGAATTCCGTTCAATTCCCTGGCGCAATCACAGTGGGCTGTTGTGGCTATTAATCAAATTTATCATCATTTTATGGGCATTCGGCTGCGCTGCGGATGCTTAGAATTTATTTCAAGCTTCGTACGCCATCACACTGGCCTGTAAACTTTTAGATTAAACGCCACCTATGTTCAAAATCCCAAGTCTGGTTTTACGCAAACTTTATACCTACGGAAGCCTGACCAACACCACAACCGGTTTTCGGTTTGAAATCAAAAACCGCCTGAGCGATGCCGTTGTCGTTGGCGTTTACGGTGTCCGGATTAACGGCAATGAATTCACCGCGGATAAGGTGAGCCTTGTTTTAGCTGACGGCACCCGGCGCGGTCCTGCTTCTGTGAGCGCCGACCTTCCTTTGGATTTGAAGCTGCGAGACACCATAACGTTTGAGATCGCCGGTGAACCTCTGGGCAAGGGGAAACACGAAATTGAGTTCAACTTCTTCACCGAGAAAATCGGAAAGCTGAGTGTAAAGGTTGAAGATTCGCTGGGTGATGTCACCCGCAAGCGCGTTCGCATCCCGATCGATCCGGCCAACGACTACGGACCCGAGGCTATTAAAGCGCGTCAGGAGTTCGTGGAGACATGGTCCGGGGTGAAGCTGAAGCACATCCCGAACTACTCGTTCGACCCGCAGACTACGCAGGGTAACGTTGAGGCGTTCACAGGCGTGGCGCAGGTCCCGATTGGCTTTGCCGGTCCGATTCTGGTAGACGGCGAGCATGCCAAAGGGGAGTTTCTGGTACCGTTGGCCACAACTGAGGGTACGCTGGTAGCATCCTATAACCGCGGCATCAAAGCGGTGAACCTTTCGGGCGGGGTGAAGTGCACCGTATCGGTCGACTGCATGCAGCGGGCGCCGGTTTTCATTTTCGACAACGCCCGCGACGCGCGTGATTTCACCGACTGGATTAACATTCCGGAGAACAAAGCGAAGATCAGAGAGGAGGCCGAAGCGACGTCCAGCGTTGCAAAACTGCTCTATGTTGATGAATATCTGTCCAACAAGTTCGCCTATCTGCGCTTCAACTTTGCCACCGGCGACGCGGCCGGGCAGAACATGGTAGGGCGCGCAACCTTTGCGGCCTGCAGCTGGATACTGGACAACTACCCGGGCAAAACCCGTTTCTTCCTGGAATCCAACTTTGCCACCGACAAAAAAGCATCGCAGGTTAACGTGATGCGTACCCGGGGCAAGCGTGTAACAGCAGAAGCCGTGCTGAAGCGCGATGTGCTGATCGAAACGCTTCGGGTGGAACCGGAAAGCCTCAATTTTCACAACGACGTGGCTACTATTGGCGCGTTTATCAGCGGGGCGAATAACAACGGAGCGCATTCCCCGAACGCCATCACGGCCATGTTCATCGCTTTGGGTCAGGACGTGGCGAACGTTTCGGAATCCTCGGCCGGAATTCTCTACTCGGAAATTACCGATGAGGGTGATCTCTATCTTTCGCTCACGATTCCATCGCTTATCGTGGCAAGTTATGGCGGCGGAACCGGACTCGCCACGCAGCGTGAATGCCTCGAAATCATGGATTGTTATGGAAAAGACAGAGCCAAAAAGCTGGCTGAAATTATAGCAGGCGTGGCTCTCGCCGGTGAGGTTTCCCTGGGCGCCGCAATCTCGTCGCTCGACTGGGTATCCAGCCACGAAAAGTATGGCCGAAACAGATAGCCAACAACCGGCATCACACTCATTGATATTTAGAAAGCCTCAAGAGGAGAAACTTTTGAAAACACATTTACTGCTTGATATGGACGGCGTAGTCCTGCACGACAATCACCTCATTCCCGGTGCAGACGCCTTCCTGAAGAAAATCATCAAAAAGGGAATTGACTTCAGATTCATCACCAATTACCCGTCCCAAACGCAGGTAGACCTTCACAACCGCCTGAGCTCTGCCGGGGTGGATATTCCGGAGGAGAAGTTTTTCAACTCGGCAATGGCTACGGCCGCATTTCTGTCGAAGCAAAGCGGGCGCAAAGCCTATGTAATTGGTGAAGGCGCCCTCACGCACGAACTTTATAAAATCGGATTCTCGATAACCGACATCGATCCCGACTTCGTGATTGTGGGCGAAACCCGCTCCTACAACTGGGATATGATTCGCAAAGCTTCCTCTTTTGTGAAAGACGGCGCACGCTTCATTGCCACCAACCCCGATGTTGCCGGTCCGGGCGGTTCACCCGCCTGCGGCGCTATGTGTGCCCCGATTGAGCGCATCAGCGGTAAGAAGCCGTTTTATATTGGAAAGCCGAATGCCTTTATGCTTCGCGCGGCTCTGGACAGCATGCAGGCGCACAGCGAAAACGCACTCATCATTGGTGATAACATGCAGACCGATGTATTGGCTGGTGTTCAGGCCGGTGTACAAACGGTGCTTGTGCTAAGCGGCTACAGCAAAATGGAAGACCTCGACATGTTTCCGTTCAGACCAAACTTCATTTATGACAACCTCGGGAAAGTCAATCTTGCTGAAATTGGCTTCAATAACGGTTAAATTGATTTAGTCCTTCATCACCAATCAATTTATTTGCTTATGAAAAGCCCGATATCAACATCAGGATCCATCACACTTTACGTTCTTCTGATTTTTATGCTGATTGCGCTCCCTGCCTGCGAGTCGCCCGAGGAGCCGGAACTATCTGATCCGCCTGCTTTACTTGTTCCTGCATCGGTAGATGAGGACGGAAACGGAGTCTTTCATCAAAACAGAGTGTATGCAGAAGACTACAGCAACGCGATGCACGCCGTGTCTATCGTTGCAGGTCTTTCCCGAAGCTCGGAAATGGGCAGCGAAAATTACCGTCCGGAACTGCCCGAAGGTATGGGAGAACGTGCGCAGCAGTGGCTGGATTTGCTTAGCGCAACCGACTCATTTTTCAACCGCTCCGGTCTGATTATTCCATGGTTTGAGCAGAGCGGTGATCAGTATGCATCGGGTGGAAGTCCCGATTTATCGGTTTACCCGCATTTGGTCTATGCGTACCACCTGCATCATCGAAGCGGCCGCTTCACCGATTTTGAAGGGATGTACGACGCGCTTAATATCGCACCTACAAACTACATCGTCTCACCGGGGCGCTATCTGCTCGACAACCATTACGAAAGCGGCTTCTTTTTCCATCACGACGGAACTATCGAGCACGAAAGCATGAGCTACGGGCTGGGCGGAATTCACGGGCATGTGTATGCCTGGGTTGTCTGGGCCAAGCCTGAAGGCGCTGACAACATGGGTCTGATCGATGAGGAGCGCCTGATTGCCTGGATGGGGTACAGCAAAGAGGAAATTGCGGACATTGCGCTCGAAACGGCACAGGTCCTCAACGAAGCCTGGGACGATGACGCGGGTATTTACGACTTCTCCACCACAGACAGCTGGAGCACCGGTACCATGCCGTCATCGACTATTCTGTCGATGGTGAATGAAACCGACGGCAAAACATGGAGCCTCGACGCCATTGGCGCCATGATTCGCGGACACAAAGCCCTCTACGACGCCCTCTATATGTTTGGTGATGATGAAGAGTCAGCCGAAGCCGCACAGCAGCTTTTTGAAAGATCGGTAGTGATGTTCGAAAGCGTGATGCCGCTCGCGCGTGAATGGGGACTCCCGGATCAAATTACCTTCGGGAGCAACGGCGCTTCTGCCGCTACTGATGAGGTTGATGTCTACAATACCTTTCAGTTTTTAAATCATCTTGGCGGCGGATACGGTTGGGACCGCGAGCGTGAAGGCATGGCGGCCTTTATAGGTGAACAACGACCCGATATTGCAGAGAAGATTGGAGAGCTCAGCGATATGCTGCTAAAGGGCGCGCTGGAGCATATGATGCAGAACGACCGCCTTGCCTCAAAACTCAGCTACGAAGATGGAAACATCACCGATGAAACCACCACCGTCTCAGCCGCAGGAATGTTCGTAACCGCAGCCGGCAATATGTACCGCAAAGGTGAAGCCTTCGATCGCGCATCAGACTGGCCGGGTCTGGATGAAGACCTCGTAGAGCGCAGCCGAAACCTTTACGACGCCATGATGAGCCACCACGATCTGATTCTGGGAGCTATAAAATAATGGTGAATAAAGAACCACTGTTGTCCGGGGAATATGCTCCAAGCTTTGATTTGTTTTTCAAAGATCCCGCATGGGGTCCAATATGATTAGCCCCGGGTGACTGGACCAAGCGGTAGCGCGGGAAAGGAACCCGGGGTGAGAAGTGCCTCAAGTTAGACCTGAGTATCAGTAATTGAAAAAAGCTTTGAAGGTGTCGAGGGTCGGTTTAGGATATGTTCCGAAGCCGAATGAATGGCCCTTGTACCAGATAAGAAGCGTGTTTTTGGGATTATATCTGATTGTTGGCCCTCTGGAAATGCTGATACCTTATCAGCTTAGTGCTTCGGGCCTTTTTGTTAGATGACTTCTTACCCCGGGTATATTGTAACCGCTTCCGCCGGCGGGCGGACTAAAGTCGCTACATACAATCCACCATTTAAAACCGGAAGCGCAACGACCCTTGCTATTTTTCCCAGGCCGGAATTTTCCAGGGTATTTTTATCCTTTCGTGGTTTTTTAGTGTTTTACTTTTTAGTGTTTCTCCTCAATGGCAGTATAGTTTACCCGGACACCAATAATTCAAAATTGTGAGCGGGCATGATGCCAAATCCGGCATCTGAACCCATTTCGCTCACTTAACCAGCACCATTTTGCGGTTGAGGACTTTTTCGCTGGTGCGCAGCTGATAGATATAGACGCCCGAGGAGAGGCCCGAACCGTCGAATGCTACCTGATGGCGACCGCCCTGCTGGAGTCCGTTATACAGCGTGGCCACGCGCTGCCCCGTCACGTTGTAGACGTTTATGCTGATTTCCGCCGGCTCGCTCAATTCGTAGGCGATTTGAGTCACCGGATTAAACGGATTCGGGTAGTTTTGCGAGAGCGTGATTGACTGAGGCAAATCGTTGACTTCACCATTATCGATATTGACCACTGTTCCGGTTGTGAAGCTGTTGGTTACCGACCACAAACCTTCTGTGCCGGTCGATGTTACAGCACGCACTCTCCAGTAGAATGTGCTTTCGGTATCAAAACCGTGGCGCAGCAGGGTGGTTTCAGTGAGTCCGGGCAGGTTCAGGAAGATGCTGGAAAAATCTTCTTCACGGCTTAGCTGGAAATGATAGGTCGCCGCCGACGAAACCGGCTCCCATTCGAACTCCACGCTTGAGACTAAATCTTCAGCCTCATTTTCCGGAAACATGAGGCCGGGACGAACCGGCGGCGGATCTTCGGTAAGGGCGCGGAATGCATTCACACGTCCGGAGCCTAGTCTCCCCGCTATGGGAAAGTTAAAATAGTCGATATCATCGGCGGAGCTGAGCAGTCGGGCCACCAGCTCATCGTTTGTGATTCCCGGAAAGTGTGATGCTATCAGAGACGCAACGCCCGCCACGTGTGGAGAAGCCATCGAAGTCCCCTGCTTAAAGCTGTATGCATCGAAGTTTGAGCTTAAGTCGGTGCTGTACACACCACCGTAAGGATCGCCTGTTAACAGCTGACCGCCGGGAGCTGAAATATCCACGCGAATACCATAGTTGGAGTACGGAGCTTTCTCATCGTTATAGTTTGTTGCTGCCACTGAAATTACAGGCTCGTACGCAGCCGGATAGTAGAACACCTGATCCGGAAAATTTCCGGCCGAGGAGATAAACACGCCGCCTGCAACCGGACCCTCAACGTTTCCGTGCTGATCGTAGCCGGCAAACTCTATAAAGTAGTCAATGGCCGTTTGAACAATTTCAGGGAAAACGCCACCCTGCCGATAACCCCAGCTGTTGTTGGAAATTACGGCTCCGTTGTCGGCTCCGTAGACAATTGCCATGGCGGTACGGTCGGATCCTGCACCGATGTTTTCGTTGGTATTATTGGGGTTGGGCTCAAAAATACGGCTGATCATCAAGCGGGCTCCGCCGCCCTGTGCATCGCCACCTGCGATTCCTGCCACCCCAATTCCGTTTCCGTTGCGCGCGGCTATGGTTCCGGCCACATGCGTTCCATGCCCGCTGTGATCCATGATACTGCTGTTGTTCGATACCCAGTTCCATCCGTGGATATCATTTCCGGTTACCGATGAGCCCGGAGCCGGGTTTACCCAAAGCATATCTTCAAGATCCGGGTGTTCGAAATCGATTCCGGAGTCTATCACCTGAACAATGACATCGGGAGAACCTGTGGTAATTTGCCATGCGCTTATGAGGTCGATATCGGCACCGGGCATACCACCGGCGCTGCCGTCGTTGGAGTAGTGCCACTGATATTGGAAACCAGCGTCCATTTGTCCGGCCATGGGGGCGGCGTTTCCTTCATCCCAGATGGATCCGGTGTACTCGTGGGAAACTGCGATATAGTCCGGCTCGGCTATTTCGATTTCGGGAAGGCGCTTCAGCTCGGTGGCCATTCCGAGTACATCCGTTTGTTCCGGCATTCGAATCGTAAACCAGCGGTCGAGTCCGGCCTGACGATGACGCTCCCGAAAGCGCTCCGGAGCCGTAAATACGGGTTCCAGTCTGACAGCATCCATATTTACTAGAACGGCGTCCAGACGTTCAGCGCCGGTCAGTACAGCGCTACCCTCTCCGGCACTTCGCTGAGCCACGGACTGTCGCGCCATTTCTGCTGTTTCACGATCCAGCTTGATGTGCATCACCCCGGGATTTACATCAGACTGCCGGGCAAAAGCGTCGGCTGTCAGCCAGATGGTGCCCGAAATGAGGATCAGGAATAAAGAAATAGCACGAAAAAAATGGAAAGACTGGTTGGGCAGATTAGTCGGCATGGTATTGAGATTCAGCATATTGCGGAAAGGTGTTACTAATTATTGATGTTGCGAAAGACAGGCAGATATTACCACGACACCGGAATGGAAAGATGTGACCAGTCCTGAGTTACGTTAAACTTTCAATTTAGCTATAAATACGTAATCAAAGTATAGCCGGATTTAATAACGCCAAAGTGCACTCATTCCGTCCTAACCTAAAATAAAACTTGAAAAGTGCGTGATATTTTCAGTAATTCACAAGCTTGTAACGCACTTCCTTAAAATCGTGCCACGTAACTTCCAAACATCCTCAATGTTTTACCATGAGTAAACAAACCGACGAACTTGAAAATGAAGCGCCCCAGTCGAGTGGCAGCAATTCTATTTTCGATAAGTTCCTGAACGTCATCGAAAAACTCGGGAACAAGCTGCCGGATCCGGCAATGTTGTTTTTCTTTCTGCTCGTTATTGTATGGGTGCTTTCGGCCATACTTTCACCTTTCGACTTTGGCGAAACACATCCGCTCACCGGAGCAGACCTTAACGTAAATAACCTGCTCACCGGGGAAAGTCTGGCCGGGTTCCTGGCCAGCATGGTAAGTACTTTTGTACTTTTTGCCCCGCTCGGGATTGTGCTTGTGGCTATGCTTGGTGTAGGTGTGGCTGAGCACTCCGGCTGGATTGATGCCGGCCTGAAAAAACTGCTCGGCTCAACTCCGGCTTCCTTCCTAACGCCTATGCTCATTCTGATTGCAATTGTGAGTCATACCGCGGCCGATGCGGGCTATGTGCTGGTAATTCCGCTCGGGGGCGTAATCTTCTACGCGGCCGGTCGACATCCGCTGGCCGGTATTGCGGCCGCCTTTGCCGGGGTTAGTGGTGGCTTTTCAGCCAACTTTATTCCTTCGGCTATCGATCCGCTGCTGATGAGCTTCACCCTCGAGGCCGCACGGATTTACGATCCTACCATTGAGCTGAACCCGCTTAATAACATCTATTTCACCGCCGCATCCTGCCTTCTGATTGTTGGTATAGGCTGGTATATAACCGATAAAATCGTAGAGCCGCGTCTGCAGGGTATTAAGGTAGACGGAGACGAGGATCAGATGCCTAAAATGGAGACCGTTACCCCTCGCGAAAGCAAGGCGTTCTGGCTCGGTTTTGGCGCCATGGTCCTTGGTCTGGTTGGCCTGTTTGCATGGGCATGGCCGGATGGTTCTGCACTTCGTGATCCGAACTGGGATAACCCTGAAGTGAGCTCTCTCTTCTCTTTTCAGGCACCGTTGATGCAGGCTATTGTACCGCTCATTTTTATTCTGCTTCTGATTCCCGGCGTGGTTTATGGCTTTGCCTCCGGCAGATATAAGAGCTCCAAAGATATGATCAATAACATGACCAAGTCGATGGAGAGCATGGGTTATTATATTGTGATGGCGTTTTTCTGCGCACTTTTCATCGATGCGTTTGGCGACTCCAATATCGGTCTCCTGATTGCCATCAAAGGTGCTAACTTCCTTCAGGCGCTCGATATGCCTGCTCAAATGACGATTGTGGGAATCATATTCCTCAGCGCGTTTGTGAACCTTCTGGTTGGATCAGCTTCCGCAAAATGGGCGCTTATTGCTCCGATTTTCGTGCCTATGCTTATGCAGCTCGGCATCTCGCCTGACCTTACACAGGCTGCCTACCGCGTAGGTGATTCGGTATCGAACATCATCACCCCGCTGCTTCCGTACTTCCCGCTTGTGGTTGTATTCTGTCAGCGCTATGTGAAGAACACCGGTATCGGAACCCTGATCTCGATGATGCTCCCGTACTCCATCATCTTTCTGGTTACGTGGACCATCTTCCTGCTGGCCTACTGGACGCTTGGTATACCGCTGAGCTTCGAAGCCAACTACATTTACCCTGCTCCTTAATCCGGTCGGGAAACCATTTAAAAAGCGCCTCTGCCATGCAGGGGCGCTTTTTTTGGGCAAGGAGAATATTTTCTGAAGCCTCTTTCAGCCGATTCACCCATCGGGTTAATTCCCGCGAATATTTTTCTATTTTGATGTGTTCACTTCATCTGAACCATCACCCAACCTGCACTTAGCACACCAGATCTCATGAAGCAGAAATTAGCATTCGCTCTCGGCGGATTAATCGCCGGACTTCTCATAATGGCCGTAATCCGGATCAGCGATGATCATCCGATCCAAACAAGCGTGATAGCCGAAGCTGAAAAGCTATTTGGGCTCAATTTTACCCAGGCCCACCGCGACTCTATGATAGACGGGCTGCGATCAAACCTTGAGGCCTATGAGACATTGCATCAGAAACAGATTGGTAACGAGGTCTGGCCAGCCGTGCAGTTCAACCCGATCCCGCAGGGCTATATTGTAGAAACCGAGCAGTTCGAGCGCAACTGGCGCCTTCCGAACAATGTGGAGCTGCCCGAAGACCGAAGTGAACTGGCCTACTATTCCGTAGCAGAGCTGGGCTGGCTCATCCGCGAGCAGAAGATTACATCTGTAGAGCTCACGGAGCTGTTTCTGGATCGCATACGTCAGTACGACGAGCAGCTTGAGGTTGTCATCACCTTAACTGAAGATCTGGCGATGGAACAGGCCCGCGCGGCCGACGCGCTAACAGCCGATGGCATCTGGCTTGGGCCGCTTCACGGGATTCCGTACGGATCCAAAGACCTTCTTGCTCTTGCGGGCTACCCGACCACATGGGGCGCCACGCCTTTCCGCGATCAGGTAATTGATCAAACCGCCACTGTGCTTCTCAAGCTGGAGGAAGCCGGAGCGGTGCATCTGGCCAAGCTCTCACTGGGGGCGCTGGCCTGGGGTGACGTCTGGTTCGACGGTTTCAGCCGTTCGCCATGGAACACCGATCTTGGAGCAAGCGGATCAAGCGCAGGATCGGCCTCCGCTACGGCAGCCGGTTTGGTTCCGTTTGCGATTGGCTCCGAAACGCTGGGCTCTATTGTTTCTCCGGCTACAAGAAATGGCGTAACGGGGCTGCGGCCTACCTACGGACGCGTAAGCCGACATGGCGCTATGGCGTTAAGCTGGAGCATGGATAAGATTGGCCCGCTTACCCGCACGGCCGAAGATGCAGCCATCGTGTTCTCCGTTATCGAAGGTCCGGACGGGTTGGATCCGTCGGTATATGATCTACCCTTCAATTATGATGCTGATTTCGATTTCCGGAATCTTCGCATTGGCTACGTGGCCTCCGCTTTTGATGCCAGCTATCCCAACCGGGAAAACGACCAGGAAACGCTCCGGGTGCTGCGCCGGCTGGGCGCCAATCTTGTGCCGATTGAGCTGCCCGAAATCGACTTCAACGCTATGGATCTGATTCTAAGCGTGGAAGCCGCGGCCGCATTCGACGAGCTCACCCGCAGCGGACGCGACGCAGAGCTGATTCGCCAGATGAAGCAGGCCTGGCCCAACGTATTCCGGACCGCACGATTTGTTCCGGCAGTGGAATACATTCAGGCGAACCGCGCGCGCACTATCCTCATGGAGGAGATGCTCGAGGCAATAAGCGATGTCGATGTCTATATCTCCCCTTCATTCGTCGGAGGCAATTTGCTCATCACCAACCTGACGGGCCATCCGAGCGTGGTTGTTCCAAACGGGTTCAGCTCTACCGGCATGCCAACCAGCATCACCTTTAACGGTCATCTGTTTGAGGAGGGACTGGTGCTATCACTGGCCAGAGCCTACCAGATGCAAACAGACTTCCACCGCCAGAAACCTGCCGGATTTGTGAACTAAGGGCGGGTTCCGAGGCAGTTGAGGGCTGTTTAGGCCGGGTCGTGTTTGCGACCTGCGCAGCTTGGCTACGCCGTCGCTGTGGCAGACAGACTTGCCGGCCGAATAAACAGGTTTGGGGATTAATCAAAACCGAAACTTTTCCCACATATCAGACTTTTATGAGACCTGTCACCTGAGTAACGACCCTCTGCTTATCACAATCATCGTCATGTCGTCGTGCTGGCGGGCGCCGGAGACAAATGAGGCTACCCGTTTGCGAATGCCGTCCAGAAGCTGGGCTGATGAGCTGCTTTGCTCGTAGCTGGCCAGGATAATCTTCTGCAGGCGTTTCTCACCGAGCTGTTGTCGGTTCAGGTTGAAGCTTTCGGGATAACCGTCGGTGAAGAGAATCAGCGGTTTACTTTCTTTGATTTCAATCCGGCTGGTTTCCAGATTGGCGTTAAACACCTCCGGCCTTGCCATTCCGAGGGCAAAACCTTTCGGCTGATATACAAGCAGCCCCCGCTGACTTTCGCCGAGAAGATAGAGCGGGTCATGACCTGCCCGTACAAAGGTGAACCTATTCGTTTGAGTATCGAGCACGCCTGCCAGGGCCGTAATGAAGGTGCCTCTCGGGCTGTTGGCGTAAAAGAGCCGGTTTACGGTTTTGATAATCTCCGCAACGTCGTCTGTCTGCTCGGAAACGCTCTGCAGATAGCCTTTGATGAGCGTCATGTAAAAAGCCGCCTTCACCCCTTTCCCGCTTACATCTGCGATTACAATCAGCGTTTTATGCTCATTCAGGGTGATGAAATCGTAGTAGTCTCCGCCAACCTCATACGCCGTCTTACAGCTGGACGAGATATCGTACCCGGCCACATTCGGTCGGGCTGATGCCAGAAAAGAATCATGAACTTCACGAGCCAGTTCGAACTCTTTTTCAATGCGCTGCTCACGCGCCAGTCTTTTGATGTATTCCGGCTCCATATCGGGAAGCTCGTTATAATCCACCGTAGAATTGAGCCCGACGTAGGCCACGAGCAGCAACCCTGCCATCAGAGCCGCAATCACCAGAATAAAAAAGAGGTCTGACGTAACCGGAGAAATCAGGATTTGCATCCCCAGCATCACAAGCGCGAAGATTACAAATGTAATTATGCTGCTCACAATATCGTATCGCAAAAATATGAGTACTGGAGTCAAAACAATTGCGAAGCGAAGCAGATAGGTGATATACGGTGAACCAGCTTCGGGGCCAAAAATATAAATCTGACCCGAAAATAAGGTGAGTAATATAACCATCAGCCATTGGGGCGCTCCGCGAAGCTTGAGCCATGCGCCGGGAATAAGCATGAACAGGAATACGACGACGAGTGCCACAACCAGACTGATAACCGGATGATGGATTATTGCCGCCAGACCCCGTACTGAAGAAACAGAAATGATGCTTTCATCATAAAATGAGCTCATGGCCGTATCTGTAAGACCGTAGAGTACTGTAAACACCAGTACCATTAGAAACCCGCCTGCTATGCCTCTGCTGAATGACTTGCCAACCAGCTTGTTTTTCACAAGTCCCTGCCGGAGCAGAGCAAAACTGTATTTCTTTCGCGGGAAAGCCTCCTGACAGAGTGAATCAGCTGTTGCGAAAACCACGACAGCCATGGCTGAAAACAGAAGTCCGGCACCCAGAAATACACCAATTGATATGAGAATCACGCCAAAGTCCGGAATCGCGCCCTGGAAGTCTTCAGTTATAACCTGTAAGGCAGCTACAAATGAGAACAGAAAACCAAAGGCAAGCGCATCATATTTAACGATACTCAGGTCGATTAACCGGTTGTATTGTCGTTTGAAAAACTGTGCGATGAGCAGCAGGACAATGAGTACAGGAAACAGACCATGTAAAATGCCGCTTAGTATTTTAGCAATATATCCCGATTCCGGATCGCTGAAGTCAGGAGCGAGTCTCAGGGTTGCTAAATTGCCTTCTGAGTTTAAAACTATACGAATACTTGCCGGTACCGGAGAATCAATAACAGTAAAGCGCAAATCGGTGGTGAAGACACCGTCACTACCGGATTCGTTTCTGGTGAATGTTCCCCGTTCAAGCTCATAGCTGTTCCAGGCGGTTTGTTCAAGGAAGCGCTCGGCTGCAGAGAAGAAAAGCTCCTGAATCGCTTCGGCTGAATCACGGCTGATGTCGTTAAGACTGTCTGCGAACCCCGGAATCTGAAACCGACTGCTGTTGAAGCCAACAAGTTCTCCATTAAGATCAAGCCTGAGTCGAAGCGAGGGATCGAAAAACTCTCTGAGGTCAAAATCTTCGGCTTCGTCGGGAGATAAGTCGGAAAGACGCTCCAGACGGGAGAGCCGGTCATCTGTGTCTTCATCCGGCTCAGATGGCTCTACAAACGTAATCTGCCATGCGTAGAAAAAACGGGTAAAGGCCGGATTATCCAGATTCTGTTTGAAAGCCCGCTTTCCGTTTTGCCTGATATATCCCTGCATCAGATTGCTGTTGCGCTCCAGTATAACCCGTGCGTTTTCTTCGCCCAAAAGGTAACCCATGTCGGTGCTGATTTCATCGGCCATGGCTGCGATTTCAGCCTTACTGGTTTCAGCGGGAATGTGGAACTCGGGCTCAACCAGCCAAAACAGGAGCACCGCACCCAGAAGCGCGGTGAATCCGGCGATGGTCCATCGGATATCAGAATTTGAGAAGCGGTCTAACAAAATAGTTCAGGAATAAATGGCTAAGCTGCGCTTTGAGTATTTCAGACTGGCGTTGTTGTTGCTGGTAAATGAGTACGGAAAAATGCGCTTCAGGTTTAGAATTTTAGCGAAATAACTCTGCCCATCGGCTCAAAACATTTTTCCATGAAACTGCGTCGAAGAGCATGCCCAGAATGCCAATAAGCACTCCGCTAACAAGCAGGGTTATGGTAAAAGTTAAGCTCCAGCCGTGGCGTAAGGCCGAGGGCAGCATCAGCAGAAAAAGAGCTACGATTCCCAGAAAAAACGCAAGCAGAAAGCGGACAAACATAAGCTTCAGACGGAAGATTAAGGTGGCCTTGATGTTAGCAAAACAAAGCATCCCGGCCGGATTGCTTGCAATTTACAATTATTTAAGCGTAGTTTGAATATACTCTTTAAAGCCTCGTGCACAGGCTTTAGCATGTAAAACCTATCGAACGACTGTTATGAAGCATCCAGCCCTCCTCTCGTCCTTTTTACTCCTGTTTTTTTTCGTTATTTCGGCCTGTTCAACTACTGAACCTGTTCAAAGCACGGTTTTCAACTTCGAATACGATGGTGAAATGTATCAAATTGTTGGTCACCAGGCCTCTGACGAACTGGCTGAAGGCATCAACGATTTTGTGAAGCGTGAAAACGGCTACATCATCTTTTGGTATCGTGATATCAATCAGGATGGATTTTTGAATGCTGAAATCCTTAACGGAATCGGGCTGGATCGCGCAAATCAGATCTATCTGGCCGGCATAGCGGCCGCGATGGAGAGCGGCCGGCTGGTTGACCGAGTTTATGAGCGAAAATATGAACTTACAATCGGTTATGTGGACTATCAGGTGATCTCACTTTCGGTTCACTCACCGCAAACTTATAATATATTTATTATTCGTGACCGAAAGACCAGGGAATCCTGGACCATCCGGGATCTAAACAGAAACGGACAGCTCGACGACCCGCTTATTGAGCAGGCCGTGCGCATGAAGTACCAGGAGTGGTATAACATCGTGCTTCAGGAAGGCATTGAGGCCGGCCGTATCGATTTCGATGGCGAATTCTATCTTGTTGAGCGCGATCCGGCTCAGCTCGCTGCGGCCGACTGATAGGTCGAAAGCGTAATCAGCAGGGTAACCATTACCGCCTGAAACCAAAGATCAACGCTCTCAGGCAGCTCGGATTCGTACGAATTCAGAAACCAGCCTTTTTTGCTTATGCTTCCGATTGGTTTGTTCTGGCCTTCCAGGTAAACATCATACCTCCTTTGCCACATATTCGCGGCGCGAAGCGTAAAAAGGTGACCTCTGTACTGCACTTCGATACGGGGCTTGAAGCTCATCATCCTGAATGAGGCGTTTCCTGTTTCCTCCCCGTTTTGCGTAATCACTTTTTTGGTTGAATACCATCTGCGTGATTTCACGTTGACTACCGATTGGTCGATAATAATTTCAGCGTTGCCCCTGAAATGGCTGTAGTGAATCTTCCCGAACTCCTCGTTATTGCGGAAAATGCCAATCTGAGTGGCCCAAAAGTTTGTATTTCTGAAGACGTACATAACTTAGTTAGTAAAAGTAAGACTGCTAAAGTACGTCCATACGAATAAACCTCAGAGAAGTTAGGGTGATACAGTCTGATATCGCAACAAACGTGGTTCCCCTATTCCAAGCGTTCTGAGCCCCTCCGGTTTCAGCTTTTTGAGGATATCCAGTGGCTCGAGAAGCGGCTCGTCGGAGAGGTCGAAGGTGCCGTAGTGCATCGGTATGAAATATCTGCCGCCCAGCTCTTCGAATGCACGGACAGCATCCGTGGGATTAATATGAGAATATTTCATAAACCATTCCGGTTTATAGGCCCCGACTCCCATAATGCAGTAATCCGGTGTTCCACAAATTTCCCGGATATCGGCAAAATGGCTGTCATACGCGCTGTCGCCCATGAAGTAGATTTGTTGCCCTTGGTAGCGAATCATAAAGCCACCCCAAAGCCGCTTGCGCTCGTCGAACAGGCCGCGCTTTCCCCAGTGTCGTGCAGGAACGTAGGTGATTTCAAACTCCTCTTCGAGCCGGTACTTTTGATACCAGGCTGCTTCCTGAACGTTGTTTTCGCTGAGCCATGGCTGTATCAGATCTTTGATTCTGAGTCCGGTGAGCACCTGTGCCTGCGGACACCTTTCGGCGATAAAACGAATCGTTTTTTGATCGCAGTGATCGCGGTGATCGTGTGACAACAGGATGTAGTCAACTCCCGACAGGTCGTTGATATCAAAAGGCAGCGGGATGTGCCGCTTGAGCACGATATTCTCGAAAAAGACAGGGTCGGTAAGCAGGGTTTTCCCCCCGAGACGGATGAGGAAAGATGCGTGGCCCAGCCAGATGATGGCATCTCGCTTTAAGGAAAAGATGTCCGGATTTTCCACAAAAGGCAGCTTTCGGTTGTCTTCATCTTTCTGCTTTTTTTGCGGGTTATCGGAGAATAGCTGCCATTGGAGCAGCATCTTGTAATTTGTTTTGAACGGCCCATACTGATTCACAAAACGGCCGCGGCCGTCGGTAAACGCTCCTTTCCACTCCGGATCCGGGTGGATGGTTTCCAATTCGGGGTTTAGAAACACGGCTTGATCTACAGTCATTTTGAGTAGGGTCGATGTAATTCTTATCTGTTTGAACAGAAAGGACATAACATAAACAAATCAGACATGAGATGTTTTATTTTTTGCGAATCCAAAGGCTTGAGTTGCCGAAGGTTATTTTTGATGACGGCTGCCGTAGCATGAGCGGCAAAAACCGCTTGAGCATAGAACGCTGATGCTCTTCCAGCCATGAGTTAAAAAACAGGATTTCAAAAGCCTTATTGTGCATCAGAAAGCTACGTAATACGTAGGCTTCATTCCATGCCCGTCCGTTATGGAACCACTTTTTGGGGTATTCGAAAGGCCACATCACATCATGAAAATGTATGATAACGCCGGGCTTCAGCACGGGAAGCACGCTGAACATGAGATAGCTGAGGTCGCTTCCGGCCTTCATAACGTGCGACGAATCGATGAAGAGGATGTCGTTTTCTTCAAGCTGCTCAAAAACAGAAAGAGGAACCTGCTGAACCGGTTTATTCAGAACCTGCTTTCGGCGGTGATCCTGATTGGTGAGCAGCTTATCCAGACGTTCCGGAAACGGCTCAATAAAGGTTAAGTGCGTGCTGCCTTCAAAAAAATACTCATCTGTATCCAGCATGGCCGCCGAAGAAAAGCCTGAGCCCACCTCGATGATGCGTTCAGGGCGAAAACTGCGCATCATACTGTATAAAACCACCGCATCGCCATAGCTGAAGTACGGATTATTAAAATGGTACCGGTTTGCCTCAGTAGGCTCATCGTTAAAGGGGATTTCATTTCTGAAGCTGGCAAACCTGCTGCAAAGCTCGAATTGAAGATGCTCGTTAAGATCAATACCCGGAACCGAAGCTACGGTTCGGTCGAACAGGGTACTAGCACTTTTGTTTACTTCATCGTGATCCGGCAGAGGAGAATAAAAATGGCCGGGAGGTGCAAATTGCAGGTAGCGGTAATTCGCCGACTTAACGATGGCAAGGGCATTCCTAACTTCCAGTAACCCGTGCCAGATTTTTCGTATGCGTTTGCGAAAAGGGAAATTCATAGATTTTTTGGTGATTTCAGTACTTCAAAATTCGTGGTTTTTAGGGCTTTCCTTGTTGGTGATTTGTTTACTCTCTTTTCACCAACATAAAACAATTTTAAAGTCTCAATACGATGTCAAAAATGCCGGATCTCAGCGTCTGCCACAGGTATTTAAAGAAGGGGTCTTCTTCGGGATCGCGCTCGTGCTTGATTTCTCCTTCCCTGATTTTCCCGTCAGAATCCGGCATATTGTTGGACCGTAGCGCAATCTCATTTGCAAGAAAGGCCGCTATTCTTCCGGTTCTGGAGCGGCTGTAGTCGTCTTTATCTATGGGCTGTATCTTGAGGTCTTCGTACTGAATCTTCATGCGACCCGTGGCCCGGTTGTCCTCCATTTCGAACGAAAAGGTAACGTCATGCGCCTTGCCGTCGGTTATTTCGATGCCCTCAATATCCTTGAAAACCGAATTGAGCTGTTTCAGGTCGAACGGGTTGAGGCTGCCTGTGCCCCGCATGATGAACGGTCCGTCGTTTAGCGTAAAACGAAGCTCGGTGTTCAGCTCGGAATGGTTCTGGAAATAAGTAGCGGCCGTTAGCACCGCAGGGTTGGAAGACTGCGAATCGACATCCCGCACGTAGGCCGTTGTGTTGCTGAAGCGAACGGTCCCCGGCCGCGCGCCGTCCTCCGCTTCCTCTGAATAGCTCACGTTTGCTTTGGCAATGGTAATGGTGCCCACCTTAAAATGATACGGTAGATCCTGAATCATTTGGTTTAGCAGCTTGGGATCTCCTCTGTCGGGACTTTTATCGAGCTTTAGCGTGGTGGAAACGCCTATGGTAAACTCCTCGGCGTATACAGAATCCGCAATAATGGTGTCTTCATTCAGAAATGCCAGATCATCAATACCTGAAATGCTCAGATTGTAGAGATCTATTTCGTACATATCGGTCCTGTATTCCAGCGTACTAATGTACTGATCAAATCCACCCACAGGTATGAGCTGCAAAGATTTTAGTGAAGCACTACCGTCTTCCTGATTAAAGCTGAAGTCTGCCAGGGCAAAGCGATAGCGATCCTCCGACAAATAAAAGCCAAGCGTATCCACACGAATGCTGTTATCCCGCTCCAGGCTGGAGAAGGATCCGTCGAGCAGGCTGAAGGCAAATCCGCCTTTGAAATGGATCTCGTTATAACGGTGCCGTTCTTCACCTTTATCACGCAGCACCAGGGTTCCGTTCGTAAGGTTGAAGTCTCGCAAAACAGCCTTATTGATTCCGGGCTGATCTTCCGGGTCGGTATCGGCACTTTCGTCCTCTCCGTTGGTGAACAGGGCTTCATCCCAGTCCGCGTGAAAATCATCCGCCTTGAAACTGCTTATCACTACGCGCTTGCGAATCAGGGAAATAAGGCTGAGGCCTTCCATGCTGAAAGAAGTTGCGCGAAACAGCGTGCGGTCTTCCGGCAGGTGATTTACGGTGATGTTCTCCATGACAACGGAGCGGCTTATCAGCGAAACCGAAGCCTCGTCTATTTCAACGCTGAAATCTGTCCCCAGCTGATCTTCCAGCATGGCGGCGATATCGTCTCCGTCTATGGATGATACATAGATAAACAGGCCGGAAACCAGCAGCGCAACGGCAAGAATAAGGCCTGCAAGAAACTTTTTCATGATGTGTAGCCGGACGCGAGGTGAAAGAGGGAAGGCTTTATCAATCCCCGGTTAAGCCTTTGATAAATTTGATATAAGCCGGTTCCTCAATATACAAAAAAAGCAGTGTGGTATAGCGAACGGCTTCCTAAAGCGCAGAAATCTGTAACTCACCAATGCTACAATAGAAACAGGATGACTCAAAGTGAGTCATCCTGTTTCATTTAGTCGTTTTTGGCAATCACCCAGATGGCGTGAATAATACCCGGAACGAATCCAAGTATGGTGAGCAGAATGTTGATCCAAAACGCGGGTTTTATACCAACGGTCAGGAATACGCCCAGCGGGGGGAGAATAATGGCAAAAATAATTCGAAGAATACTCATAAGCGAAAATTAGCTATTAGGTAGATAGATTCAGTTCAACCTGATGCTGCTTGTCTTACAGCATCGTACCGGATAATAGTGAAAAAAGATGAAATCCGTTGATTTCCAGCGGGTTAAAAAGGAGCGGGGCTTGTTATCACCATTTCTTTACCCGTTTTGGGATGTGTAAACCGCAGCAGGTGCGCGTGCAGATGGAGCCGGATTTGAGAATCCTGAGTGTGCTGAATGTCTGCAGCGCCGTAATGCGTGTCGCCTAAAATGGGATGACCAATATGCGACAGCTGCGCCCGAATCTGATGATAACGTCCGGTTTGAAGCACAATCTCCAGCACGGCTGTTTTATCCCTTCTTTTGACAATCTCGTAGCTGAGCACAGCCTCTTTGCTGCCGGGTACGGCTTGTTCGCTCGCTTCCGATTTTCGCAGCTCGTCGTTTTTGGTAAGGTGATGGCGTAAGGTGCCGGAATCGGGTTCCGGGGTGCCTTCCACTACGGCCGTGTAGCGTTTTTCGACTCTGCGGTTGGCAAAATCGTTGTTCAGCTGCTTCAGAATGGATGGCTTTTTGGCAATCACCACCACGCCGCTTGTAGGCTTATCCAGCCGGTGCACGATCCCGGGACCTTTTTTGATTCTGATTTCACGCCCGCACCGTTCCCGCACAAAATCCTCCAGATTGGGCGTTCCAAACGGATCGCTTTCTACCTGTACGCCAACGGGTTTATTCAGCACAATCAGGTCGGCATCGTTGTACAGTATTTCGATCTCGGTTTCGGGCTGCATGCAGGATGAAGGGTTTGGTAAGTAGAATTGGGGTATAATCACATTACCCTGCAAAGATACAGCTTAGATTTTTGAGATCTGATTGATGATATGCGATTTTTGATTGGGGGGGAGGGGGACTACCAATCCGCGGGCTAGCGGAACGAAGGTTCACTAAAAAGATGATAATCCGGCGCCAAAAAAACTTCCCTCCTGAGCGGCACATTGTGATTATAAGAACCGAAGTTTGATAACCTAATTTCAATCGAATGAAATAAAGCATGCCCGCAGGATCTCCCATCATGTCTGCCCTGAGCGTAGTCGAATGGCTGGCAACTCTCGAATCGAAGGCTCAGTATCCATCCGGATTCAGCACCTGATAGGAGGGGAACCCTGCCAAGTCTGGCAGGCAGGCACGAGGGCACGAAGGCCCGAAGATAGTCGAGAAGAGATTCTTCGCGAACTTCGTGCAACCCTTCGCGAACTTCGCGGTTAAGCAAATCTGAAGGTTTTTACCGCGAAGTGCACGAAGTACGATCGCGAAGTGCACAAAGGTGTACAATAGTTTTTAATGAGTGTAATAAGCTCACTTGCCTCACCCACTCACCCCATCTCCCACTCTTTAAAAATCCCGGCCCAGTCCTGCTCATCAGAGTCCATCCCGAAAATCCTGCTTCAAAGAGCTGAACTGTGATTAGGTATGATTTTCCTGATGTGCTGTGATTTTTTGGGGGATAAAAAACCAAACTACAAAACCCAAAAAGACCGGAAACCCTTCTCGCCCTTCGAGCAAACCTTCGCGTTCCGTTGTGCCTGCATTCACACCTGAATGGTTAAGCAATCACCATTCAATCAAAATAAATAAGCAGATAAAAATAAATTGTATGCGTTTTTATAACAGCTAACCTTTTACAGTACTTATACTTAATTTTTTTTGCAGGGAGATATGGCCCTTGTTGTAAAACTAATTTTAAATATAAATTGTTTTTTACATTGGGGGGGGGCTATAATAGCGTCGAACTGAAAATATTTAAGACTCTATTACATGCGACCATTTTATTTAAAATCGGCACTCGTATTATCCTTTTGTTTTTTGCTTTTTCATCTGTCTTCATGTGACATGATTACGCAGGAGCGTTCCGGGATTGATGAGCAAATTGATAATCTGCCACCTCTCATCTTTAATCAAATTCCATTCCCCGGAAAAGGCCAACCAGGGATCTCCCTGAAGAATAATGACGATTTAGAAAAATTTATTGTAAATTACAGTACGTTAAACACTACCGACAAGGAAAAACCGTATACATACGACAGGTTCGAGATCGTTTTCCCTGATGAAGTACTTTCGCTGGCAGATGGCAAGACACGAACACTAAAAGTGAGTTTTACTATCACCACAGACGATGTTCGCACAGATTCACGTTCTAATGATGACGGAGATTCAATTGTTAGAACAGCTAATATGATTATTCCTGACCATGATATAGCCGAATCCATGGTAAGAGCGCATTTGAGAACGTTCCAATTGGATAGCTTCTGGTCCAATATTGCAGTTAAAAATGATTTAGAGCTTGATCCAGAGTACGATTACACAATAAGAGTATTGTTGCCGGATGAATCTGTTTCAAACCGAAAATGTGACAGGCTGGTGGAAGAATGGTTTTGTGAAATTATAGATGATTACTTAGAGTGCTATATGGCGCAAGTTTGCTACGCTAAATTCGAGGCCTGGGAAGGTGAGGGCGGTGGTAGCGATCCTGTCGATCCTGTCGATCCCGGCGAACCCGGCGGCGGCACCCCGCCAATAGGCGATGATGATGATCCTTGTGATGAATTTGGTGGCGGCGATGATGGTGAGGGCGACACAGGGGGCGGACACGACAACGACGAAGATTTTTTACCCCGCTTGCTCGAATGCTCCGAATGCGACGCCCCAAACCCGCCAGGCTGGTGCCCGGTTGATGATGAGGAGGAAGAGGAGGAAGTGTGCGATACAGAAGATGAAATTATAAATCATTTAGGTGATCAAGGTGTTTTAAATGAACTTTGGGAACTTTCAAATTATACCGATAACGAATTTGATAGGCTAGAACAAGGTGGATGGATTGTTGATGCAGGAAATGGGAACTTTGTGTTTCATGAATTTGGTGATGACTGGTTACGAAATGCGTGTAGAATCACTCATCCTGCAGAATTTGATATTCCAGAAGGAACTGTAGCAATGATCCATACACATCCATACACTGTAGGTGAAGAGATGTGGGCTTGTCTAAATGTTCCTCAAGAAATAATTGATTTAGACCCAGATGGTTTTTCTAGTATAGTCAAAAAATATAATAACAACCCATCAGATCATGATATAAACTTTCTAAATAGTTTGTCATCTATAGGTGTCAATATAGACGGGTACATTCTTGATAAGAATGGGATAATAAAATATGATAAAAACAGCACTGTAGCTGAAGTTGATCTTTATGCTATCAGGTGCGGATATTAATTTTTAATCTGTAACTTTAATAAAAACATGATTTTTATTTCTATTTTACTAGTGTTTTCTACCTTGCATTCATTCTCAGGAAATATTGAGAAGCACGAATTGGTTGACGCAAATGTTTTAACGTTCAATGTAGAATATGTTGGTTGCCCAGATGGGTCAAATACCTTGAAAACTAATACCTTGAGAATTACTGATAATATATTATCCTCTCAAGATTCAAATTATATCCACTTGAGATCCGAGTTGAATATGAGTCTGATTGAGTCTCAGGACCTTAGGATGCTTGAAAGTCCGATCGATAGTTTGGCTTGTGAGCAAATAAACCAGTTTTTAAATGAGTACCAAGTGGGATTTGATGACGATAACTTTACGGCTATATATTACGAAGCTGGTGGGTTCTATTTTGCATCATTTGGCATCCAGTCAGGAAACATGATTGGTTTCGTTCCTATATACACATTTAATGAGGATTTTGAGCTAATTTATGTTTGGGTTGAATAATCGAAAGCTATGATCAAACTGGTTTTAACAACCATTGCCGGCTCCGGGTGAAAACGCCTGTGCGGATTACTCAGGATGTTGAAGTAATTACTCCATTTAACAGCGGCAGCCCTTGTGATAGTGTTATTGAGACAATATGGGAATATTGTGAATATATACCAGAATTAGATAATTGGTCATGTATTACGGAATTTATGTGTGTGTCAAAGTCAGAAGTGATTGACCCCGGTGGTGATGGCGAAGGGAGTGGACCCAGTGATCCTGTCGATCCCGGCGAACCCGGCGGCGGCACCCCACCAGTAGGCGATGATGATGACCCTTGTGATGAATTTGGCGGCGGCGATGATGGTGACGGAACAGGATGTAGCGATAGCGACGAGGACTTTGCGCCCCACATGGCTGAATGCACTGAATGCGACGCCCCAAACCCGCCAGACTGGTGCCCTGCTGCTTCGCGAAGCATCCGGATACCTCAGCGTTCTGCAAAAAAGTCTTTTTCCACCATCATCAATAAAGCCCTGCTTCAAATTGCGCCATTAAGCGTGTACTCCGCTCCCTTTGCGTCCATTTCTTTGCGTCCCGTCAAAAGTGCTAATCAGCCCGCAGATACAGCGTTTCGGGCCCGCCGAGGTGGGCTTCGCTAATCGCAAGGGAATCACCCCTTACGCCCCAGCGGCGATTTGACAGATATTCGTTGATGTTCTGGGTCTGATCGAGATCACCGTCTATGTAGAACTCCATTTGTCCGTCGCCGGGAAACAAAAGCATCCGGCTGGTGCCGGTGCTGGCGGGCGTCTGCACAAAGGGCTCTTGTGTGTCGTTATCGAACGAAGCGGTATACTCCCAGTTCCAGCTTCCTGTTAACAGGGTGATATCACTTTCGAAATCCGAAAGATCAAAAGGAACTACGGTTGTATCGGTATCGGCATCATTTACGCCACAGCCCGCGAGCCAAAGCAGTGAAAGAATAGGTATTGCTGCAGGAAGAAGTTTTGAAAAATGCATATTCAGATTATCGTATGGGTATATCAGTTTGTAAGTCTTTGATATACATAGTACGATTGAAGATGCGGGTTCGTATAATTTAGAACGTTGTGTCTGTTACGGGCTTCTTTTTTCGTGTTTCCTTAAACTGACATTTAACTAATAATACACCTAAGTAACTGCATCACGAGCGCTGTATGATGCTCTCCAGGATGGGCTGAAGCCGCTCTTTGTGCAGCATGCCGGGCGCGTAGCCCTCAACATAACCTTCACGGTTGATGAGGAAGGTCATGGGCACCCCCATAATCGGACCAAAGCGATCGACTACGGTTCCGTCGTCTACCACCTGCGGATAATTGATCTGCATCTCGTTTACAAACGGCTCCACAATTTCCCAGCCCTCCTGATCGATGGACACCCCGAGAAACAGCACGTCATCGGCTTGGAACTCGGCTTGCAGCTCCATGAAATCAGGAATTTCTTCACGGCAGGGCGGGCACCAGGTGGCCCAGATATTGAGCACTACGATCTTGCCACGCTGCTCCGAAAGGGTGAAGGGATTACCCTCCATATCGGTCAGGGTGAAGTCGGGCGCGGGCTTCAGCTCGTCTCCGGCGGTTGATGGGTCGGTGATGTCGCGCATCATAATTGACGGAAAGCCACCGGCCGGCTCCGAAGGTCCGCTGGTCAGCAGATAAACCGGAATGATTAATAGTACTATAAAAACAGAGATGAGAAGATATTTGGGCATAAATTATATTCCTGAATAGTTAACCAGTTGCATGAATATACGCTTTATTTGGCTTAATTATTTTGTAATGAACGAGAAGCAGCGGCAAAAATAATTTGGTATTCACCTTATCCGCAGAATTGCGGATTAAACGACAGACCCATAGCTTGATGTTTAAAATGATAGCGCAAAGTTATGTATTCAACGGAAAATCATGGATCCGAATATCCACAAGCTAAAAGAGAAAGCAGAAAAGCTTCACATATCCTCGGTGAAGCGACATATTTTTATTTGCGCTATGCCGCAGAAGGCGAAGTGCTGTAAGCCGGAAATTGGCGAGGCATCGTGGAAATATCTTAAGAAGCGTTTAAAGCAGCTCGGCCTGGAGGAAAAGGGCGGGGTTTACAGAACAAAGGCCGACTGTCTGCGCGTCTGTAAGCGCGGACCAGTAGCGGTAGTCTATCCGGAGGGCGTCTGGTACCACTCCTGCTCGCCCGAAGTCCTGGAGCGCATCATACAGGAACACCTTATTGGTGGCGAGCCGGTGCAGGACTTTATGTTCGCGAAAAATGATCTGGGAGGAGAGGACGCAGATTAGCGCAGATTATGCCGCAGATTAACGCAAAGAGGAATATTGGATCGGGGCTTTATTTTGCACAGGGGTATTTATTCGCTTTATATGTTTCATAACAACAGAACTGTTAGGACGCAGATTAGCGCAACTTGTCCGGCTCCGCCTTGGCGGATGTCGGGATTAACACAAAGAGGAATATTGAGTCGGGGCATCATTTTATAACACGGTTATACCACGAAAACTACCCTTCTTTCGTGTTTTTAGTGCCTTTTCTTTTTAGTGTTTCTCTGCAGCGTTCGATAAATGCAGATGTGTGTCCCAACAAAATAGGCCGCCCCGAAATCGGAACGGCCTATGTAATCTTAACTATCGCCAGCTAAATATTAGTAGCGGTAATAATCCGGCTTAAACGGTCCTTGCTGCTGAATGCCGAGGTACTGCGCCTGATCAGGCGTCAGCTCGTCGAGATCCACACCAATCTTAGCGAGATGTAGCTTGGCTACTTTTTCATCAAGCTCTTTCGGCAGAACGTGAACATCGGTTGAGAACTCTTCCGGACGTGTCCAAAGCGCAATCTGCGCAAGCGTCTGATTCGTGAAGCTGTTCGACATCACAAAGCTCGGATGGCCAGTCGCGCAGCCAAGATTCACCAGGCGGCCTTCAGCCAGAAGGTAGATGGTGTTTCCGTTAGGCAGCGTGTAGGCATCAACCTGATCCTTGATGGTGTCTTTCTTGCCGTTGGCATTCAGCCATCTCACCTGAATCTCAGAGTCAAAGTGACCGATATTGCAGACAATGGCCTGATCTTTCATCACTTCAAAATGCTCAGCGCGGATAACGTCTTTACAGCCGGTAGCGGTAACAAAAATGTTTCCTTCCCGGGCGGCATCATCCATTTTCTTAACCTCATACCCGTCCATGGCGGCCTGAAGCGCACAAATCGGATCGATTTCAGTAATGATTACGCGCGCGCCGTAGGAGCGCAGGTTTTCGGCTGAGCCTTTGCCCACATCGCCATAACCGGCAACTACGGCTACTTTACCGGCAATCATTACGTCGGTGGCACGCTTGATACCATCAACCAGTGATTCGCGGCAGCCGTAGAGGTTGTCGAATTTCGACTTGGTAACGGAGTCGTTCACGTTAATGGCCGGAACCTTAAGCGTACCTTCCTTGGCCATTTGGTAGAGTCTGTGAACACCGGTTGTGGTTTCTTCAGACAGACCCCTAATGCCTTCAAGCAGCTCCGGATAATCGTCGTGAACCATTGCGGTAAGATCACCACCATCATCCAGAATCATGTTCAGCGGCTGCCCATCAGGGAAGTGGAGCGTCTGTTCAATACACCAGTTAAATTCCTCTTCGGTCATTCCTTTCCAGGCGTAAACAGGAATTCCTGCAGCGGCGATAGCGGCAGCAGCGTGATCCTGCGTAGAGAAAATGTTACAAGACGACCATGTTACATCTGCTCCAAGCTCAACCAGCGTTTCGATGAGCACAGCCGTTTGAACGGTCATGTGCAGGCAGCCCGCAATACGCGCACCTTTGAGCGGCTTGCTTTCGCCATATTCTTCTCTAAGGGCCATCAGACCCGGCATTTCTGCCTCTGCTACTTTAATTTCCTTACGACCCCAGTCGGCAAGACTGATGTCTTTTACCTTGAAGGGAAGTTTTTCTTTAGTTTCAATCATAATAATAAGTTATCCGGTTTCTATAATAGCTTCGTAAACTAAACCAAATAACCGGAAGTATCAATTCATATTGCGCTAAAAATCTTGTAAAAAAGGTACTTCGCAAATGATTCTGAATAGATTGAGGAGTGTTGAATAAAGTGTTTATTTTGTACTTTATAAATACACTTAAGAATACATATTGAATTATGGCAACTACACGCATTGAATTAGACCAGGATATCCAGCCGCTTTCTGAATTCCGAAAACATGCTGCAGATTTCATTTCCAAAATCAAGGAACAGAAGAGACCAATTGTTTTGACTCAACACGGTAAAAGCGCGGCTGTTTTAGTTGATGTAGCTGAATATCAGCGTATGATTGATAAAATTGATCTGATGGACGAGCTGATCGAAGCTGAGCGTCAAATTGCAAAGGGGGAAGTTGTCTCACATGAAGAAGCCAAAAATATGATCAAAGCTAATCTGGATAAGTGGACATAATCTGGACAAACCAAGCCATAAAGAAGCTTAATGACTTTGTTGATTACATCGCCAGAGATGATTTAGCTACGGCTGAGTCCTGGGCAATGGATGTAATCAGAAAAACGGATCAGCTTATAGAACAACCTGAATCAGGCAGGATTGTCCCTGAGTATAATGAGCCAGGTTTACGTGAATTGATTTTGAGTAACTACAGGGTGATCTACAGAATTCGTGAAGAAGAAAGCAAAATCTATATTCAAACCATTTGGCACGTAAGGCAAAATCCTTTGAAACAGAAGTCTGATTGAGGAGTGTTGATTGCTTATCTCTGAGTTTGGTTTGAAACATGCGGTGGGAGGAAAAGAACCCAAAACCCCAAACGTTGCGAAGCACCCTAACACTCCTCAAATACCTCTGAGTTATTTAAGCCTCGACCATTTTTTATGCCTTATTATTAATTATTTATTCACTTTAAATTCAATAATGATAAGCTGTTGACACTGACATACTGTTCCCCTGCATACTCCTGAAATCCTACTTCACAAAACTTACCTTCCTGACTTCCTGCCCCTCAGCCGTTCGAAGCTGTATGATGTATATTCCACTAGCTTGTCCGCTTGCATCCCAGCGCACATGATGCTCGCCAGTCAGCCGGTTTTCGTTTAAAAGCCGGGCCACCAAGCGACCGTTAATATCATACACGTCTATCGTTACCTCACCTGGAGATCCAACCAGAAAAGGGATAATGGTAGCCGGATTGAACGGGTTTGGATAGGGATTCAGCAGCTGTGTGCTTACCGGCAGTTCTGATTCAAGATCGTCAAAGAGACCGGGAATGCTGTCCGACTGACCAATGATCCGCTCGGAGTTCGGATCGATCTCAGGTGCGCCCGGCTGAAATGGAAGCGCTACGTTTATCTCAAACGGATACTGCTCGGGATGAAAGGTGATGGTGGTATCGCGCTGACCCGCAGCCTCCGGAATACGAATCGTAAGGGGGAGATTGTCTGAAAAACCGGTGGCATTAAAATCAGGCGTAAATCGCTCGGTGATGCGCATCTGCAGCGTTACGGATTCATCGGCTGCGGCCGGACGACTGGCGTAACGGAGCGTATATGAGGGAACGGCCTCATCATAAATCCAGAGATTAAAAAAATCAGTTAGCGACCGGCCGCTTACCTGTTCCGCGTGCATCTGAAAATCCTCAGTGGTGGCAGACTTGTAGCGGAATTCGCCCTGCATCCATTCGCGGAGTATTTCGAAAAAGAGGTCATCACCCAGCTTATACCTCAGCTGATGAAGGACGATAGCGCCCTTGGCATAGCTGGTCCGGAAGCGAAATATGCGGGCAACGCTGCCGCCAGGATCAGCCGGATCGATGGAAGCCGTGGGTACATAAACCCGGCCGGGCTCCTGTATAATCTGATTGATATGCGCAGCCCGCCAGTCGCGAAAGGCGTCATCACCCTCGAAATGCTCAATCACCAGTCCTTCGGCGTAAGTGGCAAAACCTTCGTTCAGCCAGATATCTTCCCAGCCGGCGCAGGTCACTCCGTTACCAAACCATTGGTGGGCTAACTCGTGCGCAACCAATCGCTGCGAAAAGCTGCCCATAGAGCTCATAGTCTGATGCTCCATACCTCCGCCCCGTCCGAACTGGGCATGACCGTACTTTTCGTCTATAAACGGGTAATCGCCGAAAAGCTCGGTAAAGAGGTGAAGCATGTCGATTGTAAGGCCAATCTGCTCCCGCACCATTGGCGTATCGTTATCGGAGTAAACATAATTGAGCACGGGCATCGAATCGCCTGGAGCGTAATGGAAATAATCAGTGAACTCATTGTATGAAGCTCCGGCCAGCGAAAGCAGGTAGTGCGCCGTGGGATAACGGGTGCGCCAGTGCCATTCAGTGCGGTTGTTATCGAGCTGCGTTCGGGCGTGGAGCAGGCCGTTTGAGCCAAGCTTTAGACCGGAGGGAATGCGTACGATAATATCAGCAGAATCGGCTTTCACCGCCGGAGTATTCTTGTTCGGAAACCAGTCCCGCGCGCCAAACGGCTGGCTCAGCGTCCAGAAGTGCGGCTGACCCGCTCTTTGCGAAAACACAAAGCTGCCGAAGCCACTGCTTCCCGGCGTGCCTTCGTAATCGATTCGAATGAGACGGGATGTGCCGGCCTGCTGAACCTCGGGAAAACTGATTTCAACAAAAAAGTCGACCGGCCCGGGTGAGCGCATAAAGCTGAGCTGAGCGGATTCGTCTTCGGTTAGGATATCCGATATTTCAAGACGTCTGTTTAATTCAAGGGTGATGCGGTCCGTGGCTTCATTAAACTGAATGAGCAGGGTCGCGGAACCTCCGATGCGGGTGTCTTCGGGCCAGACGTCCAGATCAAGCTTGTAATACCCGACATCAAACGACGGATCTGGGTCTTTATCCGACAGATAAAACAGCGACTGCCCGTGAGTCGGATTGCTTTTAGTGTAGGCACACCAGTGAAGCTCTTCCTGCGCTGATGCCGTCCGGGGTACTAGAAAAATAACCAGGCATGCAAAAAATCCGCTTAATGTGAACTGCAGAAATGGTTTTCGGACGGTATGGGGCTGGGATGTCATCATCATAAAAAACATCCGAAAAGAAGCGGTCTCACGCAAGCGGGAAACGAGCAAAATTGAGCGAAGCCTTTTTACCAAAACTTGACTTCTGCTGAACGCCTTTTACCATAAACTTGGTTAGCTTACCTCGTCTTGCTGCCGGGGTGAATACCGGAGCAGCGCATCACAAAAAAAACGACTTCAAACGCTTTCCGCAAATCCCTATATCACGCTGATTCGGGAGAACCATAACTTTCGCCGGGTTTGGTTCTCGCAGATGGTTTCGAACCTGGGCGACTGGTTCGGCGTGCTGGCGGTATATGCGCTCATTATCGATTTTTCGGGGTCGGAGCTTTTGCTTGGCCTTATCATCGTAATAAAAATGATGAGTTTTGCCGTATTTTCGCCCTTTGCAGGCTATATAGCCGATCGATTCGACCGGCGAACGCTCATGATTATTTGTGATTTCGGCCGTGGCTTTGCTGTGCTCAGCTTTCTTTTGGTACGAACACCCGAAATGCTCTGGCTCATCTACCTGATGACGGCCATTCAAATGATGTTCGCCGCCGTGTTTGAGCCGGCCAAGCAGTCGTCAATTCCAAACATCACCACCCCGAATGAGCTGGTTCGGGCGAATATTCTGTCCAACTTATCCTGGAGTATCATCTTCACCAGCGGGATGGGACTCGGCGGACTGGCAACGGCTGCTTTCGGCACGGATGCGGTCTTCATCATGAATGGACTAGGCTATATACTGTCCACCATCTTCATTTTCCGGGCTACGATTCCGCACGTTCGGGATGAAGCCACCATGGAGAGCCTTCGGCGGCCGATTAAGGGTATTATGGACGGCTACAAATATTTATGGAAAACCGGGAGGGTGTATCGTCCGGCATTGGCAAAAGGAACCATGACCATCTTCCTGGGTTCGCTGGTCTATATGCTCATTCTTATTTCAGACCAGATACTGATGATGGGCAGCGCCGGTCTTGGTCTGTTATATGCTGCACGCGGAGCGGGTACGGCCGTTGGACCCGTAGTGATTCGGAAACTTTTCCCCAACGAGCGCCAATGGGTTACCTACATGGGAATTGCGATGATGGTCGCCGGATTGAGCTACACCGTGGTGGGCCTTACTTCTTCGCTTTGGCTGATGCTTCTTTTTGTGTTCGTGGCGCACAGCGGCTCGGGCGCCAACTGGGTGTCGAGTACTGTTTTGCTCCAGCAGCGCGCGCCCGACAACTTTCGCGGAAGGGTATTCAGCGCCGAATTTCTGATGTTCACCGTGGCTCAGTCGATATCCACGCTGGTGGTTTCGCTGCTTCTGGAGCATGATATCGTTGATCTGCAGACCGCCATACTCGGCGCCAGCGCTGGTCTTGTAATAACAGGTGGCCTCTGGCTGCTAACCATTGCCCGAAAGGAAAAAGCCAGCCAGCAGGCTGAAGCCTTCGCAAACTGAAAGACTGACCGGAAGGTCTAAGGTCTAAGGTCGCAAGTCGAGGGGCAAAGGTCTGAAGTACTGGAATGATAGGTCGTGCACGGATTCAGCACTCAACATTCAAAATGGGAGCGCCGGCGGCCATCCCTGCTTCTTGAAAAATTCACATTAGCTGGGTATATTCTAATACTGAACTTATATATTGTAATTAATCGTCCTGAACTGATAGCCTGCCCCGAATAAAATCCCGGCAGCGTATAGGTAAAAGCGTAACAAAGAAGGTGTTCAACATGTCTGCATCGGTATCACTTATAAAAAAATACAACGTTCCCGGCCCCCGCTACACGTCGTACCCGACAGCCGTTCAATTCGACGTAATTGACCCGGTAACGCTCGGAACCTATCTCACCAGGCGAAATACATCGCCGCGCGATATTTCACTGTATCTGCATCTCCCTTTTTGCGCATCGTTATGCTGGTATTGTGGCTGCACGACGGTCATCACCAAAAAGAAAGGTCATGCCGATATTTATCTGGACTATCTCGAAAAAGAGATGAAATACTACGCCGGGCTGCTTCATCCGAATCATTCCGTAAAGCAGATTCACTACGGCGGAGGGACACCAACATTTCTCACGCCAAAGCAGCTCAGGCGACTGGGCAAGATGCTCCATACCTATTTCAACATCGATTTGAAGGCCGAGTTTGGTGTTGAGCTTGATCCGAGAACCTTCACTCAGGAGCATCTCGAGGCGCTGATGGAGTACGGCATGAACAGAGCATCGATAGGATTTCAGGATGTGAATGAAGAGGTGCAAAAAGCTATACACCGGATTCAGCCGCTCGAAATGGTGCTCGACTGCATGAATAAACTTCGCGCTGCCGGTATAAAATCAGTGAATCTGGATGTGATTTACGGTCTTCCTATGCAGACACGGGAGCGCTTTGCCAAAACGCTTGAGGCAATAAAAACGCTTGACCCGGATCGCGTGGCCGTTTACAGCTATGCGCACGTACCATGGATCAAACCTGCACAGAAGCTTCTGGAAGACAAAGAGCTGCCAACAGCCGACGAAAAAATGCAGCTGTTCGTGGATGCGATAAAGTACATGCAGGAAAACGGTTACGATCACATTGGAATGGACCATTTTGCCAAACCCAATGATGAGCTCAGTATCGCTCTGCGCGACGGCACGCTTCAGCGAAACTTCCAGGGCTACAGCACCATGTACGGACTTGATCTCTATGCGTTGGGCATGTCGAGCATAAGCTCAGTAGGCGGATACTACTTCCAGAATGAAAAAGAGCTGAACGACTGGTCAGATGCTATCAATGAGCGCGGCAACTCATGGGTTAAAGGCGTGAGGCTCTCCAGGGAAGACAAAATTCGCAGGGGTGTAATCATGCAGTTAATGTGCAGCCGTAATCTGAGCTTCAGAGATTTATGGGATACCTGGCATATAAACGCACGTGAGCATTTCAAAACGGAGCTCGAGCTTCTTAAACCACTGGAAGAAGACGGCATACTTACCTTATCGTGCGATGGAATACAAATTCATGCAGAAGGACGATTTTTCTTGCGAAACATTGCGATGGCATTCGATCAGTATATGCCCAAGGATGAATCAAAGCCCGTATTTTCTAAAACAATCTGAAGCCTGAAATCAGGCTGTGTGAAATAACTACAGCAATGGCGGGTTAAACCATTGCTGTAGTGGGCTCTCTCTCGAGTCGTGGATTGTCGCTAAGGATGTGGTATCTATCGCTTCCGCGAATCACCCACCCAACTTAGCATTTTGTCGTGGTTATATGAACAAAAGGGGTAAGGTGCAAACTTAAAACAAGGGTCTGAGCTATTGCTCAGTCTTGCATACCTTCTCCCACCTGCTGGTATATGAATCCAGATTGTGGTATTTAGTTTCTGTATCCTGCTCGGTGTGTTTATTAAGTGCGTACAATCTTTTCGAAACACGAACCATAAGGCAAGACGATGTTGTCTCGCTTTGTGGTGCCTGCTCTTTCGTAAGTTCCTGTGCTCCCGCGCTGCTGCCTGATAAATCAGAAAACAGCGAGTATTGATTAAGGTGCTTCATAAATCGTGAGTTATGAGCCTGTTTTTTAGGCGTTTGATAATGTGCTTCGTAAAATTACGTAACCGGCTACGTAGATGCAACTACGCAATTACGTGGTATTATATAATTCTTTCTCTTAAAGCCTTTGCAACAGCCTCGGTGCGCGAATTTACCTGAAGCTTTTTGTAAATGTTACGAAGGTGATAATCCACTGTATGAAAGCTTAAGAACAGCTCTGCCGCTACGTGCTTTTTTGTTTTACCGTTTGTGATGAGCTTCAGGACTTCCTGCTCACGCTCTGTGAGATCGTAATCATCCTGCTTCGGTGCAAAGGTCGAAAACATCTTCAGCACCTTATGGGCAATCCGGGGATTGATCGGCGCTCCGCCGTTTACAACTTCCATTATCGAGCGGTTCAGCTCTTCCTCTGAGGTTGATTTCAGCAGGTAGCCGTCAGCGCCGGCACAAATCGCGTTGAAGATATACTCCTCTTCGTCGTGCACGGTGAGCATAATCACAAAAATATCATCATAAACAGCCTTGAAAGCCGCCACCCCGGCTACTCCGTTCATGCCAGGCAGATCGATGTCGCATAAAATGATGTCGGGTTTGCCTTCTTTGAGTTCATCGAGGGCGCTTTCAACATCTTCGAAATCTTTCTCACAGTTAAAACCATCCATCGAGTTGAGCAGAAAAACCATCGATTTTCGGTATGAAGGATGATCTTCAACAATCCAGACGTTGAGCTCTTTAGCGGGTGCGTTGTCTTTATCGGCTGTATCCATGCGTATACGTTAAGGCTAAGGTGCGATTTGCTCAACTACGTAAATGCGTAGTTTAAACGGGTATGTCCAAAGTGATGGTCGTGCCCCGACCCGGACTTGTGCGGAGATTTAGGGTGCCGCCAACTTCAGCTGCACGCTCGCGCATGCTTCGAAGACCAAGACCAGAAGAGGTGATGTGTTCGGGATCAAAGCCTTTCCCGTCATCGCTTATGCTCAGGCTTAACATGCCATCTCTTTGGTGAAAGCGAACGTTTACCTGCCCGGCCTGAGCGTGTTTAACGATATTGTGAATCACTTCTTTAGCAATTAGGATGATGGTCCTTCGCTTCTGAATCTGAAGAGTGAAGTTTGTGTCGTCTATGTTAGAATCGAAGGTCCACTTGGTCTCCATAAGCATGTTCGACACCACTTCCCGAAGCTTGATGAGCAGATTTTCCATCTTGTCGTTATCGGGATTAATCAGCCATACAATGTCGCGCATAGACTCGGCGGTGAGCCTGCTCAGATTACGAATCTCATCAAGGTCCTCGGCGGTCTGAGGGCTGGTATGCTCACGTTTTTTAACCACGGAGCTTCGTATTGCAATGCTGGCAAGGTTACTGCCAATCTCGTCGTGCAGATCTTTTGAAATCCGAATTCTCAGGTTGTTCAGTCGGGTGAAGTTATACACTTTGTAGCGATAGCTGCCGTATGCTATTCCGAACACCATGAATACGAGCCCGCTGTAGAACCACCAGGTTTCCCAGAATGCCGGCAATACCCGGACGGGAATAGTGGCAGCAGTAATGCTCTCGATGCCGTTTTCATTAATCGCTTTTACTTCAAAGGTATAGCGGCCGTGCGGGATGCTGGTGTAATACGCAGCCCGGCGTGTTCCCACTTCCTGCCACTGGCTGTCGTAAGGCTTCAGGCGATACTTGAACCGAACGTCTGATGGCGCCGTAAAAGTGGGCGATGTATACTGAATCTCAAGCGCTCTTACCTGATGCGAAACCACAATCTCACCGCTGTCACCCGGTTGATAAGGTTCCAGATCCAGCAGGATTTGCTGGATTACCGCCGTGGGCGGAGTCGTATTTAGTACGACCTTGGAAGGGTCGGCATGGGCCATCCCGATTCCGGCAGGAAAGTAAATATTTCCGTCGTGCTGGAGTACGGTAGGTTGGTGGTTGCCGTAAATAGCCTCAGCCAGTAGCCCGTCGTTCCGGGTGAAACGTATGGCATCTGCGTGGGGATCACCCTCTTCAATCGAATCAAGAAGCTGATTTCTGTTCACCCGGGTGATGCCTGTAGTGCTTCCCATCCAGAAGTAGCCTTGATCATCCTCGACAATTTGCCAGATTACGTCGGTCGGAAGCCCGTTTCCGGTATTGAAATTATAAAATTCGCCATCCCGTATAAGGGTGAGGCCAAAATCGAAGGTGCCTACCCAAAGATTGTCGTCTTCATCAGTATGAAGCGCCGTAATTACCGAGCCCATAGTTCCGCCTGGTGCCGAGATGAACTCCGCGCGCGGTTCGGTTTCAATATCGTAGAGCGCGTGCAGTCCGCCGTTGGTACCCAGCCATATGGTATCACCCTGTCTGAGGATGGAGCGCACGGTGTTGTTGGCAAGTCCCTGAGCTGAATTCACAAAGGTGGCCTCACCGTTATGCCATCTTGCCAGGCCCACGTTGGCTCCGATAAGCAACGCACCGTCTCTGTCTTCATAGAGAGATAGCATCGAGATTGTAGAATATGATCCGTCTTCGAATAAAGGATGGCGCGTGAAGACTCCGTTTTGGTAGATATCGATTCCGCCCCCGGGACCAAAGTAGGCAACAAGCAGCTGATTCTGAGAATCTGCAAGCAGTAAATGCGGGTTGGAGGAGTGCATGCCATCAACGGATGTTAATACTCGGTAGCCGTCATCATTCCTGGAATACAGGCCAAACTGCGTGGCTATCCAGAGTGAGTCATCAAACCAGGCGGCCGATGAGGTTGCCCCGTCCGGCAGACCGTCTGCCGTAGTGATGGCGCTGAACGTTGCGGGGGCGAGGCGCAGAATACCGCCGCCCCAGTCTGCTATCCATATATTACCTTCACGGTCTTCCATAATGCTGAGTGAAAAAGAGCGTTCAAGACCCGGATATGCCGAAACGGTTTCGAATTCATCGTCGGTGTAAAAGATGCCTTCAGCTGTACCAACCCAAATCCGGCCGCTGCTGTCTTTTTTAATAGCCGTGGTTACGTGAGAGGATTCGGAGTAGCCACGCATCGGGAAGTTTGTGAATTCATTGTTTTCATAAAGAAAAACGCCGCGCCCCGCAGTGGAAAGCCAGAGTCTGTCGCCATCTGGAGTAAAATCGTAGATAAGTTCGTTTACGGGCGTGGAGGTAGACCTGAAGTTCAGATTGTCTGATATCCATACTCCGTTAACGATTATTCCCATAGCCATTTTCTCTCCGCTAAAACGCTGTAAGGCAAAGATATGGTTCCTGGGAATATCGGGTTCCTGCCAGCTGAGAACCGTGTCGCCTGTAGCGAGAAAAAGTCCGCTTCCGTCTGCGCCAATCCACAGCCCGTCTTCATTCTCACCGAATGAGAGTACATAGGTACCATCATCAATAAATTCATCGAATTCACGAAAGAAGGAATTGTCTCTGTAGGTTACGACACCACCGCCGGACATGCCGATATATAAGGTTCCGTCTTCTGAAACAAACAGCTTACGGATTACGCTTCGGGTGATTTCAGGCGTGTTGGTGCGGTCGAAAATGGTGAAGTTGACGCCATCAAACCGGGCGAGTCCGTTATCGGTTGCCAGCCAGATAAAGCCATCGGGCGTTTGGGCAATATCGAAAATGTCGTTAGACGGCAGCCCGCTCTGAACCGTCCATCGCTGCTGGGCGTACTGAGCCTGTAGCTGGCTATCGGTTAGAAAAGCAGGCAACAACAGAATGAGCAGGAATAATGAAAGACTAAAAAGCGGTAGGCGGGTCATCTTCCGAAATGAGTAACACAATGATTTTGAAGACCGGAAACGATAACGAATTCTGCCGAATAACCCAACAATTCATTAATTGGTTGAAGCAGAGGGTCGCAGAAGCTGCGTTTTATCAGCCACAGCCGCATTGTGCAGGCGCTACCTGTGCGGCGAAATCCATTTTGATCTCCTCGCTGATGGCCGAGTTGCACTCCCTAAGGAGATCGGTAAAGATATTTTCACACTGTTCGAGTGAGGCTACCGTATCGTTGGTCCGGAACTCTTTCTGCACGTCGCGGTAAAGCGCGAGCTCGTTTTCTTCAAGCCTGCCTTCATGCTGCTTGCGGCTTAACTCGTAGGTCATAGTATTGAGGCGGGTCATGAGATCGCGGGCCACATCATCCTGTTCAAAAGATTTTCGGGCGGCATAGAAATCAGCGGCTTCTTCGGTTGATTTCAGCTCGTTTATAAATTGATTGATTGCTTCTTGCATAACTAAGGTTGTTCAGGTTAATGTAATGCGGGTTAGCAGCAGCCGCCTTCCGGCTTGGCCATGGTTCCAAACTCTATATCGAGCTTTTCGCTAAGCTCTTCATTCACGCTTTCCAGACGTTTCTTCCAAATTGTTTGTGCGTTCATTAGCGCGTGGATTTCGGGATGGGTTTCGAGCTGATGGGAAAGGTCCCGGTACTGCTGCATAAGCTCGTCGTCTGGTTTACCCTGTGCCTGCTGTTGCTGCTGAAGTTTTGGGATGAGGGCGTTGTACGATTCTACCAGCTTATTCACTTCTTTGTTCTGGTTAAACTCCTCCTGGGCCTTATGAAAAGCCTTGTATTCAGGCAGTTCGCGAAGTTGTCTTCCCAGCTCCCGGGCCGATTCAAGCAGGCTGGTTTTGTCAGATATTGTTTGCATGATGCTTACTGTTTGCATGATGCCGGAAATGAATATTTCTCAGCTTTATTGCGGTGGTATTTTGATTAAAATACGGTTTAACTATCATCCGCCGAACTGTTATTAAGAAGTTTAACATTGCGGAGCGTTCGGTTTCTCCGGCAAAGGTGTTTTGGTATATTAACGGGAACCGTAACCATTACGAAACCCAATCCGGCTTATGATGCCATCACCCGTTAAAAAAATCCCGATTTTTCTTTCCGCAGCATTTCTAATGTTGATTTTACTCATCAATCCGCAGAAAGCTGAAGCGCAGCGGGATTTTGACGTAATGTCATGCGTACGCTCCGCAGAGTCGACCGAGGCGATGGTTGAGTGCGGCGATGAATACATATCCTTCTGGAACGACCGTATGCAGCTTAGTCTCGATCAGCTGGAGGGCCTGCTCCCAGAGGCAAGGCAGATTATGCTGGAAGAGTCGCAGGATGCCTGGAACGAGTACCGCGTTACGCAGGTGAACCTCTCGAATACCATCCACTTCGGCTCCGGTGATGATATGCACCGGGTGATGGCCAGAATTCGGGAAGCCCGACTCTACCAGCAGCGATCCGAATATCTGGAAGACCTGATTGTGGTCCAGCAGGCAACACGCAGCCGGGAACGTTCAAATTAGGGTGATGCCGCCATGTCTCCGGATACAGGACGAATTATCGTAATTATCGGCATTTTGATAGTGCTGGCCGGGCTGATCATTATGTTTTTTGGCAACAAGCTGAGCTGGATCGGGAATTTACCCGGTGATATCCGGATTGAGCGCGGAAATACGCGGATCTATTTTCCCGTAGTTACCATGATTCTGGTCAGCATCATTCTAACTATTGTTATCCGGCTGTTTCAGCGCTTTTTCTAAAGCCAGGGAAGCTTGTCGAGATCAACATTTCCGCCGGTAAGTATAATCCCGACCTTTTTATCTCTGAAGAGCTCCGGCCGGGTTTCTACGGCGGCAAGGGGCACGCTGCATGAGGGCTCTATGATGATTTTCATTCGCTCCCAAACGTCGCGCATACTTTTCAGAATCTGAGTCTCGGAAACGGTTATGATATCATCCACCTGCCGCGAAATGATAGAAAAGGTGATGGGCCCGAGCGAGGTTCGGAGTCCGTCGGCTATGGTGTTTGGCTTTTCTGAGGGAATGAGCTTCCCTGCCTTTAGCGACTGCCAGGCGTCGTTTGCCTGTTCGGGCTCAGCTCCGTAAACGGTGATGGTGGGCTTCAAAAATTTAGCGCTCAGGGCTGTGCCCGACAGCAGTCCGCCGCCGCCAACCGGCGCCATAATTATATCTAATTCGGGATGATCTTCCAGAAGCTCAAGCGCGCACGTCGCCTGGCCCAAAATTACGTCTCTGTGGTTATAAGGCGGAATGAAGACCGCGCCGGTTTCTTCTACAACTTTTTGAAGCGTTTCCTCGCGGCTGTCCAGGGTCGACTCGCAAAAGGTAATTTGGCCCTCGTAAGACTCAACGGCTTTCACCTTTACGGATGGTGCATTTTCTGGCATTACGATGTAGGCTGGAATACCCCTGGAGCGTGCAGCACGAGCCAAAGCCGCGGCATGATTTCCGGAAGAATGAGTGGCAACGCCCTTTTTAGCCTCATTGTCCGAGAGCCGTAATATGGCATGCATGGCCCCGCGGGCTTTGAATGCGCCTGTTTTCTGGAAGTTTTCGCACTTAAAGTAAAGTTCGGTTCCGAGGCGGTCATCCAGCCAGGATGAGGTGAGAACAGGCGTCCGGTGCGTAAAAGGTCTGATAAGCCCATCAGCCTGGCGAATATCATCAAGGGTTATGTTAATATTCTCAGTCATAGTCGGGCATGTGTCTTTACGGACTGAGCTTTACTCGACTTTCAGGTCGGGCAGAATCTCTTCCATAGCATCACGCAGGCTGGTGTACTCAAAGGGCTTGATGAGGAAACCCATAGGCTGCGTAGCTTCGGCGCGCTGGATTACATCTTTTTCTGTATTACCGGTGAGGTACAAAACCGGAACGTCTGAAAAGGCGCGGACTTGCTCTATGGTTTGGATGCCGTCGTACTTGCCAATCAGCTTAACATCCATTAGTACAAGATCAGGATTGTATTCTTTTACGGCTTCAATGGCAGCGTCTCCTGATTTTGCTTTAGCGACAATCTGATGACCCATTTTTTCAATCATCTTTTCGATCATCATCTGAAGCATAAATTCGTCTTCGACGATTAGGATTTTTTTCATGTGCTGGAGCTCATTAGATGTAGTAACTTGTGTATTCCAAGATAACGATTCAGAGTTAATTCTCCGACTTATTCGGGGTCTCTTTTTCCCCGGATTTACTTGAATCAGCAAGCTTTTCCAGCTCTTCTTCATCGCTGTCTCTGCCGGTAATTTCATTTGCCTTGGTGCTGATTTTCTCGGAAATATCCTGAACTTTACGAGCCAGGCTGCTTTTACCTTTTTTATGAGTGGTGTCGGCTTTGCCTAACAAAAACCCATAGGCGTTGAGTGAGTCTACTTCATCAAAAATAACCTTCAGAACAGCGCTGGCCGGGATGAATAGAATCATTCCGACAAGTCCCCATATCTGGGCACCGATAAAAATGGCTAAAAGAGTGACGAGCGGGTTGAGGCTCACCTGGCTTCCCACAATAGAAGGTGTAAACAGATTGCTTTCGAAAAGCTGTATAACATAAAAGCCAAGCAGTACAAGAAGTGGAATCCACAGGGAATCCATCGTTAGCAATGCATACAGAATCGGCAATATTGAGCCCAGAAGAGGTCCAACAAAAGGAATTACGTTAAGTATAGCCGCAAAAACTCCGAAAAACAGCGCATGGCGAACGCCAAGCGCCCAAAGCATGGTGCTGTTAAGAACCGCCAGAATAGAGATTACAATCAGCATCCCGAGTATGTAATACTGCACCACATCCTTGATTTTGTTGATGAGGCGGTGCATGCGAACTTCCTCGCTGCTCGAAAATGCACGAATGATGAACTCCTTCAGGAATCCCCGGAACATGAGCATCAGCACCACATAGACCGGAATAATGAAAACATTGGTCAATGTGCTGGCTGCGGAAAGAAAACCACGGCTAAGCGACTCTACGTTGTCGCTTACATAGTTAATAACGTTTTCAGGAATGGTGCTGATTACTTCAGCCAGGTCGATTTCAACATATTCGCCAAATGTGGTATCGAAGCCTTCGAGCAGCGTGCGAATTCGCTCTTCAACCAGGTCTACATCATCAACAAATCCGAGAATTTGGGAGTAGAAAAAAATGCCAGTACCTACCAAAACGGCAATTCCCAGCAGTAAGCTTAGGAGCGCAGCCAGGACTCTGGGAATCCTCCAGCTTTCAAGCCGGCCGCATAAGGGCGATAGTAAAACGGCAAAGAAAATCGCGAAAAGAAGAGGTATCAGCACTGCTTTGGCGGCAATCATACCATAGATTACAAGCGTAACCAGAAGCAGTACAAACGCGAATTTTGCGTACCAGGGTAAATGAATAATTTGATCAGGCGTTTGCCCCATTGTAAAACGTCTGTTGAGGTAGTTAGAATGAATTAACCAATGGTTTCAATGTATGAAATAAAAAGCATTTTTGTATATCTTGAGTTTTTACTTCTACTCTCTACATTACTCTTATGAAACTCCTTCTACTTATACTTTTTTCACTAACGGCTTTCCAGGCCGGAATGGTACAGACTGCTCAGGCACAAAATTTTACCGCCGATAAAAAACAAAGCCTTGTCGACCTCGATGCCTTTTTGCTGGTGGTCGAATTTGCTCAGGATGCGGTTGAAATGGACGGACTGAGCCGGAGCGAGCTGGAGGTTGAAATCGCACAGCGTCTTCGCCGTTCGGGAATCCGTCTTATGGGTGAAGTAGAATGGTCTCGTCAGCCGGGCGTCCCCTATCTGTATGTAAACCTGATTACGGTGCGAAGCGAGCTTGGCTTTTATTCTTACCGCATTGAAGTGAAGCTAAACCAGGAAGTTCAGCCGGTGCGTAATTCTGGTATTACTTCGATGGCTACTACGTGGGAAACGGGTCTGCTCGGTCTTATTGGCGTTCGCCGGATTGAAGCCATCAAGCCGGAAATCCTCTCCCTTGTAGATGAATTCATCCAGGATTTCCAGTCGGCGAATTTTAATTGATGGATATACATTGCCCCGTCAAGCCTGCTTAATCAGCAGGCATGACGATGGCCATAATAATGTAAATTAATACCGGGGTACCCACGCCGAAGATTGTGAGCAGCACAAAAATGAGCCTCATAATCGTGGGATCCATATTGAAGTGTTCTGCGAGCCCGCCGCATACACCAAACAGCATTTTCTCTGTACTTGATCTTCTGAGTTTCGACATTGTTCCTTCTCCTTAGCTGTAAAGTTGAGCTGCGGCTACTCCAGTATTCCTTGCCTGAGCTTCTGCAGCTTGTTAATGTAATATGTTCAGAGTTACGAAGAACCGATCAAAATGTTCGGGTCGAATCAGGAATCCGGCAATTCGTAGTTCAGGCGAATTCCGTTTTCCTCAATATTAAGGACTCCCTGCTTTAATAGGGCACCCACGGCTGCTTTAAACGTACGCTTGCTCATTCCGAACTCGGCGCGAATGGCATCGGCATCAGACTTGTCGTGGAAGGGCAGAAAATTATCATCGGCCAACTGAAGCTTCCGGTGAAGCTCTTCCGAAGCGGAAATCACTTCATCGTATCCGGGTTTCCTAAGGGTGAGGTCGATCTTGCCGTCGTCGCGCAGCTGTTTTATATATCCCGTTACCTCCAGCCCCGGATACAGCTTCTGAAAAATTTCATTCTGGTACAATGTTCCGCTGCGTGGCGGGTCGGTTAGCATGATGGCTTTATAGCCCAGGTCGGTCTTCCGTGAGATGAGTAGCGATACTTCGGTTCCAGGTTTCGGGAATGACTCGCGATCTTCGTCTTCAACGGTATCCCGCGCAAAGCGATCCACCCGGGTAGATGCGGCAATACGCCCGCTTTGCTCATCAACATAGGCATACATTACATAGGTGCGACCTTTTTCCACAGGCTCAAGCTGCTCGGCATGCGGAATAAACAGGTCTTTTTCGAGCCCCCAGTCGGCAAAGGCGCCTTTATCACCCGCAGCCTTTATCCTTAAAGGATGAAACTCACCTACCTGAATGTATGGCTTTCTGGTTGTGGCAGTAAGAAAGCCGTCATAGTCGTGGTATATAAGAACCTCGGGCTTGTCTCCCGGACTTAACGGCTCGGAAACCTCTTTTTTATCCAGAAACGCGGTGCCATCCGGTGTTGAAATATGATAGCCGTTAGGGACGACGGCTTCTACGGGAAGAGGCTGGATACGACCAAGCCATGGAAGTGAACTCATGTCTAAAATATTGATTCAGCGATTATTTTGGTTGCAATGTACGAAAAATTGAAGGCTGAAATAATCGCATAAAAGCGGTTATATGTGAAGTATTTAAGGATTAAGACATGAATCAATTTAGGTTTCTGTCTAAGGGGTAACTTTTTATGAGTTTCGGTTTTGGAATAAAAACTGTTTAACTATTTTAACAACTGTCTATATAGGTAAACGTATTAATTAAATCACCTGAACGCTATGTGTCTTTTCTTAAAAAATAAGTATATCAATGCTTTAGCTCCCGTATTTGTTGTGGCTGCTTCTCTTTTATTTATGCCCGCGCTGGTGAGTACACAGGCCGTAAACGCACAGTCCGATACAATTGTAAACTTCACGCTTGAGGATTTGGATGGCGAACGCCATAGTTTACAGCAGTATCTGGATAAGGGGCCCGTTTACATTAGTTTTTTTGCGATGTGGTGCCAGCCCTGTCTCTATAAACTTCGTGCACTCAAGCCCGTTTGGGACACCTACCGCGAAGACGGTTTCACGCTACTGGTAATCAATATCGATACCCCCAACAGCCTTTCAAGAGTTGAGTCGTACTGGAGAAGTCAGCGATACGATATGCCCCTTTTACTCGACCCCAGCTCGCGGGTATTCGAAATGCTGAACGGCCGCACTCTTCCCTATTCGCTAATGGTTGCCGAAGACGGGACTATCGTCAAAACCGACATGGGGCACCTGCCGGGTGATGAAGAAAAAATCGAAAGCCTCGTTCGTGAGCTTCTTGCCGCCGAATAACATCTACTCTTAACCATGGATTTGACGGTACATTCAGGCCCGGAAAATCCGGATTATCAATTATCGAGGACTTACTATTTCAATGCAACGTTTTTTGAGGGTATTCTGCATCATTATACTGGGCGTGGGCTTGATCTCAGCGCAAGACGCACTGGCTCAGCAGGTTCAGGTTTCGGTCAATAATATCGTGAATTATGGTTTTGGTGAAGAGTTTCTGAATCTTGGGGATACCACCCGTGAGAAAGAGTACTTCGAGAACTTCACCGATGTGAGAATTCTGGCTGATAATGTGATTATCGGATTCAGGCTTGAGCTCAGCGACCCGGCTGAGTACGGACCTGACTTCACTGGAATTCGCCGCCGCTTCATCGGATATCAGAGGGACGGGCTGGATGTAAGAATCGGAAACCTGTTTGCTCTTCATAACCGCGGGATGTCACTTAATCTTTTCGAAGACCGCGTAATTCGTTACGATACCAGTCTGGACGGCGTTCGTGCAGAGTATGATCATGATCTGTTCAGGGTGAAAGCACTGGCAGGCAGTATTAACTATCTGGAGCATCTCACTTTCGACAGCCCGTCCGGAATACGGGAGGAGAACTACCGGCTTCGCTCGGGACTTCTGGAGTTCAAGCCGGACCGCCGGATGCGAATAGGCGGATCGTATACCTATGCTGAGGGCGACATGCCGTCGTTCTTTTTCGAAGATCCGGATCAGGCCGAGATTTTCATACCAGAGGGTTTCGTGAGCTACCGACTACCTTTTGCAAGAGTAACAGCAGGCTATAACTACAGAACGCTACGGCTTTCGAACGCGGCAGATACAACAAGCATAACCGGAGGCGGCATCTATGGTTCAATCAACCATACAGGGCCGGGATACGGAGTTACTTTTGAGTACAAAAACTATAGCTACGATATCACAGATCCATTTGAAAGGCAGGGCGACCCACTACGGAATACCCGTATGAGCCCCTTTCAAAGTCCGCCAATTGTCCATCGTGAGCACTCATACAGCCTGATGACGCGCGATCCTCATCTGGTAAATTTTGAGGATGAAGTCGGCTTTTTCCTCGAGGCGTTTTATTCACCAACGTACAATATCAACCTGAACAGCAGCATTGCGGTGGCTTCTCTTCACGACAGCTGGCTGTGGGATGATGAAAACTTTGAGTTCTTTCAAAAGGAAGAGGGACCGAGATGGTTGCCGGGTTTTGCCGACGCGCGTGATCCTTTCTGGGAGTACTACGGGCACATAGAGTATTTCACTCCGGATTTTATGTCTTACGTGAAGCTGGCCTATAACCACAGAAACCGTTTGTTTTATCAGGCACTGGCGCCTGAGTTCAGCCAAAGAGTAATCGCAAACACATTTGCGCTTGATGTGCAGTATGCGATAACGCCACGCTGGAGCGTGAAAGCCATTTCGGAGCATCAGTTTGTGCGTGATACGCAGTACGGAGACGACAGTGATTACTACAACCAGATGTTCTCGCTTCAGATAGCGCGTTCACCAGACTTTTCTTTTGGCGGCCGGATCGAATCAACAACCAGTGAATTCGACCCCAGCGGCGAAAAATTCTGGTATACTGTTGAAGGCTCCATGCGTATCGGCAGAACGCATACGCTGATGGCCAGCTACGGAAAAGAACGCGGAGGATTTGTGTGTACCAACGGTGTGTGCCGATTTGTGAACGCCTTTTCGGGCATGAGGCTCAGTTTCCTCAGCTCATTTTAACCTATAGCTCTCAGCTAATAATTATCAATCACCCCTCAGCTGCATCAACTTTCGAATGCATCTGTAGTATATCAAACCAAACAACTAATGTTATGAGAAGCATTTGTATAAAAATAGCAGCGATAGCAGCTTTAATGCTGTTGATTGTCGTTCTGCCGAAGCAGGCAGAGGCAAATGACAACCGCCATGTGCTGGTTGAAATATTTACGTCAACAACCTGCCCGCCATGCTTCCCGGCTAACGTCGGTTTCTCCAACTGGCTGAGTAATTATGAAAACGCGGAGCGCGTAAGCGTAATCAAGTATCCGGTTTCATGGCCGGGTTCGGGATGTATATACCACTGGCAGAACCCTAATCCTGTAAATGCGCGCAGAACGTATTACGGAGGAATAAACTCAGCACCTTCGGGCGTAGTAGACGGCGCACCAGTTGGCGGTTCCTGGACGGCCTGGCGTACAGCAATACTAAACCAGATAGCCGTTGAGTCACCGTTGGATATTGATCTGATTGCTGTTCTAAACGGCAATACAATCGATGTTACTGTAGACCTTACGCGTCTTGCGGGTTCAGATTGGCCGGCTCAGGGTCTCTCGCTTAGACTGGCTGTTGTTGAGCGTAATATTCAGTACAATGCACCCAATGGTTCCACGAATCAGGACTTTGTACACCGTGAGATGATTAACGGAGCAGCCGGCGTTCCGATTGATTTGGTTGCGGGACAGACCGAAACCCTGAGCTACAGCCAGGATGTGGTTTCAGGCTGGAATAATGAAAATCTGAAGGTGGTAGCGTTTGTTCAGCCAACCGCTGGGAATCAGGGCCGCGCAGTCGTTCAGTCGGCTATGTTTCCGGTGCTGAGCGAGCTGGCGGTCGGAGTACCGTCTACGCAGGAGCCTGCAGACGGCGCAGAGCTTGTGCCTCTTAACGATATTACCTTCGAATGGACTTCAGCGCTACTTGCATCCGCATTCGATGTTCAGGTTTCTGAAAGCGAGGATTTCCAGAATACATCTGCAGAACTTTTGGGTCAGAGCGGGACATCCGCCGTAATTGCTGAACTGGATCCGGAAACTGAATATTTTTGGCGTGTCCGCGGTACAAACAGCAACCTGGATCTTACCGGAGAGTGGTCTGCAGTCTCTTCTTTTACTACTATTATGGCCGCTCCCGGCACGCAGCCTTCCTTGCTTCAGCCGGCCAATGGCAGTGAGGTTACATCGCAGTTTATCACCCTTCGATGGACGGAGCTGGAGTCGGCCGATTCGTATGATGTAGAGCTTTCCGGCGACAGTAATTTTAATGATGTGATTATTTCACGAAGCGACATCACTCAGCTCAATACAACCGTTTCTGATCTGGAGATGGGTGAGACGTATTACTGGCGCGTGCGCGGTGTGAATATTGGCGGAGCGGGAGTATGGTCAGAAGCCTTCACTTTCTCTACGCCAACGGGAACCTCAACGGAGCCAATTACCGAGCTTCCGGGCGAGCTGAAGCTGAACCAGAATTATCCGAATCCCTTTAATCCGGCTACAACTATTTCATTTGTGCTTCCTGAAGCCTCTGAAATAAGTTTAAGCCTGTATTCGCTCGATGGTCGTTTGGTTGCCACCATTGCAGAAGGACAGTATAGCGCAGGAACGCACACCATGAGCTTTGATGCCTCCGCACTCGCGAGCGGCACATACATCTACCGGCTCGACGCGGCTGGACAAACGCTTTCAAGACTGATGACGCTGCTGAAGTAGTTATATCACCCTAACATTTCAGTAAAAAGCCCGCTTGACTAATCAGGCGGGCTTTTTCATTTATGATGCTCATCACTCTACATCTACTTAACATAGACTGTTTTAACATTCACGAATTCGTGAATGCCCCAAAGAGAGAGCTCGCGGCCGTAGCCTGACTCTTTGATGCCGCCAAAAGGCAACCTGGGATCTGAGCGGACAAAATCATTCACAAAGCAACATCCTGCGTCAAGCTCCTCACGGGCTATGCGTTCACCCTCTTTCTCATCGGCAGTAAAAACGGCTGCTCCAAGGCCGAAAACCGTTTTGTTTGCTAGTCTGATGGCATCATCTTTGTCTTTCGCTTTTATGATGGCGGCTACCGGTCCGAATAGCTCTTCATCAAACGCTGGCATGCCGGGCTGTACGTTGGCGAGCACGCTGGCAGGGTAAAATGAACCCGCTCCCGGAGGCACTTCGCAGCCCAGAAGTGGTTTTGCGCCGGCATCAATACTTTTGGCAACCTGTTCATGCAGCTCGTCACGAAGGTCTGCACGGGCCTGCGGGCCAATATCGGTGCTTTCAACCCGCGGGTCGCCCATAACTTTTTCTTTCATTGCCTGCACAACGCCTTGAACAAAGCTGTCATAATTTTTTTCCGTAACGATGAAGCGCTTGGCGGCTATACAGCTTTGACCGGCATTAATAAGCCTGCTGGTAACGCAGGCTTCGACTGCGAATTTTAGCGGTGCATCATCCAAAATAATATATGGATCACTTCCGCCCAGCTCGAGCACGCATTTTTTGAGGTATTTCCCTGCAGTGGCGGCAACGGATTTGCCTGCGCGGGTGCTGCCGGTGAGCGTGACAGCCTTTACACGCGCATCAGCGATTACGTCTTCAACGTTTTCTGAGCTAATGAACAAATTCTGAAAAACATGCTTCGGAAAGCCGGCATCGCGGAATAGCGTTTCGATAGCTGATGCGCAACCCGGCACGTTTGATGCATGCTTCAAAAGGGCGGTATTACCGGCCATGAGCGATGGTGCGGCAAAGCGGAAAACCTGCCAGAATGGAAAATTCCACGGCATGATGGCCAAAAGAACACCCAAAGGCTGATAGCTTGCATAACTGTTTGAAGCATCCGATTCGAGCTGCTTGTCCTTAAGAAAGTTTTCCGCATGAGAGGCGTAGTAGCGGCAGACCCAGGCACACTTTTCAGCTTCGCTCCGGCCTTCCTTCAGCGTTTTACCCATCTCCTGTGTCATGAGCTCGGCCAGCTTATCTTTGCGTTCTTCAAGAAGCGCGGCAACGCGGTTCATTAGTTTGGAGCGCTCGTCGAACGAAGTTCTTTTCCAGGACTGAAAGGCATCCTCAGCATCGGAAATGATTTCTGCTACTTGCGGTTGGGTGTGCGACGCGTATTCCTTTATCGTTTCAGCAGTTACGGGATTTACAGACTTGAAGGACATAGGAAGAATATTAAAGTGATGTGCTGCAATGGTCTACTGCAGGCCCCGCTGAAGGTGGCGTTCGGTAAAGTAGCGATCGGGAATGGTTTCGTCAAATGTGCGCTCGTTCCAGCGGAGCTCGGTCCTGCGTTCGGCTTTGAGATCACGCATCACCATTAAATCGGGGCGCCAGACATCATCACGGATATGTTGGTATTCAGATGCCGTAAGCTCTTTGATTCGCTCATCGGAGCTGTTGAAATAGTCGGCCTGGAGAAGCACGAGCCGCTCAGCATCGATAATGAAGTGAATGTAGGCATACTGGCTTTCTTCATTCGGCGTGGCCTTCAGGGTGATTTTCTCGTCGGTCTCTTCAAGAAGCTCAAACTCGAAGTTGTCCGGATTCTGATTTCCGAGGTCTTCAAAGGTGAAGTCACTTCCCAGAAAGCGCTCATTTCTCTGGCTGCCACTCACGGTTTGTATGCGTCCAACTGCCGGCAGGTAAAGAAGCTGCGTTTCGCTGCCGTTTTCATTCAGGTTCAGTAGTCCGGTTCCGCGCACATCTGCAGGTGACTCAAACACGGTCAGGCTTTTGGAATTGGTGCCGTCGTCGAAGCTGTACATGCGCATTGAGCGGTTGCGTACGCGCTCACGACTATCGATAATACGCATCTCAAGGGTGCTGGTTTCGTAGGTGATGGCACTGCGGCGTTCATCCAGCTTCTCAAAAATTTCGCGGGCACGTTCGTCGTCGGTTTCGGGTGATTGCGCCTGCAAATCGGCTGCGAAACTCATCACCAAAAAGGGAAAAATAAATAGTAAGATGTTTCGAAATGATGTCATCATAAATGAAAAATAAAAGAGTTAAGATATTCTGCCTCACAGAACAAACGCACGGGCGGAAGCATTCATGTATAACAAACCCTCGCATCATTTATCTTGATTGTTGACGTTTGCAGGCGCATGTCCTACCTTTTCATTTTAATTAAACTGAATTTCAGATTTTAGCTATGCTTACAGCCTTGTTGTGGCTTTTTGCGGGAGTGGGACTGCTAACCTACGGCGCTGACCGTCTGGTTGCCGGAAGCAGCGCAATTGCGCTCCGTACAGGTATTGCGCCGCTGCTCATCGGCCTTACCATAGTTGCTTTTGCGACAAGCAGTCCGGAGTTGCTTGTAAGTATCGTTGCCGCCTATCAGGGGAAGTCGGGCATCGCCATAGGTAATGTGGTCGGTTCCAACATCGCGAATATTGGTCTGGTTTTAGGAGCCGCCGCACTCATTTATCCGGTGAAGGCTGAAAAAAAGATGCTTCAGCGCGAAATGCCTTATATGGTTGGCGCCGTAGCGCTGCTTTATGTGCTGATGTACAACGATATGATTACCCGCATTGAAGGCATTGCTCTCATAGTGATGCTGTTCGCTTTTCTGGTTTATCAGATCAGGCGGGCACAAGCGCAGATGGACCGGTTTAACGATCAGGTTCAGGAAGTGATGGTCCACAAAACTGTACCTGTGTGGCTTGCTGTCTTTCGAACCGTACTCGGTACGGCCTGCCTCTATTTTGGTTCAGAAGCTTTCCTTGCCGGGGCTGTCGATATAGGAACGCTGCTCGGTGTAAGTGATGCGGTTATTGGGCTCACCGTTATTTCAATCGGAACAAGCCTGCCGGAACTTGCAACTACCATTATGGCTGCGCTACGTAAAGAAACCGGTATGGCACTTGGGAATATTATCGGCTCAAATATCTTTAACGTATTTGCCGTTCTTGGCATCACCGCCGTCATTATTCCGCTCGACGGAGGCGGTATAAACTATATTGATCTCAGCGTAATGATGGTGCTTACGCTCGTAATCTGGGGGCTTTTTCAGTACAATCGCCAATTGGGTCGGATCAGCGGTCTGCTGCTCCTGATTGCCTATGCCGCGTACATGGTCTGGCTTTTTCAATAAACGCACGAAAGATATTTTTCAACCTGAATTATGACTAAAGAGAAAAAACAAAGAAGCTCGCTTCCACGAAATCTGCTGCTCGCCGGAATAGCCGCAGCTGTTGCGATTTTTGGCTTTTTGTTCTCCGGCGCACCCGAAATCGTGCGGAATGCGCTGGTAGGAAGTGACCCGCCTGTGGAAATCAGCGGGCCGGTGCTAACTGCAGATGTGCTGGACTTTCCTCTTGAAAAAGCTGAAGGAGACACCATCACCCTGCGAGAATTCGAGGGTGATGTCATTATGGTGACCTATTGGGCGTCCTGGTGCCATACCTGCCGGCAGACCAATCCCACGATTCAAACGCTAGCCGGAGAACTGTCGCACCGGGATGATATAAGCATTCTACTTATGTCGCTGGACAACGTCCAGGAAAGCGCCACCGATTTTCTGGAGTCAGCCCGCTTTACAATCCCGAACGTGTTTCCGGGAAGAGCGCTGCCAATGCCGCTTAACAGTGCAGCCGTTCCTACGACCTACGTTATCGATAAAAACGGGCAGATTGTCTATCGTCATTCGGGGTACTCAAACTACTCCAGACCGGCGTTTCGTGAGTGGATGGAAGAGCTGGCAGACCGCGGCTGACTGAACGCAGAAGGCCTTAGCATAGTTAGCAGTCTAACGCGCGGCGGAAAGCCGTAAATCATTCTGTGAAATGCTTCTATGCAACAAACGCATGATATTATTTTAATTGGGGCGGGCTGTTCATCCATGCAGTGGCTGGATGTGTATCATGCCAAAAATCCCGATTCTGAAAAGCGAATACTATTGCTCGATAAAGACGCCGAATCGCCACAAAGAACCTGGTGCTTCTGGTCGGCTGAGGAGCATCATTTCGATCACCTTGTTTCCCATCGGTGGTCCAAAGTAAAATTTGCGTCACCGCTTGGTGAAGTCATTCAGGAAATTGATCCCTTTACCTATCAGTATGTTTCGGGCAGCGCTTTTTTTGAGCACGCATACAAGAATGTAAACGCAGACGGCCGAATCGACAGGGTCACAGCGGAGGTTAAGAAAACGTCCTTCAACGGGAGCCTCACTACGGTGGAAACAAACAGAGGCACGTATGCCGCTCCCGAAGTTTATTCAAGCGTGCCGAATTCGGAAAAGCTGGATAACTATAAAAAAAAGCAGGATGAGCCGGGTTTATGGCAGCATTTCAGAGGGTGGTTTATTGATACAGAAGAGGATATTTTTGATCCGGAACTCATCACCCTTATGGATTTCCGGACAGAGCAAAAAGGCGGGGCGGTGTTTTTCTATACCCTACCGTTCAGCACAAAAAGAGCGCTCGTTGAATGCACCGTGTTCGGAGCTGAACCCTGGGAAGAGTCCGATTATGATGAGCGGCTTCGGGAGTATACCGAAAGATATATTTCGTCCGATATCAATATAAGCCATCGCGAGGCCGGGCAAATACCGATGAGTATGATGGATTTTGATGCATTTCGTTTTGATGGCACGAAGAGTCTGGGCACCGCCGCCGGATTGGTAAAACCGTCTACAGGCTACATGTTTCTGCGGTCACTCCGTAACGTAGAACGAATAACCGACGGGACTAAAGCGCCGGAGAAGCCGTCACGCTTTGCTTTCTATGATCGGCTGCTGCTCGGTATTATCAGGGATGATCCGCATCAGATTTCTCGCATTATGTATCATCTGTTCAGCCGGAATTCATTCACGCATGTCTTCCGTTTTCTGGATGAGGAGACCAGTTTTAAGGAAGACATCAAAATGCTTTCAACTCTGCCCTATGTTCCTTTTTTGAAGCAGCTTACCAAACAATCACTAAGTAGAAAAAGCGCCGTTTGATGAAAGCTACCGCATGGAATTCCGCGGCCATTGGAGTCGCGATGGCCGTATTGATCGTTTATTTTATTCAGAGTGAAGCGGGATTCTACCTTGGCTCAGCTTTTGCCCTCATCAGCCTGATGCTTATTGGAATTCCCCACGGAAGTCTGGATCACGTTATTAAGGAGAAAACATCCGGAGCGGTTGCAAAAGGCCAGTTCTCACTTCTGAAGTTTCTGGGTGTATACCTGCTTACAATGGCAGTTTACGCGCTATTTTGGGTATGGTTGCCGGCCTTCAGCCTGGTATTTTTTCTGGTGATGTCGGCCTATCATTTCGGAGAGACAGATTTGGAGGAGTCAGTCGTGAGTCAGCCGGTAATCCGTCGTTTGGGATTTCTGTTATATGGCTCTCTGCTGCTTTTTGGGCTTCTGGCAAACGATGTTGAGCAAACTACTGAAATTATAAGCAGCATGCTTCCGGGATCTGCCATGCTGGCCGGATTTGTGACGCTTACCGAACAGTTTCCAATACTCCGGTATGCAGAGTTTATCGCTCTGGGCTTGAGGGTGACAACCGTTCGATCAGGTTTGTACGATCACCTCAGGATAGGCATCATCCTTTTCAGTGCCTTGTTTTTGCCGCTATTGGAAGGGTTTCTGCTCTATTTCTGTCATCACCACGCATGGGTAAACCTGGTGCGCGTTAGGGAGAGTTTGTACGACGACAGCAGTTCAGGCTTGTATAATATGATTAAAGATATGACGCCATTCAGTCTGATTTCAGTATTTGGTATAATCATACTTGTGGCCAGCTCTCCGCTGTGGCTAAGTCATGTAAACCCAGTCCTGCTGTTTTTTATCCTGATATCCGTGCTGACGCTACCCCATGCCGGAATTATGGCTGAGTTCTATGCGCTCAGAAAATCACGGGCTGGCTAATCTTTATTAAACAGAACTCTTGGTTTTGAGCCAGAGGGCCACGGATGTGATGAAAATCAGCGTAGAGCTTGTGGCTGAGCCTACGCAGAACCAGCAGATCGCCTCAATTACAAACAGCATCAGATAGACGAGCCAGGCGCTGAATAAAACGGCGGGAGCGGAAATGATGGGCAGTGCTCTCGTAACGAAGGCAGCGCCGCGGTCAAGCCAGAGCAAGCTGAGGAAAATGACCGTTATGTAGAAGAATATTCCGTAAAGCGCTACGGGCAGGCCAAACATGGTTGAGTATTCGCTGGCTGCAACTTCGCCACATCCGCCGCTTTCCCCGCATCCGGGAGGTGCGTCCATATAGTGAATCGCCGTGAGATAGGTGGCGTCTGCGAAGCCAATAAAGGCTAAGATCAGAATAATGATGAAATATGCTTTTGCCTTCATAGTCGTAAAGTGATAATGAGAATATCAGGCTAGAAGTAGAACAGTTGATTTATGCGTTAACGCTGCTCTGGTTGGAACCTGGGCCTGCTGAAGGCTTAAATCTATCCGCAGGAAAAAGGTGAGGGTTACGCTCTTTACGCAACCCTCTCCCGTAAAAAATTACTCTGCGTCGGAGCTTGGAGGCTCTTCACCAAAAACGAACGCGTAGAGCTGCTCCGGAGATACAGCTGCACGAATCTGCTCGCCGTTCAGATAAACGGTTGGCGTAGCGTTGATGCCAAACTCTCGGGCGGCAAGGTGGCCACGAACTACAGTATAGGTAATGTCTTCGTCATACAAATCCTGCTGAAACTGATCCATATCGAGCTCAAGAAACTCAGCCATGCCAAGAAAACCTGGTTCCGGATTTTCCACTCTCCAGCGGTCGGTGTTGTAGTAGAGTAAATTCGACATTTCCCAGAACTTGCCCTGCTTGCCGGCTGCCACAGAAGCGACGGCGGCCATTCGTGAGTGATAGTTGTTGTTGATCGGGTAATGGCGCTTTTCAAAAGCGATAATGTTGCCATACTCCTCGATGAAATCTTCAACAACCGAATGGAAGCGGGCGCAGTGGATGCAGCCGTAGTCTGAAAAGGTTACGATACGGTATTCCGAATTAGGATCACCCTTCACCCATGTTTGTACGTTGTATTCCGGAAGGCCATCTTCAACGGCGCTCGGGGCCATGGCGGCTTCAGTTGCCGTTTGGTTTTGCTGCCATGCAAAAAATACCACAGCAATAGCTACTAGCAGAAGCAGGCCAGTGGCTCCGTACCAAATGACCGGGTTACTTCCTTTTTGTTCGGTTTCCTTTTTCTTGGACATAAAAATAAAGTTGGTAAATACTAGGTTATACGATATTCAAGATAAAAAAGTGGGCACACATAAAACAGCTATAAAGGCTTAAAAGTATGTGCCTTGATGTCGATTTTTCACGTTTTTAATAAAGCTCGTAGGCCAACAGGCGACACTCAATGGTCGTATTGTAGAACAAGAGGTTCTTAAATGGTTTCAGTCCGACTTTGCGCGAAAGGGGGACATCACCTGTGAACACGAAACCGGTTTTGCCTGTACATTTGTGCTTAAACCAGGTGCCGATTTCATTGTAGGTTGCCGCCAGCTCCTGCTTGTTGCCCATTCGCTCGCCGTAGGGCGGATTCATGATGATGACTCCATCGCCTTCGGGCACATCCGTTTCGGAGAAATCGCACACGTGAAATTCGATGAGGTGATCAACACCGGCGGCTTCGGCATTGGCCCGTGCTGCCGCAACGGAGCGCTCATCGTGATCGGTAGCTATTATTCTGCCGCCCGTTAGCTCTTTTCGGGCTGCGCGGAGTCTCAAACGCTCCTCTTTGTACACGGTACGGTCGAAGCCTTTTATGTGAAGGAAACCGAAACCACGCCTGCGTGAACCGGGTTCTATAGCCAGGCCGCTCATTGCGGCTTCGATGGCCAGTGTACCCGACCCGCACATCGGATTGATGAAATGCTGATCCGGTTTCCAGCCGGTTGCCATCACCAGCGCTGCACCCAGACTTTCCTGCATGGGCGCTTCGGTATTTTCTACCCTGTAGCCGCGTCTCGACAGCGATTCGCCGGAGGTGTCAAGAAAAATCCGAGCCTGTTTGGTGTCCCAGAACAAGAAGACAACGGTTCGGTTCAGATCGGAGCCTGCATCCGGTCGCCTGCCGGTTTTTTCCCTCATGCGATCTACAATGGCGTCTTTTACCTTCAGGTTTGCATACTGTGTATTGGTGATGGTAGGGTGATTTACCCGCGAGGTGACCGCAACGTAACCGTTGGCAGGAATCCAGTCCTCCCATGGAATGGTCATCAGCCATTTATAAAGCTGATCCGGATCGGATGCCTTCGTTTCATCCAGCAGGTAATGGATGCGGTGAGCCGTCCGAAGCTCGAGATTAAGCCGGATACAGTCGTTCAGGCTTCCGGTGATGTCGATGCCGGTTTCGCGCATGGAATCAGGCGAAAAGCCGAGCGCTTCAGCCTCACTTTTCAGGTAAGGAGCAAGCTGCTTGGGGCAGGAAATGGAAATGGTTGATGGTTTGCTGAAATCACCCATGGTATAAATTTTGTTACCGCAGCCGGTGCTGCATTAATTTTGATGCCTAAGATAACATAACTACTTCAACTATTCCTGATACCGTGAAATCAGCATTAAGCCGTTGTTAAGCATTATACTGCATGTGAAGCAACGCTAATCGGTTATTCGAAACGGCAATCATATTCGCTATATTAATATGTAAAATTTTCAGGGGAGAACATCCCGAACTACCTCTTAACTACCTATGAAACAACTTTATCTGCTCCGCCACTGCAAGTCCGACTGGTCGGCAGCACTCCAGCGCGATTTCGACCGCCCTCTTAACGAGCGGGGTAAAAGTGATGCTCCACTGGTTTGTTCATTTCTGAACAGCATCATTAGTTTTCCGGAAACCAAAGTCGCTGTATCTCCGGCAAAAAGAACCCGGCAAACGGTTGAACCACTCGCTAAATCGTGGACAGACGAGCGAAAGAACAAGATCGACTGGAATGAGTCGCTGTATGAAAGTGGCCTGAATGAATACCTTAAAGTTATTCGACAAACTCCGGACACGGCTGAAAATCTGCTCATCGTTGGCCATAACCCCTCCATCCAGGATGTGGTTGAGTTTTTGGTCTCGGGTCATCGATTGGATGAACTTGTGCATGTAGCTACAGGAACCGTAATTATGCTCGATATAAACGTAAGTAGCTGGAAGCAGGTAAATGCAGATAATGCCGTAATCCGCTTTGTAATGCCACCCAGAATTCTCAAAAAAGCACAGCAGTTATGAATCAGCATCGAAGAGAGTCTTCATCAAATTCGCTTCAGTCGCTCAATGATTTGCGTTTGGCCGTATTGATCGACGCCGATAATATTTCCCACGCGCACATCAAAGGGATGATGGAGGAAGCCACGCGTTATGGTACACCAACATTTAAGCGCATATATGGCGACTGGACCAAGCCTAATTTAGGCGGATGGAAGGGCGTTCTGCTAGAAAACGCCATTACGCCAATCCAGCAGTATGGCTACACTAAGGGCAAAAACGCCACCGACTCCGCAATGATTATCGACGCCATGGATATTCTGTATTCAGGTAAGGTTGATGGCTTTTGTATCGTTTCCAGCGACAGCGATTTCACCCGGCTGGCGGTGAGGCTGCGTGAAGCCGGCATGCGGGTAATCGGCATGGGGGAAAAGAAAACACCGGATCCGTTTATCGTTGCCTGCGATAAGTTTATCTACATTGAGGTGATTAGCGCAAATTACGATTCCGATACGGAAGATGACTCCGCAGCTACATCAAAATCCGGCTCAAAAAGCAGCGGTGCATCACAAAAACCGCGTCAGTCGAAAGGCCGCGGGCGCAAGAAGCCATCAGTAGAAAAGGATATGGTGAAGCTGATTCGCCTGAGCGTTTCCGACGTTGCAGATGAAGACGGCTGGGCATTTCTTGGCGAAGTCGGCACTATGATTTTGAAGAAAAAGCCATCATTCGATCCGCGTAACTACGGTCACAGCAAGCTTACTCCCTTGCTGAAAGAGCTCAAAATCTTTGAATTTGATGAACGGCAGGTGAACGGTTCGAATGTCCGTCACATTTATGTACGCGACAAGAACGCTTAAAGCGTTTTACCTGGCAACAGAAATACAAAAGCAGTTTCCGGCACGAAAGCCATCACCCTGAACACAGTCGACCAGCAGTGTTCACGCAACTAATTTATGATACAGTACATAGACACCAACGCAGAACTTAAAGACCTTACAGAAAAACTAAGCAAAAACGGCTCGGTGCCCATCGACCTGGAATTTGACAAAAATCACTACCGGTATGGCTTCAATCTGTGTTTGATGCAGCTTCAGCTTGGCAACACAAGTCTGCTGGTAGATCCGCTCGCGGAAGATGTTGATATCAGCACGGTGTTTCCTGTTCTAGAACAACGGGAGATTGAGAAAGTTTGCTTTTCATTTGGTGAGGATATTCGTTTGCTTCATCTGCTTGGGTGCCATCCGAAGAATATTCTGGATCTCAGTATTGTAGCCTCACTGGTCGATTATCCGCCCATGTCCCATACCAATCTGCTGAATGAGGCGCTGGGAGTGAAGCTTGGCAAAAGTGCCCAGATGAGCAACTGGTTCAACCGCCCGCTCACACAAAATCAGAAACAATACGCCGCTGACGATGTGATTTACCTCACCGATCTGCGCGACAAGCTGATGGCCGATGTAGAAAAAAAAGGCATCATGGAGTGGATAGAGCAGGAAAAACAGGAGTGGGAGAAGGTTGATTTCTCAGATACCGAAACCAATGACTTTCTGAAAGACCGCGACAAAAAAGGACTCTCTGAACTTCAGTGGCACATCTTTTCGAAATTGATGGCTTTTCGTGAAGCCCTGGCCGAACGGAAAAACCGCCCCGGCTATAAAGTGCTGGACAAAACTTTCCTGATTGCAGTCGCCAAACAACCCGGCCACATCAAATCCTGGATGCAGGCGCAGGGAATGCACCCCGGCTTGAAGAACATGCAGACCGCCGACGAAGCCACAGCCATTGTGGATGAAGCCGTTGAGGAAGCCCGAGAGCTTGGCCTGTCTGATTCCCGCCCCGCGGAGAAGCCGCTTAGCAAGGAGAAAATGGCCGCCATTCGAAAAAACAAAACCATCATGCAAAGGGTGAAGCAGGACTGCTTTAACCCGGTAAAAGCGTTAATCGCACAGGAATATGGCGAGAACACCGCGGCTTACATACTCAATAATCGCCTGATTGAAGCCTACATACAGGACAGAGAAAAAGAATTTCCGGCCTACAGGCGCGACCTGATTGAATACACGGCAATGTCGCTCGGAATGGACGTACACGGCTCAATCCACGAAGCTGGTCAAGGCCTGTAGATTACTGATTGATGATTTCTGATCTGCGATTACAAGCGCGAAGTCTGATATTATTGAAATAGCACACCCTGTAAACTAATTTTTGTTGACACTGTTGACACTGTTGACACTGTTGACACTGTCTTTCATCAATGGTAGGAGCGAAAAGGAATGGCCATCCCGGTGTGCAGGGTGATGGGGTTCATGCCACGACCCAGAAGTGCGGACAGCGTTCCGGCTCCGGCGGTCCAGGTAAGCGCACGCCAAACCGGGAGGCTGAACTCTGCCCTGGCGCCCGTAAGAAGTCCGCCCAGCGTGTCAACTCCGGCACCGCCACCGGCTCCGATGTAGATTTCACCGGAAATCATGCTTCGGCCAATAAACGGAAGCGAAATTCCCGGCCCCAGGAGCCCGATCTGATAACCGCCTGCATCACCAATAAACGAAGTGTAGGCCTGACCCGTCACGTAGAAGCGGTCGCTCAGGAACAGATCCATTCCGGCCTCAATCATATAAACCGGATCATTAGGGTGGTTTGGATTTTTCCGGTAGCCGCTGTTTGGAAGGTGCATCACGACTCCGGAGTTGGCTTTCCAGCGATAAGACGTAGTTTCATCTTTACTGACGAACGGGTGATGTAGGTATCGTACCAATCGTGCACCGGGCGCAATGGTGAGAAAATCACCGTTGAACGAACTCACGCCCATTGCCTCGATTTCGGCTCCGAACTTGCCGAAGAGCGGGACTTCAAGCCCAAGGCCACCCATAAAAATCATACCCCCGCCCGTGTTTACGTTTCCGCCGCCTGCGGTGCCAAAACCGGTTGATGCTGAAAGCCGGAAAGGCCGAAGGTTCAGAAAGCCGCGGTAGCCAATGAGCCAATCGGCATATCCTTCCGCATCGCCCGAAACCACACCATAGGTCTGGATGAAAGCTTCATGACTTGAAGTACGGGCAAAAGTTACTTCAGCGCCAAGGGTGTTCATTGTTTGAAGCTCTCTTCTTCCGCCTCTCATGCGGCTTCCCTGCGGAATGTACTGTCGGAAAGCCGGTTTGAAGGCTGCTACCCGAAGAAAGCTGCCATCCGGATGCCCGGATTTTTCGTGCCCGCCGCTGAGGGCGATATCAAAATCACGGCTTATGCCCAGCGTATAGGCCATAGTCGAAATTGGTGAGCCGGATACCGACACGTGAGACACCCCGGGCTGTATACGCACGCCCCCAAACGGCTGAATCCATGCCGAAAGGTGATGGCGGAGCATGAGGCCATCACCCGAAACCTGAGACGCTCCGCCTCCGCCACCAACAAAGCTACCGAACTGCAAACCGAATGATTGAGAGAAAGGAAGCATCCAGCCTGCTTCGATTCCACCCACGAAAAAACCGCCGCCTGTGCCGAATGCGGCAGAATAAACGCTGTTGCCGATATAGAGGCCATTCTCAAACCGGTAGGAAAGGGTGAGTGCATTTATGCCATTGATTTCTGTCTGCCGGTTTTGGAAAACATCGGCACCAAAGGAGAATCTCAGGCCTTCACTGGCTGAAGTTGTTGTCTGGGCTTCAGCAGAATTGTGATCAAAACATAAAAGCAGGATGGAAATACTGTAAATAAATGTTCTCAAAAGAGGAAGTCGCTTTCAGTTGCCGATTAATTTATGGGGAATCTCAAAAAAATTAAGATTCTGTAATAAAGGTTGGCTTAAGGTATGGAAAGATACGATTCATTGCATAGCGGGAAGCTTCAGAAAATAGAAATCATAAAAATTCTGAGCGTAATGACAGCAACATTTCGATGGACTGGTAATAAGGAAGCGTATCTTTATGTGCGGTAAAGAGTTCAGTTTTTACTGAAACAGTTGGTGTATGACTGGTGTTATACCGGAGTGTTTTACTACCATCACAAATATGTCTCAGAAAAATAAAATTACAGAAGACGAGCTCAAGGGACTTTCGGCATTGGTACGCGATTCGGTTGTTCATACGTCTGATCTGGCCGAAGAGCTGAACAGACGCATTGTGGAGCCACCCGGAATTCCGTCGACTCCGGTGCAGCGTCTGATCAATACGATTAGCGGCATGGTGTATAGTATCGTACGCAGCTCTGCAAACCTTGCCGGCCGCGGAGTTGAGAAATCTGTAGATAAGCTTCACCTTTCCTTTGAGACACGTCTGTCTGCAGCGCATAAGGAAGCCGTTCAGGCTGTTATGAACGGTATTCTTGGTGATTATCTGGTGGAGAAAAAGAATCCGCTGGCGGTATATATGGAGTTTAGATACGCTGGTAAATCGTTTGACACGGAACCTGAAGCCATACGGCAAACCTACCCGGAATTAAACGGCAACATTATACTCTATGTGCACGGACTGTGCATGAGCGACAATAACTGGAGCAGGGATAATGAGAGTCAGCCTGAGCTGCTTGCAGAAAAGCTGAACATGACGCCCGTATACCTGCACTACAACAGCGGGCTTCATATTTCCGAAAACGGAAAACAACTTAATGTAAAGCTCGGTGAGCTCGTGAAAGCCTGGCCGGTGCCGGTTGAAAAACTCATATTAATAACCCACAGCATGGGAGGGCTGATAACCAGAAGCGCCTGTTATTATGCAAGTGATGAACAGGAACAGGAGCCATGGTTACAACTTCTTGACAAGGTTGTCTTTCTGGGCACCCCCCATCACGGTTCACCGCTTGAGCGAATGGGTAATTATGTGGACTATTTCCTGGACGCTACGCCCTTTACCCGCCCGTTCTCGCGAATTGGAAAAATGCGGAGCCCAGGCATTACGGATCTGCGGTTTGGTACCATAACCGAAAGTGACTGGAAGACGCATGACCGGTTCGAAAAAAGAAAAGATGAACGATTACACATCCCATTGGCAGAAAATGCAGAGTATTATGCCGTGGCCGCGCTTACCGGCAGAAAAGAAGATGCCCTGAAAAGCCGGCTTCTCGGAGACGGACTTGTCCCTCAGGACAGTGCCCTTGGTATACACGATGACCCAGCAAAATCGCTCACCTTTCTCCCTGGGCATACGCGTACGTTCAGGAATGTGAGCCATTTTGAGCTTCTGTACAACAAGCGCGTCTGGAAACAGCTTGAGCTATGGCTGCGGCCATAAGGATTACGGAAAACAGATGCATTCAGCTCAAAACCCCGGACTACCCCAAAATCCAGTTACCTTTTTTATCCTTGCGGGCGCCCGTGAATCCAGCATGAGAGAACAGCCGCTGACGCAACACCAGCGCCATAACTGCTGACAAAAGCAGGAAAATTACTTCGAATGTGGTTAGCCTTAAGAAATAAAGAAGGACTGTTAAGAATGCTAATAAAGAGTGTACCTGCAGTAAAGCTCCGTTGGCACCTGACAAATATCGGGACCATGCCACTACTCCAAGCCCGAGCATCACCCTCACCACAATCCAGACGCTATCCTCAGGGCTATGATTATACAGGCCAAAAGCATATACAAACTGGAATATGCCAATCAAAGCTGTGGTGGCCACAAGCATGTAGATAAGCGTTATGGAATCTGCTCTTTTTTGAGGGTCCGGGGTAAAGGCAATCATGTTTGCCAGCGATTTCTCATCGTAATACTGTTCTTTTAATACGCTCAGGATTTCCTGGCGGCTAACCCCTTCTTCAAGCCTGCGCTCAATGAACTCTCCCGCTTTTTTCCGATCAATAGATTTTTTTGACATACTTCGGGGGCTTTGGCTGGGGTTTATGTGACGATTGAAATTGTTCCGGTAGATGAATCGGTATCAAGCTGAAAATAGTTAAAAATAAATAAATTAGCCTGTTCAAAATTCTTCTGCACCATTACTCAGATGCAAGCTGGAAATACCCGGAATTTAATCAGTTCAGTTGCCGGTTCGAAGGGAATTGTTGATGAAGAGGTGGAGGGTGTTCCGGAACTTCCAGGCAGGAGTTTGTTTTTGATGTTGCTGATACAAAATAAAAAAGCCGTTCAAAATTCCTTCCGAACGGCTCGAAATACAAAAAATCAAGTTCTTGTAAGTTTGTACACCCGAGAGGATTCGAACCTCTAACCGCCTGATTCGTAGTCAGGTACTCTATCCAGTTGAGCTACGGGTGCATCGCATTTGAATGCAGATACCAAATATAAGAGCTTTTTCATCTGAAATCAATACCTTTTCTGAAAGTTGACTCAGCTCGGAAATAACACCCTCCCGCAACATACGGCAGGAGGATAATTCGGCAGTTATACTGAAAGCGATATTAGTGGTTTACCCGAGCCAGCCCTCGCGGTCGAGGCTTCTGTACTGAACGGCTTCCGCGAGGTGATGGCCGCGTATCTCTTCACTTCGCTCCAAATCGGCTATGGTGCGTGCTACTTTCAGGATGCGGTCGTACGCCCTGGCCGATAGTCCGAGTGAGGTCATCGCTTTTTTGAGGATGCCCGAACCGGCTTCATCAATCCGGCAGATTTTGCGGACCATTCTTGAGCTCATCTGCGCATTGCAGTGTACGTCCATCCCTATAAAACGCTGCTGCTGAATTTCGCGACAGGCAATAACGCGATCCCGAATGGGACCGGAGCTTTCACCCTGAGCCTTCTGGGACAGCTCATCGAAACTGACTTTGTTAACCTCCACATGAAGGTCGATGCGGTCGAGCAACGGCCCGCTGATTTTACTCAGGTAGCGATGCATTTGTCCGCTTGAGCTTCCTTCGGGGCTGTCCGGATCGTACCAGTCGCCACTGGGTGAGGGGTTCATTGAAGCTACCAGCATTATTTTGCTTGGGTAGCTAACGGTCATTCGGGCGCGGGAAATGGTTACGAAGCCATCTTCAAGCGGCTGTCGCATTACCTCCAGAGCCTTGCGCTGAAACTCGGGAAGCTCATCAAGAAAAAGTACACCGTTATGAGCCAGAGAGATTTCCCCCGGCATGGGAATGCTTCCTCCCCCGACCAGCGCTACATCAGAGATGGTGTGATGAGGCGACCTGAACGGTCTTTTTGTAACGATAGCGCTGCCGGATTTCATCATTCCGGAGACGGAGTGGATTTTCGTAGTTTCAAGTGCTTCATTGAGTGAAAGCGGCGGAAGTATAGTCGGAAGCCTTCTGGCGAGCATGGTCTTGCCTGAGCCGGGAGGCCCAACCATCACCATGTTATGGCCACCGGCAGCGGCTACTTCCATCGCACGCTTTACGTTTTCCTGACCCTTTACGTCAGAAAAGTCAACGATATATTCCGACTGCTCCTTTTCGAAAATGCTCTTTACGTTAATACGGAGAGGCTGGATTTCGTCAGAGCCGTTGTACCAGTTCATTACTTCGTTCAGATTGGTGCAGCCGATTACGTTCAGACCTTCGACCACAGCCGCCTCTCCCGCGTTTTCTTTTGGAAGGATGATGTGCTCAAAGCCTTTTCTACGCGCCTCAACGGCAATCGGAAGCACGCCTTTTACAGGACGTAGCGTGCCGTCGAGCGCAAGTTCACCCAGGTTCAGGGTTTTGTCGACACGGTTATTTCGTATTTGTCGCGTAACGAGGAGCTGCCCCACGGCGATGGATAAATCGAAGGCGCTGCCTTCTTTCGGCAGGTCGGCCGGTGCAAGACTCACGGTTACAATGCCCTGTGCAACTTCTTTGCCGGCAGACTGAATTGCTGCCGATACGCGGTCCCTGCTCTCGCTTACTGCACGGTCGGGCAGGCCAACCAGCGAATAGTAGTCTTTCCCGAATTTCAGATGAACTTCAACGTCGATAATGTGCGCGTCGACCCCATAGGTTGAAGCGCAGTAGGTATGTGCCAGCATAACTTATTTTCTCCATACGTTTGGGTAAAAGCCGGAAAGCCTTCACCGTATCATTTTTTATTTCTTTACGTATAGAGAGTCAGATTGGGCACAAACCTTACACAATCAAGTACAAAAGGTGAAAATTATGGCAACACGCATATTCGAAGATATCAGAAACAACGGCGAGCAGGTTCTGCAGGAAATTCGCGAAATCATCCGCGAAGGCAACGCACGCAAGGTTATGGTCGTAAATAAAAACGGCAAAACGCTCTTTGAGGCTCCGCTCACTATTGGCTCCGTTGGTGCCGGCGGATTGTTTCTGCTTCATCCAATAATCAGTGCGGTTGGTGCTTTTATCATGCTCTCAAACGACGTGAAAGTAGTCGTTGAACGCTATCCGGACGCTGATAAAAACGGCAGGGATGAGCATGAAATTGAAGCTGACTTCATACCGATACATGAGGATTAGTTTTTAGCAAGGTGAAGGCATTCGAACCTGCCGCTTCCCTAAGCCGGTTGTTGACACAGACAGCACTACCCATAAAAAAGCCCGCGGCTCTATAGAACCGACGGGCTTTTGGGCATGGAATAAGAATTTCCTCAGGCAATTTTATCTTTTAACGACTCTATCTCTGATTTCAGCTTTTCTGCTTCGTCATCATAGCCTAGCTCTCTGAGTTTGAGCAGGTAGATTCCGAGCAGGAAAAAAGTTGGTGCCCATAGTCCTACAAAATTTCCAAAACGTTCTGCATGTGCTCTTTCTTCGGGATCCTTTCCTTTCTCTTTAGCCCAGGTCAGAACAGTAAGTCCGATTGAAGCAAAGCCTAAACCTATAGATGTATGTGCTAGTTTCTCTAACATAATTAACCTCTCTTTTGGTTATAATTTGTCTTTTATTACCAACGGGGTCTATGTTAGATTCGTTTCATACAGCTGTTAAATGAGGCTTTATGATATCTAATCAGATGCGCTTCAAGCCGATACGCTGACGCTGAATATCTACGGTACTCACCTCAACTTCAATCACATCACCCACGGCAACTTCATCCAGTACGTTCTCGACCCGTTTGCCGTCGGCACGCATGGCAGAAATGTGAAGCAGCCCGTCGACCTTCACGCCAATATCCACAAAAGCACCAAAATCGACCACGTTGCGAACGGTTCCCTGGAGCCGTGTGCCCTCTGTAAGATCTTCGATTTTAAGCACATCCTGACGTAGAAGAGGCTTAGGAAGATCCTCGCGCGGGTCGCGGCCGGGTTTAAGAAGGTTTTCAATGATGAGCTCAAGGGTTGGCTCACCAATCTCAAGTTCTTTGGCCAGCTCGCTGGTTTTCAGGTTCTGCAGTTTTATCGGAAGTGTGTCCTTTTCATCGGGCAGTTTTTTGAGGTCTATCCCGAGCCGTGCGCAAAGCTTTTCTGTAGCCTCGTAGCTTTCCGGGTGAATGGCGGTATTATCCAGAGGATTGGGGGATTCGGGAATACGAAGAAACCCGGCCGCCTGTTGATAGCGAAACGGACCCACGCCCGGCACGTCCTGAAGCTGGTCGCGGTTCTCAAACTTTCCGATTTTTGAGCGGTGATCCACAACCTTCTTAGCTACAGTTTTGCTCATCCCGGATACGTAGGCCATTAGTGCAGCGCTCGCGGTGTTTAGGTTTACACCAACATGGTTTACGCAGCTTTCCACTACGTCACCAAGGCTTCGCATCAGCTTCACCTGGTTAACATCATGCTGGTATAGTCCAACACCAATCGACTTCGGATCTATCTTTACAAGCTCAGCCAGAGGGTCCTGCACGCGTCGGGCGATAGAGATGTTTCCGCGCTGCGGGGCATCCAGATCGGGAAACTCTTCACGGGCTTCTTCCGATGCGGAGTAGACCGATGCTCCGGCCTCACTGGTAACCATATACGCAATTTCGAGATCAGGATCAGCGGCGCGCATATCGCCGATAAGTTCGGCTACAACCAGCTCGGTTTCACGGCTTCCGGTTCCATTACCGATTGCGATAAGCTCCACGTTGTATTTTTGGATGAGCTTGCCGAGCGTTGCTTTGGCTTCAGCGATCTTGCTGAAAGGAGGAGTAGGAAAAACCGTGGTACCTTCCATGTAGGCTCCGGTCTGATCCACCACGGCCACCTTGCAGCCCGTGCGGTAGGCCGGATCGATTCCCATCACCATTTTAGTCGAAAACGGTGGCTGAAGCAGCAGGTTACGCACATTTTCAGCAAAAATACTGATGGCGTGCTCGCCGGCGGCATCCGAAAGTTCGGAACGGATTTCGCGGCTCATAGACGGATAGAGCAGGCGTTTCCATGCGTCCGCGATGGCGTCTTCGAGCTCCTCGACAAAAATCGAGTCGTCGTTGGTGATGATGATGGTGTCAATTTCTTCCAGTGTGCGCTCTTCCCAGATATCCAGCTTTACGCTAAGAATGCCTTCACGCTCCCCCCGGTCGAGCGCCAGCGTCTGGTAGGGCTTCAGGTATTTGAGCTTACAGTTGAAGTCGTAATAGGTTTCGTAAGTTTTCTTTTCATCCGCGCTGTCATCCACTTTTTTGCTGATAATGGAACCAAAATTTCGAAGCTGATCGCGCAGCATGTCGCGGACTTCAAGATGCTGACTCACGCGCTCGGCTACGATATCGCGGGCTCCTGCGAGCACGTCGTCTATGGTAGGGAGTTCTTTTTCGGAATCGATGTAAGGCGTGGCGATTTCTTCAACCTCGCCCTGTTCGGTCTGCTGCTCCCAGATAAGGTCGGCCAGCGGCTCAAGTCCGCGCTCAATGGCAACGGAAGCGCGGGTTTTGCGCTTGGGTTTGTAAGGTAGGTAGAGATCTTCAAGCGTGGTGAGGTCAGTAGCTTCAAGAATGCTTTTCTCCAGTTCAGGAGTGAGTTTATCCTGTTTTTTGATGCTCTCCAGAATAGTTGCTCGTCTCTGCTCCATCAGGCGGCGGAACTCTAGCTCATCGCGAAGGGTGCGCAGCTGGACTTCATCGAGTCCGCCGGTGACCTCCTGCCGGTAGCGCGCGATGAAGGGAATAGTGGCGCCTTCATCGAAAAGCTCGGCTGCTTTGGCTACTTGCTTAACGGAAAACTGAAGATTGGTAGCTATAGTCTGAAATATCTGCGTATCAGTCATTGAAATCGGTTCGGAAAATTAAAAATGAAGCAGTTTTGAAGTCGCCAAAGATAGGGAATCTGTGACAATCCGTGGCAGTTTTTTGTATAAATAGGAGATATCACAAAGGCACCACGTGTTCCCGTTCGCGGTTTTTTATGATGAGCGGGATAGACTTCCGGATAATCTGCTGAAGTGATTCCAGAAGTTTCTTTTTCATGTATGAGTGATGGGTTACGAGGCTGACCTCCCGCGAAGGAACCGGATGGCGGAAGCTGCGGACCATATCGAGCTGTTTGTCGCTAAGCGTGGTAAGCGCCAGCTCCGGGAATATGGTGATAGCATTATGGTGCTCCACAACACGCATAAGCGTATCAACGCTGCCCGACTCGTACCTCAGCCTGCGGGGGCCGGTGTTGACATCACGCTTCTCACAAATATTGAGCACCTGAGAACGCATGCAGTGGCCTTCCTCGAGAAGCAGCAGGTTCTCAAAATCAAGCTGTGCCACTGAAAGATGGTCCATATTGTAGCACTTGTTATTCGGAGATACGTAGGCGAAAAGCTGCTCATAGAAAAGTGGGAATTCGTTCAGACCCTGTTCTTCAAGCGGGGTTACAAGTAATCCCATATCGAGCTCCTCGGCCCGAAGTCCGGCAATGATCTGTTCAGTTCCCAACTCAGAAATGTGCAGCGTAATGTCCGGATGATGTTTCAGGAAATCCGGCATGAAGAGAGGCAGCAGGTACGGTGCCAGTGTCGGTATGATGCCCAGATGAAGTTCTCCGGTAATCTGCTCCTCCTCATCATTAATAAGTCTTGGAATCTGTTCTGCATGACGAACCATCTCCCTTGCACTTTCAAGAACGGCTCTTCCGACGCTGGTTGGCTCAACCGGTTTTTTGCTTCTGTCGAACAAGATGCAGCCGATATCCTCTTCAAGTTTTTTTATCTGCATGCTTAGCGTAGGCTGTGTGATGTAGCATGCATCCGCGGCTTTTGCAAAATTGCCATATTTCTGGACCGCCAAAGCGTAGCGAAGCTGGGTGAGGGTCATAAACTTGTGTTTTGATAGTTCAATTGTACCGGTTGAATATACTCAAGATCAATAGATATTGTCTATGGCTATATAGAAACTATCGAGTTTTGTAAATGATGGGATGTGAATATTTTGTGAACGTATCATTCAGGAGTATACAGCAAGCCTTTGCATGCTAAAGCGTTGCGAAGGAGAATCCGTTGACCTTATAATCTATTTGTAATGAGCAATAAAAAGAAGCAATTAACGACAACGGGCGGCAATCCGATTGGCGATAACCAGAATTCTCTTACCGCAGGAGCCCGCGGACCGGTACTTCTGCAGGACTATCAGCTTATTGAAAAGCTGGCCCATCAGAACCGTGAAAGAATCCCCGAGCGGGTTGTGCATGCTAAAGGATGGGGCGCCTTTGGTACGTTTACGGTAACCAACGACATCACCAAATACACCAAAGCTTCCATCTTTTCGGAAGTCGGTAAGAAAACCGAGCTGGTAAGCCGTTTCTCAACAGTAGCCGGTGAGCTTGGAGCCGCTGATGCTGAGCGCGACGTGCGCGGTTTTTCCGTTAAGTTTTACACCGACGAAGGTAACTGGGATATGGTAGGGAACAATACCCCGGTTTTCTTTGTGCGTGACCCTTATAAATTCCCCGATTTCATCCGCACTCAGAAGCGTCATCCGAAAACAAACCTTCGTTCACCAAAAGCGATGTGGGACTTCTGGTCTCTTAGTCCGGAAAGCCTTCATCAGGTAACCATTCTGATGTCTGATCGTGGTATTCCTCAGGCGCCAATGTACATGAACGGATATGGCTCGCATACCTTCAGCTTCATCAACAAAGACAACGAGCGTTTTTGGGTGAAGTTTCACTTCAAAACGGCTCAGGGTCATAAGTACTACACCAACGAAGAATCTGAAAAGCTGATTGGTAAAACGCGTGAATCCTACCAGGAAGAGCTGTTCGGTGCCATCGAGCGCGGCGAGTTTCCTAAGTGGAATGTAAAGGTTCAGATCATGCCGGAAGAGGATGCGGAAAAAACATCATACAATCCGTTCGACCTCACCAAAGTGTGGCCACACGCCGACTATCCGCTTATCGATGTAGGTGTGATGGAGCTTAACCGCAATGCCGATAACTATTTCACTGATATCGAAAACGCGGCCTACTCTCCTTCTAACATTGTGCCGGGAATTGGTTTTTCACCGGACAAAATGCTTCAGGGACGTATCTTCTCGTACGCTGATGCGCATCGCTACCGTCTCGGCACCCATTATGAGGCGCTCCCGGTAAACCGTCCGAAGAGCGAAGTAAATCACTACCACAAAGATGGAAGCATGCGTTTCTTCCGCAACGACACCGGAAATCCGGATGCATACTACGAGCCGAACAGCTTCAACGGGCCTGCTGAAGATCCGGCCTTCAACGAGCCACCGCTGAAAATCTCCGGTGATGCTGATCGCTACAACCACCGTGAAGGTAACGACGACTATACGCAGCCGGGCATTCTGTTCCGCATGTTCGACGATGCACAAAAGCAGCGTCTGTTTAACAACATCGCTGCCGCTATGGGTGGTGTGCCTGAAGAAATCATTCAGCGTCAGCTGGTGCATTTCCACAAAGCAGACCCTGCCTATGCAGAAGGCGTTGCCAAAGCTGTAGGCGTAGAAAACAAAGCTGCCAAAGCTTAATATTCACAGACGGTAACGTTTGTGAAAAAATGATTGCGGGGCCGGATGCTTACGACAGCGTTCGGCCCTGTTTTATACACCTTTGTCTGGGATTAAAGTTATGAATGAGAACAGCACAACAGCTGCCACTATCACAGAAGAGGAGCAGCGCCGTTACGAAGAGCTTCAGCAGATGGCTCTTGATATGGCCCGTGCCGGTGAAACCACAGAGCTTCAGAAGATGCTTGAGGCCGGAATGCCTGTTAATCTGGCTGATGAAAAAGGAAATACGCTGCTTATGCTCGCCTCCTATAACGAAAACCCTGAGACCACAGCCATGCTCATCAGCCTCGGAGCCGAAATTGATCAGCGCAACGACAGGGGGCAAACCCCGCTCGGCGGTATGGCCTTCAAAGGAAATGTTGAAATTGGCCGTATGCTAATCGATGCCGGTGCGGATCTTCAGGCAAACAACGGTTCCGGAATGACCCCGCTTCACTACGCCAGAATGTTTGGCAGGCATGAAGTTGCAGAGCTGCTGGAATCACGCGGTGCCAATTACCGGGCAACGGTACAGGCAGATGAGAAAAGCAGTCTTGGCGGTTTAGCCCTCCGGATGGCCGAGTTTTTTATTAAAATTCGCGGACTTTTCGGTACGAGCAGCAAAAAAACTCGGTCTTAGTAGAGAAAACCAAATAGCCAGAGTGGAATGGCATTACCGCTTGCATATTCGATGCCATCTTTTGCCAGCCATGCGTTTTTGCTTCCCCGAATCTGAGACGCATCTTTATTCTTTCCGCCTATCTCAAACGTTAAACTGCCGTCGATCAGGAAATCTGCCTTTTGGCTTAGGTGAACCTCGTGGCCCGCGTTACGAAGCTGATTGAAGAAAAACGTCTCCCGAATAGCTCCGGTTTCCGGCTTGATATGCATCGCATGAGCCATATTGGTGTTTTCGAAGTAGATCTTGTCTGGCTTCTGTAATGTCGTTAAGCCTTTGCCGGGTTTGTTGGCGAGATTGAGCAGTCTCGCATCACCCATCGCTTTCAGGTATTGATTTATTGTGTCCCGACCCATTTTCAGGCGCTCGGCCAGTTTCGAAATGTTGGGTTGAAAGGGGACCGACTGCGCAATAGCACCCAGCAGCTTCTTCATATTCACTACAGACTGACCGCTGTAATCCTGTATATAGGTGAGATCGCTTTCCAGAACGGTCGAAATAACCTGATGAATTCGCTCCTCGAGGTAGAGCTCCTGCTCATTTCTGGCAAACGGGAAGTAGCCCCGCTTTAGATAATCACCAAAGTGAGCAAGAGGCTTAACCTTGCCGAGAATATCATTTATGATGTCGTCTTTCCTTTTCAGCACATCATTCAGCGAAACGGCATCTATGGAAACATCGTGAAAAAGATGAAGGTATTCCCGAAAGGACATGCCGTGCAGCTCACGCACAATCGTTCTCCGGCTCAGATCAGCTTCACCCCGGAAAATCTCAAGGGCGGAAGATGATGTGAAGATAATCTTCAGGTCCGGAAACCCATCGTACATTACCTTAAGCTCGCGCGACCAGTTTTCGTACTTATGTATTTCATCTATCAGCAGTAGTTTTCCGCCCGCTGCGCTCCAGTCCTGTGCCAGCGAGAAAAGGGTGTTTTCGTAGAACCAGGGATGATCGATGGTGACGTACAGGGCCTTGTCGGACTCCGGGTACAGGAACTTTGCGTATTGCAACAGCATAGTGGTTTTACCCACTCCTCTTAACCCTTTCAGCCCGAGCAGTCGCGGAGACCAGTCGAGCTGATTAAACAGGTATCTGTGCCACCGGTCCGAGGTCCGGCTCATGAGGCTTTTATGAAATTCTTCGAGCTGTTGCATATTTAAATGACTTGTGTGGAAGTCAAAAATATGCATAAAATGACTTATCTGCAAGTCGAATATACAATAAAATGACTTGTATGTACATCAAAAAAAAGCCCTAATGACTTATTGACAAGTCATTAGGGCTTTTGTCTACTTTGTTTAGCTGCTCTATTCGACAGGGTTAACGGTAAATCCACGCTGCCGGAGCAGGTTAATGACTCCGTTTTCTCCGGCAAGATGGCCTGCTCCAACGCCAATGAAAACACGCTGGTCTCTGGCTAGCTCCTCTATTACAGGAATCCATGCCTGATTTCTTGAGTCGAGCAAAACTTCCTTATGGTTTTGCCAAAACTCGTCTTCGGTTATGAGTTCATACATCTCGCGTATGTTTTGCGAGGCATAAAGACGGGATAACCTTTCGAATTCTTCCATTCCGGCATCGGTGTCACGAACAATCTCGATGAGTTCATCAACCTGCTCCTGAAGCGGAATATCGTCGAATAGTCCGGTCTGAAAAGCGATTGTTTCAAGTCCAGTGACAGGGATATCATTCTCCACTGCTTTCATCATAAGAAAACCATCGACCGATTCTTGCTCGCCTTCACAACTGATAAGTGGCAAAAGGGTCATGGAACTTAGCATGAAGGGCTTCATTGTTCCCATTTGGTCTAAACCGACTCCGTAATGCTGTCTCAGAAATCCATCGAGCAGCTCAGCATCATCATCATTCATGTATTCCATAATCGTTTTTCCGTCTGGAAGCATACCGAGCGCCATCATTTGTGAAGCCATCCCGGGATCTGTCATATCAATCTCGAGGGCGAGCAGGTCGGCGGATTCAAGGGCATTGCTAACCGATTCGGAAATGTCCATGTACTCACTGCAGAGTAAGTGCATGGTTCCATAAAGGTAGGAGGTGTGTTCAAGACCGGGACCTTCAATGCTCCAAAGAAGGCTGCTTTCCTGGGCGATTGTTTTGCCGGCTAATCCGGTCGAGATGATTAAAAGGGTAATGAGAAACTTTTTAAGGAGTGTCATAGCTCGAGAATTGGTGGATTTTCATGTTGTGAGGTGGTTTTGGGTACGCAGTATAAATCATAATGTTTCGATAGGTCGCAGGTTTGCAATTCAGAAAAATAAATGATATCTCCGAATGTGCTAAAAATACAAACCCGCAAATAATACTTATGAAACGACTATTCCTGCTTCTTACTGTAGTAATGATGATGCCTGTAACTGCTGCACTGCATGCATCAGACGCTAAGACTAGTACCGAAAAGATAGTACAAACTGACGAGCACTGGATTGAAGCCTATAGAGATGTGGCAAATCAGCTTATTGAAGCTGCCATGGAGCCAGAGAACGTTGATTTTATGTGGGAGCGCCTGGCTTGGCTCACCGATTATTATCCTCATCGACTAAGCGGAAGCCAGATGCTTGAAGATGCCATCGACTGGATGCACGATGAAATGGTGAAGGACGGCTTCGACGAGGTCTACAAGCAGGAGGTAATGGTGCCGCACTGGGTTCGTAATGAGGAGTCTCTGGTTTTTCACGGACCCTGGAGCCGAGAATTGAGAATGCTCGGTCTTGGAAGCTCGGTCGGAACACCGCCGGAAGGAATCCGGGCCGAAATTCTGGTTGTGGGCAGTTTCGAAGAGCTTGAAGAGCGCAGGGATGAGGCAGAAGGCAGAATCGTAGTTTGGAACGTTCCTTTCACAACGTACGGCGAAACGGTACAGTACAGAGTACGGGGTGCTTCGGAGGCTTCAAGAGCAGGCGCGGTGGCTTCCCTTCTGCGCTCAGTTGCGCCCTTCTCCATGCAGACGCCGCACACCGGAAATATTCGCTACGACGATGATGTGGAACCCATCCCGTTTGCCGCCATCACCCTTGAGGATGCGGAGCTGATGCAAAGATTCCAGGATCGGGGCGAGCCCATGGAGGTTCATCTGACAATGGGAGCCGAAATGCTGCCCGACGCGCTTTCATATAACGTGATTGGCGAACTGAGAGGCAGTGAATATCCGGATGAAATTGTGGTAATAGGCGGGCACATCGATTCCTGGGATATAGGCCATGGTGTAATGGATGATGCCGGTGGCGTAATTGCAACCTGGGAAGCTGTTCGCCTGATGAAAGAGCTTGGGCTACAGCCAAAAAGAACGATTCGGGTAGTTGGCTGGACTAACGAGGAAAACGGTGTGATGGGTGGTCGTGCCTACCGCGATATGGTAATGGAAGACGGGAGCTTTGAGAATCACCAATTGGCTTATGAAATTGACTTCGGGGTTTTTAAACCGCTTGGTTTTGGCTTTACGGGAAGCGATGAAGCCTTTGCGATGCTAGAGCCCATCATGGAGCTCACGGCCCCGACAGGAGCAGAAATATTGCGTACGGGCAGCTCAGGTACGGTCGATATTGGCCCGCTGATGCGCGAAGGAATGCCGGGTATGGGAATTGATACTGATGTGGAAAAGTACTTCTGGTATCATCATACCGACGCCGATACGCTGGATAAGCAGGACAAAAACGATATTGCCCGCGTTATTGCTGCGACGGCCGTTATGATTTACGTCGTAGCAGATATGGAGCAGCGCCTGCCCTGGTAGCGGGAGTAATTCGCGTGAGATCAGCCGGGGATTGAAACAAGAAACCGGCTGCCTTTTCCTTGTTCGGATTCGACATGGATGGTTCCGCCGTGAAGATCGCAGAATTTTTTGATGATCGTCATACCAATACCGGATGAGACTTCCCCGCTGGTGCCTTTACGCTGCACAGAAGCGTTTCCGCTGAACAGCTCCTTTTTGAGCTTCTCGTTCATACCAATTCCGGTGTCAGAGACTTCGAGTTCAAGCTCTTTGCCTCTTGCGCTTACGCCAAGCTTGATTTCGATTAAGCCTTCATCCGGGGTGAATTTGATGGCGTTGTTAATCAGGTTCGAAACAATGAGTCGCCATTTGTCGGGGTCAACTTTCCACTCAAGGTGATCCGGCAGTTTTAGTTTAATACGCTGCTTTTTGATGCTTGAATAAGAATTCAGCAGGCGATAACTGTCCCGTACAATTTCGCTAACGTCGGTCAGCTCAGTATTGAGCTTGAACATGCTCTTATTGATGTACGGAGAATTCAGAAGAATATTTACTACCCGAGCCACCGCCATTCCAGACTCCCGGATGATATTCAGAATTTCTATGTGCTCGGGGTCGGTGAGCTCTTCGGTTAAGTATTCGGCAAAGCCCGTAATTCCCATGAGCGGATTGCGCAGATCGTGACTAATAATCCTGATGAGCTCGTCTTTTTGCTTGTTATGCTGCTCGGCAAGAGCTTTGGCATATTTGAGCTCATACTGAGAAACAATCTCGTCGGCTAATATCCGGAGTGTATCTTTGTCATCCTCATTAATTTTGTTGGGCTTATGGTCAATTAGGCAGAGCGTGCCGATATTGTAGCCGTCGGGAGTTTGGAGCGGAACCCCAACGTAATAGCGAATTTTCATCTCGCCATGGACAGCCGGATGGTTTTTGAAAATCGGATGATTCAGCGGATCCTCGACTTCATAGATATCATTCTGCATAATGGTAAACTGGCAGAAAGATTCGCTTCGGGGCATTTCATCATAAGAAAAACCTACTGAGCCTTTAGGATACTGTTTGTCTCTCGTTAATAAATGGATGAAAGCTACAGGCAGCCCCGTGAAGCGCGCTGAGAGCCGTACGAGTCGGTCAAAAGTTTCTTCAGCGATAGGAGGGGAGTCGAGCGCTTCGTAGCGCGATAAAGCCTCAAGGCGTTTAGTTTCATTTTCTGGCACAGGGCAGACAATCTCTTTATGCCATTTTGCTATGTCCATTCGACGGAACTTAGAGTGAGCTGATGAAGTGTGAAGGCGCTGGCAGCGTAATTAAGCCCGTACATACAACGTGATGTTATAATTATTTAATATATGGAATTACGAAGTAAGGGGCATTTGGGATTTATACGTAGATTAAGAAAATGAATTATTCCGGAATCTTTGTTATGATTTCGGCACATACTATCAATTATACAACGAACTGACTAACAAAGCGTTCACCGATGAATTGGCATCTTTTAAAAATAAGCACACTTTTTCTGACATTAGTCGTGTTTCAGGCCTGTGGAACACAATCAGATAGCGATAGCCTGCATGAAATATTTACTGACCACTGGAAATTCCAATTGGAAACGGATCCCTATCTGGCTGGCGGGGCCGGAATCACTGAAGCCAACGCTAAATTGCCGGACGTCAGCTTTGAGGCGCTTATACAGACAAATGAGAGGCTGATAGTGTTCAGGGAGCGTCTATCCGAATTGGATCCGTCATCCTTTTCTGATGATGATTTGGTGAGTTACAGATTGATAGTGCACCTCTTGGACGATCAGATTGAAGCTTTCAGTCTAAATCATCACCTATTGCCCCTGAATGGCTGGTGGGATTATCACGCCACCTTCGCAGAGCAGCCGGCACGAATGCCGTTCAGAAACACTCAGGATTACGAAAACTATCTCTCGCGACTTAGCTCATTCCCGCAGCTGAACGCCCAGTACCTGGAACGGCTAAGGGCCGCCACTGATCAGGGTTGGGTAAGGCCGGCTGTGGTTCTTGAAAACTATATTCCAACGGTTGGTACCCTGATTGAACCAGCTGAAGAAAGCCGGTTTATGGAGCCTTTCGACCGGTTTCCTTTGTCCGTTTCTGAAGAAGACCGCCAGCGTTTGCGTGATGAAGCCGTTGAGATCATCGAAGAAAAAGTGATGCCGGCTTATGAAGAGCTCTATACGTTTTTAACAGAGGAATATCTTGCTGCAGCAACTGAAACCATCGGTATTTTTGAGCTCGATGGCGGACTGGAATATTACGAGCACTTAGTTCGTCACTTCACAACTATTGATATTTCTCCGGCAGAAGTTCATCAGATTGGCTTAAGTGAGGTAGAGCGAATCAAGGCAGAGATGCTTGAATTGATTGAAGAAACCGGCTTTGAGGGGGATTTTGACGACTTCGTAGATTTTCTGCGCACCGACCCGCAGTTTTATGCCGAAACTCCAACTGAACTAATGGAGCGCACAGCCCTGGTGCTGAAGCGAATGGATGGGAAACTACCTGAGTTTTTTGGTCACCTACCGCGAATGCCATACGGTCTGCGAGAGGTTCCGGACTATCTGGCGCCACGAATGACGACCGCCTACTATAATCGACCGGCTCAGGACGGAACACGTGCTGGCTTTTATTACGTAAATACCTACGATTTACCGAGCCGCCCCTTATATGAAGTAGAAGCGCTGTCTTTTCATGAAGCCGTTCCCGGTCATCATCTTCAGCTGGCGCTGCAGCAGGAGCTGGAGGGGCTTCCTGACTTTCGCCTGAATAGTAGTTTTACTGTTTTTGTCGAGGGCTGGGCGCTTTACTCCGAGTGGCTGGCGCTTGAGATGGGTTTCTATGAAGATCCGTACAGCAACTTTGGACGCCTGACCTACGAAATGTGGCGTGCACTTCGTCTTGTGGTCGATACCGGCATTCATGCCAAGGGTTGGAGCCGGGATGAAGCCATAGCGTTTATGGCTGATAACTCGGCGCTATCTTTGCTAAACATCAGAAATGAAGTTGACCGTTATATTTTCTGGCCGGGTCAGGCGCTGGGGTATAAAATCGGAGAAATTGAAATTCGCAGGCTTCGGGGCATTGCTGAAGAGCGGTTGGGTGACGATTTCGATATCAGAGCATTTCACGATTTGGTGCTTTCGAACGGAAGCATAACGCTCGAAATTCTTGAGGAGCAGGTTGAGGCATGGATAGCATCACACTAAACGGATCAAAACGGCTAGCTGTTAAGGGTGATGGCCTCTGTAGCCTGATGTTAACTACTCGGCTGAGGCAAACTGCAGGGGCGCGGGATGGATGGTGCGCGTGATATCGTTAATGCGATAAATACAGGACTCAGCTGATGTTTCAAGAATGTAGCTAACCTGTTCGTGCTGCGGATGGGTTTCCACCAGGTTCTGAAGGCGGGTGAGATGGCTTTTTTGGCCATCGACGTAAAGCTGATTCTGAGCGTCGAGCGTAATGCGGATTTCTGTTACCGGTTCTTCATCATGAACGCCGGAACAGGCCGTTAATGAAGGAATCGCGAAAAGAATAAGGAGAACCAGCAGTGATTGAAATATGCTGCGCATAGAAAGATTATTACAATGAAGCTTTATTTTAACATACTACATTTAACTTGTTTACACAAAAAGAAAGAAAGATGACCAGTTTGTTTTCAAAAAAAGAGGAGATAATCGTTTGAAGAAGCCGGTTTTTGAGGAAAAGCAGCAGTTTGGCCGAAACGGACTGTGGTTCGCAATGGTCACCGTTTTTCTGATTGTACTCTATTCATTTTTCCAGATGTCGGTAATCGGTGTTAACTGGATTATTCTGGCGGCATTGGTGCCGAGCATCGCATTGTTTTTCTTTTTGGTGCTGTTTTTCAGGCGAATGGAGCTGCATGTGCGGGCAGACGCCAATGCGCTTGAGTTTCGGTTTAGTCCGCTTCAGACGGAATATCAGGTTGTGGAGTGGCAGTTTGTTGATAAGGTTGAGGTTGTGCAAACCAG
>JAIUMA010000005.1 GCA_022565795.1 Balneolia bacterium
CCCGTCTACGCTACCTTTGTTGAAGCCACCGGCACGCAGTACGACGACCGCTATGCCGATTTCTACCGCGAGCTAACCGAAGGACGCGCCGGCCACTGGGCGGCTATGCTCCCCAATGAGCTGCCGGATGGCATCAGACGGATAGAAGAACGCTCGCTCCTGGATGGCTTTGAGGTTAATGTGCTGACGAGCGAAAACGGAATTTGGGGGCAAAATGTGTCTACGGTCAACCCGGTTGGCGGTTTGTTTCAGCCATTAGTGCTTGATCTGGTAAGCAACGTCTCTGAGGGCGGTGGCGATGATGAGGTGCCCTCAGAGTTCGAGCTGCGCCAGAATTACCCCAACCCGTTCAATCCGGGCACGCAGATAACCTACGCGCTTCCCGAAGCCACGCACGTTCGCCTGGAGGTGTACAGCGTGAATGGTCAGCTTGTTACCACCCTGCAAAACAGCATGCAGAGCGCAGGCGTGCACAGCGTAAGCTTCGACTCGCGCAACGCCAACATGGCCAGCGGGGTGTACCTCTACCGTATTGAAGCAGGAAACTACGTTCAGGTAAGAAAGATGCTTCTGGTGAAATAGGACGATGGCGGCTCAGAGGCAGTTGATGGCTGTTTGGGATGGTCGCTGTGACAGACAGTTCCTGCCTGAAGCCGGGGCTATAGTTTGGCATAATTGATAAATCCGCACCGCAGTTTGTTTGCGGCGCGAATTTATGAAAACGGAAGTTGACTTTGAGAAGCTTACCGTACGAGCGTCATCTTTTTCGTTAAGACCTGATTTCCGGCCTGAAGGCGATAAATATAGACACCACTGCTCAATCCTGCGGCATCGAAATGTACGATGTGTTCACCCTGTGCCTGTCGTGAATGAATAAGGCTTGCTACGTTTCTGCCCTCGAGCGTATACACATCCAGCCGTACATCTGCGGCTTCAGTCAGGCTAAAGCTAATTACAGTAGACGGGTTGAAAGGATTCGGGTAGTTCTGAGCGAGGCTGATTTTTGTAACCAGTTCTTCATCACCCGGGATGCTTGTGGCGGGGCAGGTACCCCAGCGAGGCATCTGTGGAAAGGTAAGCCCGCTGTTAGACCCGAAAAAAGGAGGCATGCTGATAATATTGGTAACGCACCAGTTCGAAATGTTCTGGCTGAAAACGGTAGCAAAGCGAAACATTCCGTTCATATTTGAAACGCTGCTCACATCCCAACCTCCGATATCCTGGTTAAACTCAACCGCACTGTAGAACATCTCCCACATGGTGTTTGCAGTTGAAGTGTCCCAGTTGCCAATATCCTGGTTGAACGCCAAGGCATTTTTAAACATAAAGTTCATGCCAAACACCCCGCTCACATCCCAGTTTGAGATATCCTGATTAAAGCTATGCGCTCCGTTGAACATGGAATTCATGGTGAAGACATTGCTGGTGTCCCAGGTGCTGATATCGGCATTGAAGTCAATTTGCCCGTTAAACAGGCTGGACATATCGGTGATGCCGCTGGTGCATGTGGTTGCAGCATTCTCAGCAGTGATGTCCTCTCGTGTACGCTTGGTAAATGTGACTTCATCACCATTAATCAGAACTACACCGGATTCACCAAATTCAGCATCCGGACAAAGAACGGTTACACCATTTTCGGCGATGAAAAAGGTGCCGTTGTCCTGTGCATCTGCTATTTCCGTAATAAAACTGAGTAGAATGACCCCAAGAGTAAGTACCCGTAATGAGTTTGTCAGGGGTAGTATTTTTATTTGCTGTATAGAGTTGATCATCTGTTTTGAGAAAGTTTTGGCAGTAAAAATGCCTTGATAGGTAGTATGACGGGATCGGGTGGATTGCCTGATCTGTAACAAGTTTATCCGAACCGGCTATAATTATGATATGTTGGGTTCGGATATCACTACTGCGTATTTTTTCTATGAAAGTGCCATTCATTAAAAAATACTTTTTAAAAAAATCGATAGGTGCGTAAGGCTCAGAAGCAGTTGACGCCTGTTTGGGATGGTTCTCCGCTAACCGGCGGATCACAGCGCCTTTTTAGCTTCCCACCGCCGGTAGTCGGTCACAGTGTCGCTCCGCGTTTAGGGTTTGGAGTTTCTCCCCTTCACCCAGTCTCAGAACCTCTGATACCTGATACCTGAATGATACTATCTGATCTCCATTCAAAAATCGCGTATCGTATATCATCAATCAGAAATCAATAATCATCTGTCCTTTTCCCAAAAAAACAATTGAAAAAACAATTGGCTGTGGTTTTTTGATTTATCCCGTCAATTCATCATTTTAGGCACGCTAAACGTAACGTATCACGAAACATGTACCAATCATGTATAAATTGAAAAACATGCTGAATATCCGCTCTTTCTTTCTCGTAGTTGTACTGCCTTTTGTGCTTTTTGCCTGCGGTGCCGATGAGCCGCGCGACCCGATTGAAGACGAACTTCTTGCAGAGCCAACCGTCCACGAACAGTTTTTTGCTAACCTGGCCAGTCTCTGCGGTGAGCAGTTTACCGGAGCAAGCACGTTCCCCGACGATGACGATCATGCGCTTGTAAATACCGAACTGAATGTATTTGTAGAGACCTGCGCCGACGATCGTATCGATGTGAAGCTTTTCCGCGACGGCGACACCTGGCATGCCACATGGATTCTGGAAATGAGGGATGAAGGGCTTCATCTCTATCACGACCACATTGGCGATAAGGAGTATCCGGAGGGAGAAGAGCCCAACACCGGCTATGGTGGATTTGCTGACATGCGCGGCTCTGCTACCACGCAGTATTTCCCGGCCGACCAGAATACAGCCGACATGCTTCCTGAAGCATCCACTAACGTCTGGATGATGGACATGGACCTTGAAAACGGCGTGTTTGTTTACTACCTGGAGCGCCACGAAGAGCCACGCTTCCGGGCAGAACTCACCTTGGTCGAGAACTAAGCACAAGGCACAAGGATCAATTTCCAATTGATAAAGGGGAACCCGGTTAAATATCGGGTTCCCTTTTTTGCATCAGTTGTTTATTTCCGCTATCAATGCAGCGATTTCTTCGGCCCATCCTTCAGGGTTCGGGGTTTCCAGAATGAACGGTATGCCGTTAAATCTGTCATCTTTCATAATCCGGGCAAAGCAGTTCCAGCCGATAAAGCCTTCGCCCAGGCGGTCGTGCCGGTCCACCCTTGTGCCAAGCTCCTTCTTTGAGTCGTTCAGGTGCATAGCCATCAGTTTCTCGAAGCCCACGATTTCTTCAAACTCCCTGAAGGTTTGGGTGAAGCCCTCATCGGTCGACAAATCGTATCCGGACGCAAAAGCGTGGGCCGTATCTATGCACACGCCCACCCGGTCCTGCTGCTCGACCTGCTCCATGATGGCTGCAAGATGCTCAAAGCGATAGCCCACGTTCGAACCCTGACCCGCCGTATTTTCGATTACGGCACGAACGAAGGTGGTTTTCGAAAGCCCAATATTTATTGATTCAGCGATAATGGCTATACATTCGTCTTCAGAAATTCTCTTAAGGTGGCTGCCCGGATGAAAGTTGAGCATGGTAATACCGAGCTGCTCACACCGCTGAAGCTCATCCAGAAAAGCCGCGCGTGACTTCTCCAGCTTATCCGGCTCCGGATGCCCCAGATTGATAAGATAGCTGTCGTGAGGGATGATGGCATCCGGACTGAATCCGAACGTTTTGCAGTTCTCCTTAAAACCGCGAATGCTCTCTTCGATGAGCGGCGGTGCCGTCCACTGCCGCTGGTTTTTGGTGAACAGCGCGAAACCGGTTGCCCCAATTTCGTGTGCCCGCTCCGGTACGTTTTCCACTCCGCCCGCAGCGCTGACGTGTGCTCCGATGTATTTCATAATTCTAAGTAGTTTGATTTCATTTGAAGACAGATTCTTTTCCAACCCAATATTATCATTATGAGTGGAATTGTGAATTGGTGAATCGTAAACCATCGGGGCGTGGAGGAAGAATAAAATTTGTTACCTGCACAGATTTATCAGGGGGAGAGTCAACATTTTACGGTCTGATTCCACAGCACTTCTTAACGCTATTCTTTTGGGCCGGATATAGTGCCGGCATTTCGCAACCTTCGTGTTCTTGGTGCCTGCCAGGAATGGGGGCTTTTTAGTGTTTACCTAACCGTAAGGGTAGGTCTGCATGCCGGGATGAGCAGGGTTTCCTTCAAAGGCAGATATTAAGCAAGAGACACTAAAATATTTTACAGCACAAGATATGGTCTCTAAATGCGAGCTTATATATACACCTGAATTACGGTCGGGTATATCGCGATCATTTTTTGTAATATCAGCGTAGTATCCTGTTTTCCTCGCTGAATTAACCGCCCCATTTGCCGTATGACTTTCAAACTCTCCCTGAAAAAGCTGATTCTTGGTATCCTGTCCCTGTTTCTGATCTATTTGATCGGCACACTTTTGTTCTTTAACGCCACCCCGGTTGAGATACTGATAACTTCAGAGGTTGAGGTTTCACACGGGGTGAAGGACGACCAGTTCCGCATCGAAAGCGCTCAGCTTTCCGGTCGGGCATGGGTTGGGGGAAATGACATTCAGGTTCTGACGCGCGGCAGTGAGATTTTTCACGCCATGTTCAACGATATCGGAAGCGCCAGCCGGAGCATCACCAAAGAAACCTACAATTTTTATGGAGATGATGTCGCAAAGCCCATGGCCGAAGCCCTCAGCGAAGCAGCCGAACGAGGGGTACAGGTTAAGTTTCTGATGGATTTTATCGGTTCGGCCCTTGCCGAAAACGGGCTGTTCGACAACATGCGCGATTCGGGCGTAGAGGTGGAGCGCTGGCGTGAGCCGGCCTGGTATCAGATTGCCCGATTCAACCACCGCACGCACCGGAAGCTGCTGAACATTGACGGCCGGGTAGCCTACACCGGAGGCGCCAACACGGCCGACCCCTGGCTGCCCGACCACGAAGACGGTGGATACAAGGATTACCATTTCCGGATTACGGGTCCGGTTGTGAGTGAAATGCAGGGTGCATTTGCGGAAAACTGGGCATCAGCCCGAGGAGAGCTGATTACCGGTCCTGAGTTCTTCAGAACGCCATCCGAAACGGGAAACCTGCTGGTACAGGTCACGACTTCCCACCCGAGAGAAGGTCAGAAACGGGTACGGACCATGCTGCTTTACGCTATGGCCTCGGCAGAGGAAAGCATACGTATCGGTTCGGCCTACTTTTTCCCGGATGATAAATTTATTGATGCGATGCTGGCTGCACGCCAACGCGGCGTTCAGATTCAGCTGCTCATGCCCGGCGAAACCATCGATCAGAACTACGTACGACTCGCATCACAAACGCTCTGGGGACCTCTGTTCGAGGCCGGCGTTGAAATCTATGAGTACAACAACACCATGTACCACGCCAAAAAAATGATCGTTGATGACTACTTTGTGACCGTCGGCTCCACCAATTTCGACAATCGCTCGTTTCGCCTGAACGACGAGACCAACATCAACATACTTGATGAAACCTTCGGTGAAACCATGACGTCTTACTTCCTGGATGACATTGGAGCCTCGGAGCGCATCACCCTTGAGGAATGGGAGAACCGGCCGTTGCTTCATCGCATCTGGGGGCACGTTGTAGCCCGAACAATTGGCTCCTATTTATAGAAGATTAGTCGAATCGTAATTAGATATTTTTTATACTAAAGCCAGCATACGCACCTACTCAAAACCACCAGCAGCTATTACCAACCATGAAAAATCAATCACACGCGCTTCGGTGTACGCTACTGTTTCTACTGCTTGCCATTACCGCCTGTGGCAACGGCGGGGAAACCTCTTCTGAAAGCGAATACACTGAAATCAGCTCTTTGCCGGCCATCACGCCGGAAACCGTCCTTACCATTTCGGACAGCGATGATCTCCTTTTTAACTTTGTTTCTCATGTTGAACCAACAAGCGAGGGTCATATTCTGGCGCTCGATGCCAGAACCTCAAGGGCATTTCTTTTTTCGGGTGATGGCACTCTGCTCGAGACCGGCATTGGCGAGGGAAGTGGCCCCGGAGAGTCTCAGTTTACCAGCTCCCGCTTTTCGCTAAACGACAACGATGAGTTCATGATTTTTAGTCAGGTCCTCAGACGCGCATCAACCTACAGGATTGAAGACGGCAGCATTCATCACCTTACAGACCTGACCATGGAGCGATTTCCGAACGGGTTCGAACTGCTTTCGGATGGAAACATCCTGATTTACGAGAGAAAAGAGACTACGCCGGATGGTCGGGACTACGAGCGGTTCAGCATCATGAGTCCTGAGGGTGAAGTTGTTCGTGATGAGTTCCTCACTCTTCCGGGTGCAGAAACGCTGGAAATCCGCAATGAGGCCGGTGCTTTAATGGTTAGCATCAGCAGTCCGCATCACCCTGCGAATATGTTTGCCGCTGATGATGACATCATGCTTGTTGCCAACCACAAAACGCTGGGTTTTGATATGTACAGCATCAGCAGCGGGGAGCTTTTGCGGGAGGTGAGGCTGCCGGTCCGCATGCAGCCCATCAGCCGTGATGAAAACCGGGTCTACGTCGAAGCGTATATTGAAGCGTTCGGGATGTCAACCAGCCAGGCAAGCGGACTACTATCTGAGATGCCTGACACGCGCGGAGTTATTAGCGATATCAGGTACGACCGTTCGGGCTTTGTTTGGCTGCGGCTTACCTACGGACCGGGCGAACCGGAAAACACCTATCGGTGGGTTGTGCTTTCCGGGACCGGTGAGCTCCTGGGCCGTTGGGATAACGAGGCCGGTGCCCGCTTGCTGCATGTGCAGGATGGCCGGATGTATACCGCCTCGGAAGACGAAAATGAGCTTCAGCAGATTCAGATTCTGGATAGCGGCCTGGAGACGCCATCATCCTGATACACATTCTCCATCGTTAAGTTATAATCTAAAGTACCTATGAAAACTACCGTACAACTTTTCGCGACTTTCCTTTTCGGAATCGTATTTTTAGGATGTGGCCAGTCGCCCGATGATGCAGCCCAAAGCCAAACCGAAGAACTGCCTGCAGAAAACACCATCACCCTTGAGCCAATCGTCTCACTTGAATCCTTCGGTGATCATTACATATCCGGAATCCGTACGCCTATGCCGGCTTCAAACGGTGACATCATCATTAGTGAATTCAGCGCGCAGCAGCTGTTTCGGATCAGCGCTGACGGAGAGCTGCTCCAAACCATCGGCCGCGACGGACGCGGACCGGGGGAGTTTCAGTCCATATACAGCCTGCTGATGGCGCCCGGCGACTCGTTGCACGTATTTGATATAAATAATTCAAGGCATCAGGTTTTTGGTACCGACGGTGAGACATGGAGATCCGCGAGGGAACTGGAGCGTATGCGGCCGAATGCGGGCACAGAAGGCCGGAAACAATTTGCTCCGAGCCGTGTTTTTGAGGCAGATGGTGAGCTGTTTGGTCTTTTTAGAAACCATATCGTAGTTGGCGATACGGCCACGATGTACCAAAGCTGGATTAGCCGCGTAAACCATAACCTGCATCCGGCTGATGACGAGGAGATTTTGCTAAAAACCGGGGAAGATGCTCTGGTCATTCGAATGGATAACCGTGGCATTGTCACGAACACGCACCCGTTCTCATATCGCCTGTTTCGTAACTGGAACCCAAACGAGCAGCTCCTTGCCGAGATTTCAAATGAAAACGCCGAGTTGCGCCACTACAATGTTGATGGCGAGCTGATTCGCTCCGTGCAGCTCCCCTACGAAAAGCTTGAGGCTGATGTGGCGGCCAGAGCAGACTACGAGCGACAGATGTCAGAATATGGCAATGAGGCTGTGCAATTGACCAGAAGCAAGCATCTGCCCTTCGAGCCTCTGGTGCGTGAATTTATTGCGGACGATGAAGGCCGCTACTGGATACAAATGAGCCGAAGCGACACCGATAGCCCGAACTGGATTGTCTTCAGCGCAGCAGGCGAAATCCTTGGAGCGGTAACCTTTCATATCGATTTTGAGGCCGGAACGGCAACCATGCCCATGCTGATCCAAAACAACCGCCTTTATGCCATGCACTATGAAGAATTCGAGCCATCGTTCAGGATTTTTGATATTCAGTTTTGACGGTTTTATGAACAGCTAAACCAACCTATGCTTGTGGGCACGCATCAGAAAACACCTGCCGGAACCGGGACAGCAGCCAAAACGGATTCTTCAGCGCGTCAGGCTCCTGAATGGGAGAACATACGCAGCAAAGGACGCATTCGGTACACCCTGGTGCAGGGAGGCCTGCTGGCGGTAATTGTGATGATGTGGATCTATATCTGGCGGGCCATCACTCTTGGCACTCTGCCGATTATTCGGGCCGAGACGCTTCTGACCGAATTATTCATCGCGCTGTGCATCAGCCTGCCTGTTTATGCATTTGTGATGTGGCCCCTGAACGAACGGTTTTATGCCCGTAGTGTGAATGGAAATGAGGAAGGCGATAGAGGGCTATAGTTTTTTTACCGGTTTTACGTTTTGATTATTTTAGTTAACATAGCTGTCTGTTTATCACCTTAAAACACATATTATTATGCTATTACCTATACGTATTATACCGTTTGCAGTCGGTGCGCTGCTGCTTTTTTCCTGCGGGTCAGGTTCCGATGATCAGACGGACTCCTCCGCACAATCCGGAGACGAAATTCCGGACGGCCCCGAGATTACCTACCAGCACGTGCTCAATATCACCGGCGGCGATAATGTGACGTTTAACCGGATTTCTGATCTCTGGGTTACTTCCGAAGGTGATATTCTGATTTTTGATGCCGGGGCTTCAAAGGCGCATCTGTTTGACGCAGACGGTAATTATCTTTCAAGCGGCATCGGCGAAGGCCAGTTACCGGGTGAGGTGAGGGATCCCGTCAACTTTCTGGGCATGAATGATAATAATGAGTTCGTCATTTATAGTCACGGTTTGATGCGGTATTCGGTTTACAGCATTGAGAACCGGAAAATTATCCCGGTGACCGACTTCCACACCATGCAACCTCCTTTGACACATCTGCCCTACACAGTTCTGGCCGATGGCCCTATCATGTTTTTTGATTTTGGGTTAGACAATAAAACCGGAGAGCTTAATGAATTTGCCAGTCTGATGGACAGAGAGGGTGAAATTGTGCGGGAGGGCTACATTAGCTTTCCCGCAACCGAAATTTCTATGGTTTCATCGACCCCGACACCGTTTGTTCTTACTTCACCGCACGGTCGCATGAATAAGGTGGCGCTTCACGGGAATACGATGGTTAGGAACAACCAGAAAGACCTCGGCTTCCAGCGCTACAGTCTGGAAACTGGCGAGCTGCTTAACGAAGTAAGCATAAATACGCCGGATTTGCCGGTATCGAGGGAGGAAAACAGAGATCTTCTGGATTTATTTAAAGGCGATAGGGAAATAGAAAGCTCACTTATGGAGGATCTGTTGGATCAGATGCCGGAGGTAAGGGGCAATGTCTCTCATATTCGCTATGATCCTGCGGGCTACGTATGGCTGCTGCTATTACCGCATGATGAGGAGGACCCCAAACTGGAATGGCTGGTATTTACCGAAGAAGGCGACTTTGCCGGCCGGATGACGCAATTCGAACGGGCCAACATCCTCCGAGTGCATAACGGAAACCTCTACCAGCTAACCCATGATGAGAACGAGCTACCAATGGTGCGCGTGCTTAGGACCGACTTACTGTAAAACTGATTGGGGATGATATCCCGGCCTTGTTCTTTTCACGCAAAGTTCGCAGAGGTCTTATGAATTTCTGTAAAATCCTTCGCGGGCTTTGCGTATCCTTGGCGCTCTTCGCGTGAAACCCTTCAGTTTTCTAACATACCCCTGAGCCCCAATCACGGCTCTTATCACCCTAATACAACACGCCTTTTCAATTTACTTGTTTAAACAAACGTTTTTTATTTCTGCTGCGTTATGGGTATCATATAAATAAAAAATGAAACCTAAATTTCTACGAATATGAACGCTCAAGTCCACGGATTACACCACATTACTGCCATAGCCGGCGACGCGCAGGAGAACCTTGATTTTTATACCAAGGTGATGGGCCTGCGGCTCGTGAAGAAAAGCATTAATCAGGATGCGCCCGATACGTATCACCTCTTTTTTGCTGACAAGCACGGCAATCCGGGCACTGACCTCACCTTTTTCCCCTGGCCGGCCATGCAGCCTGCACAGACCGGAGCCGGAATGGCCGTTGAGGTCACCTTTGCCGCGCCGGGCGGCAGCCTCGACTACTGGAAAGCGCGTCTGGAGGAGAACGGCATCACCCTTAAAGAAGAAATCCGATTCGGCGACAGACATCTGGTCTTCAGCGATCCGCACGGACTCGGGCTGGCGCTCACCGAATCAGATGATGAACGCGACGTGGCGGCCTGGGAGAAAAGTCCCGTGCCCGAAGACAAACAGCTGCGCGGCATGCACAACACCCGATTCCAGGTAAAAGAGCTGAAATTCACCGAAATGCTGCTCACCGAAATCATGGGCTATTCCCGCATGAGTGAGGAAAACGGCTGGGTGCGCTACGGCATAGACGGCGGCACCTCCGGCAACCTGATTGAGGTAAAAGCCGACGCCAAGCTCAGCTACGGGCAGTGGGGCACGGGCGGTATCCATCACATTGCGTTCCGGGTAAAGGACACCGAAGAGGAAATGCAGGTCCGTGACAAGGTGATGAAATTCGGACTGATGCCATCCCAGCAGATCGACCGCTTCTGGTTCAAATCGGTTTACTTTAAAGAGCCCGGCGGCGTGCTGTTCGAACTCGCCACCGACGGCCCCGGCTTCGACCGCGACGAAGACCCCGAAAAACTCGGCGAAACGCTTATCTTGCCACCGTGGTATGAAGACAAGCGGGAAGAGATTGAGAAGGGCTTGCCAGATTTAAAACACTAGTGTTTTAAAAATTGTGAATGGTGAATGTTGAATTGTGAATTAGCCGGGGCTGCTCGAACATCCAAATCGACTCCCCGGCTATATTACATTCCAAACCCCGAACTCACTGTCTACTGACATACTGATTACTGACATACTGTTGGCACTGTTGGCACTGAAATACTGAAATATATGCGCGAAACTTCCAATCCTCCTGATGCACCAAAAGGTCCCGTTTCGGATCTGAAGCAGAAGGAGCGGGATGCGCTCAGGCGACTGGATACCTTCAGCTATTACACGGACAGCAACTTTAGGATTCCGTTTACCGGCGTGCGGTTTGGGATTAGTCCGATGCTCGGGCTGATACCCGGCCTAGGTGACTTTGCCGGCCTCATCCTGTCGCTTTACGTGCTTGTTGAGGCGCGTCGCGTGGGCGCCAGCGGAAAAGTGCAGAGACGCATCATCCGGAATATGCTTGTTGAGTTTTTATTTGGCCTTTTTCCCGTAATCGGCGATGCCTTCGACGTGCTCTTCAAAGCCAATACCCGAAACACCGAGCTCCTGCGCGCCTACCTGCACGAGCAGCTCGAAATAGAGCCCAAGCGCCGCTTCCCGTGGTTCACCTTTATCTGGCTCTGCGGACTAATACTGCTGCTGATTTGGGTGATTATTATGCTTTTTTAGCTGGAGATATTAGGTGAGGGGGAGATGGTGAGAGTGGGCGAGGAGGAGAAAAAAATGAAATTATTTCAATTCACCATTCACCATTCAAAATTCACAATTGGAAACCCTTGTGCACTTTTAGTGCTTTAGAGTTTTAGTGTTTCCCCGAGAAGCCCGCGCCCTACTTCCCCCGCTTCGCCCTCAGCTGCTCCTTCTGGTTTTTCACTTTCTGCAGCTTCAGCCAGGAAAACAGCCAGATCAGCGCCCACAGCCCGGCCGTGACGTACCAAGTTGACCACGCAAGGATGAGCACGTTGGCACCGTAAAGCACATGAAACGGCCACTGAGGCACTTCCGGTCCCCCGGACTTCTTAAAACTGCTGAACGCCACGCCCGAATAGTCCACAAACTTCAGCAGCAGCATCAGCGAGGTATAGACGACAACCACCCACCACATCCACTCCGCCCCGCTCAGCACGGCAGCCAGAATAAACAACGTGACCAAAATATCAACAAACGAGTTCTTTAAAATATGCACGGCAACGGATTGGTTAGGTTATTTGGAACGGGTGATGGTTTTGTTTGACCAAGCGTGATGTGGTTGTAAATGTAGGGAAATGTAGGGGGAAATGCACTGGGCTTAGGTCCTGTAAAGCAGATAAGACTGAATCTATAAGCTTTTGCAAAACAGGTCGCCTTATATCGCACTAAGGATGAAACACTAAAAAAGAAAACGCAAAAAACACGATGAGTAAGATTAAGTTATAACCAATCTGCGTGAATCCGTGCCTGCCTGCCTGCTTCAGGCAACCTACAAGGAAATCATCAAAAGTACGGCGTTAATGATTTACCCGAACTATTACCAATCTGCGCAACTCTGCAACATAATCCGCGCGACTCTGCGTCCTTCCCTCCTCCCTACATATTCGTAAAAAAACGTACGTTTTTGGGAAAAGCGGTTTTCAATTACTAATTTGATGAAAATGTTGAAAATTTTGTGCAAGTTTATTGCTCGTGATGCAACTTTTTCCTCAGCAGCCATCACAACACGTATCCGCTGATCTATTTGATTTTATGAAAGCATTATATACTACCCCTCATTTTATACATTCCATTACAAATTTCAGTACTATTTCGTATTTCCTTCTCAGCCTGCTCCTCATCACCCTAACCGCTTCAGTTTCCATGGCGCAGGTGGTACCTATTGGCCAGGCCAGCTACAGCACTACCCCACCTCCGGGTCAGCAGGGCCCGAGCCTGTCGAACGGTCAACCGGCTACGCCTCTGCTTTCCGATGCCTTCGACCAGCGGGTACAGAGCAGCAATTTCTGGAGCAGTATCAAATATCCGTTTTTTGGTGATAACCATTCGGCCCCACTTTACGCGCATCCGTTAGCCATGAAGGCTGAGGCAAACGGACTTCAGCTGGGCTATACCGCCGAGGCGGTCGTAAGCGGCCGGGCGTATAACTTTCCACGTGCCAATCATCTCACTGTAGGTATTGAAGGGCTGAATACATCAGAAACCACTACCCGACACTATGGCGACTGGACGGTAACCGCCGAATGGCAGGGCAACGGGAGGGAAATGCACGCTACGCTCGGTCACGGCCTTCCGTTTGTTTATTTTGAAATTAATGGCGGTGATGCGTTAATCACGGCAAACCAGACACATTCGGTCTGGCACGAGGATGGTGAAGTGCTGGGCGTTACCGTTGGAGGCGAGCATTACGGCATCTTTGCGCCAACCGGCTCGGAATGGAACGTAAGCGGCTCTCAATTCGCTTCCTCGCTTAACGGCGAAACCTTCCTTTCAGTAGCGATTTTGCCAAACAATGATCCCGAAACGCTCGAAATGTTCCGCGAGCGCGCCTATGCCTTTGTAACCGATACCTTCGTGGAGTGGCAGTATGATGAAAGCGGATCCATGCTCAACAGCACCTACACCATAGAAACTACCCTGCGCGATGATGCCGAGGGAAATCTGAATGAAACCCTTACCGCACTTTACAGGCATCAGTGGCTAATCGTAAATGAGCCGCTTACTGGATATTCCTACAACTCACCGCGTGGCGAAATGAAGCTGATGGCCGGTAACACGTTCAATACTTCACGCCAGTTTTCAGGAATTCTGCCGTCCATGCCGGATGCAGGCGATTATGACCGCTCGCAGCTGCTTTCATACGTTCAGCAGGCGGCGGCAGGGAATCTGGGCCCTGGTCCTACCTACCAAAACGGTAAGGACATGGCGCGTTTTGCCCATCTCATACATATCGCAGACCAGCTTGGAGAGCCGGCCGAAAGTGCCAAAAACCAGCTGATGACCAAGCTGAAAAACCGACTGGAAACATGGTTTACAGCTGGCGGAGGTCAGGAGTATGTGCATGATGACGTATGGGATGTATTTACCGGCTACCCATCCGATCACGGCGCCGCCACTCAGATTAACGATCACCATTTTCATCACGCTTATGCCATAATGAGTGCGGCTACCATCGCCCGCTTCGACCCGGAATGGGCGGAGCAGGATAACTGGGGCGGCATCGTAAATATGCTTGTCCGTGATGCCAACGGCTGGGACCGCGAAGACGAGATGTTCCCGTTTCTGCGCTCGTTCGACGTATATGCGGGCCACTCCTGGGCGGCAGGACACGGCGCTTTTGCAGAAGGCAACAATCAGGAGTCGAGCTCCGAAGCCATGAACTTTGCTTCTGCAGCAGTTCTCTGGGGCGAAATAACCGGTCAGCCGGAAATCCGCGATCTCGGAATCTATCTGTACACCACCGAAGCATCAGCCATCGATCAGTACTGGTTTGATGTGGATGAAGAGGTTTTCCCACCCGCCTACACCTACAACGCTTTGGGCATCGTATGGGGCAACAATGGTAATCACACAACATGGTTTGGTCAAAATCCGGCCTTCATTCATGGCATTAACATTCTGCCTGTGCATACGGGATCATTTTATCTGGCCCGGCATCCGGACTATATCATGCTGAACTACAATGCAGCTGTGGATGCCAGCGGTGGCGAGCTATCCACCTGGCGGGATATTTTCTGGAAGTACATCGCCATGGCCGACGGTGAGCTGGCGCTAAGCAAGCTCGAGGCTGAGCCAAACTACAACCGTTTCGACGGCAACTCCCGCGCCCACACCATGCACTGGATTCACAATCAGAAAAGGCTGGGGCAGGTCGATTTTTCCGTTACGGCCGATATAGCAACCTACTCGGTATTCAGGAATGATGACAACGAGCGCAGCTATGTAGCCTATAACGCCGGCAATGCGTCCAGAATGGTAAGCTTCTCTGATGGCTTTTCGATGGAGGTTGCCCCGGGTGAACTCAAAACTGAATTGGCCGGCGAGCCTGTCGGAATTGTGGATCCGGAAGTGCCAAACGAAGTGGCCTTAGATCAGAACTACCCGAACCCGTTCAATCCGGCAACGCAAATCAGCTTTACCCTGCCGGAAGCTATGGATGTAACGCTTGAGGTCTACAACGTAACCGGTCAGCGCGTGGCCACGCTTGTGAGCGGTCAACAAAGTGCGGGTCAGCATACCGCAACATTCGACGCCAGCCGCCTTTCCAGCGGGGTCTACCTTTACCGCCTGAGAGCGGGCAGCTTTGTAGAAACCAGAAAAATGATGCTCGTGAAATAACCGCTGCAAATCATTCTTAATCAAAATCCCTGAATCCCCGAGCGGCGGGTTCAGGGATTTTTTTATGACGGGCACCCGGCCGTGATTTGTACCTTTACTACTATTCCGTTAATCGTTTCGAAGCACTAAACAAACGCAATTTCTTATGATTAAACGACTCGCACATATCTGCATCCATTCAGAAGACCTCACCGAAACCGAGCGCTTCTACTGTGGGGCGCTTGGCCTGGAAAAAGGATTCATATTCGAAAAGGATGATGCTCTTTTCGGCTTTTACATCAAGCTGGGCGGAGATTCATTCATTGAAGTTTTCAAAGGCCAGCCGGGAGCTATCGGCAACATCAATCACCTGGCCATCGAAACGGATGATATCGAAAAGGTCATCACAGAACTGCGCGCACATGGCTTTAAGGCTACCGACAAAAAGCTCGGCGGCGATCATACATGGCAGTCATGGACCGAAGACCCAAGCGGCGTAAGAATCGAATTTCACCAATACACAGCCGACAGTATGCAGTTCAAAGGCGGCATTTGTGAAGTAGACTGGTAATGGGCCGAATGACTGTGTTTGGGGTGTGGGAGAGAAAATATCATTAAACATACCCATAATCGTGCTTTCGGTTATGTTGACGGGGCTTTATTTGTACATAAACGGAAAGTTTGACTTCACGGATAAACCGTTTTTTGAGGATATTGAAGGGAAAGACTACGGCTTAATTTTCCTTGAGCACTTTTAAACACTCAGCATGAGGCAATCCGAAAAAGGGCTGCAAAATAATTTACCACACCGGCCACTCACGCGCCTGTCTGCCCACGGCGCAAGAATACTGGATTCCTAAAATAGATCGGTGCGCCGCCTTTTTGCTAAAATGATGCTTTCATCTCGACTAAGAGAGCGAAGCGACTGCTTTACCGACATCCGATGGTGACGGGTTTACTCCGCCCACCGGCGGAAGACATCTCGCTTCATTTGGCAGGGTGGTTAGAACACTTTAGTTGACAAATTAAGGGAGATCACTATGACTTCGCCTCCCTTGTTTCGCAGTGTCAGGCTTGCCTTCCTAACAGAATTGGCAGGCAGGCTTTGTTCCTATACAATCACAAGTCGATAACCTGTTCAGGTGTTATTGAGACAGAGTCCGCTCAGGAGTGTGAGTGATTTTGATTTTAATTCAGTGAAGAGAGCGCCCTGCCCCCCCTCTGCTACTACGCCAGATAGTCTGAAATATGTAAGTCTTATATGGCACGATGTAAGCCTTTCCCCGTTCTGTTTGATTACTATTAATATTCATCAAGCTACTCTGGCCCGGAGTATAGGGTATAGGGAGTAAGAAGGAAAGGCTGTCGGCCAGACAGTTCGAAAACAGACGAATACGCATCCCATAGTTCTTTTATAACCATGAAAATTGCCTTCATAGGAACCTATCCACCGCGACAGTGTGGTATTGCAACCTTTACCGAAAATCTTTACAGGTCGATGGTAACAAATCCTTCTGTGGTCACTAACGGCAGCAAGCTTACGGAAGGGACTACCGGAGGGTTTATCGTTGCAATGGATGATGATGCGCAGTCCATCAGCTATCCCCCGGAAGTTAAGGCAACCATAAGACAGGAACATCAGCGGGATTATCTCGAAGCGGCAAAATACATCAACCTGAGCGGCGCTGATGTCTGTGTACTTCAGCACGAGTTCGGAATATTTGGCGGTCAGAATGGTCTCTATATCCTTCCCTTAATTCATCGCCTTGAAATTCCGCTGATTGTCACCCTTCATACCATCATAAAAGAGCCCTCCTATAACGAGAAGGTGGTGCTGAGCAAAATCTGTAAACTGGCTCATAAAGTGGTTGTCATGAGCCGTAAAGCCGTTGAGTTTCTCACCGAAATCTATGACGTGGACAGAGACAAAATTTCCATAATCAGGCATGGCGTGCCGGATATTCAATTTGATAAGCAGCTGTCCAAAAAGGAATTCAAGCTCGAAAACAAGAAGGTACTGCTCACTTTCGGTATCCTGAGCCGGAATAAGGGAATTGAAACCGTAATTAACGCTCTGCCCGCTGTTGTAAAGAAATACCCCGACGTACTGTACATTGTTTTGGGCAAGACGCATCCCAACGTTTTGCGGAACTCAGGCGAAGAATACCGTAATTATCTTCACCTTCTGGTGAATACGCACAATCTGGAAAACCACGTCTATTTCATCAATGAGTTTATTGATCAGCGCGAGCTGTTTAAGTATTTATCAGCCTCTGATGTCTACATTACCCCCTATCTGAACGAGGCGCAGATTACGAGCGGCACGCTTTCGTATGCCGTTGGCGTAGGCTCTGCCGTTGTCTCAACACCGTACTGGCACGCATCGGAGCTGCTTGCTGACGGGCGCGGAAGGTTCTATGACTTCAATGATTCTGACGGACTCTCGCAGACACTGCTAAACCTATTGGATAATCCGGGCGAGCTGGAAAAAATCAGAGAGAAGGCTTCGGAATATGGGAAATCCATTACGTGGCCAAAATCCGGGGGGAAGTACATCACCCTTGCAAAACAGCTTATTTCGACACAGCCGAGAATTCTTCCGCGGACCGAAACCTTAATCGATCCGCTTTTGCTCCCTCCGTTTTCACTAAATCATATAAAGCGCCTCACGGACTACACCGGAATCATTCAGCACGCGAGGTTTAATATTCCCTACCTGAAGGAAGGATATTGTCTGGACGATAATGCCCGCGCTCTGCTGATGGTGCTGATGGCCTACAGGCAAAAAAAGGATGCCGCCGCGCTTGATTTAGCTACCGTTTATCTGAGCTACATCCACTACATGCAGAATGATGACGGCACGTTTCGGAATTTTCTGAATTTTGAACGGAAGTTTCTGGACGAAGTGGGTTCGGAGGATTCCTTCGGCAGAACAATATGGGCTCTGGGCTATCTCATTGGCAATGCCCCCAACGATTCGTACTGCCAGACGGGCAAGCTTATTTTCCTGAATGCTTCACCAAATTTTGAAAAGACTGTGTCCATTCGGGGCATTGCGAATACCATGTTAGGTATCAGCTATTATCTGAAAGCAAATCCTTCCGATAAGCCGATGCTTGATGTGTTAAAGAAACTTGCCGGGAAATTAGCCGGTCATTATGAAAAAAACAGCTCATCCGGCTGGAATTGGTTTGAGCAACTGCTGGCCTACGATAACGGGCTCCTGCCTCTTGCCATGCTGCATGCGGCCGATATTACCGGCGACGAAAGGTTCCGGGATGTTGGTATTGAGGCCATGGACTTTCTTACCGAACTCACCTTCAAAAACGGCTACCTGTCGATTATCGGTAACGAAGAATGGTTCAAAAAAAGTGGCAAACGCTCCGTTTTTGCTCAGCAGCCGGTGGATGCAATGGCCATGGTGCTGATGTATCAGCAGGCGTTTTACCTCACCAAAGATAAAGAGTATCTGAAGAAGCTGTTCTCCTGCTTTATGTGGTTTCTGGGTCAGAACGAGTTGCGCATGAGTTTGTATGATTTTGAAACCAAAGGCTGTTTTGATGGCCTTGAAAACTATGGCGTAAACCGTAATCAGGGTGCAGAAAGCTCTCTGGCCTACCTGATTTCCCATTTAACCGTGCTTCAGGCATTCGAAGACTACGAGAAAAAAGACCTTTCCCACTATCTGAATAAAAGCAAAAAGGCCCAACGTTATGTTAGTACAAAGGTATCATAAGAACCCCATTCTTACCAAAGATGATGTGCCCTATCCCGTGGCTACTGTACACAATGCCGGAGTCGTAAAGTTCGGGGAAGAATACATCATGATCTTTCGTTCTCACAAGCGTAACGGAAGAAGCATACTTGGCAAAGCCATAAGCACGGACGGCTTTAATTTTAAGGTCGACAACGAGCCGTTTATGATTCCGGCTGAAAAAGGCGTTTTTAAAGAGTATGAGGAATACGGGATTGAAGACCCGCGAATTATTTACTTTGAAGGCGAATACCTGATAACCTACAGCGCCTACTCCAGCAACGGCGTTAGAATTGGCCTGGCGAAAACCAGGGATTTCAAGTCTGTCCACCGCATATCGCTTATTACCGAAGCCGATTACCGCAACGTGGTGATATTCCCCGAGAAGTTTAACGGCCTCTACGCCCGGCTGGACCGGCCCCATTCCGAAATATCCCCATGGTCAATCTGGATATCCTATTCCCCGGACCTGATTTACTGGGGTGAATCCAAACTGATCATGAAGCCACTGCAGTACCACTGGGATGAAATGAAAATTGGCCCCGGCGCTCCGCCCATTAAAACGCCGCGCGGCTGGCTCAATATCTACCACGGTGTGTTCCCGACCATGGACGGCAGCGTGTACAGATTAGGGGTGGCGCTGCACGACCTGAAAGATCCCTCTGTAATCATTGCCGTTGGTGATGAGTGGATTCTGCAGCCCGAGGAACCGTACGAAATATCCGGCTACGTGCACAACGTCGTTTTTTGCTGCGGAGCCGTTCCGGAAGAGGACGGCAGCGTAAAAATCTACTGGGGCGGAGCCGACTCAGTGATGTGTGTGGGCACGGCCGTTATCGAAGAGCTGGTGGATCACTGTTTAAGCAACAAACGCGCACCAAAATAGTATGAAAGTAGCCATTATGTCGCCCGTTGCATGGAGAACGCCGCCCGTAAAGTACGGGCCATGGGAACTTGTGGCCTCGAATATTGCGGAAGGGCTGATCGAAAAAAAGGTTGATGTCACCCTGTTTGCAACAGGCAACTCCATCACCAAAGGGCGCCTGAAATTCGTTACGCAGGAAGGGTATGCCGAAAATCCGGAAATTGACTCAAAGGTGTGGGAATGCCTTCATATCAGCAATCTGATGGAGCAGGCGGACGAGTTTGATATTATCCATAACCACTTCGATTTTCTTCCGCTCACCTATTCGCGGCTGATTACAACGCCCATGCTCACTACGATTCACGGATTTTCATCACAGGGCATCATTCCGGTCTATAAAAAGTACAACAGCGACAATCACTATGTTTCCATAAGCAACGCCGACCGCTCTACGGAGCTCGACTACCTCGCTACGATTTATAACGGGATTAACACTAACGACTTTACGTTCCGGGAAAACCCAAAGGACTACCTCCTCTTTTTTGGCAGGATTCACCCTGAGAAAGGTACGTATGAAGCCATTCAGATTGCCAAAAAATCGGGCAGAAAACTGATCATTTCCGGCCTGATTCAGGATCAGAACTATTTTGAGAATAAAGTGAAGCCCTGTGTTAATAATGACGACATTGTATATGCGGGCAATTCGGGACCTGAGGAGAGAGACAAGCTGCTGGGTGAGGCGTATGCTCTTCTGCATCCCATCAGCTTTAACGAACCTTTCGGCCTCAGCGTGGCAGAATCGATGATGTGCGGCACGCCCGTAATTGCGTTTAATTTAGGCTCTATGCCTGAACTGATCCGCGACGGGGAAACCGGCTTTCTGGTACACACCGTCGAAGAGGCGGCCGAAGCCGTCGGCAGGATCAAAACTATCGACAGATACAAATGCCGGGAGTGGGCGCTTTCAAATTTCAGCAGAGAAACAATGGCGCAGGCATATCTGCAGGCGTACGGGCAGATTTTAAAACTACAGCAGGAATAAGCCTGATGTACACCCTTTTTTCCGGTAAAACAGTGAAAAAAAGATTCGTAAGAAGAAGCAGAACTAAAATTACCCGAAACGCATCACGAGTGATAACCCGAACTCATATGCAGAGCAAGAAACGGACAAAGGGATTAATTTCCAGAGTTCTTTCCCTCACGGACGAGAAGGCGCTTGAGCTGCTGAAAACAGTTTATATGAACTTTTTTGACCGGCATAAAGATATCGTGAGCGTTTTTGTTGAAAACTTTGATAAGGTTTCTGAACATATATCGGAGGGACAGGAAGTAAGTAATGTTAAAAAGCAGCTAATCGGAGCGTACTTTACCATGGAGTACTCTGTTGAGTCTGCCGCGCTGTTTAACCCATCTATTGTCCCGCACCCCAATCAGGAAGGAATCGCTGAGGGAGACCTCCGGTTTATTCTGAGTCTGCGGGCAACGGGCGAGGGTCATATTTCTTCCATTGTGTTCAGAAGCGGCATCATCCATAAAGATGGCTTCATTCTGCTCAACCCGGTAAGCGAGTTTGTGGAAACGCCAAAAATCCGCCACGACCAATCGTATATTCGCCATGTATTTCAGCTGAAGCTGGAGCATATGAAGGCGTGGAACGACACGAGCATGCGGGTTTTTAAAGAGCTGCCCGAACCCTTTTCGTTCAATGAGCTGAACAGCTGTATTGCAGCCGTCAAGAAGGACAAAACCGCTGGTTACGATAAAGAGACCATCACCAACATTTTGTGGCTTGCCGATTCGAATTATTTCATAAAATTCGACTCCAAGAACAACATTTCAGAACGCGTCATTTTTCCGTTTTCAAAGAATGAAAGCAATGGCATTGAAGATGCGCGGTTTGTTCAGTTTTTTGATGAAAACGGCGAAACGGTCTATTATGCAACCTATACGGCGTACAACGGGGTTTGCATTCTTCCGCAGCTGCTCATGACCAAAGATTTTGTCTTTTTTGATATTGTCACGCTAAATGGTGAGTCCGTTCAAAACAAAGGAATGGCCCTTTTCCCGCGCAAGATAAACGGTAAATATGTAATGCTTTCCCGGGTTGACGGGGTGAATAACTACATCATGTATTCCGATCATCTGCACTACTGGGATAGGGCTGAAATTATACAGGAGCCCAAAATGCCCTGGGAGTTTGTGCAGATTGGCAACTGCGGCTCGCCTATCGAAACCAGTGAAGGATGGATCGTAATAACCCACGGCGTTGGTCCCATGAGGCAGTACGCGCTGGGCGCCATTTTACTGGATCTGAAAAACCCTGCCAAACTGATTGGACATCTCGAAGAGCCTTTTCTTACGCCCAACGAAGAAGAGCGGGAAGGTTATGTGCCCAACGTGGTCTATTCCTGCGGCTCCATGATCCATAACGGCAAGCTTATTGTGCCCTATGCGATGTCTGACATAACCTCCCGAATTGCCACCGTGGATTTAGGCGAGCTTATTGCCAGAATGAAGCGGGTGTGATCTGGGGGAGGACGCAAAGTTGACAAAGGTTGACAAGAGTTGCGCAAAGGGTTTCAGGTGAGGCTTTAAACATATGATTCAGGTGTGAAAATCTGCAGTTTGCCACTGGCATAATACCATCGCCCATCACAAACCTTTTGTGAGTTGATAACATTTGAATTATAGTTTAATTTGAAAAGAGGATGGATAAATTGAAAAATGGCTGAAGAAAATGGATTGATTGTCGAGTATTCGGAACAGTCCTTAAGTGATGCAGCCGAAATAGTTGCTTATCTGCAAGAGAGTTGCTCCCGCGAACGCTTGAATTTGTCGAAGCTATCAAATCTCTGATTGATGAATTACAGGATAAAATTAGCTGATTAAATATCCCCTTCCTGCTGAAAACATTTCACTTATACGTTTTCAGATGGTATATTCTGAGGCACAACTCTAAAACCTTATCCCAAACCTCATCTTAATTCCGGCTATTATGATTTATCTACTAAGTTTACTGCTCACCGTTTTTTCCGTTTCCTCTGATGCCAATTCCAGCACCAATACCGCCGAATCCGGCGAGACGACCATCACCCTTGTTAAACCGGTTCATGCTGATGCTGCAATCGTACATGGATTCGGCCCCAGACAACATCCCGTTACAAAAGAAGAGAGACAACACACAGGAATAGACTTCGAAGTTAAAACCGGAGATCAGGTTTTTGCGGCAGGCAGCGGTACCGTTGTTTTTGCAGACTATAAAAGCGGCTACGGAAACGTGGTTGAAATAAAGCATGAGTCCGGCTTTGTTACACGCTATGCCCATCTGTCTGAGTTTCAGGATGGAATTGTGGAAGGAATGGAAGTGGAAGCGGGTCAGAATATTGCGCTTGTGGGTCAGTCCGGTACCGTTTCGGGCCCAACCCTGCACTTCGAGCTGCTTCTTGATGGCGAGGCCGTAGATCCGATGCTGTATATGGAGTAGGATTTCACGCAAAACTTGTCCCGAGCGCTTGGGGAGGCGCAAAGACGCAGAGGTTTAAGATTAAGTTTGTCTGTAATCTTAAATATCAAATAAATATATATTTAGACTCTCTATTCTTTGTGCCATCGTGCCTTAGTGGTTCACTAATTATTCCACTTCCGCACCCAAATATCCCGCCAGATAGGCAGGATAAACCGAAGCCGTTCGCCTTTTGGCTAATCACTTTCTGTTAGTTTTTCTGCATTTTTCTTTCCGAAGCGCCATATGAGAACCATTAACACACCAAACAGCGCCGCCATGCCCAGAGCAGGGAGTAGTTTTGAGCCGATGGTTTCCGGTGTAACCGCCAGCCCATCGTCAGTCAGAATATCAACAAACGTGTAAACGAGTCCAAACAGAAGACAAGCGGCAGCAAACTTAATCCATCCCGATACCTTCTTTTTTTTACCGGTTGGCTGCTCCTGATACACACCGGCACGCAATATATTATAGGTAAAATAGATACCAGCCATCATTACAGCTATGAAAGCATCGAAGTAGTATATCATCGGCACGTCCAGAGCGATCATTTTCACCATGTTGCTCAAGAGTATGTATACAAAGAGAAAATAGAGCGCGTGAGCAGCATATTTCTCGATGGCTGAATCGACTCGTTCATCTTTAAAATGGCTCTGCTTTATCACTTCTTTTTCATCCGGAAGCTCTTTACCAGATTCACCGGAGAGTTCAGCGGCCTTTCTGAAGGCCATTTTTGTTGGAAATACATCCATTATCCAAAGCACTGCTGTTAATAAAAGGAAAAAGAGAAACCCAAACACCAGAGCACCTGCCGCTTTTTCCCATAAACCCGGCATTAGCGCGGTCAGCCGGTCGTCCATTCCGGATATGATGAACGTTACAAACAGTCCAAACAGCAGAGAGATCATCGCAAATCCTTTTGCACGATCAGGATTGAATACCTTCAAACCTCCCGGATGTACAGCTACACCCTCACTGGCTGACCGGTAGATCATATACAAACCTGCGGCAACCAGCGCGAAAGCATAATCGTAATAGACAAAGATGTTCACATCAATCGTGAAACTCTTAATGATGATCGATATCACCAGATAGTACACAACAATAAGCAGCGCACGAGCGGCATACTTGTTCGTTACGGATTCAATCCGCTCGTCCGGACCAGCAAGTAAGTTCAGATTTCTTTTTTTCATACCGTTCGGATTAGGCGTTCTTCCCGGGATAATCCTGTTCCCAGAAAAGATCATTCAGCGTTTTATCGAGTGCTTTGCAGATCTCAATACAGAGATTCAGGGTCGGATTGTAGTTCCCGGCCTCAATCATTCCGATTGTCTGCCGGGTTACGCCAACAATGTCGGCTAACTCTTCCTGCGTCAGATCTTTCTGAACCCTGGCTACTTTCAGTTTAATGTTTTTCATCGGCAAGTGTCTTTCATTTCATACAAAATTACTGATATACAAAACATTATGCAATATATATCTTGCATACAGATCACACTTCATTATTCAGCTGACACGTTTCGGGCACAAAATGCGGCACTCATTAAAGCTCTTACCTCGCCTGATCAAATATAATCACTCCCGAAAAACCAAGGTAAACGTAGTGCCCGCATCAACCTTGCTCTCGACAGTAATGTTGCCGCCCATGCTGGTTAGGTGATTGTGGACCAGATACAGGCCGATTCCCTTACTGTCTTTATTTTGATGAAAAGTCTGGTTCAGACCAAAAATCCTGTCCCGCTCTTTTTCGCTGTCAAACCCGATTCCATTGTCTGAAAAACGAAGCTTCTTTGTACCATCTGCCATCTCCGTTTTTATGGTGATGATAGGGTTCCGGTCGGGATGGGCATATTTTATTGAGTTTGAAATCAGGTTCAGGAATATGCTTTCCAGATATCGCGGACTGAACTTGACCATTTCGAAACTACCGAGATCGATTTGGAAGGATGTGCCCGAGTCTTTTATAAGAGAATCCAGCGTGAGCCTGATCCGGTCAATTACGCCCATAATGCTTACTTCATCCAGCTTGATAAGATGGGCATCCTGGGTGTTGAGGCCATCCACATGCTTGTCCAGCGTTTCCTTCAGGCTCAGCGCAGACCTCTGGAGCAGGTCGATAAACTCACGGGTTTCCTCATTGGTGATTTCCGAGGTGTCCATCAGGCTGAAGATGGAAATCAGATTGCTTACAGGCGACCTCAGATCGTGGGACGTGGTGTAGTTTAGCTGCTTCAGCTGGCGGTTATTTTTGCTAAGCTCGGATAACAGCTTATTCCTTTCGGCTTCATACTGCTTTTTAGCGGTAACGTTTTTGGCGATAGCGTAAATCAGCCTTGATTCATTCAGCGGAACCGATGTCCAGGCGAGCCAGGCCACTTTGCCTTCTTTTGTTATATAGCGGTTCTCAAAGTTGGTAAGCGGTTTGCCCTGCAGAATAGGCTCGCGGGTTCTTCGGGTAATCTCTTTATCATCCGGATGCTGGAAATAGGTGATAGGTCTGGAGAGCAGCTCTTCTTCTGTGTAGCCCAAAACCTCGCATGCGGCGGGGTTCACCCTTTTGAAGTAGCCCTCAAAGCTTGCAATGCAGAGCAGGTCGCGGGATAGCTCAAAAAACGGAGTTAATGAATAATCCGGCTTCTGTTTCAGAGTCAATTTCTCCCGTTCATAGTATTCATATTTACAGACCCGAGCACTAAGTTAATGTCGTTTGGATAAGCTTAGAACTTAAGCTTTCTTTTACTGGCAACCACCATGATAAATAAAGCGCAATAGTGCTATTTCTATACGTGTTTGCAAGATTTGGACGAAATAATGCAGGTTTATACGGACCGCACGACATTTATGGCATAACAAACGCCTAGGATTTATGGCATATTGGGGGATGTTTTCTTCTTTAATTAACAAGCTAATGAGAGAATTACGTACTAAGAGCTCCCATCTCCTAATATTTCACATTTGCCCCGTATTGGTTCGCGCCTGGTTCACTGTCCTGAATGAAAAAGAAAAGCAGGACAAAAAACCCAATAACCGGCACAAAAATCATAAGCATCCAAAGGCCGCTGCGGCCGGTATCGTGAAGCCGGCGTACGCCAACGGCAAGGCTTGGAATTAAAATTATAAGTGCATAAAGTCCGCTCAAAAACTGGGAGATCCCCAGAATCGATTCCACAGCACCAATCGCAACTGCGATAAAAAAATTGAACAGGATAAACATCCAGTACTCTTTTCTGCGTGCACGGCCTTCAAAAATCGCATATTTCTTCAATACCTCTATGTACCAGTTCATATCGAAGCTCCTTTTTTTATGTAAACCCTCATTATTTGAATGATGCATAACATCATTAATTCAAGCACAGGCATCTGTTATTCAAGCAACTAAACCGCTGAAAACAAATTTAACCGCATCGTCGGTATTTGCAAATAATTATTTCTTAACGGAATGCTGCAATTCAATTTGAGATATCAAGGCTGAATGTGTGCCGGAATACCAGTTTTTTCCTGGGTGTTCGATCAGCTATCCTGCCTCGCAAATTGCTACGTCGTCAGGTCTCACAAATCGCTACCTCAAATCATCAGAAATTTCGGCGTGTTTAAGAACGTCTTCGATTTAGCATTCGTAGCAACATCACTAAATACTGACCTCTCTTTTTACAAATAATACTCATAAGTAAGTATTGTTAAACAAGGTGATAGTGCCAATATTTTGATAGCTGCTTGAGAATTGAGGCGTTACGTTTTCCCATTTCGAAAAAATATCATCTACTTCTTAAGTAAAGGCTGTCTTTAAGGCTTGCTTTATTTAGTTGTTAGCTCCGGCTGCTAAACGGTCAGTAACCTTGAAAACAGTTATCACTGGTTCTTCCTTATAAAGAGCTTTGCACTTAAAAATTCACTAACAATCAATATCATCATGAAGTCAACTATCTACATATTTAAGACGCTCACCACGATTTTGGCGCTAATGTTCATTTTCTCAGGAGGCCTTTCAGCACAAACTTTCGGAGAATGGGAACTGGTAAATCCGGATTACTACCCCGAACATATGCGTTCAGTAAGTTTTGCAGATAATGATAACGTTTGGGCAGTCGGAGACAACAGTCTGCTTTTGCATTCTCCTGATGGCGGATTTAGCTGGAGTTTTCAAGGCACCGGCTTGAAAACAGATTTTACTGATATCCATTTTGTTGACTCACAAAATGCCTGGATTGTGGGTGATGATGGATTAATTCTCCATTCAAATAACGGAGGCGCCCAGTGGTCAATTCAAAATAGCGGTACCGACAGAGATCTTAGGGGTGTATTTTTTTTAGATGAAAATACCGGCTGGGCGGTAGGACGTACTTCAACTATTTTGAAAACTTCTGATGGCGGGATAAACTGGGAGCAGCAAAACGCATCATCCAGTGGCTCAACGTTTGACAATGTTCAGTTCCTGAATGAAAATTTTGGAATGGTTGTAGGGTCAAAAGGCACGCAGCAGCAGGTTTATATTATGACCACAGACGGTGGCGAAACCTGGGAAGAATCTATATTTGGCTCCCCAAACGTATTTTATGACCTGCACATCTTCGATGAAGATAACACCATCATCTCTGCCAGAAATGGCCGAACGTTCAGAACTTCAGATGGCGGTGAAAACTGGACATGGAGTACCGTCGCCAGCACCTCATCAAGCATGCGTAGCATACGTTTTATTGATGAAAATAAAGGCTGGATTGTAGGAACAATTGATGCAGATGGAAACACCCCGGTTTTATTTACTGAAGACGCAGGCATCAGCTGGACAAATATAAGCGGTGAGAGCAGAGGCAACTACTACTCTGTTGATGCAATTAATGATGGCCATTTTGTGGGAGTCGGATTATCAGGATTGATTTCCACCACCACAGATAATGGTACTACCGTTCAAAATCTGCCCGAAGAGCCACGACGTGATCTGTTTAGCATAGCGTTTACAGACGCTGATAACGGATGGATTAGCGGGACCGGTGGTACGCTTCTCAATACCACAAACGGTGGCGAAAGCTGGGAAGTGGTAAAAAGTACCGATCAGGATCGGTTTGGCGATATCTTTTTCCAGGATACTATGAGTGGGTGGATTGCCGGTTCAAACGGACAGATCAGGAAAACAACGGATGGTGGCGAAAACTGGGAGGTAATAGAAACTGAAGCTTCGGCTAACGTGCTTTCAATAACTTTTTTAGATTCCTCTAACGGATGGGCCGTTGGTTCTTCTGGCTCGGTACTAAAAACAGAAGACGCTGGTGAAAGCTGGACATTGGTTGACGTTGGGGTAACCAGCCCTTTATATAGCGTGGAATTTATAGATGAAAATACAGGATTTATAGCAGGCGGCGGATTTACATCCGGAATAATTTTAAAAACTACAGATTCCGGAGAAACATGGGAAGAGGTTCGCACTCTGAACCGTGCCATTTTTGATCTGCATTTTATTGATGATTCTGTAGGCTGGGCCGTGGCCGGGGGAGGTATCATTCTAAAAACTGAAAACGGTGGTTCAGATTGGTTTGGAATACCAAATAACGCATCCGAAACGCTGAACTCTGTTTTTTTCGCCGACCCGGATAACGGCTGGGCGGTTGGCTCAGACGGCGAAACGGCCTACACCACTGACGGCGGTGCCACATGGGAAGCACTGGATGGGGCAAATGGCGTTACGCTAAGGGATGTTTACGTTGATGCTTCTAATCGTGTATGGACAGTAGGAAATAATGGCTTGATTATGAAATTTAATCAAACCGATGCACCTGCTGCGGTTGGCCTGCTGTTTCCGGCAAATCAATCTGTAGATGTACCCGTTGACACTCAATTTATTTGGGGAGCTTCGTTTGGGTCATCTTCGTATGAGTTTCAGATAGCAACGGACCAGAGCTTTTCTTCTATAGTTATTGATGAACCAGAGCTTTCAACAACCTCAATTGCGCTTCAAGAAGATCTAAGTTCGGAAGAAACGTATTACTGGAGGGTGAAAGCCAGTTCTTTCGGCGTAGCGTCGGAATGGTCTGATGTCTATATGTTTACTACGGAATTTGCCACCTCCATTCAGGATGGTGCTAATGTGCCGCATGAATTTTCGCTTTCACCAAGCTATCCGAACCCTTTCAACCCAACCACGCAGATTCGTTATGGGCTGGCGGATGCATCTCACGTAACGCTGGAGGTCTACAATATGATTGGTCAGCGTGTGGCAACGCTGGTAAATGAACAACAAACAGCCGGATATCATACCGTTAGTTTTGATGGGTCCAGACTATCTAGCGGAGTGTACATCTACCGGATTTTGGCCGGCAACTTTACGGCAACAAGAAAGATGACACTGGTTAAGTAAATCCTTAAATCTAACCTATAGCTTCAATATTGATCACGCCGGATTCAGAAAACTGAAATCAGCTGCTGGATCCGGCTTTTTCTTTATTAGCAAAAAAGTATGCTTCAGTAGAAAAAACCAATCTGATAGCTGGAAAATCCTACTCCACCACCTCATAAATCGCGCGCTCAAATCGGTCGTAAAACTCATTCTGCTCCAGAGCCGGCATTATCTGCGTCATGAGTACTACGATGAGGTCGTGCTCCGGATCAATCCAGTAGGTGCTTTGGAAGGCACCGCCCCAGCTGAGGCTGCCCTCCGCGCGCTTTCCCTCAGTTCGGGCCTCTTCGGTGGTGATCATTAAGCCGTAACCGAATTTGTTCCCGCCCAGATCAAGATCTCCAAACTGGTTTTCGGTCATCATAGATACGGTGGACTCCTTCAAAATCCGGTTTCTGTTAAACGCCCCGCCAAGATGTATAGCCGAAAGAAAGGTGTGGTAATCGGCCGTGGATGAGGTCAGTCCGGCGCCCCCGGAATAGTAAGTTTTAGCTCCGCTAACAGGGAAGTCAGGACTGATGGCGCCTGAACCCTCTTGCGGGAATACCACCAGCGTGCTGTCCTGCATGGAATAAAGTCTGGTGAGGTCATCCTTCCGGCCGGGAAGGTAAAATCCAATATCCCTCATCCCCAGCGGCTCAAATATGTGGATGGAAAAATACTTCGCCAGCGACATACCGGATGCCACCTCAACCACGCGGCCCAGCACGTCTGTACTAAGACCGTAGGTATAGCGCTCCCCGGGATCGTGCGCCAAAGGCAAAGTGCCCAAAATAGCCATGGTTTCTTCGATGGTGATTGCGTCTTGTGATCCAAGATCCGGAACGCCCGCCTCACCGTAGATGCGCCCGAAAGTGCGATTCGTAAACCCGTAGGCAATACCGGAAGTATGGGTAAGCAGGTGATGAATGGTGATGCTTCCCGAAGCGGGACGGGTCTCATAAGTGCCGGTTTCGGCATCAAAGGAGGTTAGTACTTCCGGGTCGGCAAACTCGGGAATATACAGTTCCAGCGGATCATCAAGCGAGATGGTTTCCTGTTCAACAAGCTGTAAAATGGCTGCAGAAGTGATGGCTTTGGTCATTGAGGCGATGCGAAACAGGTGATGCGTTTCCATCGGCACATCATCCTCGCGGTTTTTCCAGCCCCATGCTTTATCGGTCACGATGTATCCACCCTGCGAAATCATCACCACGCCGCCGGCAATGCGGCCCGCCTCTATTTGGGATTCCATCACCCCATCAAGGGCAGCAATCAGCGTTTCATCGGGGTCATACATATAAAATCGGGTATCCTCTACCGGCCTACAGGAGAAAATCAGTAGTGATATCAGCAGGGGAAAGAGGTAGGTGCGCAGGAGTTTCATCGCTTTTGGGATTTGTGAAGGGTGTTCGTTCTTTCTCCTTTCTTTGGGCCCAGATTTTAACCGGTTTTTGGGCATCCATGATTATTCGGGATAATTTGCTGCAAAGTGCCGGTTAAGACGTCATGGTAATCTGAAAATCCCATAAATCATGGTCAGCCGTACTAGCTCTTAAATGGTCTCTAATGCCAATACGAGCTGGAATTAAACTCTGAGAAGAAAACTGGTCGGCAATAAGTAGCGGATAGCGTATATGTGGTTCAGTGATAATCACAGCATAAAATTTTTTATAACCTTCAGCTTTTTAACCGCGTAGAGTGCGATATCGATATTCTTGGTGATAACTGCTGCCTAAAAATGCACATCCAACTCATTTGCCTGAGCAATGTTCTTTTCCCGGTACGCTGTATCGAGCGCTTTTCTCAGATCGTCTGCACCCTGCATCTGCAGCTTTTTGATGGTGTCAAGGTCGTAGAGTGATAGAACTTCTAATATGGTTTTTCCTTTATTATTCCTGAGAGTTTTCTCTCTATTGCAACCCGGGCTATGCTGCTCACATTTCATCTGTGTGCACCAGCATATCGGCATAAAAAAACAGATACCCAGCATCAACGGAAATTTGATTCTCAGAATGCGGGGTATCTGTCATGTTTTGAGCCGGATTACTACGTTTAGCTAAAAGCAGACGTACGCTGATCCTTATACCCATAATGGGTGTATACAGAATTTATGTACTTGTCGTCGGCAGTCAATGGCCAGTTGTCTTTATCGAAGCTTGGGGCGTTTTCCAGCCTTTCTTTGTCGATATCCAGACGGATGGTATCATCTGAGGCCGAAAATTGGAGCGCTTCGAGCGGGATGGCAAAAAACTTGCTTCCTATGCCCAAAAAACCACCAAATGATAATACAGCGTATACAACATTGGCATTGTCGGGGCTGATCATTAGTTCCTTAATATCGCCAATGTTTTCATCCTGCATATTGTAGACATTTTTGCCGGTAATCGATGATGAAGATAAAATTCTTGATTTCATAGTTTTGTTATTTGGTTTGATGTGTATGGTTGTTTGTGTTTATTTCTGGCCGGCGGTTTCTTTGGAGAACTGCCAGGGTAATGCTTTACTGCTCGTATCAGGTTCTGTCTGACCCTTCGAGTTTCACGATTTTGTTGTACACTCCCATCAGCATTATTGGCGCAGCCCATTGGCCTACAAAAAGGGCGAGGTCGTTTTTTTGGATTACTTTAAGGGCTAATGAGATGCCCATTGCCCCAAATGCGGTCCAGAGATAAACATCCGACGGAATCTCTGCGGTATAATCTTCAATTGCTTTGGCGACTTTGCCTTCTTTTTTTTCTTTAGCCATAGTTTTTTTCTCTGGTTTGGGATTTATATGTATAAGTAAATTTGTCTGAACGCGTATCGTTGTACTTTTTTAGTTTATGAAAATGGCTTCTGTAAGTGTTTATATGTAATTCAATCTTTCTTACAGATTTATTATCTGATTGTTTGAATGGCCGTAAATGATATTAAATAACATCTAATTATGGATGTCTATTTTAGTATTCTTCCAACAGACACGGCCGACCTGCATATCCGAATTGGCAGTAGCTGCCCTAAACCACAATGTTCAGCCCGGCAGGGAGATATATCGTTATTCATCCATTTTTCCTGAAACCTGACTACGCTCATGTCAGTTAGAGATATCATCAATAATGAATTTCTAAACCGCCTGCATTACGCTATTTTGCTGCAGCGCCCATAACTCAACAGGTTCAAATATCCACCAAAAGATTAAGCACACGTGATATTTCACCGTTTAAGATTACCGGCCTTTATCGTAAGTCTGCTCTGCCTCCCTGCCATCCCGGCACATGCCCAGCACGACAGCTCTCTATTCTCATGGAATCATGAATCCTACATTTCCGAAACGGCGGGCCTGTCGATGTCGAACGCGGCGCTCACGCATTTCATAAATCCGGCGGTGGGCGGACAGACGGATCAGATACAGTTTCGGTCAAATCTCGGAACTACAAATCCCTACACGACAGACTTTGATGCATCCGGTTATGAGCCGGGCCTGACCAATTTCGGACTTTCCTTCACGCAGCAGCGCTACTGGGTTTCGCTGGCGGTGGAGTCAGTGAGCTATAGCTGGTATGAAGAAGGCACGAGCCGGTTCCGGAATTTCAGGCTACAGTCTGGATATCAGCTAAGCCGAACGCTTGCGGTTGGCCTTGGCGCGGGGGTAAACAGCTGGTCAATGCCAAGGTCCGGAGGGGACATAGGCAACAGCCTTCCTGCTCAGGACAACGCGAATATGTTTTTTGATGCGGGAGTGTATTACGCAGATAGTTACAGCATCGGCAGGATTATCATACAGCCCGAAGCCGGCGTTTCGCTTAACCATATTGGCACATACGATACATTTGAGATGGGTGGAATGGATGCCTATTTATCTCAGGCTGGTCAGTTGCGTTGGTCTGCAGGCATTGGCGCGGTTACGAGCGAGCAGTGGAGAGGTCGCAGCTGGTTTGGCGCTAACGTTTATTCCGGGTGGAATAAGTATTTCTCGCGCAGGACGAATCCCTATGATGACAATGGAAATGGAAATGGTTTTTCAGATTTGTTCAACAACTGGGGTTTGTTCGAAACAATCTGGTCTTATCCGACAGAAACGGTGAGCGCAGGCGATCAGGTTTCTCTCGGCCTTGGAGCCGAAGTTTCGGTACTTGAAACGCTCTCTCTTCGGTACGGCAGCCTGTCTGGTGCCGATTTATGGGTTCGCGCACGGCAGAGCTGGGGCGTTGGGGTAGATTTAAAGTACGTTGCTTTCAACATAACGACGCTCAATTACCAAAGCGATGCCAGGTGGGACGACAGCTCCCGCCTGATTTTCTATGAGGTGCAGCTAAACCTTCCCGTTTCGTTAATTAGTTCGTTATATTAATTCAACTTAGACCATGTGAATTTTTACAGCGACATACAGAAAGGCGGGACTACTATAAAAAAATACTATGTGCCGGACTGCTGCTTCTCCTCATGAGCAGCTGCTCTGTTTTTGACGACAATTCCGAATCTCCGGATTTTGGAATCAAGGCTGATCACGTTCTTTTTGAGGGTGATGAGCAGCGTCCCCTGAACCGGAACAGAAACTATTTGAACGTGCGGTTTTCGCCTGATCTCGATGAAGATGCTGTAATTCAGCTGCTGCTGGATTATAATCTCCGCACATTTAGCCCGGAGTTGAACATCGTTAAAAACAACTTTCCTGCGCTTCTGAAAGTATCTGATAAACCCGCCGAAGCATTCTATACGCAGTACGGCAGCTCCGCTTCAGATAGCTTTGGAAATGAGTCCGGTGTGATTTTTGCCCTTCCTATTTATGAACTGGAGAACAGTGGCAAAAAATCAATTAACAACGAGCTGCTGCTTTCGTTTGATGAGTCCATCACCCCGGAGCAGAGTGCTCGGCTGCTCGACAGCTTAAAAACGTCGGATCATCTTACCCGAATCGAAAGAGAGTGGCTGGGTGATTTATACCTGCTTCAGGTTTCCAAAGAGTTGCCCATGAACGCTCTTGATTTATCCAACCATTATCAAACGCTGGAATTTATCAAGACCGTCAGTCCCAATTTCGGGTATGCGATTCAAAGGTTTTAACGGATCATGCTTATGAAGCTTCACATCATAAAAAGCGTCGGAATGGTAATAGTCCTTGCGGTTCTGTCAGCATTTTCTGCATGCAGTATTGTGGGCTCCTCAGACTCCGACGAGCTGATTATATCTATTGAAGGCCAGGTTTTTGACGCCGATGATACCGTTACCGTTCAAATAACGAACAATTACAATCATGATGTTTTTGCCCTTGATCAATCCAGATGGAGTCTGCAGCAGAAGATTGGTGATGAGTGGCAGACCATCTATGCCCCAATTGCGGATACCGGCCCTCCGAGGTTCAGTCTGTTTGTTGAAGCCGGAGATGTGATTACCCAAACCTATCCTGCGCTGCCGGACGGCGCTATGTATGATCCCGACCATAACAAGCTGAGGTATGTATTCGGGCTGTTTCATGAACCCGATCCCAATTCACCAATACCAAATAACCAGCGGGTTACGACTACTTTTCAAATTGCTGCTGAGTAGCGCAGCAGACATCTCATCAAATCGATCCTGACTCATATCAGCAGGTAGTACTTATGAAAAATCTGTTTCTATCAGCAATTCCAATTTCGATCACGCTGTTGCTCATCTCAGGCTGTGGAATTTTTAATTCTGGCGATAAGAGCCCGGTTGATATCGAGCTGGATTTACAGACGCTCAGCGGGGAGCAAATCATAACGGCACGGGTTGTTAATAACACTTCAGACGTGATTTCCGTCTATGGGGATATAGTGCAGACCAACGTGCAACGACGATCCGATACGGGAGACTGGCATGGCCTCGCATCACAGTATATTCCCCTGAATGAACCCATAAACTGGACTGACTGGTACACCGATGTGGATCCGGATGATGCTTATGAAAAGAAAATCACCTACCAGCAGATAACCGATTTTGTTGAGATTGCAAACAAAAGACGGGGCCCCGGCACTGATTTCGATCTGATTACAACCGAAGGCGAATACAGATTTTTCTTCGAGCTGTACTTCGATCACGATTTTGTAAACGGAGAAAGATTCTACTCCAAAAGTTTTGTGGTAGAGTAGACCAGGTTTGCCCATGCACCTCTACGAGCCTGAACTTTTCAACTCTTCAATACTTCGTCTAACGGCTTCCGCATTAGGCGTTGGAGTATACTTGAAATGGCTGTTGAATTTTGAGCTGTCGAAGTAGTAGTCCCTGTCGAACTGATAGTTCATTTCGGCTAATTCCCTCATCACGGGGACAAAAATCCCGATGCCCTTTATCATCCAGTTTGGCAGGACCATATACTTGTTCTCCGCATTCATCTCTTTCGCAAAGAGGTTTATCCAGCCTTCGCCCGTAATTTTTTCGGGATCAGTTGGCAGGTTCCAGATCTGATTATAGGCATCCGGGGTATTGCCGAGCATGGCCGTCCCTTTTGCAAGATCCGGAACGTATCCCATGGTGTGAATGACCTTAGCATTGCAAAACCACTGGGCTTTTTTGCCCTTTTCAAGGTTGTTGAACACCAGATTCATGAGCACGCTTTTTTCTCGGGAAATTCCGCCGAAGAAATCGGGCGCCCTGGCAATTATGGCTTCGAGGCCATTTTTATTCATGTTTTCTAAAATGAGCCGGTCCACTTCTGCCCGGGTTTCACCCTTCCTGCTTGTCGGGCTAATGGGAGAGTCCTCAGTGATGTGGTTCACGTTATCACCGCCTATGGCGTACACATTGTCGAAAAATACGAGTTTGGACTTATGCTCCAGACATGCGGCTATTACGTTTTCTGCAAACGGTACCCAGACCTGCTTCCAAACGCGCGTTTCGTATGGAAACCCAATCACAACATAGGTGATTTCTGAACCTTCTACAGCCTTAAATACCTCTTCCCGGCTGGTCAGGTCAGCCGGATGCAGGCTGTCCGTAGGATTTACTTTTTGAGGATTTCTGCTCACCAGACGGATGTCCGTCGTATAGTCTGCCAGTGCCTTTGCAAGCTCAATGCCTATGGCCCCGCCAGATCCTAAAATGGTTTGCTTCATAGTGTTTTGGTTTTTGCGTTTCATAAAAATCTTGCTGAGTCCTAAATCAATTTAGTTAAATAGTTAACTACATAACCCGGATTTGTCTAAAACTCGGATTTATGAACTCTGGAAATAAGCCCCGTCGCTATCACCAAAAAACCTCCGGCCAGATAATAGTAATGGATGTGCAGCAAATTCGGATTGTTCGGATTATCCTGAATCTCCGGGAACCCAACGGCCGGCAGCACTGAAAATAATAACAGCGGCAAGCTCGACAACAGCGCCGGTATCAATGATCTGTACTGTACCAAGGTATAGACCAAAATTAGAGCACTCCAAAAAAGAAGAACCGGATCGAAGCTAAGCTCTGCTTCTCGGGTCAGCACGGTAATTATGGGTGTTGCAATTACTAATGCTAAAACAAAAAGAATCAGAGACGTGTAATTTGCCTTTTTTTCTTCCATAACAATTTCCTTTTTCTACGAAATCATGCCCTTCTGAACCAGTGCACCATTTCTCTGAGACTTGGTTCCTTTCCGTACATCATCATGCCAGTGGCAAAGATTTTACCGGCCCATACGCGAAACAGCCATGCCGTAGCGGCTAATAGAACCAAAGCTACTACCGGCTCCCACCAGGGGACCTGAGTCATTACCAGGCGGACGGGTAGTATGGCATAGGATGTTAGAGGAAATACCGCCAGAATCTGAATGGCGGTACTGTCGGCGTTGAAAATGGCCACGAAGGCAAACAACACAGGATAGAGCGGAATCATCATCAGGGCGGACTTTTGTGATGTGTTCGGATCATCGATCGTGGCCGCAATTCCGGCAAAAAAGGAGTTGATCATCAAAATCCCCAGTATGGACAGCAGCAAAAAAAGGATGAGCAGGCCAGGGTTTATGAGCACCAGCGCCTGACCAAACGGCGCGCCGGTAAAATTGATCAGCGCAACCATGCCAATGAGTCCGAGCCCTCCGTAATAGACCACATAGGTTAATCCGATTCCCGTAATGCCCAGGATTTTGCCATCGATCCAGGTCTGCGGACTAATAGCCGATATAACCTGTTCGGTAATTCGCTGCTGTTTCTCTCCGGTAATTGCTGTGAACTGATAGGCAAATCCCATAAATACGGCCATCAGTATAAGGAAAATGGCAATGCCAGCCAGCCATTTATCTGCCGAAGAGGATTCGCTTCCACGGTCAAACTCGGTGTGGAGCACCATGCCATCCTCAATGGCTGCAAATACCGAGGCATCAATATCAAATTCCTGCAATTTCAGGTCGGTGCGCTGTTCCCTCAGATGCTGACGCAATCCGGTAAGCCAACCACGCTCACCCTTCATTCTGATGGTGGCTGAATCTGTTGAAACGATGGTCAGAATTCCGTCAAGATCGCCCGCCTCCAGCTCCTCAAGGAGCACGTCCATAGCGTCTTCCGAGCGGTCGCTGAACGTAAACTGGCTGCTCTGAAAATTCTCGCTGCTAAAGTCACCATACTCGTGCACAGCAATATCCGGGGTGGTTATGGTGTCTGAAGCCACCCAGAAACCAATTACGCCACCAATCAATCCGAAAGCTAAAAAGAACACGGTTCCTTTGATCAGATCAATCCATTTGAAGAAGCGGGTGTACTCCCATTTGGTTACGTTCCAGACGGTTTTTAACTGATTATTCATGAGCCCGCCCTCCATTTCTGAAGCTCTCAATGAAGATTTCGTGCAGGTTTACGTCAGACGTCTTCAGGGTTTTAACTGAACCGGCTGCAATCATAATTTTAAGAACCTCATTCATAGAGTAGTTTTCAGAAAAATAGATCTCCCATTCCCCGGGAGCCGTCATAATGCTGTTTCTGATGTCACCCGAGCCTTGGAAAAGCTCATTTTTCACATCCCCGTCGTAAGTTACAATCAGCTTTTTGTCGGAGATGGTGTTGTTGCGAATATCGTCGAATGTGCCGCTGATTAGCTCTTTCCCATTGTTTATCATCAGAATACGGTCTGCAATGTTCTCAATCAACTGCATCTGATGGGCGCTCAGCAGGATGGTCATTCCGCCATCACGAAGCTCCCGGATGATGTCGGAAATGAGCTCCTGATTGATGGGATCAAATCCCGAAAACGGCTCGTCCAGAATAGCGAACTCGGGCTCATGTAAAATTGAGGCGATAAACTGCACCTTCTGCTGATTCCCTTTCGAAAGGGTGGAAATCTTTTCGGCCTTCCGGTCCAGAATTCCAAACCGATCCAGCCATGCGTTTGCCTTCTTCTGCGCCTCAGCCGGGTCACTGCCCCGAAGCGTTGACAAATAAACCAGCGTTTTTATGATGGGCGCATCCTGATACAAACCCCGCTCTTCGGGCAGGTAGCCCAATTTCGAGCGATTCACCTTATCACCCTGCATAACAGAGGGGCCGAACGTAATGGAACCGCTGTCCGGCTCCATAATCTGCATAATCATGCGGACGCTGCTCGTTTTTCCGGCACCATTGGGGCCAAGAAGGGCGAAAATTTCTCCCTTTTTAATTTCAAACGAAAGATCATCCACAGCCCTTACTTTGGTGAACTTTTTGACCACGTTTTTAAATTTGAGCATACACTAAAATGACGAGTTGAGCTTCTGAAAAATTAATTAACAGACGGGGATTTGGACACCAGAATAGAGTCCGGAAACATAGTATAGCACGAAAATAAGTGCAAAAAGTTACGGCCTGCAGGCTGATGAGTTCGACATTCTTAGCGCTGATCCGGAATTGCCGAGATAATCATACGTATCGGATCATGCAACATCACGATCAGGTTCGGAGTCGCGGTTTCCGGCCTGAGTGGTTTTGGTATCTTCGCTCAGATCGGGGGCAATATCATCATGTATAATTTCAGCGGGTTGTACCAGCTCACTTAGTCGCATTTCCGCATAGTCTGAGACCCTAAGCAGCTTTTGAACCGTTTCCGATCTCTTCTTTCGGATATGATTTTTCACCATGAAAAAGGTGGAGCCATAAATCACTGCGCCGGTAAGGATCGCGATATACAGGTGAAGCCATTCTGCCGCTGCGGCTACGGGGAGAAAGCCAATAATAAATGCGGCTGGAATAGAAACAATCGCAGCTTCAAGGCTATTGCCATGGTAAAACTGCTGCTTGATTACACGGAGCTGGTACCCATCACCTTTATCGGTTAGGGTGATGAGTGCATCCTTAAGCTGATATTCGCAGGTTTGACCCATTTTATGTACTTCAGAAGGCTTGCCGGACCAGAGATAGCTACCTCCGAACTCAAGCTTCAGCTCCGAAAAAAAGTTATCTATTTCAGCATCAGATAACCGGCCTTCAATCCATTTTGTAGCTACAACTTCCGGAAACGTCTCATCCCTGTTTTGTTCTCTGGTTTGAGAAAGTTCTGCCGCTGCTTTTTGCAAAACAGCTTTTGAAATGCCCAGTTCGAAAGCCATTTTTTCCAGTTCGGTGATGGTAAGCACGTCGTCGCTTTCTTCTTCCTTTTTATCTTTTGCAGTAAGAGCCCGTTTTAAAATCTCAATGGTTTCTTGTTGAGAATAGGATTGCTTCATTAGTCTGTAATAGAATCAAAATTTATTGAAATGGGTAATAATGCCTGACGTTTCATATGTTTGACTGAACCAGAATTCTTTCCGTCTCCCGGCAGCATAAACAGGCCTATGAACCTTAAACTTGCATACGTGCTACAACTTATCATTTTCACGGCTTTAGCTCTAACCGGGGAAATTAAATACCCTGACTTCTCCAAAATGACGGTTGATGAGGTTTCTGAGGTCAGCGGCTGGACCATCATAAAACAAGCATCCGGACACCTGAGCTCAGATGATTCTGAAGACATGGTTGTGATTCTGCAGTCCGGTGATCACCGATTTGTGAACTGTGATGAAAGCGCTGAGCTGCTGAAAGATGAAAAGCGGATCATCCTTGTTTTAACGGCTGGTGAGAGGGAGCCAAAAGTGAGCATTCAGAACAACAGGTTTATTGCACCCCCGATTTCAGGAGGAATGGAATGTTATCTGGAGCCCGACATATCCATTGAAAATGGACAGCTGTGGATTAGCTACCAATACGTGCGGGCGAACTCAACCTATACCTTTGAATTCATTGATGAATCGCTAGTCCTCGTCTCCGCAAAGAAAGCCGGCGTCTCGGGCAGCGTGTTTTCATCCAATCATTTCGATTTTTTATCCGGGGTCGTTACAACCGAAAAAGGCAGCATAAGCTCCGATTCCGCGACCATCGAAACAATTTCCGTTGAATGCGATGGCTTCAAAAAGCTCTCCGATATGACTGAAAGGCACGGGTGGGAACTGGCAGATTTCAAAACGCACGGTTCATTCTTGCATTGCCAACGGTAATCAGTTATCTATGGTTAAGGATTATCATGAAGCCTGAAACCTTTGCACACGAAACTACCGAATTAATTTATGAGTCATCTAAAGAGCCGTTATCACCAGGTGCGGCAGCGTTCCGAGAAGCTGTGCGAGCCGCTGACCATTGAGGATTACCTGCCACAGCCCGCCGATTTTGGCAGCCCGCCCAAATGGAACCTTGCCCACGTCAGCTGGTTTTTTGAAGAGCTTGTTCTTAAGCCGTATCAGAAGGGATACAAGCCGTTTAATGATGATTTTGGCTTCCTGTTCAACAGCTATTACAACACCCTGGGCGACCGCACCTTGCGCACCAGCCGGGGCGATCTCACCCGGCCCGGTGTGGATGAGGTCTACCGCTACCGCCGCTATGTTGACGAAAAAATGGATGAGCTGCTTTCCGGGGAGCTGACTGATGAGGAAAAGGATACCATCATCCTGGGACTGAACCACGAGCAGCAGCATCAGGAGCTGATGATTACCGACATGAAGTATATGTTCAGCCTCAATCCGCTTCACCCGGTGTACGAAAAGTCCTTTAATCTACTCGCGGGCAAAAACAAGGAATCGGGCTGGGTCGACATCAAAGAGGGCGTGTACGAAATTGGTCATACCGGTGATGGCTTCTGTTACGATAACGAGCTTGGTCGCCACAAGACATACCTTCATGATGCCCAAATTTCCAAAGCGCTGGTTACCAACGGCGAGTTCCTCGAGTTTATCGAAGCGGGCGGATACGAAAACTTCAAATACTGGCTGGATGAAGGCTGGTCGTGGGTGAGCGCCAACGGCGTAAAGCATCCGCTCTACTGGAAAAATCTGGACGGAAGCTGGCATCAGTTTACGCTGGCCGGGCTCAAAAAGCTGGATCCGGATGCCATTCTGGGGCACATCAATTTTTATGAAGCCGATGCCTTTGCGCGCTGGAAAGGCATGCGATTGCCAACCGAGTTTGAATGGGAGGCGGCAGCCGATAAGTTTGACTGGGGCGAGCGCTGGGAATGGACCAACTCCGCCTACCTGCCCTATCCCGGATTCACTACGGTCGAAGGGCCGGCGGGCGAGTACAACGGCAAGTTTATGGTCAATCAGATGGTGCTTCGGGGTGCGTCTGTTGCTACTTCGGAAGGTCACGCCCGCAAAACCTATCGCAACTTCTTTCATCCGCCATTGCAGTGGCAGTATTCCGGAGTCCGGCTGGCGCGATCGATATGATGCAGACATTTTTACGGGACGTACATGATGGGCTGAGCGCCGATCCCAAAACGCTGCCCTCGCGCTATTTTTACGATAAGAAGGGTGATGCACTTTTTGTCGAAATTATGGCTTTGGACGAGTACTATCTAACCAGCGCAGAGCTCGAAATTTTCAGCAAAAAAACCGCCGCTCTTGCCGAAGCGCTGGGCGTCTCCAAAGACAAACCGTTCGAACTCGCCGAGCTGGGCGCTGGTGATGGTAAAAAGACCAAACACCTGCTTCGCTATTTGTGTGATGACGGATACGATTTTGCCTATGTCCCCATAGACATTTCACAAAACGCGCTAGACGGACTCGCTTGTTCGCTATCGGCTGAGATGCCATCACTCCGCATTAAACCGCTACAGGGAGATTATTTTGATGTGCTTACACAGCTCAAGACTTCCGATGCCCCCAAAGTGGTCCTTTTTCTCGGCTCCAATATCGGTAACATGCCGGATGCCCGGGCGAGTCGCTTTGCCCGGGAGCTGAGTAAGACGCTTACCGAAGGCGACCGTTTTCTGCTTGGCGTCGATTTAATCAAAGACGCATCCGTGGTGCTTCCGGCTTACGACGACGGTGAGGGCGTTACAAAGGCTTTCAATCTGAATCTGCTTGAACGCATCAACCGGGAGCTTGGGGGCAACTTTGACATCACCCTTTTTGAGCACGTGGTAACCTACACCAAAGCCGAGGGTATTGTGCGCTCCTACCTCAGGAGTAAGGTTGATCAGACCGTAACAATAGCGGAAAACGGGGAGAGCTACGATTTTAAAGCAGGCGAGTCCATCCACACCGAAATTTCGCGTAAGTATGATGACAAGCTGATTGGGGAAATATTTGCCGATACGCCTTTCAGCCTCAAGCAAAAACTCACCGATGCCAACGGTTACTTCGCCGACTACATCTTCGTGAAGGGGTAGGACCTGAAGGCAGGACGCAAAGATGCGCAGATTTTAAAAAGAAAGGCGCGCAAAATATGGTGACACCCTTTTTGCGTAACTCCCGACGCCCGCCTGACGGGGCCGGGACAAGTTCCACGGCATAATCCCCCTAATCTGCGTCCTTTAAACCCCGGCTGAAATACTCGTGGCAGCTTACAACTTCCGCCACTTTCCCATCCCGCTCAAAGCGGTCGGCTTGGTTCAGGGTGATGATGTGGCCTTTGGGTATATCAAAAAACGCGAGCGCTTCAAACAGTCCGTTTAATTCCCGTTCAAGGTTATCGGGCGTGAGTTCGTAGCAGGCCTGTATGATTTCGGCAGGCTCTCCATTTTGGAAAGCAATGAAATCGCACTCACCCTTTTCCGAAAAGTAGTTGATCTCCTTATATCGTCTCCTCAAAAACAGATAAATCAGATTTTCAAACAGCGGACCATAGTCTGAGGTAAACGATTTCGAATTCACGCTTACCAGACCGGTATCGATGCTATATACCTTCCGCGGATTGATCAGCTGCTTGCGAACCGAATAGCTGAATTTTGGAACAAACTGGAATAACCAGGACTGCTCAAGGTGTGAAAAATACTCCATCACCGTGCTGGTAGCGCTGATTCCGATAAGGGATTTAATCCGGTTGGCGGTCACCAGTTTGCCAACATTGGATACGAGATACAGGGCGAGGCGCTGCAGCGACTTTGTGTCCCGCACTCCATAACGAACGGCAATATCCCGGATCAGGATATCTTCAAAAAGCTGATGCAGAATATCGTTGTTACCGGTTTTCACATACTCGGGAAATCCACCCGTCTTCATGTATGCGGTTAGCGCTTTGAGTGATGCATCCTTTTTCACAAACCGGAGATATTCCGGCCACGAAAATGGGAACAGCTCCTTGGTGATGTGCCTGCCCGTCAGCTTAGTTCCCAATTCCTGACTCAGCAAAGAGGCGTTGGAGCCGGTTATCACCACTTTATACTCCTCATCCAGCTTTTGGCGGACGTACGTTTCCCAGCCCTTTACGATCTGTATTTCATCAAAAAAAAGAACCTTACTGCCCGATTCGTTTATGTTTTCGTCTATTCGGGTGAAGTCATTCAGCTGGAATTCATACAGCCGGGGATCTTCAAAATTCAGATAAAACGCTTCTTTATATCTGCTGGCCAAAAGCTGATACAGCAGCGTACTCTTCCCGCACCGGCGGATTCCGGATATAATCAGGGCATGAGACGACAGGTCCGGAATACTGCGCAGCATCTCCCGCTCCAGACCCGTTTTCCGCTGGAGTAGATTTTCCTTCTGTGAGCCTGCAACTTCTGTGATGGTGGATTTTAGTATCATAACAAAATTATTTGATAGTAAAATACACTTTTGATGAGTAGCATCAAACACTATTGTTTGTTAGTATCAAACAACTTTATATAGGCAAGACTCAGAGAAACACAGATCTTTAAAAAAAGGCGCGCTAGCATCAATCTTTTTTTCAAATTGGTTTGACTCATTTTCACCATTTCCTGCGCATGACAGATATCCGAATCTCAGTGTGTGAAGCAGGACTCGAATAGTTCGATAATTTTGCACATAAGATGCAGGGTAGCTAAGGGAAAAACGTCGGATATATCTTTGGCATTTTTTTCACCTGCTGTAATGCTCAACCGTATGAATTAATAGCCTGCTAAACAGCCGTTTAGCGACAATGCTATTGCTCATACTAAACACCAGTTACAAATTTTATTTAAACGCGATAGCGAATGCACATCATACTCTTCCAGTTATCGCGACAAAAAACAAAACCAAGGTAACCCAAATGAAAACAAACCCTCTACAGATTCATATGCAGAAGCAGCGTAACTGGCAAATCATACTTCTTCCGGTTGTTCTGATTCTTTTTTCCCCCTTGTATGCGACAAACCTTTCTGCACAGAGTCTGCAGAACGATAATTTTTTCCTGCATGAAAACGGGGTAACGGTGATGTGTCCCGATGCAGAAATCGGGGAAAGCGGTGAAATAAACGGCATTTTGTACACGAAGAGGACGCGTGAAGAGATTATGGCCGACCGTTCGCTTTCAGCAACTTCCTGCACCAGCGGGATCACGAATATGAGGAGTATGTTCAATGGCCGTTCTGATTTCAATGAAGATATCAGCAGCTGGGATGTAAGCAGTGTTCCAGACTTTTTCTCCATGTTCAGGAATGCAACTACATTTGATCAGGACATAGGCAGCTGGGATATGAGCAGCGCTGAGTCTTTGAATCAAATGTTCCTTGGTGCTGAGGTATTTAACCAAAACATAGGGAACTGGAACGTAGGAAATGTTACTACCATGCTAAACACCTTCAATGGTGCAACTAAATTTAATCAGGATATTGGCGCCTGGGATATGAGAAATGTAAACACAACGCGCGCGATGTTTTTCGCAGCACGAGCTTTTAATCAGGATATCGGCGGTTGGGACGTTTCTGGCGTAACAACCATGTCAAATATGTTCGTAGGTGCCCATGCCTTCAATCAGGATATCGGCAGCTGGGATGTATCTGGCGTTCTTGGTATGAGCAGCATGTTTTCAGGAGCGCTCTCCTTCATTCAGGATCTTTCACTTTGGTGCGTTTCTAATATCAACAGTGAGCCGTCCAATTTTGCAAATAACAGCCCGCTTAATGAAAATGATGATTTCAAACCCGTATGGGGTACCTGTCCGACCGGAACCAGTATAGATCCAAATACTGATACTCCCTCCGTGTTTGCCCTCAATCAAAACTACCCCAACCCGTTCAACCCAACCACGCTGATCGAGTACGCCCTGCCCGAAGCGGCAGAAGTACGGCTGGAAGTATTCAATATGATGGGTCAGCGGGTGGCCACACTGGTGAGCAATCAGCAGGCCGCGGGACGGCACAGCGTCAGTTTCGACGCCGGCCGCCTGTCGAGCGGTATGTACATCTACCGCATACAGGCGGGAAGCTTCCTGCAAACCCGAAAGATGATGCTGGTGAAATAAGGGAAGTTTCCCGGTAGCTACATGGGGTAAGGACGCAGAGGAACACAGATTATGAAAAGAAAGGTGCGCGGAGGATGGAAAATCTCATTCTGCGTTACTCTATCCGACATCCGGCTGGCGGAGCCGGGATAAGTTGTGTATAAATTTGTGCGTCTCTGCGTCCCGTTTTTTGGACGCAGAGAAACACAGGTTACAAAAAGAAAGGCGCGCAAAGGAAACATAAATACTTTGCGTTAATCCGCGGCATAATCTGCGCTAATCTGCGTCCTATAACCCAGGATCTGGTATCAAATCATATTCGTCGGAGGTGAGGAATTCCAGACGCCTGAAGCGTGGCACAAAAAAGTCGTACCATTCCTGTTGGAATGCCTTCATTTCGTGGTCCAGGGTTCGCAGGCGCTGCGCGTCGGTCCCGGCACGGCGCTCCAGCCAGGATTGCACCCACATGGGCGGAGAGAGAGGCCGAAGGCGCGATACCAGCTCAGTCTGTCGCTCCCCGGGCTCCTTAAACTTTTGTTCGGCTTCCGCCAGGCGGTTTTCCACAGCTTCATTTACCAACAGCAGCCTAAACCATACTTCATAAAAATCCGGAGCATTCTCATTCACAAATTCTTCGGGATGATCGGTAATCCATTCGTCAAACAAGGCGTCGTTTTCCTGGTCCACCGCCTGCTCGATGGATCGCTGTTCGGTTATCCAAAGCGCCCGTGATGGCACAGGGTGAAGGCTTGTGGCGAGCATGGAAATAAGAGAGGGAATCAGCAGGAGAAAAAGTACCCAAAAGCCCGCCAGTCCAACAGCATTTACAGCCGAGCTGGTCATGAAAAGATTAAAGAGGGCGCATAGTGCAAACCAGAATCCAATGTAGAGCAGGATAACGCCGATCAGGGCGAGGCCATCGGCATGGAGAAGGCTGATCCCAAACAGCAGGGACCACAGCAAAAGAGACAGGATTACCAGCCCGCAAAGAATCAGTAATCTGAACAGCATTTTATAGGCCAAAATCCGGTTAATACTAACCGGCTGTGATCGCAGCAGCGCCCAGGTTCCCAGCTCCCGCTCTGCTGACAGCATATTGTAGCCCAGTACAATGACAAAAAGCGGAATCAGCCACACCAGCACAAACGCAAAGTCGAAGATGCCCACCATCTGCATAAACGGGTTTTCGAGCGCATTATCCCTTAGCGGCTCGGTCGTGGTGAGGGTTACTCTGCCATAATTGGGAAGGATATCCAGCTGACCACCGGAGAGCGCGGCAAGTGGTTTTGGCTTCAGAAAAACGTGTTTGCCCGCGCCCTGGAACCGGCTTAAAACCAGCGGGTTGGCGGGATCCTGAAACCACCTTTTCACCTCTTTTTCACCCTGTTCTATGGCCACAAGCTCCTGCCTCTTTTCTTCGTAGAAGCTGGCCTCTGCCGCCCGCAGCGATATTATGGTATCTTCCTGCTGCTTTACCCGCTCGTTGCCGAGATACAGACTGTAGCCTATGAGCAGAGGAAGAAGCAGTAGCGTAATCCGGAACAGGCCGGATGATTTAAGGTGTCGCCATTCGAAGGAAAAAATATGATGGGTCACAGCTCCTCCCTCTTTGAAGATACAATCATTAAAAACAGCAGGGATGCCATAAACCAGACTATGGTTACCAGCAGCGATATTCGCTGACCTGCCGAGATAATCAGCTCGTTTGGTCTTTGATAGGTAAATGCAATGTTTTCGGCAAAGAAATCGGATCCTACTGCATAACCCGAGGCACGATCGCCAACCGCATGGACTTTGAGATCCATATTCAGGTCGCGCATCAGCTGTATACGGTAGGCTTCAGCCGCCTGAGTGAAGTGACTAAAGGCATGGATGTCTGTTCCGGCTGTTGTCATAGAGGCCAGTCGGGTTGCGATGGTTGGTGATAAAACCGAGCTTGCCGCAAAGAGCTGGATTTGCCGCTGGTGAATTTCTTCTATTTTTGCCAGGTGATAATCATAGATTTTCTTTTCGAACTCTTCGCTTTCCTGCAGCATAAGCCCGCTGAAATTGAAGGGTAAATCCGCGACATCTTCAACTCCGTGCGCAGCAAGCACCGAATCCCTGAACGCCGCGCTGTGCTCACTGTACGGATTATGCCCGTCTATCCCGCCTCGTAAATCAGCCTGAATACGCTGATACAGCTCGGATGTATTGGGAACCGGATGTATCTGAGCCGCAAAATTGGTAACCAGTTTTGGAACAAGCAGGGTGCTGATCATCCAGAACGCAAGCAGAAATACCATGGCCGAGCCCGAACTTTTTGAAAGCGCAGAAACGCCAAGCGTTACGTGGGCCATCACCCCGAAGTAAAGCAGCCAGACTCCGTTCATTCCAAAAAATCGCAGCAGGTCGTTGCCAGCTGGTTCGGTCAGTATCAACACGCTCAGCCCGACTATAAAAAAAGGCGCAAACAGCAGGGCGATGATGCCCCATAACGCAATGGCCTTTCCGGTAATGAGCTGCTTCACGCTCACGCCCTGACTCACCAGAAACCGATACATACCGGACTCTTTCTCAGCAGCTATACTCCTGTAGCCCACAAAAATGATGAAGAGTGGAAACAGATAGCCAAAAATAAATGCGGGGGTTAGCTCAGCGAACCTCATAGAGGCATCTTTGTCTTCCGCCAGGCTGTAGGTTGCAAAGTTCTGGCGATGGGCCTCCATAAACAGCGATACGCCGGTATAGCGGTCAACACCGGGCTCAAATACGGAAAGCACCGTTACCGGTTTGAAGGCGAAGGTGCCGTAATGAGCCGCAGAGTGCGGATTTTTCTCACCCTGATTTTCCCACTGAATGCGGGCCAACTCTTGAGCCTGCTCGTGCTGCTCAGCCATTACCTTATAGTAGCCTGCTCCGGATATCACCGAAACGGCCAGCAGACTGAGCATCACCAGTCCCAGCACTAAAACGACTTTATCGCGCACCAGCCGCCGGATTTCATTTCTCGCAATCGTGAAAACTACCATAGCTCAGGCCCTCATATGATGTAAATATACGCGTTCCAGATCGCTGTGGGATACATCCGCGGCGTTCAGCTCTTCCACCAGGCGTCCGTTGCTCATAATGCCAATTCGGGTTCCGGTTTCCTTGGCACGGAACAGGTCGTGCGTTGTCATCAAAATGGCGGCGCCCCGGGATTTCATATCTCCAAGCAGGCCGGCAAAGTCGTTGCTGGCCGAAGGATCCAGTCCGCTGGTTGGCTCATCTAACAGCAATACTGATGAATTACGCGCTATAGCAAGCGCAATGCCAACTTTCTGGCGCATCCCTTTCGAGTATCCGGAAACGCGTTTGCCAACCGCATCACCCTGAAGCCCGGCCTCCACCAGAAGCTCCCCGGCCTGATCATCCGTGAGCTGAACACCCGATAAACCGCTGAAGAACTGCAGATTTTCAATGCCCGAGAGATTGGGATAGAGTGACAGGTTTTCCGGTATGTAGGTCAGCTTTTTCTTTGTTTCCAGCGAGTACTGCGCCACCGATAAACCATCTATTCTGGCTAACCCGGCACTGGGCTGCGTCAAATTCAGGAACAGGTTGATGGTAGTCGTTTTGCCCGCTCCGTTTGCGCCCAGCAGGCAGTAAATTTCGCCTCCGGAGATGCTCAGGTTTAATTCGTCTACAGCCGTATGGCCGTTATAGGTTTTACTGAGGTTGATGGCTTCAAGCATGGTTTTAGTTGGTTAAGGGAATCATGAGGAAAATTTTTTGTCCAGAAAAACACGGTTCACGGCGGCCGCTACAACCGTTCCGGAATACGCCGCATGGATCACCTGACCGTTAGTCCGGCTGCAAATATCGCCTATGGCGTAGACGCCTTCTACATTACTTAGGTACTGCTCATTTACTTCTACTGCACCGTTTGCGCGCAGCGAGCATCCCAGTGCTTCAGCAAGTCTGCTGTTGGCAGTGATGCGACCCGGGGCGTAGCAGGCTTCAAAAAGAAGTGGTGCGGTGGCGTCATCCAGATGAATCTGAATTCCGGAACCGTTTTTTGATATCTGCTTTACGGTTCCATGTTCTATGGTTATTCCAAGGCTTGATACCAGCCTTCTGGTATCATCGGGCAGATCCACAGGAACTCCCTGGGAATAATAGGTGATGTCGTCTGTCCAGTTGGTTATTGTAGAGGCCAGACTTAGCGCAGAGGTTCCGCTTCCAATTACGACCGTTTTTTTATCTCTGTTTTCCCATCCGTGGCAATAGGGACAATGGTAAACACCCCTTCCCCAGAGCTCTTCCAGCCCGTCTATATCCTGTAGATTATCCGTTACGCCACCCGCGAATATCACATTTTGACCGGTAAACGTGTTTCCGTTTTCATGACTAACTGAAAAAGAATCATCCTTCTTTTCTACCTCCACGACCATGCCTTCAACTCGCGCCAAATACTCCTTGTATTGTCCTAGCTGAGCTTTGGCTTCTTCTCTGATTTCAGCCGGATTCTGCCCGTCCCTGCTGAACAGATTGTTGGCTTGCGGGGAAGTGCGGTTCCGCGGCATACCGGCATCAATCATCAGCACTTTACGGCGACATCGACCAAGCCCCATTGCTGCCGATAAGCCGGCATAGCTTCCACCAATTATGATAGCATCATACAAAACTTCAGCCGGGGCATCATCATTAAACGCCTCCCCTATTTCAGAAGCTGGAAAACGCTGCCCGGTAAACGGCATCTGAAAAATGGCACCAAGACCGAGTGCGGTGGTTTTTATGAAAGACTTTCTTTTCATTTTTTAGTTGATTAAAGTGCGATGTTACATTCGGATTAGAACGTCACTGCTGCTACACCGCAATGCGCTTCGACTGCTGCATCATTATCCTTTCAGCAGCCATGCGTGCGCCAATTATATTTCTGGATACGGGGCCGACCTCGAGCTCGGCCAGCGGACCGGTGACGTAGAGATTTTCGCTCCACCTCAAATCTGGTCCGGTTATCGGGAAACCGCAGGGCGAGCATTCCAGATTGTGGTCAGCAATAAGATTATCCACAAGGCGGCCACCCGGGCGCTTGCTGCTGTAGCCCGTGGCCAGAATGATGTAATTAGCTCCGATTTTTTGACCGTCACTCAGGCTCAGCATCATCAGGTCGCTGGTTAAAACAGAGCATGATGAGATGGTGCCCGTAGCCACATCACAGAGTTTATCCCTGGTTTTTTGCATCAGGCTTCGCTTCAGCTCATACGTTACCGAGCCACTGTTTCGGGCCTGTTGTATAACATCACGTCGTCTCACCGGAGACGAGATGCTGCGGAACCGGCCCAAGAACTTTGGTCCCATCCAGCCGGGATCGGCATCATAATTATTATACCGCAGCGGTTTTGGTGAAAGGAGGGTAACATGCCTGTCGCTGGTCGCAAGGGAGAGCGCTGTTTGCACCCCGGACATACCACCACCAATAACAATGATCCGGCCGGTTTCAGGAATATTTTCCCGGCTATAGGACGGTTCAAGCACGTGCGAAATCCGGGCGCCATTAGTCCGGGCTTCACGCGCCCACTCCGGCCACCGGGCCGATCCTGTCGAACCAATTGCTAAAATCACCTTTCTTGCTTTTAAAGCCTGGCCCGAAGTGGTGATTTGGGCCGATCCGTTCAGCAGCTCAATGCCGGTAACGATCTCCTGCAGATGAGTTTCGGACAGCCGGCTGCGTCGTATGGCATCTTCCGCGTGGGCATTAAACAGCGCCAGAGACGGCCTCTCATTAGGTTCAGTAAACAGATGATAATTTCCGGAGTTATTCCCGGCAAAGTGCTTCAGAGAAAATGGTTCTGTGTCGATATGGTGAACGCCCGGGGAACGCAAAAACTCCATCCCCACATTAGCTGTGGCACGTTTCCACTCGTACAACAGCTCCGGATGGGGATCGATGATGCGTATCTCATCCCGGGCGGCATATCCGCGCGTAATTAGCGAGTGAGCTATCGTGGTGCCGTGAATACCGCCTCCAACGATGGCCCATTCCACCATATCATTCGTAGTGTTCATTTCCTTTGTAAAATCAAATGGGGGTGCCGCCTGTAGTGGTCGAGGTTGAGGTTATGTTATGGGGTATAGATTAATGCTGCGCATGCCCTGCCTCCTGCGGGTTCCAGTCTGGCCATGGGTCCTCAAATGAGCCACCGGCATGGTAGTGCGCAATTTCTTCATCCGTGCAGAGACAGGACTCAAGTTCTTCGTAAAGCTCGTCTTTGTCGAAGTTCTGACCAATAAAGACAAGCTCATTCATACGGTCTCCGAACGCTTTGGTCCACCGGCTCATGATGCGCTCCTCGTTAGCCTGAAAAGCCGGGTGCTGATTTCGCTCTAATTTGGAAAGCGAATCCCACCATACTCCGGCCGGCTCGGCGTTGATAGAACCTCCGGCCTGACTCCAGTTAATCGCTTTATCCGGCCGGGAAGCAATCCAAAACAGCCCCTTCGATCTTACTACAGCTGCCGGCCAGTTATGCCGGATGTAGGCCCACAAACGTGCCGGGTGAAACGGCCGTGGCGTCTGAAAAACAATCGAGCTGATGCCGTACTCTTCGGTTTCCGGTGTATGCTCATTCTCCAGCTCCTTTATCCATCCCGCCGATTGGGAGGTTGTTTCATAATCGAACAGTTTGGTATCCAGGACTTCCTGCAGATCAACTTTACTGTGGGTGGTGCGAATCGTTTTAGCGACAGGATTCAGCTTTCGAATTGTAGCCTCGATTTCATCGAGCTGTATGCCGGAAACCAGGTCGGTTTTGTTGAGCAGAATAACGTTCGCAAACTCCACCTGATCGATCAGCAGATGCACAATGCTGCGCTCGTCTTCCTCCGTTTCGTGCCAGCCCCGGTCGATAAGCGTATCCATCGACTCCAGGTTTTTATGGAAGGATGATGCATCCACCACGGTAACCAGCGTATCCAGCCGGCTGATTTCCGACAGGTTTACGGGAAGATCCGACATGTCAAAGAAAAAGGTCTGCGCAACCGGAAGCGGCTCGGAAATGCCGGTGCTTTCAATAAGCAGATAATCGAAGCGGCCTTCATGCGCAAGCCGTCCGACCTCTTCAATCAAATCCTCGCGGAGGGTGCAGCAGATGCAGCCGTTGCTCATTTCAACCAGTCTTTCCTCCGTGCGCGACAGGGTGCCGGTATCCTCCACCAGCTTGGAATCGATATTGATCTCGCTCATATCGTTTACAATTACGGCCACTTTCAGGCCTTCCTTGTTGCGGAGGATGTGATTCAGCAGGGTTGTTTTTCCGGAGCCGAGAAAGCCGCTCAGCACGGTTACGGGTAAACGCATTGGTTGATTCATTGACAAAATTAATAAATGCAATAATGTTGCAAGTAGTAATATAGCAGGTGCTCAGGTATAATGCAACTAAGTTGCATTTTTTAGGGCGATATTTATTGTCCGTTGTCCGGCTCAGGCTTGCTGGTAAAAGAAGAATTATCCTGCCCTGCATCTTTCCCAGGCTTACTATGAAAACTTATTTCCGGACTTCTCAACCTTTATGGCCAGCACATTCATCCTGCAGCGAATATAGATTAATATGTAACAACCATCTGCATGTATGTAAGGTAATACCAACAAATCCGCTGCATATTATTATTGAGAAAAGGTTATGAGACAGGTTCCAAATCAGAACCTGCCCGAATCTTAATTCTCTTTCCATCAACTATTATGGAGTTAAATATGAGACTGTATCAAAAACTGTTTACAGGTGTCATCTGTCTGGGTCTGTTAACTGCATGCGGAAGCACAAACCCACCCACCCAGCAGCTCACCGAAACACAAATGGTTATTCAGCAGGCAGAAGAGCTGGGAGCTGAAGACTACGCCCCACTCGAGATCAGGGATGCCAGAATTAAGCTTGACCTGGCCAGAGAGGCCGTTAAGGATGAAGAGTATGATAAGGCCATCCGCCTTGCCGAACATGCCAGACTGGATGCGGAGCTGGCTCAGATAAAAGCCCGTTCCGGTAAAGCCCAAAAAGAGGTTGCTGAATTAAGAGAGAGCATCCGGGTTTTAAAGTCGGAAATTGAAAGAAATCAAAGAAATAACTAAACCTGGTGAGGATAAATATGATGAATTTACTACAGCAGATACACACAACATTCTTACCTAAAGCCATTCTGGGACTTATCCCTCTGCTCCTGATTTTCACAGGATGCGCCGGGCCTCAAGCGGCCAACTCAGAGCTTACAACCGCAACTGAAGCCTACAATGAGGCGCAGCGAGACCCCTCCATTGCACAGTTCGCGCCGGTTGCCTTAAAAGAAGCCGAAGAGGCGCTGGAGAGAACTCAGTCGCTGTGGGAGGCTAAGGCAGATAAGTCGTCGGTTGATCACTACGCCTACATAGCGCTACAGAAAACCAGAATCGCACTTGAAACTGCTGCTTTTAACGCTGCAAATCAGGAAATAAGCCGAAGTGAAGTAGAGCGTCAACAGGTTCTGCTGGACGTCCGCCGTTCTGAAGCAGACCGGTCTGAAGCCAGAGCACAAAGTGCACTGGAGGAAGCTCGTGGAGAAAGAGCGCTGGCTGACGAAGCCCGCAGAAGAGCGGATTTACTCGCCGCAAGAGTGAATGAACTCGAAGCCCGTCCAACCGACCGCGGACTGGTGCTAACGCTTGGCGACGTACTGTTTGAAACCGGTCAGTCTGATCTTCGCTCGGCTGGAATGAAGACCATGGACGATCTGGCAAAATTCCTGCAGGAATACCCTGAGCGCAATATTTTAGTCGAAGGTTTCACCGACAATGTTGGTTCCGAGTCTTTCAACATGGAGTTATCCAGAAAACGGGCCAACTCAGTGAAAGCAGCAATCCTGAATAGAAACATAGCCGAAAACCGTATTCGTACGGTCGGTTATGGATTTCAATATCCCGTAGGAAGTAACGATACCGCCGCGGGACGTCAGCAAAATCGTCGTGTTGAAATTATTATCTCCGAACAGGATGGCACGATTACAACAAGAGGCCAGTAGAGCAAAACGAATTCTTTCAGACTGAATAACAGATCTCTTCAATCGCTGGAATGCGGTTGGAGAGATTTTTTGTGGCGTTCTAAGAGAAGGGTATCTCAATCCCTCAAAAATAGCTGAAATGATGAATGTAGAGAGGTAAATCTTTTTCTGCACCATATTCTACAAACGCCTGCTGAATATTTCCCGGCGGATGGAAAAAGCTGGATCGCTGCTCATGAGCCAAGCGGCATAGTAACCATTATTTCAACACCGTCACCGGGCTGAGAGGCCACTGAAAGCTTTCCGCCCACGTAGGCAACCCGTTTCTCAATATTGTACATTCCGATTCCTCTGCTGCGGTTTTCCTCAGGCAAAATCCCGACTCCGTCATCTTCTATGGTAACCACAATGTCTCCATCCACACAGATCAGCTGGATTTCAGCCGTTTGGGCTCTGCTGTGCTTCTCTATATTCTGAATACTTTCCTGAACAATCCGGAATAGCTGTACAGCTTTTTCATCGGGCAGGTCATCGGGTATGTCAACCGCTTGAAATGAATACCTTACCGAACTGCTTTCATTCACCTCACGAACCATCTGATGAATGGCTTCGCTCAGACCGTGAACAGATAAGCCAAAGGGTGAAAGCTTATGAGACAAAAGCCGGACTTGTTGGATTACAGATGAAATCTCCTTTTTGATTGCGTTTTCCCCTGCTCGTTTTGAAGCCACGTTTCGGTTTAGCTGACTCAGACGGCTTCCGATCTCATCGTGCAGCTCCATGGCTACGCGCTCGCGCTCTTTTTCCGAGCCTTTTATGTAAGCTCTGAGATTTTCATTCTCCAGCCTACTAATTTTGCCAACCAGAAGCGCATGTTCCTTTTTGGCCAGCCTTACCTGCCAGACTATCCCCGCACTGAGGAAAGCAATTTCCAACAGCGAAGCGATTTGTATGGGCGTAAACAGCATGGAGGGGAGCGTAATCAGGCCGAATTCCGTGCAGATAAACAGTAAACCCGCCGCAAAAATGAATGAAAATGCCCCTATAAAAAGCAGCGAGCTGTACTTATCAACCATGAAGTATCTCAAGGCCGCCAGGATTGCTGAGCCAAACGAGCAGAGCACAGTAGCATACAGGACTATGATTATCACTGTTGCATTTTGAACCGCAAATGCTGTAAAAAACAGATGTGTAGCAGCCAGGAGTCCAATTGCTACTAAACATCCCGTGATGACCCGGTGAATCAGTCTGAAATACCTTTTGGTGGAAAAGTAAGACATCACAAACAGATTAAGCGTAATAATCATGAAATAGCTTATGCCTATTCGGGCATGTCCGCCTATAACTTGCGACTCCGGATAGACATACTTCTGGGCCAGGCCCAAATCAACAAACACGAATATGCCTACGCTCAGCATGTAGAGCAGATACCACAAAATTCTCGTGTAAAAAGACAGCAGATAAGCGATTATTGAAACCAAAGCCACAAAGATGAAGGCGCCAAAATAGAGTCCGTAATAGGCGTAGTTTAGCTGTTGCTGCTGAAAAAAATGGTTCTGACTCCAGATGGTTACCGGATACTGCAACGACGACCTTCTTTTATCCAGCAGGAACAAAACCTCTGTCGTTTTGCCGGGGGGGACTTCAATAGCAAAAGCAAAATTGGTATGCTTAAAATCTCTGCTACTCATTGGGGCAGCCCTGCCGGTTGAGGTCAGAAGTTCTGGCTCACCGCTTCCGGTTCTCGCATAAAAATCAATAAAATTGATGTTTGGGTTCTGTATTTCCACAATCCACGACGATGCGGCACTCCTGTTTTTGAGTGACAGCCCAATCCAGACGTAATCCTGCACAAAGCCATAATAATGGGAGCCGGATTGTGCATCGTTTGCGAAACGGTTTAACGCCTCATCAGCTGTGATCTCTTCGCTTGTTTTAATAACTGCAATGAGTTCCGTTGCCGGCTGCCCGCTGATTTCCGAATCAAGCTCAATTACCGACAGCTGAGCAGAAGCAAGCGGGGTACGTATGCACATCAATATGCATGTAAGGATAAATAAGTGCAGGATCTGACATCGCATGGGTTATCCCAGACCATTTTTATACGCAAAAGTGATCAGCTCCCGAATGTTCGAAATATTCAGCTTTTTATAAATATTTCTTCGGTGCGTGTTAACCGTATGGCGGCTTATATAGAGTTTAGAAGCGATATCGGTTGAGCTGCTGCCCCGGGCGGTTTGGGATATAATCTGTTTTTCTCTTTTTGTAAGAAACAGAGCTCCGGAGCCACAACCGTTTCTCCTGACCTGCTTAATTTTTGGATTGATATAATGATCCCCCGATTGTACAACATTAAGGGCATAAAGAAGCTCAGCTTCTCCAAAATCCTTAAGCAAAAATCCGTCAGCACCTTCACGGAGAACTTTATCTGCCAGCAAAGGGTCGTTATGCATGGTAAGAACCAGCATCGCCATTTGCGGATGTTTTCTTCGAATTTCTGCAATGTTACCCAGGCTGTTTTGGTCCGGCAGGTTCAAATCCAATATTAGAACGCGGGGAGATTCCGATTCAAGGGCTTCAAGCAGCCCACCAACCGTTTTGTATGATGAAACGGGTCCGTATTGCCCTGATTTTTCCAGAATATGTACAATTCCGTCTATTACAATTTGATGATCTTCACAGATAAATACTGAGCTCATGTCTGCACTGGTTCATTCATCTTCTTTACTACTAAATGCGGAAAAAAAATAAGGTTCTCCCCAAAATTATCACTTGAAATTTCAGAAATACGAAGTACTCAATACTATTTACGACATTCTGCTAAATACTTTGCCGGGCAAAAACCAGAGCAGGGTGGCGCCGCGGGCCAGCATGTAGGCAACCATGGCCAGCCAGAGTGCATGGTTTCCTATAAAGCCGACGCTGATGTAGTAGGCGGGCACAAATACCAGAAAGGTGGATATCAGCATGGAGTCGCGCATGGGACCGGTTACGGTGGCGCCAATGTAGATGCCGTCGAGCATGAAACAGAAGCTGTTTACCAAAGGCGCAAAAACGGTCCAGCCGAAGTAGACCAGGCCAAGGGTGATCAGCTCCGGATTGTCGGTGAACAGGCGGAGCAATTGCGCATCAAACAGATAGTAGATCAGGCTGAAGGCCGCGCCGAGGCCCATTCCCCAAGCTATTAATAATTTCACGGCTTTTTTGAGATTCCGTTTATCGCCCGCGCCCATATATTTTCCGGTAAGGCTCTCGGCCGCATAGGCGAACCCGTCGACCCCGTAGGCCATGATGTACCAGAGCTGCATCAGAATGGTGTTGATGGCCAGGATTTCATCACCCAGCGCCGCGCTTTGAATGGTGAAAAACGAGTATGTAAAAATGAGGCTCATGGTGCGGATAAAAATATCCCGGCTCACGCTGAAAAACCGCTTCAGCCCGTCTATGGCAAGCAGCGCTTTTCGCCCGAGATGAATGTACGAGCGACCGTAATATCTGAAAAAGAGAAAGAGCGCAAACCCAAGTCCGGCGTACTGCGCGATGACGGTTCCGTAGGCCACGCCGTCGACCGTCATGCCGAGTCCGTAGATCAAAAAGATGTTCAGCGCTATGTTCAGCAGGTTGATGAATATGGTGATGTACATCGGAAAGCGGGCGTTCTGCATGCCCAGAAACCAGCCCTGTATGGCAAAGAGCGCCAGCACGGCCGGGGCGTCCCAGATGCGGATATAGAAATAGAGCGCGGCAAATTCACGCACCTCGTCGGAGGTGCTTACGATCATCATGGCGCCGCTGAAAATGAAGTATTGAGACACCAAAAGCAGCGCGCTTCCCAACATGCCCGCCAGCACGGCCCGGCTGAGGACTACTCCCACCTCCACATCACGCTTGCCGCCCAGAGCGGTAGCCGTAAGGCCGGTGGTGCCCATCCTCAGAAAGCCGAATCCCCAGTAGACGAAGTTGAAAATCATCGCGCCGATGGCGATCGCACCGAGGTAATAGACGCCGTCCAGCCGGCCAACCAGCGCGGTATCTACCGAGCTGAGCAGCGGCACCGACAGGTTGCTGATGATGTTCGGAATAGCCAGCCGGAGGATTTTCTTGTTCAAACTACCCGTTTAGCTTTTGGTGAAGGGTTTATGGCTGTCCAGATAACGCTCAAGAAGGTTCAGCACCCGCTCGATATCTTTAATAAACACCCGCTCGTCCCGCTGGTGATACGGAAAGATGGCCGGCTCCAGCGCCAGCGATGGGACGGCTACATCCGGCTCCGTTTCCTCATTCAGCACCTTGCCGTAGGTAAGGTAGTCGTTGGTGTTGTTGGCCTGTATGATGCCGTCGTCGAGCTGCATGAAACGGTCAGCCGCCTCCGAGGTCCGATCGGCCTCAAGCGGTGAGGGCACGGTCTTCGTAAACTCCCAGTGGCCTGAATAGAGCGCACATCCAGGCTTGCCTTTAAACAGGGGCGTGGTGTCGACGGTTACGACTATGTCCGGGATAAGGTCTTCGTCAATCAGGTGCTGCGACAGGCGTTCAGCTCCCATGCCGTGATGCAGACCTTCGCCCCCGTTTCGCAATAGTTCGGGGTGCTCGCGAAGCCCCATGCCTTCTTCCATTTCGGAGAGGAGGATTACCAGCTCAGGCCACTCCCGGTTTGGCGCCTGCTCCAGCAGCGCCAGGATGATGCCGATGCCGACCGTATTATCCATCTGACCCTCTACGTAGTCTTCACCCTGCACAAACGGAAGCTTTTCGGGAGCGTCTTTACCAAAGTGATTTATTTTATCCAGATGCGCGCTCAGGGCAACGCGGCCATCACCCTTTCCGGGAACAAAAAGCACCAGGTTGCGCTCATCCACCACGGTGACTTCACAGCCGGGAATAGCCTCAGCCACGGACAAAATGTACGGATGAATAATCTCCTCATAAGAGCTGAATGATGGAATCTGTGCGGTATCGCGAATAAGTTCAAGACAGCGTGAAAGCATGGTAAAGAATGATGAACGTGTGCAGTTGGTGATGTTTTTGGTCTGCAGAATGATACTATTTTTCGACCAGAAACGATACCGGGCATGAGGATAAACACTAAAAAGGAAAGCTCTAAAAACACGAAAAGGTAAGTGGTTGTTGGGATGTACTCGGTGTTAATCACCCAAAGCCATCAACGAATTCTCCCTCTCCTTGAGGAGAGGGCTTTAGATTTTGCAATTTTATGGGCTCGGAAGATTTAGCCAATGATAGTAACGGAGCCCGCTATTTTTTTAAAAAATCAAAAACGGTGAATTTTCTGACTACACAACACCTGAAGACGAAGGCTTTACAGACGAAAATAATCACCCAAAGCCATCAGCCAATTCTCCCTCTCCTTGAGGAGAGGGGCGGGGTGAGGTGTCAGTGCTGGCTGAATTACCATGCACAGCGAATTATTGCCCGTAACAAAAAGCTTACAAGTCGATTTTGGCACCGATTATGTTTATCTATTTTAGTAGAGATCTTGGCTTTTTTTGCCGATCCCCGTTTAAATTTTACTGTAGTTTTGAAGAAAGACATCCAGTGTTCACCTCACCCAACCCTCTCCTCAAGGAGAGGGCTTTAGATTTTGCTTAACGTCCTGCAGTCTTAATCCACCCTTTTCCTTGTAACTTAACCCCTCATCCTACGATCTCATACAATGCAGAAAAGCTACTGGGAAGCGCGCTGGCGCAAAAATAAAATTGGTTTTCACGGGGAGCAGCCCGATGAAGCGCTGACCTCACACTGGCCGAAGCTAGGCATCAATGATGCTGCTGTTGTGGCCGTTCCTCTGTGCGGAAAGTCTACTGATTTGATTTGGCTTCGGAATCGGGGGCACGAGGTATATGGGGTTGAGTTCGTGGAGCAGGCCTGCCGCGATTTTTTTGAGGAGCAGGGAAAGGGTGATGCCCTCCGTGTTCGAAATCATCCGAAAGGGAATGTTTACAGCGCAGATGGCATCACCCTGCAGGCGGCCGATTTTATGAAGCTGCATCCCCGGGATGTTCCATCGGCAACGGTCCTGTACGACCGGGCGGCGCTGGTGGCTCTGCCGGAGGAGATGCGGGCCGAATATGTGGCGCAGTGTGTACGGCTGTTTCCGGATCTGGAGACAATGCTGCTGGTAAGTTTTGAGTACGACAGCAGCCTGATGGGCGGGCCGCCGTTCAGCATATATGGAGACGAAATTCGACGTTTATACGGCGAAACCTTCACCGTTAAGGAGCTGAGCCGCACCGATATGGTGCCCGTTTCCGAAAAATACCAGCGTATAGGCCTTCCCGAAATGATAAAAGTGTGCTGGCTTCTTAAAAAGAAGTGAAGCCCGACTAGCTGCTTTGGCCACGTTTATGCAAGTATCTCTGCGCCTCATCCGCCACGTTAGGCTGCTCACCGGCAGGTTATCCTGTTTATACGTCTATTCCATGACAAACGTACTGCTGTGTTAACACAACTTAAACAGAGCGTGATATTTACCCGCATTTTTGTTAACAAGTTGCATATCTTTAATACAGAATGTATTTTCAAATCTTGAATACGAATTCTTTAAATCCAAGTATTTCATTCCATTAAAATGAATATAGACCAGAGAAACCGCATCGCCAGCATAGTGCTGATTATTGTTATTGTCGTTTTGGGCGTATGGCTGTACAACACCATTACGGGCCCATGGCAGGAAGTACAGGCTGAGCGTGCAGAAACTGAGCGGGTCCGCGAAAACCTTTTGGCCATCAATGATGCCATCCGCTATTTCAATGACCGCGAGAACCGTTTCCCGCCTTCTCTTGATTCACTGATGATTGTGCTTAGCAACGATAATTTTTTCCTTGCCAACACCGACAGTCTTCTGAGAGGTCGTCGTTTCGACCTCGACACTTTCCTTGAGTCGCCACGCACCGGCAACCGCTTTGAGTACGCGCTTAACGACACCACTCGTCCGCATCTTTACCTGATTAGCGATCCTGACTCCGACGACCATGTAGGTACGCTTACTCGCGTAACCGACCGTGGTGCCCCAAGCTGGCGTTAGTCGTATGTTATGAGCGAAGGCGACCATATACTCGGAATATGCTTCAGTGGTAATGCGCTTTATTACGCACTGAGGCATGTTCAGTCGGGTTCGGCTTTGCGCTACATTGGCAAAGCCGATTTCAGTTTTTCCGTAGAGGAAGCATTCGCCGCATCCGATGAGGCCCTGTGTTCCAATATCAACACCACCATTCAGCGGATTGCCGCCAACTGGTCGGTTAATACCGTACGCATCGTAAGCTTCCCCCGCTTCGAATGCTGGACTTCTCTTCCTAAGCTTGCCTACGCCGACTCAACCGAGCGTGAGGCCCATTTGAGTATTCTTGCGCGCGGCAAAGAGCGTAACCGCCTTGAGACAACCTGGTTCGAAACGAGCAACCGCGACTATCGCTTTCTGTCTATACGCGATCATACAATGGTAGAAATGCTCAACGCCTGCACCCGCTCTATATCCAATACCGAATACTGTGCCGATTTTGAAGTCGGTCTCGAGTGGATGCGCCATTCCGGCTCACGCGGCTCGTTTTTGGCTGTGGGCTGCAGCGAAAACACGGTGACCATCAGCTCGTTTTTGCTTGGCAAGCTTCGCGCAGCCACAAGGCTGAACTTTCGACACCCTGACGACCTTGCCTACAGCTGGCGCCAGAATGAGGTGCACTTGAGCTGGATGAAAGGCTACCACGAAGACATTCTGATGTACGGCTCCGGCTGCAGCGATATACTTAACCGTTTGAAGCCAATGTGGGATCAAAACGCTGAAATACGACGGATAAACACCCTCGGCGATATGAAGATTGAAGCTGAGGAGTCCACCTATTCTTTCCCGCTGGAACAGGCTTTCCCGGCCGTAATGATGGCCCTGAAAAGCGACTGAGCCACTTTCCTAAACTGTTTATGAGAATTATTACCGGAAAATTAAAGGGGCGCCGTTTTGATGCTCCTAAAGATGTACAGGTTCGACCGACTTCCGACCGGGCCAAAGAGGGTCTGTTCAACGTAATCGAAGCCCGCCGCTACCTCAATAACACAAAGGTTCTGGATCTTTTCGCCGGCAGCGGCAACCTGAGCTTTGAGGCCATTTCCCGTGGCGCCCGCTCCGCCCTGATGATTGAAGCCAGCACCAATGCGGTGAAACACATTTCAAAAACGGCCGAGACCTTTGGAATTGCCGATCAGGTTTCGGTTATGGCTTTGCCAGTAGAGCGTTTCCTGAAGCAAAGAAGCACGCCTTACGACATCGTTTTTGCTGATCCGCCTTATGACTGGCCCGAAATACCGGAAATGGTGGAGCAGATTCTCGGCGACGGATGGCTCGAACCTGACGGCTGGTTTATTCTGGAGCATGATGTGCGCCATCTTTTTCATGACCACCCGAGGTGCGTGTTCACCAAACCGTACGGGCGAACCGTTGTGAGTATCTTCATGCTTCCGGAAAATGAGGACAGCGATGATGAACAAGCGCCCGGACCTTAACCCAAACGGATCTTTTACTTCGAACAAGAGGATTTTCCTATGAAAGCGCTCTATCCCGGCACATTCGACCCTATAACCTTCGGGCATCTCGACATCCTCGAGCGAGCCACGTCTCTATTCGACGAAGTTGTGATTACCGTAGCAGTTAACACTAAAAAGGAATCCGTCTTCACCAAAGAGGAGCGCATTGAGCTCATCGAAAAGGCCATTGATGGCAAAGAGTGGGCGCAAAAAGTGAAGGTAGTCGCCTTCACTGGTTTGCTGGTAGATCACGCCCGGGAGCAGGGAGTCCAAACGCTCATCAGAGGCGTTCGGCAGGTTTCGGACTTCGAATACGAGTTTCGCATGGCGCTCATGAACCGCCGGCTGGCCCCGGATATTGATACCATCTTCCTTATGCCGCAGGAGCAGCTCACCTTTGTTTCTGCCACCATTGTCCGGGAAGTGGCCTACTGGGGTGGCGAGCTGGAGCACTTTGTGCCTCCCCACGTGGCTAAAGCGCTGCGCGGCAAGTATGATGCCATCCGCGCCAAAGAGAATCGCTAAGCCAGGTTTTAGCGCAGACAAGAAGGCTTCGAAACGCCTCATTTTTCCCCGGTTGCCGTTCAAAAACTGTGCCCATATATTCTTATCTTTGCACGCTATGAGCGGACAGACCTGAGCTGTCCGGAATCGATTACGAAACCATCCACATCCCGTCATCATGATATCAAAACGCGCGCAGTCTCTGGCTCCATCCGAAACCATGAAAATTTCCGGAATTGCAAAGGAAATGCAGCAGGCCGGCAAATCCGTCATTTCGCTTTCTCAGGGCGAGCCTGATTTCAAGACGCCGCAGCATATTTGTGAGGCTGCCAAAAAAGCCATCGACGATGGCCAGCACGGCTATACCATCAATGCCGGCAGAACGGAACTGCGTGAAGCGATTGTGAACAAGCTGAAGCGTGAAAACGAGCTGGATTTCACACCGGCCCAAATAGTGGTTTCCAACGGCGCCAAGCAGTCGGTTGGCTTCAGCCTGCTGGCAGTGGTCGACGAGGGTGATGAAGTCCTTATTCCGGCTCCCTACTGGGTTTCGTATCCCGAAATGACCAAGCTGGCCGGCGGTGTACCCGTAATTGTGCGCACCTCGTTTGAAAACGATTACAAGCTTACCCCGGAGCAGCTCGAAAAGCACATCACCAACAAAACGAAAGTTCTCATTCTCTGTTCGCCCAGCAACCCGACCGGAAGCTGCTACTCGGCCGACGAGCTTCGTGCCCTGGCTGAAGTCCTCAAAAAGCACCCGCATGTGCTGGTTCTTTCCGATGAGATTTATGAGTACATCGTTTTCGACGCCAAGCATACAAGTATGCTTCAGGTTGCGCCCTGGCTGAAAGATCGCTTCATTCTGGTTAACGGTTTCTCCAAAGGGTTTGCCATGACCGGCTGGCGCGTTGGCTACATTGCCGCGCCTGATTCCGTGGCATCAGCTGTTTCCAAGATTCAGAGTCAGGAGACTTCGGCGCCGAGCACGATTTCCCAGATAGCGGGCGAATTTGCCTACAACAGCGACAAATCACCGGCTGTAATTGCGCACATGCTCAACGCCTTTAAAGAGCGCCGCGACTACTTCATTGCCGCCCTCAACGAAATCGACAACGTAAAGTGCTTCATTCCCGGTGGCGCCTTCTACGCATTCCCGAATATTTCGGCCTATCTCGGTACGAAAACGCCCGATGGCACCGAAATTAAAACCAGCACCGACTTGTGCATGTACCTGATTGAGCATCACGGGCTGGCGATCGTGCCCGGCGACGCTTTTGGTGAGCCCGACGGAGTGCGACTCAGCTATTCCGCCTCCATGGATACGCTCAAAGAAGGCCTGAAGCGCTTTAAAGCGGGACTCGAAAGCCTAAGCTGACATCAGCCCGGCAGTCGCCATCCCCCTTTAAACAGTGGCGAATTCCGGCAGCTGACATTTTTTCGCGCCGGAAAAACGGGCACATTTTTTGTAAAGTGTGATGCGTTCCGAAATCTGATTCGGCATCGGTGTGTGCCAGCATACAGATTGTTCATTTCAACCATTACCATTACCATTACCATTAGCTTCAAAAAGAGATATGCCAACTTACGAGTATGTACGTGAAGACGGGTCGCGTTTCGACTTCATCCAGAAAATGAGCGACAGTCCGCTGGAAAAATGCCCGGAGACGGGCCAGGCCGTTCGTCGCGCCATTACCGGCGGCAGCGGGGTGATTTACAAAGGCACCGGATTTTATAATACCGACTACAAAAAAACTTCTTCTGCCAGCAGCGCTCCGGCCGCTTCCGAAGGCGAGTAACTTCAATTAAAATATACTTTCGTACTTGTAAATTCGTTTATCGTATCAGCTTAAAGTCTTGTTTTTTATCCGAGAGTAAAAGTCAGTATTTTAAGGTACTCTGCAAGGTACAACTGAAAAAAGCATTTGATACGGCCTACGAGTATTTATGAGCAAAGAAAAAGAGCGCGCAAAAGAGTATAACCGGGCATTGGAATTGTTTATCACCTACTGGGGCGAGATGTCCTCGGAGTGGGGTATAAACAAGACCATGTCCCAGATTTATGCCCTGTTATTTGCAGAGCCCGAGCCACTGGATACCGATACCATCATGAAAAAGCTCGGCATAAGCAGAGGCAATGCCAATATGAACGTCCGCAACCTGATGCAGTGGGGTATTGTGCACAAGGTTCATAAGCAGGGAAAACGGAAAGATTTTTATACCTCTGAAAAAGACTTGTGGACAACCGCAGCCCGCATTATTGGCGAACGGCAGAAAAGGGAGATCAGCCCGATACAGAAAACCCTGTCGCAGTGCCTCGAAATGCTGGAGCAGGGGCCTGATGATTCGTCCGAAGTCCAGAATTTCAAACAGCGTCTTAACAGCTTTGCCGATTTCCTTCAGCTGTTTAACGACTTTTCGGAGGCTGTGCTGCCCTATATATCTGAAAAAAATGTGGATCAGATTAAGGGAATTGTGGAAATGGCAAAAATGTATCAATTGCAGCAGGAACAGGAGCTGGAAACCACAAAATAAGCGTATATTTGTGCGTTCATTTTTCCGGTCTGCCGAACAGGTTGCCGGTGCAGTAGCAACGTAAAGAAACGCCGCCCTGCATGATACTGTTATTTCTTACAAAAACTGTTTTTTGATTCCGACTATGAAAAAGCCTCAGCCCCCCCACATCGAACTTGGTCGAAAAGGTGAAGATCTCGCGGTGGAATGGCTCGAAAAAAATGATATCCGCATACTTGAGAGAAACTATCATTTTGAGAAATCTGAAGTTGATATCATTGCCTATAACGGTAAGCAGATCATTTTCATCGAGGTAAAAACCAGAACGGATAACAACTTCGCCGAGCCGGAAGACGCCGTAACCGAAGCTAAAAAACAGTCGCTCTACAAAGTTGCTGGTGCATGGTTGTATGAGCGTAAAATGGAAGGCTCGCCGGTGCGGTTCGACATCATTTCCATCGTATTAAAACCCGGTTCAGATGAACCCGTTATAAAACATTTTGAAGGCGCTTTCTGGCACCTTTAGCCCTCTGATTTAACCATTTTTTAGACTGTTTTATGAAATTACCTTACGTTTTAGCCAAACGCTTTGTAGCCGGTGAATCCCTTCCACAGGCTGTACCCAAGGTTGCCGATCTCAACGAGGCCGGTATTAAAGTAACGCTCGATCTTCTGGGCGAGAACGTGAAAGACCGGGCAACGGCCGATGAAACCCTTCAGCACTATATAGAGCTTCTCGAAGGTATACACGCGCAGGGCATCGACTCCAGTATTTCCATCAAGCTGACCATGCTCGGTTTGGATATCGACCGCGACTACTGCCGCGACAATCTGTTCCAGCTGCTCGACGCGGCCCGGAAGTACGACCAGTTCATTCGGATTGATATGGAAGGCTCAGACTACACTCAGGTGACGATTGATCTTTTCAAAGAAGCCTTTCAGAAATATGGTAAGCACGTCGGAATTGTGATTCAGGCCTACCTGCACCGCACAAAAAACGATATTAATGAACTCGCTGCACTCGGAGCCGACGTAAGGCTTTGCAAGGGCGCCTACAACGAGCCTGAGCGGGTAGCGCTAAAAAAGATGGCCGATATTCGCGAAGCGTACAAAGAGTACGCCGCTGTTCTGCTCGACAAAACCGTTTATCCGCGTATCGCCACTCACGATGATGAGCTTATCGAGTGGGTTAAAACCTACACAGCCGAAAACAAGATTGGCAAGTCCCGCTTCGAATTCCAAATGCTTTACGGCCTGAGGCTTGATACGTGCAAGCAGCTTGCTGCCGATGGCTACAACGTTCGCGTATATGTGCCCTACGGCACCATGTGGTTCCCGTACTTCACGCGTAGGCTCAAAGAGCGCAAGGAAAACATCTGGTTCGTGCTATCGACCATGTTCCAGAAATAACCGCTCCGCATCATGCCCGATAAGCGTATTGCCGCCACCGCAGGCGCGTTGTTGTACGGCCTGCTTCTGGCCTTTCTGCCGCTTTTCCGGGAGCTTCACTTTTTATCCGCCTCTCTTACCGCAACGATGGGAGCATTTGCTGCCGCATGGGTTGCCGGTGGAATGGCATTCCGACACAAGCCGGCCTCCGGGCTGCGGGAGCTTGCATGGCTTTTTGTTCTGGCTTACCTGCCCCTCATTCCTATACTCGGTGGTTCGCTTATTCGCGGCTGTTTTTCCGGTGATGGCCTCGCGTTCTGGATTCTGATTCCCGGACCGTCTGTGGCGCTCGGTTTTGCCATTGGGCGTTATTTCCGCTACACAACCAAAAGGCCCAGACTATACTCGGTTCTGCTCCTTCTCTTTATCTCAATAGGCCTGCTTATCTGGGAGCTTTATAATCATCCGCAGGTCTTTTTTCACAATCACGTTTGGGGCTACTGGCCGGGACCTATTTATGATGATGTCGTTGAACTCAGCCCGTCGGTTTTATTCTTCCGCTACATCACCCTGGCGTGGGCTGCTCTGCTCTGGCTCCTGCCGTTTTTTTATACACGAAAAGGCGTACGACTGCCGGTATTGCTCATTGCGCTCAGCCTGATGCTCAGCTATCTGAATATGAGCCGCACAGGCATCATCCACTCCGAAGACTTCATTCGGCAGGCTCTTGGAGGCGTTTATGAAACTCGTCATGCCGTCATCATTCACGACCGGAACATCAGCCCGGATGAAATTGCCTGGCTGGGCATGCTTCACGACTTCCATATTGAGGAGTTGTCCGAAGCTCTGGGCCTCAATCCTGGCAATTTACAGCCGGTCAGGAGCTACATTTACCAGCATGAATGGCAGAAGAAGGCTTTAACCGGTGCTGGAAATACGGTTTATGTTCCCGTATGGAACCGAAACCCGCAGATGCATATTCACCTCGATGCGGTGCTTTCCGTTTTAAGGCATGAGCTGGTTCACGTGCTTGCCCGGGAGTTCGGCATGCCTGTGCTGAACGCCAGCCCGAACGTGGCGCTTATCGAAGGGCTGGCCGTTGCCCTGCAGGGCGAGCGCAACCCAAGCGCCGGACTCCACCAGATCGTGGCCTCTCAAGACGAACTGCCAAACGCTGAACTGATGGCCTCAATGATGAGTCCTACAGGGTTCTATCGTCTTAGCGGACCGCTAAGCTACACATTGGCTGGTTCCTTCACCGCCTGGCTTTTGGATGCGTATGATCCGGCGCTTTTCAGGCGTGCATACGCAACCGGATCGATTCCCCGTGCGTACGGAAAAAGTATTGAGGAGCTTGTGGCTGGCTGGCACAGCTTCCTTCGAACGGTTGAAACCGATCCGGCTCAGCTTGTTATTTCAGACCGGATTTTTGATGCGCCAGGAATAACCGAGCTAAGCTGTGTATTTCATCCGTCGGCAACCTGGCGCCTGATGCAGCGCTCCGGTCGTATGCTGGCCGAAAAACGAGATGAAGAAGCCTTTGAGTTGCTTAGCATACACCTGGAAAACGCTGATATGTCGCGAGTACCGGTTTCTATCATACAGCGCTGGGCAATTACGGGACTTCGGCTGAATGAAGCTGACAATGTTTTGCGTGGTCTGGATAAATACTCGGCTGCTTTGGAAAACCTGCCGTGGTCCGTCCGAATCTTGAAATCAGATGCCTTCTTTCTCACAGGCGATGACGAATCAGCTTCTTATCTGCTGCTGGAATCTGAACACAGCGACCACCGCTCGGCTGTAGTCAGGCTGGATGATGAGCTTAGAGAATCCTTTATAAATCTGGAGTATAATCTCCACACGCAAGAAATAGGGGATGATGAGCTTCCGGATCTCCTGATTCCCTATCTGCTGCGAAACTGCATCCGGTTTGACCTGATCTCTGGATGCAAAGTGATGGAGCCAAGCCTCACGGATTTAGCAGATGCCCGTTACTACCAAATTTACGAAAGCTTTGTAGTTCAATTGCTTCGGAACGGCGCCTACGACCACTCGCTTAGCTGGATTGATGCCCTTGACTCCCAGCTGGAGCAATCACCGATCAACTACGCTAAGCACAACCGGCTCAACCAATTAAAGCGAATTTCAGATTTCGTCATTTTGTATTAGCGATTGATTTATACGTATTTACGCTGATATTAAATCTTCTTCATTTTTCGTAATTTTCCAGTTACGCACAAAAAACTCAACATCGTGGAATTGACGCAGCGGATTGTAACTGTCGTATTATGGTTATTTGGGGTGGTGTCTTTTGGGACTGTAGATCAAGCGTCGGGTTCGGCACAAGATTTTCAGTACATCAATGAGTATCAGATTATCTCGTACTACCCCCAGAATGGTTTACCGACCAATCTGACCAAAGCGATTCATCGCGACCGGGAGGGGTTTATCTGGTTCGCAACCGACGCCGGCATCGTGCGCTACGACGGCCGGAATATGGTACACTACACCAACGTGTTAACCACTTCCTATCCAAAGGGCTTTTTCGAAACCTCATCGGGAGAGCTGCTCATATACCACGATGACGGCATCTCCAGAATTGATCGTCACGACTCCCGAAATCTCGAGCTTACGCTTTTAATCCGAGGGGGTGCAAGTCCGGGGAACGACAACGTGATGTACCCTAAATCGCTGTTTGAAGACGATTCCGGCATTTTGTGGATAAGCGAGGTCTACTCAATTGTTGCTTACCACGACAGCACCATTCATCGCTTTAACCTGCCCGACGAATACCGTACCTCCAACTTCCTTCGCTCGTTTACGGTAGCACAGGATTCGAGAGGCACCATCTACCTTTCATCCCAGCAGGGCGCGCTTTTCTATCTCGACGCCCAGAACGGACAGTTCAACAAGATTGATACCTATCTCGAGACGGGTATCATCAGCGACCTGGTTTACGAGCCCGTTTCCGGCCAGATTTTGGTGGCCGGTGCGAACGGGCTGTTTGCGCTTAAGGGGCACTATCGCAGCGACGGCCGCCACCCGAACTCCTTCACAATGGATCAGCTTACCGACGTGCGCGATTTTTCGGTACTCAGAACCGATGACAATGGCGTTGTATGGACCGGCAGATGGCACGGAAGTAACCCTTGTCTGTTCCGGTTCTCCTTCGATGAAGACGGTGCTTTCATTGTTATGGAGATCGATAACTTCTCGCAAAACTCTATTAACGATATATACCTGAGTTCCAATGGACAGGTCTGGGTAGCGACAGATGAAGGCATTGGGTTCCTCTATCAGACTTTTTTTAACCGCTTGCCGGTCCAGCTCGAGCGAAGCTATGTGCAGTCCATAACAAGAAAACCGAATGAGGATGTTTTCTACCTTACCGATGCATCAAGGGTGTACAAGGTTAGCAGGGAAAACGGGTCTTACAGTACCGATATCATTTTCGAAAATCCACAGCAAGACGATATCCTTACGGTTTCGGCAAGAGATGAAGGGGTATTTATCGCCACCTCCAGAGGCCGGAAATACCTTTCGGTGTACGATTCACACGACAATGCCATCACCCTGCACCTCACCTACGATTTAGACGACACCATATTTCACAGCTTCACAGATTCTGAAAACAATACCTGGTACACACAATACAACCATTCCGAACTGAGCCGCTTTGATGCAGACCTGCAGCATCATGTTTACAGGAGTGATGAGGGAATAAACCAAAATATTTCAGTTATTGGTGAAGGGTATGATGGTACCATTTATGCCGCCAGTTCGGGTATTCACAAGCTCTTTCGATACCTGCCGGATCAGGCTCGATTTGTTCCCGTACTGATGAACGGAGACGAGGATACTGATTATCACGGTTTGCTCATTAACGATATGTCCATACTCGAAAACGGGAATATCCTGTTTGCAACCAGCAGAGGATTATGGCGCTATCATGCCGGCGAGCATACGTTTAGCAGGCTACCCGTGCACGAGCAAATCGACTTTGAGTACATCAAAAGCATTCTTTCTTACGGTGAAAATCTGGTATGGATTGGCACAGACACCGGTCTCTATGTGTATTCACGCCTTGAAGGTCAGCTTACGCTGTTCGATGAAGCCGTGAGCGGTATTCCTTCTCGTACGATTTCCTACAGGGGAATTACGGAAAGTCTGGATAACCATATTTGGATTGCCACGGCTTCCGGGGCAGCAGCTTCCGATAACAAGCTGCTCGTGGGATCTACGCCCACTCCAAAACTGGTGAGTAGCATGGTTAATGAGGAATACTTTCCCCCATCGACCTTCAACCGGGCCGAGCTTGCGTACAACTCATTCATCAATCTGCAGTTTGCGAGCCTCTCGTTCCCATCGGGCAGAATTACCTATCAGTACCGCCTGAAGGACACCGATGAATGGAGCAACATGGGTACCGACTCATTCCTGAATCTTTCCCAACTCTCTGCAGGTGAATACACCCTCAGCGTACGCGCGCTTCAGAGCGGTGGGTTTCGCTGGAGCGAGCCTTTGACGCTCGCGTTTACCGTGGTGCGCCCCTGGTTCTTTCAGACGCATTTCATCGCGATGTATATGATTGGCCTGATGGTTATCATTTTTATCACCACAAACCTTTACACCACAAGGCTAAGACGTTCCAAGATTGAGCTTGAGAAAATCATACAGGAGAGAATTGCGGAGCTCAAGCAGAAAAACAAAGAGCTGGAAAAAGCCCGTAAGGAAGCCGTAGATGCGAACGAGGCAAAAAGCTCGTTTCTGGCCAATATGAGCCATGAAATCCGCACACCGCTTAACGGAATAATAGGCTTCACGGACATTCTCAAAGACACCAAGCTGAATCCCGTTCAGCAGGAATATATGGGCTATGTCTCGAGCTCGGCCAACAGCCTCATGCTTCTGATTAATCAAATTCTGGACTTTTCTAAAATCGAAGCCGGACGTATGGATCTTGAGGAGCTGGAGTTCAGTCCGGATGATATGTGCGATAATGCCGTACAGGTGGTTCGTTTTGCTTCCAGAGCCAAGAATCTTCCCGTTTACCTGTACACGGATCCAAACCTGCCCAAAACTGTTCTGGGCGATCCGCTACGCCTTCAGCAGGTGATAATCAACCTTATGGGTAACGCCGTGAAGTTTACCGAAAAAGGCAAGGTTGAGCTGCGCGCTGATATGGTTTATGACCGCGATATGCCGAGTGATACAGCCCGTATCAGGTTTACAATAAGCGATACGGGAATTGGAATCTCTGAAGAGCATCAAAAACGAATTTTCTCGCCTTTTGCCCAGGCGGACCTTTCGACTACGCGGAAGTATGGCGGCACCGGCCTCGGTCTCTCCATCACCAAATCCCTGATTGAACAGATGGGTGGCAAGCTTCATTTGGAAAGTGAGCTTGGTATGGGAAGCACCTTTACGTTTACGGTAAAAGTTAAGGTAAGCGAGCCCGCGGAGTATGGTGACTACAATTTTGCCGAAACTTTCCAGCAGGAAATACGGGTTGGCATTCCGGATGAACATGAGCTTGAAATTGTTTCGGACTACATCACCAAAACCGGACTTACACCGCTGCCTTTCAGGGAGTGTGACCCCGAAATAATTGCTCCCCGCAAATCTGATAAGCCCGTACTTTTCATGATTGACTTTGAGTTCCTTGAGCAGTGTAAGGTTCACATTCGTCGTATTGTTGATGCATTGCCTCGTCAGTCGAAGCAAGCAAGTCGGGTTCTTGTGCTTTACGATATTGAAGACAAAACCGACGCGGGTGATACCGCGGGCTTTAAAGAGCTCGACGTACCAACCATGCTACTATCAAGGCCGCTTCATTTCAAGGCGTTGTTTGAAGCAATTGAAGACAGCACTGAGGCCGGGGCTGAAATGAATGGTCTCGAAGCAGCAGCCGGAGATTCACTGCTGCTTAACGGAGCTGAGCAGGAAGCCTCAGCCGGTGAGCAGGATTACACCAACGCACTAAGCGGGCAGCTCAAGCTTCTCATCGTTGATGATAACAAGATCAATCTTACGCTTGCAAAGATGATGTGCATCAGAGCCCTTGAGGGTCAGGATGTTGACATTCGCACTGCCGAAAATGGCAAGGAAGCTGTAGATGCCTTCCAAAACGAACGCCCTGATCTCATTCTGATGGATCTTCAAATGCCGGTAATGGATGGTTTTACAGCTACCAGAGAAATCCGCAAGCTTGAAAAAGAGAGCAGCCGGAACACAAGCGAACATGTTCCTGTTATAGCGCTCACGGCCGGAGCAACCACCATGGAAAAGCAAAAGTGTATGGATGCCGGAATGAATGGGTTTATCACCAAACCGATAGATCCGGAGAAGTTTAACCAAGTGCTCAATAAACATCTTTCGGCAGCCGTTTAGGGCTCCTCCGCTATAACAAAACACACCAATTATTACAGAACCATTTAGCAGTAACGCATTAATGACTGAACAAAAAAAGAAACTCCTCGAACTGCCCGCAAAAGCAGACGAAATCATCAAAACAGAAAACGATCGCGACGCCATTCTTCAAAAAATTTCCGAGCTTCTGCATAACGAAATCGATGTCTACGACTGGGTAGGATTCTACATTGCCGACCCGGAGGTCGAGCGCGAGCTATATCTCGGACCATATGTAGGCGAGGCTACCGACCACACCCGAATCCCGTTTGGAAAAGGCATTTGCGGTCAGGTCGCCGAGTCACACGAAACGTTTGTGGTAGATGACGTACATGCGCAGGACAACTACCTTTCCTGTAACATTCACGTGAAATCAGAAATTGTTGTTCCGATTATGAAGGGTGATGCCTTTGTTGCCCAGCTCGACATCGATTCACACACCATAGCCGCGATGGATGAAACGGACCGCACCGTATTGGAAGAAATCTGCACGAAGCTGAGTCCGCTGTTTTAGGTTAAGTCTGGAAGAGTTCAAAGCCAGTTGAGGACTGTCTGGGGGCGATACCTGGCTTCAATAGGTACTGAAGGCCGAGCATGGCTTTGATTCTTCGGTTGCATTTGGATACGTTGCCCTGTTTGGGCTGGTCGTTGCCGCGACTTGCGCAGTTTGACTCCGCTGTCGCTGCGGGTTTGGAGTTAAGACACAAGTTTGTATATCGTCCAAATTCCGAATTTGAGAGACCTTTGACCTTAGACTGTTCCTAAAACCGTACCCGCATCTGAAGGCCAATTTGGGAGCGTACGTTGCCGTCCGATTGGGTGAGGCCGCTTCCTACTACCTGACGGTCTTCATAAACCGTGGCTGCATATTTCAGCCAGAAGTCGATGTTGCTGGTTGCTCCATACCGGAACAGGATATAGGCACGCTGCCCCTGACCGGAAAGAGCCGTGTTTGAGAAGACATAGAGCAGGTCGTTCTCGTAGGTGAAAATTCGGGATGTGAAGCTATCCGTTTCGAAGAGCGCCAGGCGCATATCAATGGTGAGGTTGGGCAGCGGCAGCCAGCGGATATCCTGAAATACCATTACGCCATAATCGGGATCTTCAACATTCCTGTCGCGGGCGCGCACCCACTCCAGACGCGTACGGGCACGGATAGAGCGTGTTATGAAGTATTCGAGCTCAGTACGTAATGACGTTCGCGCATCCTGACCCATGATATTGATTTCGCGGTTGAACTCATCCCGGATGAGGTAGTCGTTTTCTCTTATTTTTGAGCGGCCAAGCACATAGAGGCTGAGGTCGCGGGAGAAGCGGAGTTCAACAAGGCCAAGCGCATCGTAGCCTGACGTTGCCTGCCGCGTTCCGAACCTGGGAGCCGGAAAACGAAACTGATCAAAGTAGCCCGAAAGGCGAACCACACTGGTCAGCTGATGACGAAGTCCCACGTACAAGCCCTCCTCGTTACGCGGGAGTCCACCGACTTCGGCAAACCCCGACCCGTATATAGACTGGAAGTCTTTACCATAATTCCGGTATACGATAGCGATATCGGTATTCTCATCTATGACGTACTCCAGACCGCTCACCAAGCCCATCCCGCCGTTTCGGCTTCGGGCGCCTTCACCATAGAGCACCAGGTTTTCCCAGAAAATGCGGTAATCTACACCGATCGCTGATGCTACGTTTCCTTCGAAGTCGTAGCGGTTGTGGAGCGCGTTGCCCGGCAGAATGTATTTGTCGTACTCGGCATAATATCCCGTAGCCCCGATGATGCCAATGTTTGAGCTGTAGGTTGCCCGGCCACCGTACATTTCCAGATTGGTATTAAAACGGCGATCCCGCTCGGTTGGCGTCCGGTGAAAACCGGTTGAGCTTGGAAAGCGGATGGAGTCTCCCTGCACTACCGTTGCGCTAAGCGGACGGTTGGAATAAAAGGCCGTAAGCTGCAGATCCCGTCCTACGGTAGCCGCCACTCCCCGCATAAACCGGGTCTGCTCGCTCGACTGATACGGCACGGCTCCCCGTTCATTGCGTGACGGTGAGCCGATTACCTCGCGGCCCTTGCCGAATCCAAGGCCGGTATGCAGGACCAGGCCCTGACCTGCCCAAACGCCGTAATCTCCCACAACCAACCGCTGAACCATGCCCACGTTCTGAATGCCCACATGCCACGAGTTGAAATCAAAATCGACCGGGCTGGTGAGCGGCTCGCCCGGATTTTTGAGCTGAGTGAGATTTAATGAAAGATGCTGGCTCCGGTAGTTGAAGCGCTGATAGTAGCGGAGCGAGTTTCCGGCGTAGCGGGTCTGCCCCTCAAACTCGGGTGGGGTGTATCCGACCTGTTCTTCGATGATGGTTTGTGCGCGCGAAATGAACTCAAAGCGCCCTCGTTGCGTCCAGTAGCCGGGACTGAGCAACAAGCTTCGCGTAAGGGCAGCACGACCGCCAACCGTTACGTAGGGTCTCACCCTTTCAAGCGTTGCCGGGCCTATTCCGCGTACCTCCGTGAGCTCATCGACCGTTTCGAAAGGCTTGGTTTGCCGATAAGCGACTATAGCCTGCGCCAGCCGAATATTGATACCAGGAAGGCTGGATATTTCATTAACATTAGCAGCATTGATATTTACGGGATTCGCGGCGAGATCGAGAAGAAATTGCGTTAAGAGCTCGGGATCGACATCCTCATCATCGGGATCGAAGTCTTCAAGCAGGCGCTCAAGGTCACGCTCTACGGTACGCGAGGTATCTGCGGACGTAACCTGGGCAAATGCTGTTCCCTCCGGCAGCACAAGCAGGGCTATCATGCACAAAACAAAAGCTATCGGCGTGTAACAATACTTCATAGGCCGGCTCGTCGAATCAGAAATTGACGGAAAAATCCAGACCGGGACTCCAGCCAAGGACATAGTGCTGCTGGGCGACAATATTCACCCCGAAGGAGCTGTGGTTATACCCCATACCCACCGAGTAGGTCAACGGCTCAGTGGTAATGCCTCCCCTCAGATAGAGCTCTTCAAATATTCTGACCTCAAGGCCACCGCGGTACGCCATGGGGAAGCGGGCATCTTTTACGACATCGGAGGAGACCGTGGCGCGGTCAGACAGGGTGTAAGCAACCCCAACGGCCAGCTCTCGCGGAAGCTCTTCACGGGCTTCACCAATCTGGCCGCGGTTCATGTTCGTTGCACGGGCGCCTACCCACAAACCTTCAATTATGGAGTAGGCGATACCGGCATCAAGAGTAAGCGTGCCGGCCGAACCGTAGTTTTCGATTGATACGTGGGTGTAGTTGGTAATGAGGCCGACCCGGATTCCGCTATACTCATACATATGTGCGGCACGGAAACGGCTCTCACGAAACAGATCATCGCCATAGGTATGAAGGCCTATGCCTGAGGTCCCGAAGGCGTGTGCATAATGGCCGGATAAAGCGACATCAGTTAATTCAGAAAATCCGTAATTTCTTATTCCGTAGAATGAAGCGGCATTTCCGGAAGAAGGGAGCATGGCCGGATTCGAAAACACGCTCCAGGAATCTGTCTGAAGCGCTGTAACGGCCTGACCCATTGAGGCGCCGCGGGCACCAAGCGTTAGCTGAGCCTCCGCGTGTTGGGCAGGAGCAAGAACAAAGACCAGAACAATGAATGCAGAAACCAGCCTAACCCGCATCCAGCCATACTTTTTAATAATTGCTTTCGTTTTCATAGCTTATATATAGCTGATATACCGCTTTTTAAGCATTTATTCTTTTCACTAAAATACTACAAGCCGTGCAGTTTCTAAAACCACTTTGTCTGATGTTCCTGCCAGCAGTGTTTTCTGTGCTAATGCTCACAGAAAACCTTCATGCACAGGAAATTAAGGCCAGAGTGGATCTCAACACCAGCCAGGTAAGCAGTTCTGATTACGATTACCTGCAGGAGCTGCGCACGCTCATCGAGGAGTATGTTAATAATAACCGCTGGACTGAAGATACTTTCCAGGAAGATGAGCGCATTGAAGTTGATATTCGCATCACGCTGGTTAACGCAGACAACAATGCGAATTTTGAGGCCAATCTCATCATTCAGTCCTTCCGGCCGATTTACAACACGCTCACCAAGACGCCTTTGCTCATCATTAATGATAGCAACTGGCGCTTCAACTACCCCCGAAACAGAAGCATCACCCGCGATGATTTTCAGTATGATGACATTGCGTCGGTTATCGACTTTTACATGTACGTTGTGCTTGCGTATGATTATGACTCCTTTTCTGAGCTTGGCGGTACACCGCACCTCAGAAGTGCTGAAAACATTGTGAATGTTGCACAGTCATCGCCGGGAGCCGCGGGCTGGACTTCAGTCGGAACCCGAAGAAACCGCAACGGGCTTATAACTCAGCTCACCAATCCGAACTACTCTGGATTCAGAGTAGCGATGTACAAATACCATCGTTTGGGCCTTGATCAGTTTACGATAAATACCGACCGGGCTCGTCAGAATATCATTGAATCATTTGAGTTGCTTGAGGAAACACGTCGGCAAACAACTGAACGCTATTTATTCGACCTGATGTTTTCCGCCAAGCACAGAGAGTTTACCGCAGCATTTATGGATGCAGAACTGAGCGAACGTCTGGAAGCATACAATCTGCTTGTCCAGCTGGACAACAGCCATATCAGTGAATATGAAAAACTGCAATAGAATTTCTTTAAGATGAGAGGGAACAAGTAGCACGTGAAAGCCGTCATTCAAAAAATTAAAGACCCGGTCAGCTGTCTTACCCACATGGCGGGCGCCGTCTTTGCCGTTGTTGCTCTGGTACTCATGCTCCTTTCGGCCAGCGCCCCGATTGAAGCCATTGCATTTGCCATTTTTGGCGGCACCATGTTTCTGATGTACACATCGAGTACCCTCTACCATATGATTTCGGTCTCGGAGGCTATTACCCGTGCGCTGCGCAAGTTCGACCACATCATGATCTATTTCTTCATTGCGGGTACGTTCACACCGTTTACTCTCCTCGTGATTGATGATCCTGTAACCAAATGGACGTTCTTTGGATTAATCTGGGGCATTGCTGTCACCGGTACATTTTTTAAGCTTTTCTGGCTTCATGCCCCAAAATGGCTCTCTCTCACAATGTATCTTGGAATGGGGTGGCTCGGTCTGCTGGTGCTCCCGTATGCCTTCAGCTCGCTTAGCACAGCAGCCGGCAGCTGGATTATTGCAGGCGGACTTTTCTATACCATAGGCGCCGTTGTGTATGGCAGCAGGCGTCCTGATCCATGGCCGGGCGTCTTTGGCTTCCATGAAATATGGCATCTATTTGTAATGGCGGGCAGTTTTTCACATTTTTGGGTCATTTATAGATACCTTCCAATTTCGTAACTTACGGGCTGTATATTTTCAATTCACGCTTAATACAGAGCCCGCTTTTTGTTTTCCGTAAGTTTTCTTTTCACCACTTTTGTATCCATCTTTTCGATCGTAAACCCGTTTACGGCCATGCCCGTATTTCTGGCGCTTACGCAGGATTTAACCGATCGGGAGCGCAACCAGCAGGCGCTGAGGGGTGCAATCTACATGGTTTTTATACTCAGCGCATTTTTGCTGGGTGGTACCTATATCATCAGTTTTTTTGGTATCAGTATTGAAGGTATCCGGATTGCCGGTGGCCTTATGATTATGCGCTTCGCCTACTCCCTGCTCAATCCTTCTGAAGGCGGACGTAAAATTACCAATGAAGACGAAGATGAAGCCCGTCTGAAGCCCGATATTTCGTTTAGCCCGTTGGCGATGCCACTTCTTTCGGGTCCCGGAAGCATTGCTGTTGTGCTCGGATTTGCGTCTCAGACGGCTCATGCGCTCGACTATGCCGTTCTTCTTACCGCTATTGTGATGGTTGCCGCCGCCTGCTTTGGTGTTCTGCGCGTCGCTCCCAAAATGGTTAAATTTCTCGGAACCACAGGCATGACCGCTCTCACCCGAATGATGGGCTTCATAGCGCTGTGTATCGGGGTTCAGTTTATTATTAATGGTATTTCTATGCTGCTTGCCTGATTTGGCGGGCATCGTTTTTTGTCCAACTAATTGCTTTTATTTCCGTAGGGTAACAGAACGCTTTTTCACTCACTTAACTTTATCTTTGGATTATGGGACTTTGGACATTCATAGCCGTTGTTACGGTCGTTGCCATTCTGGCCGACACCTACACCAAGCATCAGAAAAACAAGCTTCGCTTCCAGGGTAACGACAAACGGCTCAGCGAGCTCGGCGAGGTAATTAAAAAGCTGGAGAAAAGAATCGAAAATCTCGAGATTATTGCCGTTTCTGATCCCGATAACTTCCAGGACAGAGCCCGCGGTTTTTCCGGCCGTTATGCCGCCGAAGCTGAGCCGGATCCGGCTGAGGAAAATCAGCGCCTTGTGAACGAGCTTGCCCGAAACAAAAACCGGGAATCCTAAAACCAGCCACTATGACCATGATTTCACCCGACTCTATTGTTCCCATAGTTGCCATTCTGGCAGTGTTCGGGCCGGTTTTTTACGTGATTTACCTCACCGGAAAGCTTATCAGATACCGGATTGATAAAAAGTACAATTCCGTGCATTCGGAAGTAATTCTGGAGATGAAGGAGTTTATGGAGCGCACCGATCATCGCCTCAGGGCTCTTGAGGAAATAGCCAGCGAGGCAGACGACATCACCCTAAAAGAACCACATAAGAAAACTGATTCAGGGCAGGTAGATATCGCCCCCGAAGACGACGAAAATCCCGATCTTTGGGAAGGCCCGAAAAGCAAATTAAAGAATCAGTTAAAGTCGTGATAAAATCAGCTGTATTCATTAACTTAGGTCATCTCTTTTTCGGGTGATGATTCCGGTTTTGCCGCATGCTTATTTTATGGTGAGGCCCGGTTGATATATATCCCGTTTTTCATGAGATTGTTAGCAGCAGAATTTCCTCATTTTTCACTTTTTCATACCAGAGACTATGGGCATTACGGCACTTGAGATTAAGCAGCGCACGTTCACCAAATCGCTTCGTGGCTATGATGTGGCCGAGGTAAATGCCTTCCTGAGCATGCTTGCAAGCGAATGGGAGCATCAGGTTGTGAAAATGAAGGATCTGGAGCGCGATTTAAAAGAGATAAACGACAAGCTGGGCCACTACCAGCGCATCGAAGCCACATTGCACGAGACCCTGCAAACGGCCCGTGAAAATGCCGAGCAGCGTCTTGAAAATGCCCGTCGCGACTCTAAAAACAAAATTCAGAAGGCTGAGCTTGAGGCTGAAAACGTACTCGCCGAAGCCAGGCAGCAGCGGCAGCACATCCGCCAGAGTATTTTGAAACTGCTTGAGCGCAGGGAAGAAATTATCCGCGGAATAAGCTCGTATCTCGATTTTGCCCGCAAGTCGATCGAAGGCTTCGAAAAGGACAACGAAAACATCTATTCGCTTCCTAAGGGTGAGGAAGACACCTCAGGAGCTCTTGGAACAACCCGTAAATCACAATCAAAAAAAGCAGCCGTTACGCCGGAAGGCCTTAGCGCTCCCGGTTCCGAAGATATCGATGAGCTGCTCGACGAAATCGACTGACATCCACCATAATTATTGACATGAGCATAGATTCTGTAGAAGTATTCAGAGAAAAAAGAGCTGAAGCCGTTTCATTTATTCAGTCCAAAACCAGTGTTAAGCCGGAAGTACTTGTTATCCTCGGTACAGGTTTAGGCAATCTTGCCAGCCAGATGGAAACCGAGACGGAGATTCCATATGAAGACATTCCTCACTTTCCCGTTTCTACGGTAGAGACCCACTCGGGACGCCTTCTTTTTGGCAAACTTGGAGGCAAAAATGCCGTTCTGATGCAGGGCCGTTTCCACTACTACGAAAATTACAGCATGCAGCAGATTGCCTTTCCCGTTCGGGTTGCGCAGGCGCTTGGTGCCCACACCCTGCTCGTTTCCAACGCGGCAGGCGGAATGAACCCACTCTACCGCCGCGGTGATATCATGCTTATTACCGATCATATTAACATGCTGGGCGACAATCCTCTCATAGGGCCAAACGACGAAGAGCTCGGTGTTCGCTTCCCGGATATGAGCGAGCCGTACAGCAGCGATCTTGTTAAGCTGGCCGAGCAGGTAGCCCTCGACAAAGGCATTAAAATGCATCAGGGGGTTTATGTGGCCGTTACCGGACCGAATCTCGAAACCCGCGCCGAATATCGCTTTCTGCGCTATATCGGAGCCGATGTGGTGGGTATGAGTACCATTCCTGAAGTAATTGCGGCCACACACATGGGCATGAAAGTGCTTGGCGTTTCCGCTATCACCGACGAGTGCTTCCCCGATTCTCTTCAGCCGGTAAACATGGCTGAAATTGTTGAGGCAGCCAGCATTGCCGAACCAAAATTAACACAGGTAATCTCCGGCGTTCTTGAACGTTTGTAACATATCAACATACTGTAAATCAGCGTTTTTCTGAAAAATTTGAAACACACGTACCAACTTCAGGCATTACTTCCGGTCAACCGGCCGGGGGCAATGCCTTCTTTTGTTTTACGCAGTAAGGGCATGAACCGTACTACTACTACTCACGCTTCGAGCTATTCAGATAACCAATCCCGCATATGAAATCAAACTCATCTAACGAAATCTGGGACGAGCATCAGTGGGAAACCCACATTCATCAGGCAGAGCAGAAAAGCGAAGAGATTCGCCACTTTCTGGATAAAACCTTCGGTGATGAGGGTCCGCGATGGGTGAAGATTCTCAAAGAGTCTGAATCCGAACACGACGCTCTTGACGCCTTTATCGAGGAAGAACTGATGTTCGATGAAGCCTATCTTCCCGACGATGACGACGACTGGGATGCCGATGATCTCGACGATGACGACGACTTTTTCTTCGGCGAGCACGGGCCCTCTGATGATGACACGAGTCTGTATACCACCGACGACCTGCTTGCCGACAGAAGCAATATGCTGGATGATGGCAGTGATGAGGACGACGAAGACGACAGCATACCCGGAAGCCTCGGTTTCGACGATTTTGATGACGAGCTCGACGACTTCGACGATGCCGATCTGGACATGGATGAAGGCGAAGAGTGGAAGCTTCTGAGCGACGACTACACCCTCAGCGATTACGGTTCCATCGACAATCTTGCCGTCTACAATCAGGCTCATGACTTTGGCGCTCACATTCTAATGCGCTCTGCAGGCGTAATACTCGATGATGCTGAAAACCGGGAGTTGTTCAACCTGTTTGTCTCAGACGTGCTGCAAATCAGCGCTAAAATCACGGCCGGTTACTCTCTGGGCTTCGAAACGGATATGCTGGGCGGAAACATTGCCTACTGCAAACGCGGGCTTCAGGCTGCTAACCGCGCCCTGTATACGCTGCAGCTGCTTAAAAAGAACAGCGTCGAATTCGGTGAAGTAGAATACCGCCAGCTCCACGCCGACCTTACCGCCATTCGTAACGACCTCGGCATCTATATACAGGATCTCAGGGAGCTGTTTACAAACGAAGGGTAATCACCATACGAACCCCTGGAGGGTTTCGTATGGATCTGCTTATTTGAAAGCGAAGGCGTGTAAACCCTTCGGGGATTTTGCCTTTTGTGCACGTTACTCAGCAATCAGCTGTATAGAAAATTGCTGCTGGTCGAGTTGGGTGTCTTCAGAAAGTGTGCTGTACCCTTCTGCCTTGATGCTGTAGCTTAGCAGCGGTGAGGGCCACTCGGGATGCAGCGGCACGATTAGCCTTACTATTCCATTTTCATCGCTTTCCAGATTATGGATTACCAGACCGGTCTCGTCGTTTTGGTTAAACATCCTGAGGTATCTAGCCTGAAAAGGTGACTCGCCCGTAATTTCTCTGAAAAAGGCAAACCGGCCATAGGATGTCCCTTCATGGGTAAACTGGTGGATAACCAGCTCTGCGTTTGGAATTGGGGAACCGGAGCCTTCATCCGTTACTGCAAAAACAAACTCATGCTTCCAGACGTCCTTAAAGAGGTCTGATAGCATGCGGTACTCCAGCTGAACCTGTTCCCGGAGGAGTTCATTTACCTCATTTTGGAAAAAACCAATACGGTATGGCTTATTCTGCCTGTGTTCGCCTCTGCTATACGCAGTGGCGAGTTCCCTTCTTGTCTGCCTCGTGATTGATGAGTACTTCATATGGTCAATGACTGCCACATGAGTTTCAAACTGATCTTCGGTTACATAGTTTTCATAGAACGTTATTTCTGCAGGATTGGTAAACAGCGCATCAGCCTGCCGGTTAAATACAACAGGTGTAACGGTTGTAGTGAATGACTCGCCGGACATAGAGAATCCGACCCGTTCAACCCAAAAATCGCCCTCCGGATAGTAGAAACCACCACTATTCAAAACCCCTGAGAACTGTTTATCATATACGTCTGTATGACGGAAAAACTCGCTTTCATCCATCACCTGCTGAAATGCTTCAAGCTCTTCATCGCTGAGGTTAATCCTGGTTCGCTGCTGATTGATTACAATTGCGCCCGTGTAATCACTTGGTACAATGGTGAAATCATGCTGAAAGCGTAGCTGATCAGGGAGATCGTCAAACGCAGCGGGAATATTCGGAGAACAAGCCGAAAGTGCAGCTAATACAAAAAGGGAGAAACTATAGATGACGGATCGTATCATTTTTTTATCTGATAAACTGGTTAAAAAAACGAAGACGCATTAAATATGTTAGAATTAATGCGTCTTCGTTCTCATTTTTATTTCTTTTTATTTGATTCTAGTCGAGATTCTCTTCTTCATCCCAGATGGCTACTTCGAAACGACCGCGGGAATCAGCCGCAGCGCGGAACATGCCGGGGCTGTTGAATACCATCGCAATTTCGCCGGTATGACTCACGCCAATGATGCCGCCGTCGCCGGGCTGCAGCTTGCCGTTGATGACCTGATTGGCTGCATCATTCAAAGAGGCGCCGGTGTATTCCATGATGGCTGAAATTTGAAAGGCCACCGCATGACGAATAAACTCCTCACCCGTACCGGTTGATGAAATAGCGCAGGTTTCGTTATTCGCATAGGTTCCTGCTCCGTGAATCGGTGAATCTCCCACGCGGCCAAAGCGTTTGTTTGTCATGCCGCCGGTGGAAGTTCCTGCTGCCAGGTTTCCGTTACGGTCCAGCACTGCCACGCCAACGGTGCCAAACTTGGCATCGTCGATTTCGGCATGTCCGCCGGGGTTCATGCTTTGTTCTCCTGAGTGATCCAGGCGCACCTCGTCCCGTTCCTGTGCACGGCGAAGCTGCTCATATCGCCGCTCCGTGTGGAAGAAGGAGGGATCAACGCGCTCTACTTCCATCATGTCTGCATAGCGCTCTGCTCCGTCGCGGGCAAAAAGCACATGACGGGAATTTTCCATCACCAGTCTGGAAAGGGTGATGGGATGCCTTACGGTTGTTACGCCGGCCACAGCGCCCGCCGAAAGGTCGCGCCCGTCCATGATGGATGCATCCAGCTCGAAGGTCTCTTCATTGGTCATCACTGCGCCCCGACCTGCGTTAAACAGCGGGTTGTCCTCCATCAGGCGAACCACCTGCTCAACAACGTCCAGCGCCTCGGCGCCTTCCTCGAGCATATCACGGCCGAGCCTTATGGCCTCATGCAGGGCATCCACGTACTCTTGACGAATTTCATCATCAATATCGCGCGAGATCACGCCCGCACCGCCGTGAAGCGCAATCGCATATTCGGGACGTTCCGAAGCCTCATTGTTATCCATGGATGATGATTCCTCGCAGGCTGTGGTAAGCATAAATACAGAAAAAGCCAGCAGTAAAATAGTTGTAATCTGGTACGTCATAATTCAGTTTGATTAATTCCGGTTTGCCCGGCAGTTATGTTTATGATGCTGAAGAACTCCAAAGTGAGAAATTAACCCCAAATTTACAACGCGCAATTAATTATGGGAAGCGTGGGAGGGAATTGCAGGTGGCATTATTCGGGTGGCAAATCGGTTATGAACGTGCAATAACCAATTACCAATGATGGATTTCGACCTAATTCAGGAATCGACCAACTCTAAACCCCAAGCCCAAACAGTCTTAAACTGTCACTGCGCTACCCTATTTTACCTTTAGCTTTTTGAGCTTGCTTTGGAGCGTGGTCGGGGGCATTCCGAGAAGGGCTGCGGCGCCGTCGTCACCGTAGATTTTGCCGCCCGTGAGTTCCAGAACCTGACTCATGTAGTTTCGGCTCATTTCGTCGAACGTAAGCACGTTTTTCAGTTCCGGGCTCAGGTTTTCTGAAAACAGACCTGTCTGCTTTCCGGGAGCAGGCTCGCTCAGCTTGAGCTTGAATTTCCCGTCCGTACTTTCAAGTACCGCGGTGCGAATCACGTCTTTGAGAGTGGAGAAGTTTTCCGGCCAGTCGTGATTAACCAGCTTGTTGATTTGCACATTGGTGAATTGGGGCTCAGGGCGCATGTCAAGTGCCTTCACCAGTCGGGAAGTCCAGCGTTCGATGATATCCGGAATATCGTCTTTCCTGTGTCTGAGCGGCGGCACCGGAATTGGAAAAAAGGTATAGCGGTACAGCAGGTCGGCCGGAATCTTACCTTGTTCCGCAAGCTGATCGGGCGAAAAGCGGGATGTTACGAGAAGCCTTGTGCTCAGCTCAATCCGGCTGCGCTCATCCAGCAGACGTGTGAGGTTTTCCAGCTGCAGCTCACTTAGTTTTTGAAACTCATCAATCTGTATAATCAGCTCTATTTTGATATCCGTAAGCAGAAACGAGCCTGTATCCGGCCGCTTTTCGAGCAGCGCTTTAAACTGCTCGGTGCCATTATCGGCCGACATGTCGGCCAGGCGAACTTCAAATTCGTTGCCCGCAAACTCCATGGTATCCAGAATTCTCCTGGCGAGTGTGCGTTTTCCTGTTGATGGCTCGCCGTGCAGCACGATGTGTCCCGATTGAGAAGCGGCCATATCAACTTTGTCGACCACGCCCTGCATCACCTTTGATTCGGCTATAAACGGAAGCTCATCCGGTGCATTCGAAAGCATGCTTTCGGTAACATTCAGCGCTTCTAACACCTGCTGCTGGATATCACCCTGATCCGCATCACCCTTTACAGACGGGGTGAGGATTACCGAAATAAGGTTGTTCCGGTTGGCTTTTGACTGAAATACATTGAAGCTAAAGTTGAAAATAAAAACTTTGCCCTGCCTGTTGCTCAAGTGTACCACTGGAAGCGCGGTCTGTCGCTTGTTAGTATGGCTGAGGCGGGCGATTTCGTCCACCAGGATTTCGAGCTCTTTGGCAACAGCGCTGTTTTCAGTTTCCGATGCCAGCACATACTCTTCCGTGCTGAAGCCGAGGTCTTTCTTTAAGTGAGCATTGCTAAAAAAGAGCCTGGCCTGTTCGCTGGCGTCAATTCTGAAAATAAGTACCGTGGCCGGCAGCTTATCAAGCAGTTCACGCCAGAATAAACTGTTGGCGTTAATTTTGTCCTGATGGGTCATGTGAGTTGTGAGAATGATCTGATCTGTATCGAAACACCGACTGACATTGCGCCGGCTGTTGAGTAGTTGCAGAATATAGCACTGACATCACTTAGGGGCAATGCTATTTCGTCATTCCCTCAGCGATATTTCGGTTATACAGACTGTTCCCGTCCGGATCTTCCTCATATTTATTCAGAAAACGTACGCCCAGATATATGAGGGGCGTATCGAAAAGAGCGGCAAAAAATTTAAATATATAGGAGTTAAATATGAGTATCACCAACGCCCCCAACGTAGTAACGTTGTCGCCCAGGTTTCCGCTAAAGTACAAGATCGAGAGAATTGCGGTCGAGTCGACAAGCTGACTAACCATTGTAGAGGCATTGTTTCTGAGCCACAGATGCTTCCCGCTGGTAAACCGTTTCCAAAAATGATAGAGGCGCACATCAATCGTTTGGGCCGTTAAGTAGGCAATCATACTTCCGATTGTGTTCCCGACCATGAAGCCGTAGACCCCGTCGAACAGACTCTCACCCGCACTAACGCCGCCAGTATTAGGCAGATAATAATTAACCGTCATGATGAACAGCATGAACACATTCATAAAGAAGCCGACCCACACCAATAGCTGCGCCCTTCTGCGGCCAAAAAGCTCGGAAACCAGATCCGTCACGAAGAAAGTAAACGGGAAAGCCACCAGTCCAACTGGGATGCTCATCACATACAGGGAGTCGTCACGCACCAGAGAAGGCACCAGCGGAATCATCCAGTCGGGCATATTCCACTCGAACAGGGTCGCGAACTTGGTCGTCCCGATGATATTTCCCATGACCAGAGCCGTGAGAAAAACGGCGCACAGCAGAAGAAAAATCATATCCCGGCGGAATTGCATCTCCTTATCAGGAGCAGGCGTATTCGACATCAGAAAATTGAGTTATGGCTGGTTTTTATGGGTGATTGCGTTCAGGTGCATAAAGTGGTTTCCCGAACGTTAGCCCCGCTCGAATGGTTCAGTTTAGCGACTATAATATCTAAATTTCGGATCAAAAATCCGGAGTAAAATCCAATCCATGTCTACCGATTCCGAATCTGTATCCGCTTTTGAAAATAAGCTTCAGCTGGCCGAGGCTGCCGTGATGGCCTATGAAACCAAAGGTTCCATGCCCGGTTTGTTCGAGGTTTCCAAAGCTGCGGGCGTGCCTGCATCACAAATTTACGCCCATTTTCCGAACGTGCCCGCCATTTTCCATTTCTGGTACGAAAGCCTTCCACAGCGCTATGCAGCCATGGTTGCAGAGCTTGATGGCTACGAAGAGCTGATTCTTTCAGAAAAGCTGACCAATATGATGCTCACCATTACCGATATGATGGAGGAGCACATGGTTTTTGTGAAGGCGACTTTCAATACTATGGTTTTCAAAAACCAGAGCTGGCATCCCTTTGTGAAGGCGAACGAGGTCCTCATTAAGGAGATGATTTCGGAACATGACGGCATCAGCCGAACCGCACAGATTGTTTTATGGGATGATGTGTATGCTTTTCTGAGCCGCGAGTTTCTACACGTTATCAAATTCTGGATGAGGGACACTTCCGAAGGGCGCGAAAAGACGATGGCCCTCATGGATAACTTCAACGGTTTGGTAGCTGAAATTATAACGAACCGAATCATCGACCGGGGTACGGATTTGGCCCGCTTTTTCTGGAATGAAGGCCTCATCAAAATTCCGTTCTTAAAGCCGTGATGGCGATGAAGAAAAGATGCCATCACCCTGCAGACAACCCAACTTTTTAAAACATAAGAGAACGCATTGAGTAACGATTTTCCATCCGGCAAGTTCGAACGCGGACGCGCCATCGCCAAGACGGGCCTCAAAATGGGGACCAATTATGCCAAGTTCCGGCTGAAAGAGGCTTTAGGCAAAAAAAGCACGCGTGAGGAGCGCAGTGAGCTAAACCGAACCAACGCCGGTGAGCTTTTTAAGGAGTTCAGCAAGCTTAGAGGCACGGCGCTGAAGCTGGCACAGGGCATGAGTCTGGATACAGCTATCCTGCCCGAGGAGTTTGCTGATGTGCTCACACAGGCGCAATACGGCGTGCCGCCTATCAACCGGGTATTGGTGAGAAACATCATCAAGAAGCAGCTTGGCGGTTATCCCGAGGAAATCTTTGAGTCGTTTGAGCCTGAAGCTACGGCCGCTGCTTCGCTTGGTCAGGTGCACAAAGCTGTCGCAAAGGACGGACGCAAGCTTGCCGTTAAGGTGCAGTATCCGAACGTGCGCGACACTATTGAAAGCGATCTTGGTATGGCCAAAGTGATTTTTAAACGCATTGTGAGCGGAGATAAAGCCGATGAGTATTTCAGTGAGGTTGGCAACAAGCTGATGGAAGAGACCGATTACCGGCTTGAGGGTGCACAGATTGAGGCTTTCCGCAAACGCTACGCCGATGAAACCACCGCAACGCCGGAATGGATTGAAGAGCTATCAACCGGCAACGTGCTTACAATGACCTGGCTGGAAGGTCGCCACCTGAATGAGTTTCTGAAGGAAAATCCGACGCAGGAAGAGCGGAATCATTTTGGTCAGCTGCTGTGGGACTTCTTCCACCGCCAGATAAATGACAGCTATACCGTGCATGCCGATGCGCATCCCGGAAACTACCTGTTTCTGGATGATGGACGCCTGGGCGTAATCGATTTCGGCTGTGTTAAAGTTTGCCCGAAAGATTTCTTTCTGGACTATATGAGGCTTTTCGTTGCGCACCGCGAAGGAAATGAGCAGAAGATGAAGCAGCTTTATTCGCGACTGGAAATTATTGAAGATCCGGAAAACTACAGCAAAGACGATCAGCAGTTCTATGACTATTCGCTTCGTCTGGGGCGCCGGTTTGTATCTCCTTACGATCATGACACCTTCGATTTTGGAGAACCTGAATTTTTTGATGCCTTTAACAATCTGGCTAAAGAGGCCACCGCATTTCGCGAACCACGGGGCAGTCGTCACTTTATTTTTGTGGCACGCGCACATCTTGGCATGTACCAAATGCTAATGAAACTCAGGGCAGTGGTGGATATCAGGCCGGGACGGGAGATGCTGGAGGCGTTTCTGAAAAGCCACCAGATCGCGGACGGGGTTCCGGGTCGTCAACAACAAATTTGATGCACAGAGAGTTATAAGGTTATCCGCCGACACTAAACGCGGGGATTCTGCGGGAGTTTGCTTACTTTCCGTGTTAATTGTAACGAAGTTGCTTAAAACGTTAACGCTACATTAACCAATCGACTACCATGATGAAAAAAATTGCTACGTTTTTAGTCTTATTCATGGCTATTGGCTACACACAGGCTAATGCCCAGTATATTTTCGGAGCCTCCTACGAAGTACGCTCCGATGAACCAACAAACGGTTTCGGTCTTCATTTCCAGAACGATTTTACCGTAGTTCCCATGCTGCTTGATGTTGGTTTCCGTTTCCAAACAAGCTTCTACAACGAGAAGTACAACACATTACGTGATTTAGGATCCGACGATCTTCAAAATGTTCGCCAGGATGATACCGCCTACGACTTCGGCCTTGGCGTTATTGCGACCGCAAGCGCGGGCTTTGTAGCTCCGTATGTTGGTTTGGGAATTGGCTATGAGGTGTTCAACCGCGACACCAGCTTCAACGCAAACGGCGGCAGCGCTATCGTAACCGAGAGCAGCTCCGATAACGGTCTCTACTACTACGGCGCGGTTGGCGTGGGCGTAAGCGCGATTCCGATTCTTCGTCCGTTTGTGGAATACCGCTACAGAGGCGTAACTTCAACCGACTTTATGCCCAGCGAATACGGAACATGGGCGTTCGGCGTTCAGCTCCGTTTCTGATAGAATCTTTATCTGCTTTAAACTTAAATCTCGTCTGTCTAATCCGGCAGCGGGATTTTTTTTGGGTTGAACCACAAAGTACGGAAGGCACAAAGGTTTAAGTATTCAGAACTTTAGCTTCTGCGCCCTTTGCGAAACCTTTGGATTCTTTGCGTAAAAATGAAGATGGGCTCGGGAAGTTGCTTGCTTTGGCTCCGCTCAGCTACCGGGGTCGGGAATGTTAATTGAATTTGGGATAAAGCAATTCACCATCAAAATTTACCATTCATGAGTGGCGTTTGGTGATGAGCTTCCGCATAGCTATTTTCAGCAGTCAGCCAAACTAACTCACGAATCTGCTTTTTGTCCTGCCTATGAATTTCAAGATGCCGCATACGCTCACGCTGCTCTTTTTCCTGATGGTCGCCGCATTGGTCGCTACCTGGATTATCCCTCAGGGTTCATTCGATACCGAGCTTAACGAAGCCGGACGCGAAATGGTTGTTCCCGGATCCTACCAGACGACCGAGGCGTTTTATCTCAGCCCGATGAATCTGTTTACTGGTATCCCAAGAGCATTTGCAGCTGCGCAGGACATCATATTTTTTCTATTCATAATCGGCGGCGTGCTGGCCATTATTCGACGCACCGGAACCGTTGATGCCCTTCTCGGGCGATTATTGGAGAATCTTGGGAGCAGGCCACAGGTGCTTATTTTTACGGTTATTTTTGTTTTTGCAGTAGCTTCAAGCGCGATGGGGGCGTCGGGAGAATACATTCCGTTTGTGCTCATACTCGTTGCCCTCTGCCGGGCCATGAATCTCGATGCCATGACCGCCGTCGCCATCGTGATTACTGGCTATGGCGTTGGTTACGGAACGGCTGCTTTTAATCAGTATACCGTAGTTGTGGCTCAGGGCGTGGCCGATTTGCCAACCTATTCCGGTTGGCAGCTGCGGGCAGGTATTTTGCTTCCGTTTGTGATGATCGGGGCTCATCATGTGTGGAGCTATTCAAGAAAAGTACTGCACAACCCGGCCGCAAGCCTGATGCAGGGCATTAAGCCGCCGGATGCCGGGGCGCCGCCCAAGTCCTACCCCGAGCTCACCGTTAAGCATATTCTTATCCTGATTGCCTTTTTCACCGCATTGGGTACGGCCGTTTGGGGAATTGCAACCCAGGGCTGGTATCTTATCGAGCTCGGCGCAGCCTTTGTGATTCTGGGAATTGTTACGGCAATTATTGGTAAAGTTGGCCCGAGCGCAACGGCCAAAGAGTTCGTTTCCGGAGCGATGGATCTCACCGAGACAGCTCTGCTTGTAGGCGTTGCCCGCGGTATCGCCCTGATGATGGAAGACGGGCAGATTCTTCATACTATCGTACACTACTTATCTATCCCGCTTTCCACGGTCGGACCGGAAATTGCGGGCGTTGGTATGATGATGATGCAAACTGTTCTCAATTTGTTTGTCCCGTCAGGAAGTGGTCAGGCTTTTGTGACGATGCCGCTGATGGCGCCGCTCAGTGATTTGCTTGGCGTTTCGCGTCAGATTGCGGTTCTGGCCTTCCTTTTTGGTGATGGGTTTGCCAATATGCTGGTCCCCACCAATGCCGTACTTATGGGAATTCTTGGCATGGCCGGCGTGCCGTATGACCGCTGGTTCCGCTTCTGTTTCCCGCTCCTTATGAAGCTGCTGGCAGCCGGAGCCGTAGTAATTGTGCTGGCGGTATGGTTTGGGTATTCGTGATGCAGATTGGGTAGTGATATTATTAGATGATGTCACCATTTGTTGGACCCCTTCAGGGTCCGGAATATGTTCGTTTCAATAACCCCGGGCAGGGGTGCCCGGGGTTATTGTTGGTGGACCCCGTCCGGGGTCCCTGTTTTCTGGCATTCGGGCTGAAATGACGTTAAAATGTCAAACCCTGAAAGGGTTAAACAGATATTTTAAAATGAGC